>JAZQTQ010000023.1:0-46222 GCA_045630885.1 Acutalibacteraceae bacterium
GAGTCGGTAATGCTTTGTGCATTACTGATGATGACAAGCCGAAAAGCGCTAAAATTATGCCATTTTAGGCAGATTCGGATTATTCGTGTTTGCTTAAAATAATCGTATCTTAATTATATAACTAATTTAATTTTGGGATTCAAATAATTGGTTACCTGCTTTCACCTTTTCGAAAGCAGGCTTCTTCTTTTTTATATTTTTTGCTTTTTTCTGTTGACTATCACAAGAACATTTTATATAATATAGTTAAATAAAATCTTTTAAGGAAGCGCTGATTTATGGATTTTTCGAAACGTGTTTGGGTTGAAGTTAACCTCGATAATCTCGAAAAAAATATTAATAATATAAAGGATTGGGTCAATGGCTCTAAGATTATTGCCGTTATAAAGGCAAATGCTTATGGCCATGGCGCGATAGAGCTTGCAAGTTTTTATGAAAATCTTGGGCTGGATTTTTTGGCTGTTTCTAACTCTCGCGAAGCCCTCGAATTAAGACGAGCAAAAATCAACTCAAAAATCCTCATTTTGGGTTATACCGACCCTTCTGAAGCAGATTTTTTGGCAGATAATAATATCAGCCAATCTGTTTTTTCTTATGATTACGCTAAAAAATTAAGCGATACTTTAAAGTCTTCTAAAAAGAAACTAAATATTCACATAAAATTAAACACGGGAATGAATCGTTTAGGCTTCGATACCATTAACGGCGGAAAAATAGATGATATTGTTAATACACTGGATCTGGATTGCTTGGATTTCGAAGGTATTTTCACACATTTTGCTGCGGCTGACGGCGACGGAGATCCCGACGGTAACTACACGAAAACTCAATTTGATTCCTTTAATACCGCTTGCAAAAAACTCGAAGAAAAGGGTTATTATCCCAAAATCAGGCACTGCTGCAACTCTGCGGCAACCCTTTCTAAACCCGAATTTCATCTCGATGCGCTCCGTCCCGGAATTATTCTATATGGGCTTAAGCCGGACAGAAATTTTTCTATTCCCTTCCCTCTTTTCCCCGCAATGAGCTTTAAGGCAGTTGTAACAGAAATTAACACCCTTGCCAAAGGCAATTATGCAAGTTACGGTCTTACATATAAGGCCGACAAAAACATAAAAACAGCAACGATTTGCGTTGGTTACGCAGACGGTTATCCTCGCGCCCTTTCAAATAAAGGGGAGGTTTTGATTGGCTCAAGGCGTTGCAAAATTCTCGGTCGCGTTTGCATGGATCAGCTTATCGTTGATATTTCAGAACTCGAAAACGTTTCGGTTGGCGACGAGGTTGTTCTGTTCGGAAAGCAAGGAAATGAAGAAATCTCCATTGATGAGGTTGCTCAAAAATGCGACACTATCAACTACGAAATAATTTGCGGAATTTCAAGACGTGTTCCAAGATATTACAAAAAACAAGGCAAAACCGTTTTCTTAACAGACTATTTGTTGGAGGAATTTTAAATGGTTTACGAAAAATGTCACGAAAATCTAACAAAACTACACTTGGGTTGCGAAAGAAACAGGGCTTATTATATTCCTTTTTCTAACGCCAAATCTGCGCTTTCATGCGAGAGAGAAGAATCCGAACAGTTCAAGCTTCTTTCGGGAGAAAATTGGAAATTCAAATTTTTCTCTTCCTATGATGAATTGCCCGATGATATAACCTATTACGACCAAAAAATTTCCGATTGGGATGAAATTTTTGTTCCTTCTTGTTGGGAACTTCAAGGCTATGGAAAACCTCAATATCTTAACGTTCGCTATGGCGTTCCGCTCATGATGCCAAGGGTTCCTAAAAAGAACCCAACCGGAGTTTATTCAAGGGATTTTACCATTGAAGAAACCGACTCGGAAAAATATATCGTTTTTGAAGGCGTTGACTCCTGTTTTTATCTCTACATAAACGGAGAATTTGCGGGCTATAGTCAGGTTTCTCATATGACGAGCGAATTTAATATCACTAAATATCTCCACAAAGGTGAAAACCGCATATCCGTTGTTGTTTTAAAATGGTGCGACGGTTCGTATCTTGAGGTTCAGGATAAATGGAGAATGTCGGGCATTTTCCGCGACGTTTATTTGCTTTCAAGACCAAAAGACCACATAAGAGATATAGAAGTTAAAACCGAGTTGGCGGAAGATATCAGCGAGGGCGAAATAAAAATCGACCTCGATGCAGCGAATCTTAAAGAAACTATTATAACCCTTTTTGACCCCGAAGGAGAAAGATTGGATTCGGTTGTTTTAACCAATTCTAATAATGCTTCCTTTAAAATTACGAAACCTATTATCTGGAGCGCAGAAACTCCCGATTTATACACCGCTTTAATAGAATCTGCAGGGGAATTTATTGCAGTTAAAATCGGAATCAGAAAAATTGAAATCAAGGATATGGTTTTCTATTTCAATTTCAAACCGATAAAACTTAAAGGCGTTAACAGACACGATTTTAACCCTAAAAACGGATACGTTTGCTCTGTTGAGGATTTGACGCGCGACCTTTATATGATGAAATCGCATAACATAAACGCCGTTAGAACGAGTCACTATCCCAATGACCCTCGTTTCTTGGAGCTTTGCGACAGAATCGGACTTTACGTTATGGACGAAACCGACCTTGAATGTCATCCCGCTTATTTCTTTGGCGATGATTACAACCTTTCCATAAAGCCGGAATGGCGTGCCGCTTACGTTGACAGAGTTTCCAGAATGGTTGAGCGCGACAAAAATCACGCTTGCGTTTTTGCTTGGTCGATGGGAAATGAGAGTTCGTATGGCGAAAATATTGCCGAAATGATTGCCTGGACAAAGCACCGCGATCCATCAAGACCCACACACTATGAGGGTTATTGCGGAAACCAATGCTGCGGTCAGTTTAATCCCGATTCGGATATGAACTCCAGAATGTATCCTTCTATCGATTATATGATTGATATTCTCAAAAGCCAAGACCCGCTTTATCTAAAGCCTCTTTTCCTTTGCGAATATTCTCATGCTATGGGTAACGGCCCCGGAGATTTGAAAGACTATTGGGACTTAATCTATAAAGAGCCGAGGCTTATGGGCGGCTGCGTTTGGGAATGGTTTAACCACGGATTATACGACGGACAAACCGAAGATGGCAAGGATAAATACCTTTATGGCGGCGGTTTTGGCGAAATCTATCACGACGGTGAATTCTGTTGCGATGGTCTTATACAGCCTAACGGTATGCCAACGCCCGGTCTTATAGAATATAAAAACGTTATAGAGCCCGTTAAAGTTGAAGAAATTGATGCTAAAAATGGCGATTTTAAAATAACTAATCTTTATGATTTTATTTTTCTTTCTCGCCTTTCCGGTCATTATGAAATAACCAGATTCGGCAAAACCATTTTGCAAGGCGACCTTGACGTTTTGCCTCTTGCTCCCCATTCGAGCGCAAAAATTCATATAGATTATCCGCAGAATCTCGATGGACTTTGCTATATAAGAATTTATTTTAAAAATGCAACCGATTCCGAAAGCATACCCTTCGGGCTTGAGCTTAGTTCTTCTCAATTCCTTATTATGAACGATTTGGAATATAAGCCCAAAACAGCCCTGGGAAGACTTTCTTTCACCCAAACCGGCTCGAAAATCGAGATCTTCTCAAAAGCATTCAACTACACCTTCTCAAAAATTGAAGGTTGCTTTACAAAACTCGATTATAAGGGTTCAAACTTTATTAAAGAGCCCCTGCAATTAAATGCTTATCACGCAAAAATAGACAACGAAAGAGCACTTGATTTCTTCAAAAACACAGGTCTTGACCACGCAGAATTTATTCCTTTGGATATTTATTGCTCCGAGCAAGACAATAACCTCAAAATTTCTGTTGATTATATTTATGCTTCTCAAACCCACCTTCCCATTCTTAAAGGCAGCATAGATTACATTGTTGATTCCAACGGAAAGATTGACGTTATAACCCACGCTACTGTTGGAGAGCAAATCCCCTTCCTTCCCCGTTTCGGACTAAGAGCGGTTATGCCTGAAAATTTCGGTAATCTCGAATATTTTGGAATGGGACCCGAAGAAAGCTATGTGGATATGAAAAACGCGGCGCATATGGGACATTTTAAATCAACCGCAGATGCTCAGTACACCCATTTCGTTCACCCTCAGGACAACGGAAATCACACTGATACTCTTTGGTGCGCAGTTTACGACGGAACTAAAAGAGGCTTGCTTATTTCAGGTTCTTCGAGCTTCGATTTCTCCTTTATTCCTTATAAGCAGGAAGATCTTATGGCTTGCAAATATGATTTTGAACTTGGAAAAACCGACTATAACGTTCTCTGCTTCGATTATATGCATTCAGGCGTTGGTTCACACTCTTGCGGACCTGAAATTAACCCTAAATACACCCTTAATGACAGAGAAATCACATTTTCTGTTTCAATAACTCCCATAGACAGAACGGAAGATTTTTGGAAACTTGCCTACTAAAAGGAAAAACGGAACTATCTCGATTAAAGATAGTTCCGTTTTTATTTTTTTCATAAATATTACTTTTTGGTTATAACTGGAGTTGAGATTATTCCCATTTCTTTGAGAATGTATTCATAACACCATTCGTCGCCAATTGTTCTCCAACAGTTGGGCCCTAACCATCCGTATTTTCTGTCTGCGTTATGGATACAACCAAAGGCATTATATCTATTTCCGAAAAGAGTTATATCAAGGGTATTTTTGCCCTCTTTTGCCTCAACTTCTGCATTATAAGGAGGATAGATTATCGGTTTTTTATCCTCTCCAAGTTCAACCTTTACCATTGCTCCAACATAATGCGGAATATGAACGTTATATTTACCCGACTCAAGCTCTAAAGGCAGATGATAGGTTATATTGCCGCCATAGAACGGGAAGCCTTGAATAACAACGTCACCGAAAGAAATCTTTTCCGGTTTAGCTATAAGCTTGCAGTTTTTGCCCACTACGCTAACTCCAAAATCTCCAAGCAAATAGCACCATTCAATATTCGTGCTGATTCCAAAGGGCACCTCAACCTCGATAATATTTTCGCCAACTTTAATTTCGGGAAGCGCAATCGTTCCGATTGATTTATCAACATACCAACCATCGGGTTTTGCCGAAACTACTTCGCCATTAAGGGTTACTTTTGCGATGTCAGCATCTTCTAAAGCTAATTTTGCGCCCGAAACTGAAATATCGCTCATTACTCTGAAACGAATTGTTGCTCTATGAGAAGGCTCCTCAGGAGGAATTACCCATGGCTGAGCAACCGCTTCCTTTCTAGAAGGAACGCCGATTCTTTTTCTCAAAACATTATCTGCTCTTAATAGTTCTTCCTCTTTTGCAAAGGGTTCGCCGTCAAGCGAAAGTTCACCTATATCGAGAAGCAATACGTTTGGTTCGGAAAGAGAATAATCAACAAAATATGGGGTTGAAACAGCACTATTTTCGCTAACAGCCACATCGTTCTCTTTATAATCAGACTCGCCCGGTTTATAACGAATAAGCAAGCTATCAAAATCATAAACCGTTCTTCTGATAACAGTCTTTCCGTTTTTATAAGAACATTCCAAGGGGATTATATCACCGGTTTGAGTATCATAAAGTTCGGCAGAATAAATGCCGTCCATATAAATATCGATAACTTCGTGTCTTGAAAGATTTTTGTTATAAGGACGGCCGGATTGCGCAACAAATAGCCAACGACTCTCTCCGTCGATTCTAACCTGATGACAATATCTTTCGGTTTTTTCTCCATTTGACCTTAAAATCTTAATAGTTCTATATTTTTCCAAGGCATCAAGAACCGATTGCTTAGTAAACTGAACCTGCTCGCTCTTTTTATAAAGTTTTTGTCCTCTTTTGCTCTCTTTTGCATCTTCAAGAGTTGGAGCGCCACCTAAGAAAATAAGCTTTCCGCCCGATTTTTGGAACTGCTCCAATCTTTCATAGGTTGAAGAACGCAAGGTTTCGCAAGCAGGAACAATTATAACGTCATATTCCATCTCGCCAACCTTAATGGGAGCCTTTCCGTTTTCGCAAAGCTCAGGTAAAAGCGATTCGGAAATATAATCATAGTCGATAAGACCCTTTACAAGCCAATTTGCTAGATTCGAGAAATTTGCTTCCATTTCGGTTCTTATAGCATTGGTTTGCTCATTCGGTCCCCAATGGAGCCAATAACTTTCAATTGGATGAATCACGCCGATTTTAACGTTTGGTTTACCTCTTGTGAGCGCAGTATTAACACGAGCAAAATGGTCTTCAACGTTTCTATATTCCTGATACCAAGGAGATTGATAACTGATTGATGCAGGATAATCACGCTTTGCCTCGCCCTTCATTGAAACCCAAGAAAGATGCTGAACACGAAGGGTTACGCCGAGTGCTGCCTGCCAGTCACCCTGGAATTTATGACCTCTGAAATCAAAATCCCAACCCGTTACTCCGTAAAGCTCCGAAAGCATCGCCTCTCTGCCATATTGATGTACTGCTGACTGAGCCTGCTTTGCAGTTGTAAATTCCACGTCATCACAAAGCATATCAATTCCGGGAATTTCAAAGCCACGATAGTTTCTCATCGCTTCGCCGAGAGCGTGCGTCTGGCTTGTTAAGGTAGGTTCCTCCATCATGTGTCCCGTTAAAGCAATACCGTGGTCTTTACACCATTTTCCGCAGTTATCCGCAAAAGCATTAACAAATCTTTCGCAAACGTGATCGTGATAATGGTATCTGATAATGGAGGTTTTTCCGCCTTCGAGATCCCAGAAAAGTTCGGGAAGAGATTCAATAATATCCTCCCCATAAGTTTCCTTAAAGGTTTCGTGAAGGTCGGTAGTCCAAGGGAGCGTTACGTCGACAAGGTCGGTAGCATAAGGGAGTTTGCCTTTATGCGAAACCTGAGGCTCATCCGTAAAAATAGATGGAACCCAAGTTCCGAAATCATCGGATATAACCTTATTATAAGCCTCATAAGTAGTTTCGATAAATTCGTCCATAGCTTTTTTGGAAAGCGTATCAACATAGCCCTGATTATTAAACCAAGGTGTTTCATGGGCGCTTTCGAGATAAAGATACCATTTTGTTCCCTTAGCGGGAGCATCTTTATCTATGATTTTATAGCTTTTAAGATAGCCTTCATCATTTAAAATAATGTCATAACAAGCAATAAACTCTCCATTTTGAGCACGGGAAGCCAATGCTGAAGACGAAATTAAATAATCATCATTTTCATATTCATAATCCTCATAGGAAACAGGGGTGAAAAGAATAAATCTTTGCCTGTTTTCTTTATTCTTTGTTATAAGACCTCCTGCAGACCCCGAGGGCCATCTGTCCTCATCATAAAGATATGAAATCATATCCTCTTCCTTGCCTTTTTCAACGCAAGCCTTTATAAGGTCCAGAAATTCGTCGCTTAAATATTCAGTTGCCATACCCGTTCTAACGTGCATATGATAACCGCCAAGACCCATCTCTTTAAAGATTTCGATTTGGCGAAGGAGTTCTTCCTTTTCGAGCTTGCAGTTCCAAGCCCAGAAGGGAGCGCCTCTATATTCGCTGGTTGGATTTTTAAAAAGTTCTACGGATAATTCTTTTTCATTTTTCTTTTTATATAACATTTTTTCCACTTCGCTTTCGCTCGTTTTTTTAGCCTTAACGTGCTTTAGTTTATTAAAACATAAAAAGCGCAAAAAAGCAATACTTTTTTGCGCTTTTTAAAGTTGTTTTTAATAATAAATTATGTTCTGATGTTTTGTTGGCAAGCCCTCGGAATAAATATGAGAATCGTTTGAAAAAGTTAAGATTTGAGGAGCGCAAATTCCCTTTTCGTTAGGTTCGATTTTTACAAGGGTTACCGTGCTATGTGATTTATTAAATATCGACCAGGCCATAGGAAGCGGAATATCGAGCAGAACGCCAAGCCAAGAAACACCAAAGCCTTCATGACAAAATACCGCAACTCTTTTTTCGTTATGCTCTTTTTCAATATAACGACAATTTTCTGAATCGTGAATATACCCTTGCGACGCAAAAAACTCATCAGACGCCTTTAAAAGTCTTTGATAACCTGCTTTAGCGTTTACCTTGCTGAAAAGCGGGTGTTCGAACCAATTATACCCAAGTCCCGTTATTTCGGCAGACCGCATTTCTTCGGTGTATTCGCTTCTGAATATCCACCTTCTGGAACCTGATTTCGAAATAAAAGAAAAATCTTCCCACGCTAAAATTTCGCTTGTCCAATCAAGGATTTCTACTTGTTTTTTTAGAATTTTTGCAGTTGGTTCAGCGGTTTGCTGCGCCCTTATCATAGGAGAAGCATATATTTCATCGAGCCCATATCTTGCCAACCTTTTTGAAAGCGCCGCAGCCTGAAGATGGCCTAATTCTGTTAAAGAATCGGGGTCGTATATAGGGTCTCCGTGTCGCACAATATATAAAAGCATTTTATTCTCTCCTATTGCTTCAAATTTACATTTTTATTATATCTGAGCCGATTAACCTTGTCAATATTTTTATTGACTTTTTTAAATTCAAAAGATATAATTTAGCCAAAGGGGTGATTTTATGTTTGGAATTATAAACCATAATGAAGCTCTCAATTTTTCAAAGACCGAGTTGGGTTCTTTTGTTTCGATAAGATCTTGCGGAACAACCGATTTTGGAGATAAAAAAGAAGTTGACAGAACGGACGGTTGGGATAATTATATGCTCGCTATCGTTGAATCGGGTTCCTTGGAAATTACTATCGAAAACAAAACTTTTACCTATTCAAAAAATGACGTTGCTCTGATTCCTCCCAACATTCCTTATTTTTTCCGCATCAATTATGGAACTACCTATCATTGGATGCATTTTTTTGGTGATAAAATGGTTGAATTTCTTGGTTTGAAGGACTATTTTTATCATATTGAAGACCCTTCGGAGGTCTTATTTCACTTAAAAAAACTCCCCTTCGACGTTATCGATCAGCACCCTTCAAGAAAAAATATGTGTTCATTATGCGGAATGACTATCCTCTGCGCCCTTAAAAAGGCTATAACCCCATTAGATAAAGAACTGCAATCAAGCCCTGTTGCCATTCTTTCCCATTCTTTCAGAACCGCAGGCACAATAAAATCCTATGCTAAAACTGCAGGTATGACTGAATCTCAATTTTCAAAGCAGGTTAAAGAAGAAACAGGTCTTAGCCCCAAGCAATATATACTTAAAAGAAGAATCAACGAGGCTAAAATCTGCATCAAAACAAAAAATGAACCGCTAAAACAAATTGCTGAATCCGTTGGTTTCGACGATTATCAATATTTTACAAGAATCTTTAAAAAGCAGGTTGGATTGAAACCATCTCAATATAAAAAGTTGAACAAAAAAAATTAAATACTTCCCCCTCTTGACCAAGCGAATTTTTCCGTTTGGTCATTTTATTTATCATCTTTTTAGAAAAATCCACTTTTTATTCATTTTATACACTTTTTTTGCAATTTATTTGTTTGTTATAATTAATATGAAATAAAATTTCTGGAAAGGATGATTTTTTTGAAAAGATTCATTAGCATCATTTTAAGTTTCTTGCTTTTGGCATCTGTTTTTTCCTCAATTCCTACGATTGCCATAAGCGAAGAAGACATCACAGTTGTTGACAGCACTTCAAAACTCGATTCGATTGCAAGCAACTATTTTTTGCTTACGGATTCTGCAACGCTTTCGGCAACTACAACCATTTCAGGTTCTTCCCCCAAAAGCGAAACCTTAACAGGCGGAAACAACGTTAAGGTTGCCGGAAGTTGGTCGGGAGAAGCTACTGCGGGACAAAGTTTTTATTGCCCCGGCGGAAAGCCTTCCTACAAAACCTTAGACGGAAAACATTGGATCGAAATTAAATATGATCTTGGCGCCGTTGCTGACATTTCGGATATCCTTGTTACGTCGGCTAACAATGGTGCATTCACCTTTGGACACTATAAGCTTTATGCATCGGAAACGGTTGCTTCTCCTGAGTCGGAGGCTTATGGCGACACTTACCTCGTTTATGATTACGTTCGTTTAAATAACAAAAATATGAGCCAGAAATATTCCTTTAATAATGGTTCTCTTTCTGCTCGTTATATTACTTTAAGAGTTATTTGCGGCGCAACGCATAATCTTGAGTGTTGCGAGAGCGACGACGCTATTACCAACGTTTTAGGATCAAATGCCAACTGGGCTTCTGTTTATTTAAGACTTTATAAATTCTTGGTTTACGGAAAATTCAGCGATTCTATGACCATTAACGCCCCCCTGTCAGCTTTTGACGCAGGTACGCAAAAGGTTCCCGATCTTGTGGAATATAAAAGCCTTACCAACCTCAATACAACCTCTAATTTCTCCCTGACTGCCGTTCATTATAAAAACGATGTTACAGAGGGCGAGCCGGTTTGGACGTCTACGGAATCCACCGCTCCCAAAAGACTATATAACGGCGCAAACGCTTCGGGAGACGACCAACAATGTTGCTCCAACTTCTTTTTCGCTGATAAAGACAATTCGGTTGTTTTCATCGACGGAACAAGAAGATACCTTGATTATGTTTATGATCTCGGCGCAGTTTGCGATATAAGCCATATTTCTGTTGTTCACGGAAACAACGATACGCTTATGACCGGCCGTTATCAGATTTATGCTTCAAAAACAGAATCAAGAAA
Organism: Acutalibacteraceae bacterium; assembly: GCA_045630885.1. Lineage (GTDB taxonomy): Bacteria > Bacillota > Clostridia > Oscillospirales > Acutalibacteraceae > UMGS1532. Next base: position 10,676 of record JAZQTQ010000023.1, read on the forward strand.
ATTTACTGCAGACGATCTTCTTATCGACTATACAAACTCAGGGAAATCCCGTTCGCAGACCTTCTCAACAACCAAGGGCAATAAGGTTTATGCAAGATACGTTGCATTAAGAATCTTAAATCCGTTCCAATATGGAATTAACCTTGATCTTCCTGCACCCGGCGGTTGGCCATTCAGTGGCGGTTTTATTGCATCTGCCAGAATTGCAGAATTTCAGATTTATGGAGAATACTACGAGAAAATGTTAAAAAATACAACTTGGAGCAAAAACGATAAATCAACGATTTCCTTCCCAGGAAAAGGCGGAAATCTTAATGATTATAATTCAATAACAAATCCTGCCAACGCAGATAAATTCACGCTTTCTGTTATCAGATATAAAAACGACGGCGAAGGTTTCAAGCAATACGACACTCCTTCCTGGAACGTTACAAGGATTTACGACGGGGTTGGAAACAATGCCGACAATTTCCAAGGAAATAAATTCTTCATTGATTCTGATAACAAAAAGCTTTTGCTTGACGGAACAAGAAGATATATCGATTTTGTTTATGATCTCGGCGCTGACTATGTCATAAGCGATATAGCCGTTGTTAACGGTTCTACCGACGGTGGACTCGGAATGGGCCACTACAAGATTTTCGCTTCCGAAACAGAACCTCGAAAGTTTACAGACAACGACCTCATCGTTGACTACGTTAACGATGAAACCTATCGTTCTCAAACCTTCTCAACAACTCCAGGAACAAAAGTTTATGCAAGATACGTTTGTTTGAGAGTTATTAACCCAATTCCGCAAAAATATGCGGCAGAAGATTGGGTTGCAACCGATTCACAGTTAACACAAGACCACATCGTTGCAGTTCGTTTAGGTCAATTCCAGGTTTACGGAACTCGTTTGCCCGGTCAGGCTCTCCTCTCAGGAGGATATATTGAAGGTTGGCTCAACTATAAAGAGAATATTGATATAACAAAAAATCTTCTTGCAAATCAGCAGTTCTCAAGCGCAACGTATATTGACAAGGCTTCAGGCATCACAACTCCTGCCCCTGTTACTGTATTGGGCGATAAGCTGACCTCTGATATTAACGCCTATGATGGTCAAACGCAAGGAAATATGCAGGTTTCTTTCGTTCAGCATGACGGAACGAAGGTTACAGGAATTATAGACGACGAATCCCAAAAATACATTCAACTCGATTATGAATTAACAGCGCTTGCAAAGATTTCCGAATTTAGTCTTTTGGGTCATAGAGACACCAGTCTTTCTCCTTCCCATTTCAAGGTTTCTTTCGCAAACACAAAAGATGAACTTTTCACAGAAAGCGCCTATACTATTGACGTTAAAAACAATAGTTACGAATACGTTACAGGAACTATTCCCGAAGATGAAATCCCAACCGCTAAATGGGCTTCTATCAGAGTTATCTGCGGCGTTACAAGCGCTGCTATCGGCGGAACAATGGGCCCAGTTAACTATTACAGCCGAGTTTCCCACTTCTCTGTTCGCGGAGAATGGCTCGAAAGCATCGCAGTTGACAATTTGACCGTTACGTCAGATAAGGACTTCATAACTCCCGAAGAAAGCGCTGTTAAAGGTCAGATTGATAACTTCGGAAAGGCTATTTTAGGAACGGCTTACATAACCGTTTCTGCTCCCAAAACACAAGCAGATGCCGACGGATACCACACCTTTATCGGTTGGTTTGACGGCGAAACAAAGCTTTCCGATTCAACAACCTATGACTATTATTTGACCAATTCTGAAAAAACCTTGACAGCAAAATATGAATCTTCAACTTCATATACTGTTACATATCTCAGCAAGTCGGGAAGCAAGCTTTATGAAACCTACGTTAAAGCAAACGAAAAACTTTCAAAAGAACAAATTCAAGAAGCTTCTTTGAGCGTTCCTGAAATATTCGGCTTTGTCAGAACTCTTGATGAAAACGGATTGCAGCTCTGGAATGCTGACGACAGAGCAATCATAACAGAAAATACTATTTTCACCCCTGTTTATTCTGCAGCACAAGAAACGTACACCGTTTCGGTTACTTCTTCTAAGGGAACCGAAACCACACAGATGATATTCGACCAAAAACTCGTTTTAAGCGATGAAAACGCCTTCGGTTGGAAACTTAATGATTCTGTTTTGACCTATAACAAGAACGCCGTTATCTACGTTAGCGGAAATATGGAAATTTCAGCTATCCTCGAAGAAACCGAACGCAAGCCTTCCGTAATGATAATGAACGTTCAAAAGGGTCCCGATAACCTAACTGTTCTCGCAAGGGTTAATAATCCCGACAACAAAAAGATTCTCAAAGCAGGAATTCGCTTTGTTTCGGGCGCAACCTATGATGCAATTGGTAATACTGATTGGGACAGCGAGACTATGCAAGGTTTCAAATCACTTGAAGTTGCCTTTAACGATTTTACGGGAAGCAACTTTATGGGAACACTTATAGGAATTAACAAGAATAAGACGGTTTCTCGCGTAGCGCAGGCATTCGTTATCTTTGAAGACGGAACAACCGTTTATAGCTCTGCAACCGAAAAGCAGACCTTCTCCCCTTCTAACCCCCTCATTACAACCGAGCAGGGCGGTTGCGGAGACCCTTGGATTGTTTATCACGACGGTTATTACTACCACATCTACAACAGAAGCGACGGAGTTTATATCTCCAAAGCCAGCAGTCTTTTTGAAATTGGAAAGCGAGAACTCGAGGTTAGAATTCACGCTAATTCCGATTCAGCAAGCGAAACAGCCGGTTCTTGGTTCGCTCCCGAACTTCATTACATCGATGGAGTTTGGTATGTTTATTCGGCTCCTGCAAAGACCTCCGATACAAGCAAACACGATATGTACGTTTTGACTTATGACGGAGAATCTCCTCTGGCAGATGGCGAAAACACCGTTTACACTCCTCGTGGATTTATGACCGGCCTTAACCCGAAGGCTACCCTTAATATAGACGGAACCTATTTCGAATATAATAACAAGAAATACTACGTTTGGTCAGATCAGGGAAGCCTCAAGATTGCAAACCTCGAAAAGGACGAAAACGGTTTCTACACCAAATTAACCGATTCCGTTACCTTAACATATCCTATGTATGATTGGGAAAAGAACGTTTATTCTCTCAACGAAGGCCCTGCAATTTTAGAGCACAACGGAAAATATTTCCTCTCTTTCTCAGCTTCAGATAGTCAGAGCGACTGGTATGCAATCGGAATCCTGGAGCTTGTTGGAGACGACCCGATTAATCCTTCAAACTGGGTTAAATGGGAAGAACCTGTTTTAAAACAAGACAGAGAACTTGGAATATATGGCCCCGGACACAACTCATTCACTAAGGTTCTTATAAACGGAAACTGGGTTGACTATATTGTTTACCACTGCCACAACAAATCGGTTGTAGACAAAGAAGTAAGCTCGGCTTGGTATGCAAGAACGGTTCAGGCTCAACCCGTTTACTGGGATATAGACGGTAAACCTGTTTTTGGCAAGGTTAGCCACAGTGTATATTAATCAGAAAGGAGTTTTTTAAAATGAAAAATTATATTAAACCGGATTTTGAAACCCTTTCTCTTAACAATGAAAAGTTCTTGCTTGACCCACTTAATGTTTCTTCATTGAAAAATGATGGTTTTGGAGAAAACGCAGGAACTGTTGAGGATACCCTCGACGATTAATAACCTTTAAACAATAAAAACCGCTTGATTAAGAAATCAAGCGGTTTTTTATTATAGTTTATCTGCAATATCTAATATTAGTTTTTCGGTCTTTTCCCAACCAAGGCACGGGTCAGTTATGGATTTTCCATATATGCTCTCGCCGATTTTTTGCGCCCCGTCTTCAATATAACTTTCTATCATAAGGCCTTTGCAAAGTTTCTTTATATCATCATTATGGTTTCTCGAATGAATAACCTCTTTTGCAATTCTTATCTGCTCTAAATATTTCTTGCCGGAATTTGCATGGTTTGTATCAACGATTGCGGCAGGATTTTGCAGACCCTTTTTATTATAAAGTTCGCAAAGATTTAAAAGATCCTCGTAATGATAATTTGAAATATTATGACCGCTAAGATCGGTATAGCCTCTCAAAATAGCATGTGCTAAAGGATTTCCTTGGCTCTTAACTTCCCAACCTCTGTAAATAAAGGTATGAGAACCTTGAGCGGCGGTTATCGAATTCATCATAATCGAAAGGTCGCCCTCGGTGGGGTTCTTCATTCCGACAGGTGTTGGAAGTCCGCTTGAAACCAAGCGATGCTGTTGATTTTCAACAGAGCGTGCGCCAACGGCAACGTAAGCCAAAAGGTCGGATAAATATCGGTGGTTTTCGGGATATAGCATTTCGTCTGCACAACTGAAATCATAATCCCTTAAAGCCTCCATATGAAGATCTCTTATTGCAACTATACCTTTTAGCATATCGGGATTTTCATTAGGATCCGGCTGATGAAGCATACCTTTATAACCCTCTCCCGTGGTTCTGGGTTTATTAGTATATATTCTCGGAATAATGATAATCTTATCAGAAACTTCGTCTTGAACCTTTTTGAGCCTTCCTATATAATCAAGAACGGGCTCTCGACTATCGGCTGAGCACGGGCCTATAATCAAAATAAATTTATCAGATTTGCCCTCAAATACCTCTGCAATTTCCTTATCTCTTTTTGCCTTTACGTCTGCCATTTTTTCTGTTATCGAATATTGCTCTTTTATATCCTTTGGAATAGGTAGTTTTCTTAAGAATTCCATATTAATTTCGCTCCTTTATTTTTTTGGTTTATCAAATAACTTTCTGCGTTTAGTTGAAAGTTGCATCATTTCTTTCATTTCTTCAACATTTTCGTTTTCTATGGTATTTTTAAGTTTAATAAAGCTTTCTAAAAATTTATCCATAGACGAAAGCAGTTGTTCCTTGTTCAGCAAGAAAAGTTCACTCCACATATTTTCGTTTATTTTCGCAATCCTTGTTAAATCTCTGAAGGAATCTCCTGTGAATTTAACAAGTTCGGGATTATCGCTGCTGCACATTAAGGAAACCGCAATACAATGCGTTAACTGAGAAAGAAATGCAATCATTTCATCATGCTTTTCAGGGTCTAAAACCGAAACTGTTTTAAATCCCAGCATATTCCCAAGACTTTTTGCAAATTCAATAGCATCTTCTGAATTTTTCTCGGTTGGAACAATAATATAGTTGGCATCTCTGAAAATTGCATCATCGCTGTTTTCAACGCCGCTCACCTCTTTACCTGCCATTGGGTGCGCCGCAATAAATTCAACGTCGTTGCGAAGCATTTGCTGAATTTCATAAACTATCGGAGCTTTAACACCGGTTACATCGGTTAATATTGCTCCTTGTTTGAAATAGCTTTGATTTTCCTTTATCCAACTTAAAAGCACGTGGGGATAAAGCGCAAAAATTACTATATCTGCTTCTTCTATAAGCCTTTTGGAAACACACGCTTCGCCTTCATCTATTATGTCATTATTAATTGCATAATCTATTGATTCCTGCTCCAAGGTTATTGCCGAAACGTGATATCCTCTGCGCTTGAGAGCCATCGCATAGCTTCCTCCAAGAAGACCTAATCCTACTATTAAAATATTTTTATCGTTTATCAACTTCATTTTAGTTCAACCTCTATGCCCAGCTCTTTGATTCTTTCAAAATAACCGGGATAGCTTTTTGAAACCGCTTCGGCGCCCTCTATTTCACCGCCGATAAGAGTTAAAATCGGCACAAGCGACATCACTATTCTATGATCGTTGTGTCCAAAAAGAGGCTGTGTGGTTTCTTTAAAATCGCAGGCGGGAATATTTATAAAATCTTCCCCTATTTCGATTTCCAACCCAAGTTTCTTCAGCTCCTCTTTCATCGCATTTCCTCTATCGGATTCCTTGATTTTAAGGCGCTTGGTTCCTATCAACTTTCCGCCGCCCGATATAGCCATTAAGGATATAAGAATCGGCCCTAAATCAGGGCAATTTTTTATATCTAAAACTGCCTTGCCGTTATTTATATCGCAAAAATAATCTCGATATATCTTATCACCTTGAAGGCTGTTATCATCAAGACCTAAAACCTTAACTTCACCGTCAAGATAATTAAAAATTTCCAAAAAAGCAGCGTTTGACCAATCACCTTCATTAGCAAAACAACCAGGAGAAAACTCCGATTTATTTATGATAAATCCATCTTCGGTTTTCTCTATTTTAGCTCCGAAACTATTAAGCGCTTTCATTGTCATATAAACGTATGGCTCGCTTTGAAGCTCTGAATCGATTATTATTTTACTATCTTTTCTTATAAATGCAAGCGCAAACATAAGCCCGGAAATAAACTGACTGCTTATATCTCCCCTGACATGATATTCTCCGCCTTTAAGACAACCGCATATCGCAAGACTATTATCTTTTTTTACAAACTTTATCCCCTCTTGTTCGGCAATTTTTTCATAAACAGAAAGGGGTCTTTCGAAAAGTCGCTCAGAGCCTATAAGGGTTATTTCTTTATTAAAACAAAGACAAATAGGGATGAAAAATCTAAGAGTGCTTCCGCTTTCCAAACAGTTAAGCACTGCGCCGTTTTGAGGGTTTATAGGCTTGGAAAATACCACCTCATCGCCATCCACAACGTAATCTGCGCCTAGCGCTTTTAAACAAGAAAGGGTTGCCTCTATATCCTTGGAAAAAGCGATATTTGAAACTTTGGATCCCGCGCAAAAGGAAGCGCAAATAAGAAGCCTGTGCGCCATACTTTTTGATGGCGGAGAGGTTATTTCCCCTCTTGCTTTTGATTTTTTTATAACTGCTACCATTAATTTCGCCTGAATTCTTCTAAAATTATTTTTGCGATATTTTCCGGCTCATCGTCGCCATCTATAATCGCATCGGCAGATGAAACATATTTTTCATATCTTTCGTTATATCGTTTTTCAATTGCTTCACAGCTCGAAGAAAGCGGTCTATCTTCGGTTGGAATAAGATTTTCCAAAGAACGATTAAGAAAATATATCCTTCCGTTTTTCAGAAGGGAGAAAATATTTTCTTTCGAAAGAACCGCTCCGCCACCCGTTGCAATAATCTTGCCGGAACATGCCGAAATTTCCTTTATAACCTTTTTTTCAACCTCTCTGAAATAGGCTTCGCCTTCCGACGCAAATATTTCGGGAATACTTCTACCCTCTCTTTTAACAATTTCCTCATCGGTATCTATCAGTTCTTTAGACGTTAATTTGGCAAGCGCTCCTCCAACGGTTGTTTTTCCGCTTGAGGGCATTCCGATAAGAACAATGTTTTCTTTCTGCTTCAGAACGTCAAGATAGGCTTTTTCTGTCTTTTGAGGGTCAATTTTTGAATCCGTAAATTTTTCAGACGCAAACGCTGCTTGGGAAACCAACATATATAGTCCGCCCGAAGCCTTTATTCCTCTTTCTTTCGCCCTTAAAACAAGTTCGGGACGAAGCGGATTGTAAACTGCATCTATAACTCCCGAAAGATTCGGAAACTTATCCAAATCAACCGCAGAACCGCAAATATTCGGATACATTCCGACGGGGGTTGTATTGATTATGACATCGGCATCGGTTTCGGAATTATACAATTCCCCATAAGTTATAAAGTCTTTGCGTTCAGTTCTAGAAACCCTCAAAATCCTTTTGGCGCCCATATTTTGAGCAACTGCAAGCGCTGTTTTTGAGGTTCCTCCCGAGCCCAAAATCAATACTTTTTTATTCTTTATTTCGACGCCTATTTTTTCAATAAGACTTTTTAAACCTAAAAAATCCGTATTATATCCAAATAGTTTTCCATTTTTATTAACAATAGTATTAACAGCGCCGATAGCCTTTGCCGTTTCGCTGATTTCATCAAGAAAAGGAATAACGTCGAGCTTATATGGTATCGTTACGTTTATCGCCCGAAATTCTTTCTTTTCCATAAAAGCATTAAGTTCATCTTTCGGAATTTCTTTGATTTCATAATCATATTCTGCCAAAAGAGAATGAATTTCTTTTGAAAAACTATGCTTTAAATGTTCTCCAATGCACCCATATTCCATTTGCTTTCACCCTAACCAATCGGTTGAAAACCTCTCAGCGAGCATATCGCAAAGTGTTATTGCGGCAACGCTATCAACAACTGCTCGTGCCCTTTGAACTATGCAAGGATCGTGCCTTCCGATTATCTTTATAGTATTGTTTTCGCCCGTTTTAAAATTAACTGTTTGTTGTTCTTTAGCAATAGAAGGAGTTGGCTTTATAGCGCAACTGAAAAGAATTGGCATACCATTTGTTATACCGCCTAAAATTCCGCCGTTATTGTTGGTTTTGGTTTTAATTTCGCCGTTTTCAGAAAAAAACGGGTCATTAGCTTCGCTTCCGAATTTCTCGGAAAAGCCAAAGCCCAATCCAAACTCAACGCCCTTAACTGCAGGTATAGAAAATAACGCATGCGAAAGACGCGACTCAACGCTATCAAACCAAGGCTCTCCAACGCCTTTAGGCACGCCTGATATAACAGTTTCCAAAATTCCGCCAACGCTATCACAGTTTTCTCTTGCTTCTTCAATTTTTTTGAGCATTTGCTTTTCTTTTTCATTATCTAAAACTGCAAAAGGCTTGCTTTGAAGCAAATCTGCATCCTGTTCTAAATCAGCAAAATCTCTATCAAATATTCCGCCGATAGATTTAATATGAGTTGCAATTTTTATGCCTTTTTTCAAGAGCGCATAATAGCAAATAGCACCCGCAGCCACTAACGCTGCAGTTATTCTGCCGCTAAAATGTCCGCCGCCACGAGGGTCTTCAAAGCCATGATATTTGCAAAAAGCGGTATAGTCGGCATGACCCGGTCGAGCTTTATTTTCATTTTCAAGATAATCGCTCGACCTTGTGTTTTTATTTTCAATCAAAATGCAAATGGGAGTGCCTGTTGTTTTTCCTTTAAAAACTCCCGAATGAATCTTAAATTCATCTGCTTCAACACGGGAGGTTGAGATTTTGCCATAAGGTCTGCGAAGGCTCAATTTCCCCTTTATAAACTCCTCGTTAACCTCAATTCCGGGGGCTATTCCATCTAAAATTGCTCCGATTGCGCTCCCATGACTCTCGCCAAATAGTGTTATAGAAACTGCGTTTCCAAAAGTATTTTTCATCACATTAGCGCCTCCCTCATAATTTTTGCCAGTTCATCATATTTAAGATTTTTCGTTTTATACGAACCAACTTTATCAACGTATATAACCGTTATCTTGTTGCCCATAAATTTTTTATCATGTCTCATCGCTTCTATGATTCTGTCTGTATTTCCCGAAACAGAAATCGGGAGCCCGATGTTTTTATATATCGCAAGAAGTTTTTTTCTGATAGTTTTTGAACACATCGGAATCATTCCTAAAGCCACACATTCGCCATGATACAAGCCTTCAAATTCGCTATCACTTTCAATTGCGTGCGCTAAGGTATGGCCAAAATTCAAGATTTTGCGAAGGCCTAATTCCTTTTCGTCTTTTTCGACAACTGCTTTTTTTATATTCAAGGAGCGTTCAATAACCTCGTCGATTTTTTCAAGCTGACTATTTTCATTAAATATTTCAAAAAGTTCGGCATCGCTAGTAAGCGCCATTTTAAGCGCTTCTGCCAGACCGTTTGACACTTGGCGAGAAGGCAAAGTTTTAAGAAGATTCGGGTCGATTATAACCGCTTTAGGCTGATAAAAAGCACCAACTATATTCTTATAACCCATAAAATCAACCGCAACCTTGCCGCCGATAGATGAATCAACCTGAGAAAGCAGAGTTGTTGGAATATTATAAAAATCAACGCCTCTCATATAAGAAGCCGCAACAAAGCCTGCAATATCTCCAACGACTCCTCCGCCAACTGCAACTACGCAATCGCTACGGCTAAAATTTTCTGCCGTCATAATCCTTAAAAGCTCCTCGAAGGTTTTGAGCGATTTGCTTGCCTCCCCCTCGGGAATGGTTATAACAGTTGGCTCCTTTGACTGCTCGGCGATTGCCATGGCATAGGCTTTGGGAACACCACTATCTGTTACAATAAGAACTCTGCGCTCAAGATTAAAATATTTTTTTGCACAAGTTATTGCGCCGCGTTCAAGATATATATTATAACTTTTTTCTTTTAAATCTAATGGGATTATCATTTTTAAAACCTCTTATACCTTTAATGAAACAACCTTATTAAATGCGCCAACGTTTTTAACGTTTCTGCATATTTTATGAAGTTTAGAAAGCATTTCCTTTCCCTTATCGGAGGAAAGGTCGCCCTCGCCTTCAACGTAGAAATAATATTCCCAACCGCTTTCCTTGGTTGGACGGCTTTTTAAAGCCTGAAGATTAAATCCGTATTCTCCCATTACAGAAATCGCCTTAGAAAGAGAACCCGCCTCGTTTTTAACCGTGAAAAACAATATAAAATGATTGCTCTTTTCATCATTTGGTATTCTGGAAAAAACTGCAAATCTCGTTGTGTTATTAATATCTTCATTTATAGCTTTTTGCATAATATTAAGCCCATAGATTTTCGCAGTATCCTCGCTTGCTATCGCAGCAACGGAAGGATCGCCCAGCTCCGCAACATATTTTGCCGCAGCGGCGGTGTTGGTTGCCTCTCGTTTTTCATAACCCATTTCTTTTATAAAACTTGCGCACTGCGAGAGCGCCTGAGGATGGCTTATAACCTCTTTAATTTTAGAAATATCCGTTCCTACACCTAAAAGATTTTGGGTTATATGAAGTTCATAAACACCATTTATAAAAAGAGGACCCGCATATCCAATATCCATAACCTGACCGACATCGCCGGCAAAGCTGTTTTCAATCGGCAACACTGCACAATCGCATAAACCATTTTGCGCAGCGCTATATGCTTCTTTAAAATCACCAAACGGAATAATTTCAGCATCAGGAAATATGTTTTTAGCGGCAATATTTGCAAATGCACCCTCAACACCCGAAAAAGCAACCCTCATTCCATTCATCAGAAAATGCTGATAATTTTTTGAAATTCCTACAACGTCCTCAAGAAAATTAACGTAATAAGATTTTATTCTGTTATCGGTTATGCTTTCTGCCTTTTTGGAAATTATCTCCGATTCTAGTTCTTCGTTTTCTACGGGCAGTCCAAGTCGTTTTTTGTTTTTGGCTACCTCGCTTACGGCCTTCATTCTGCGTTCAAAAATAGCCGCTAGTTCTTCATCTATTTTTTGAAGCTCGGCTCTGGCCTTTTCTAAATCTTGCATTGTTATCCCTTCTTATATTCCTCTATGAGCTTTTCGAATGCGGGCAAAGCATTCTTTATCTGCTCTGTTTTAACGCAATAGGAAATTCTGACGTAGCCCTCAAATCCGAAATCATCGCTCGGAACAAGCAACAATTCATATTTTTTAGCCTTTTCGCAGAACTTATAAGCATCTTCCTCAAGCGCCTTCATAAACACATAAAACGCGCCGTCGGGCATTGCCATATTATACCCCATTCTCGTTAGTTCTTTATTGAGAATTTTTCTGTTTTCGTCATAAATTCCGATGTCTGCCGTCATATCCAGACATTCTCCTGCAACAAACTGCCACATACTGGGAGCGCAAACGAATCCGAGCGCTCTGCCTGCTCCGCAAACTGCGGCATAAAGATCACGACAATCCTTTGCTTTAGGACTCACCAGAATATATCCAATTCTTTCTCCGGGAAGCGAAAGCGCCTTAGAAAAAGAATAGCAAACTAAAGTATTATCATAAAAGTTTGGTATAAACGGAACCTTTTTTCCGCCATAAGTTAATTTCCTGTAAGGCTCGTCGGCAATTATATAAATATCGGTTTTAAATTCCTCGGATTTTGCCTTCAAAAGTTCTGCTAAAGTCTTGATATCCTCCTCAGGAACAATAACTCCCGAAGGGTTGTTTGGAGAATTAACGATTATCGCCTTTGTGTTTTTAGTTATTGCTTTTTCCAAAGCCTCAAAATCTATCTGAAGGTCGTCGGCTTTATTTTTAACGATAACAACCTTTCCCCCCGCCTTTTCTATAAACACGCGATATTCAGGGAAAAATGGCGCCAAAACGATAACTTCATCGCCATCGTTGATAATAGCGTTTAAAGAAATTGTGAGGGAAGCAGCGGCGCCACAGGTCATATATATTAGGTTTGGGTCGGCATCAAAGCCAAACTCCGTTTTGGCGCTGTTTGCTATCTTTGTTCTAACCCCCATATCTCCCGGAGCAGAAGTGTATCCGTGAAGTGCAACGGGGTCAACGGTATCAACCAAACGCTTTATCGTTTCGCCAACCTCTTTCGGGGCAGGAACGCTGGGGTTTCCAATGGAAAAATCGAACACCTTATCCTCCCCTATTTCTGCCTTTCTTTTTTTGCCATACTCGAATATCTCTCTTATAACCGAGCTTTTTTTGCCGAGCATCATCATTTTCTCTTGAATCATTTTTAAAACACCTTTCGTTTTCTAAAAAATAAAATCCCGCTTTCTCCTATGAATAAAAAGACATAAGAAAATGCGGGCTCACTGTACTAATTTATACCTTTAAAAAATATTCTCAGGCGCACAGAAAGCTCGTATTCTTAAAAAAGTAATAAAATCGACCGTTAAAATACATTGCTTTCTCGCTTCCTTTCCGAATTTTTTTTATTATACACCCGAAAAAGCCCATTGTCAACCGCTTTTTGCAAAAATAAATTAATAATTATACATTTTTTGCATAAAAACTTTTAACCTACCCACACCAATAAAAAGAGTTATCAAAACCGAACTTTATGGCATCGCTTTCTTTAAGCAAACACGAATAATCCGAATCTGCCTAAAATGGCATAATTTTAGCGCTTTTTGGCTTGTCATCATCAGTAATGCAAAAAACCTTACGGAATTTAAAGAAAAATACCTCCAATTCTCAACGGATAGCGTAAAAAAGCCTTGACAAACGTAAAATTGGGTGGTAAAATGCTCATATAAATAAAAAACTTGAGATTAAGAATAGTAGTAGCCATTAAAACGCTTCAAAGAGAGTCGCGACGGTGAAATGCGGCAAGAGTTTCGGCTATGAATGGGCTTATGAGGGCGAACCGAAAGTTTTTTAAAATGAGTAGGCTTCGACGGGGTGCGCTTCCGTTATCACAAGCGTCGCTTATTTATTGTAAGCGTTATGAGCGAAAACACTTTTGTTTTAATTTGGGTGGTACCGCGTATTTAATTTATTAAATTCGTCCCAAGTGTCCCTTTTTGGGGTGCTTGGGATTTTTTATTGGAAGGCTTTGATTTTATGTTTATTTTAAAAAAACGATGGCGAAACGATTTTGAATTTTAATGCTTTATATCAAATTTATTTTTGGAGGAAAAAACAATGAAATTTAATGGAATCGATTTTGACACTTATTATAACAACTATCCCAATGCCGAAGGATATTTCGGAAAATACGGCGGAGTTTTCGTTGAGGATAAGCTGAAGGCGGCCATGAAGGAGATAACCGAAGCTTATTTTTCCATCTGCCAATCGAGAAAGTTCATCGCCGAGCTTCGCAGAATCCGAAAGGAATTTCAAGGAAGACCAACCCCCGTTTCCCATCTTGAAAGGCTTTCGGATGCATTAGGCGGAAAGGTTCAGCTTTATGCAAAGAGAGAAGACCTAAACCATTCGGGCGCACACAAGCTCAACCACTGCATGGGAGAAGCTCTACTTGCAAAATATATGGGCAAAAAGAAGATCATCGCAGAAACGGGAGCAGGTCAGCACGGCGTTGCCCTCGCTACCGCCGCCGCTTATTTCGGCCTCGAATGTGATATTTATATGGGCTCTGTTGATATTAAGAAGCAGGCGCCAAACGTTGCAAGAATGAAGATTCTCGGCGCAAACGTTGTTGAGGTTACACACGGTCTTCAAACCTTGAAAGAGGCTGTTGATGCGGCATTTGATGCTTATAGCCGCGAATATAACGATGCGATTTACTGCATCGGATCTGTTTTAGGCCCTCACCCATTCCCAATGATGGTTCGCGATTTCCAAAGCGTTGTTGGAATTGAAGCCAGAGAACAATTTATTGATATGACGGGTCATCTTCCCAATGCTATCGTTGCTTGCGTTGGCGGCGGAAGCAATGCGGCAGGTCTTTTTGCAGGCTTTCTTAACGACCCCGTTGATATCTATGGAATCGAACCTTTGGGCAGAGGCGAAAAATTAGGCGACCACGCCGCAAGCCTTAAATACGGAACAGAGGGCATTATGCATGGCTTTAATTCGATAATGCTTAAGGATGAAAACGGAGAACCTGCGCCCGTTTATTCTGTGGCTTCGGGTCTTGACTATCCTTCTTCCGGCCCTGAGCACGCTTTCTTGCAGGATATTGGCAGAGTTAAATACGACGTTATCAACGATGAAGAAACCATCGATGCTTTCTTCAAATTGGCTCGCCTTGAAGGCATAATCCCCGCAATCGAAAGCTCCCACGCGGTTGCATTCGGAATGAAGCTTGCAAAAACTATGGAACACGGTTCCGTTCTTATCAACCTTTCGGGCAGAGGCGATAAGGATATGGATTACGTTATCGAAAACTACGGCATAAGATAATCTAAATTAACCTTAAAAGGTGGCTTACTCTTTTTAGAATAAGCCACCTTTTTTAAATTCCGAACCAAAGCTCTTTTTGGTTATTTAGTTTTAATCCCTAAAGGATACAAAAGCATTCTCTGCCTTTATCAAATAAATCGTCAAGACATATAACCGTCCGTTACCTTTTCGGTGCCATTTTCGGTGTTTTTCAGCAGGTCATAAATTTCTTCAGCACTTTTATTATTTACATAGAGCTCTTCGATTTGCTCCAACGTATATTTTACCTCTGTGTTTTCATCTAAATAAAAATGCCAAACTTCGCCGTATTTTTTTGCATAATTTTCACTTAACTTAAGTTCAAAAGCGTTTTTGTCCTCACTAGTGTTTGAGCTTCCAGTTAAAATATATGAAATAATACACCATTCATCATCTACTTCCAAAATAGACATAACTTGTTTTCGAGCACCGGTCTCAATAACTTTTTTGTTTTCATCAATATTCAAAACACCATAATGCGAACCGGATTCATCAACAAACAACACTACGTCATATTCTTGACATCTCCAAACCGTGTTTGGAAACTCGTTCGGATAAAATGGAGTGTCGCCATTAGGCAAAACGCAACCAACAGAAAACAAGAATATCAAAGCGAAAAACAAAACAAAAACTTTTCTTAACCTATTGAAAATCCCCATAGAAATTTCTCATCTTCCTCTATCATTATTGTCTTAACTAGCGGAGATTTTTAACTCATAGTTTTCACCGGGGGTTACATCCCTGACGGTGAAACTCTCCTTATACTTTTCACCTTTGTTTAACGATGTATAGTAAAGCGTTTGAGAAGCGACGGAATAGCCGTCCTTATCAAAAAGTTTACAGTTAAAATAATCGAAATGGGTTTCGCCTTCTTCGGTTTTTTCGCCCATTACTGTTATATAAAAATTAAGCCCAAATTCGTCAATTTTATATTCATAATCCACGTTAGTTATTTTGAGCGCAGATTGCGAATTTTGATAATATCCTTGCGTTACAATCTCTAACGGGAATTTTGGGAGAGTAATGGTGGGTTCTTTTATGGGAAGCTTACCTGTATCGGTTCTTATTTCGTTGAAAACCTGCTTATCATCCTTGAAAACCTTAAGATAAGCATTGCCTTTCCAGGTCATACCTTTTTGAATTTCATCGGGCTCGATAGTAATTCTCGCCAAATAAAGCGAGTCGCCCCAAGAATCGCTATGAGTTCCGAAGTTTTTCTCGTTGATAGATTTTTTTGCAAAATACACCTCTTCGGATTCTTCGTTGATGATTCTTATTTCTACGTCAACGTCGGATGCGATATATTCTGCATAAGAATTAACCAAACCAAAATACAGATAATACTTGTCGGATTTTTCATCATATTCGAAGGATAAATCTTCAACTCTCGATATGTTGTCGCTTGAAAATAGCGAGCAACCGCAAAATGTGGCTAATATTAACTGAATAATAAGCAGAACTGAAATTGTTTTCTTCATTTATAGAATCTCCCCTAATCGTCTTCGGTTTTCTATCAGATTCATTATAACATTTATATTTTATTTTTTCAATAGAATTTCAAAAGTTTCGTTATTCATAATTTAGAAAAACCGAGAGAAATTTTATGTGTTTTAACTAATTTTTAATGTCCTTTCGTCTGCTACAAATTCTGAACGCATTTTTTTGCAGAAAAATATCAAAAAAACTCTAGATAAATCTTGATAAACAAACACAAGTGTGTTATAATATCTTATTATATTTAGCGCTTTAATGCGAAAAAGTGAACTATTTTAAAAAGAGGTTGAAAAAATATGCCTATTACGGACTTTTTGGAAAGAAATGCGAGGCTCTGCCCCAATGAGCGCGCTTTAACGGAAATCACTCCGCAAAACCAACCCGAAAGAAACGTTACCTGGAGGGAATATAATCTTATAGAAACTGCAGAGGGAGCCGAATACCGCAGAGAAATTACTTGGCGCCAATTCGACGTTGACGCTAATCGCTTTGCGAATCTCCTTTTCACTCGTGGAATAAAAAAAGGCGATAAGGTTGCTATTCTGCTTATGAACTGCATTGAATGGCTTCCCATCTATTTTGGTATTTTAAAAACGGGCGCTATCGTTGTTCCTATGAACTATCGCTATGATTCGGACGAAATTCTTTATTGCTCCGAGCTTGCTGATTGCTCAATGATGGTTTTCGGCCCCGAATTTATTGAAAGAATTGAAGCGGTTCTCCCGAAGCTCGATAAGATAACCGACTTTTTCTTTGTTGGAGCGAAGAACAAGACTCCTAAGTTCTCGGATAATTACGGCGAGATGATAAATCATTGCTCATCTGTTGTTCCTCCCGTTGAGATCAGCGACCGCGATGATGCCGCTATCTATTTTTCTTCGGGAACGACAGGTTTTCCAAAGGCTATTTTACATAATCACAGAGCACTCGTTCATTCTTGCAGAACAGAACAAAAGCACCACGGACAAACCAAGGACGACGTTTTCCTTTGTATTCCTCCCCTTTATCATACGGGAGCTAAAATGCACTGGTTCGGCAGTTTGCTTTCTTGCTCAAGAGCCGTTCTTTTAAAGGGTGTTAGCCCCGAATGGATTTTACAATGCGCTTCGGAAGAAAAGGCGACTATCGTTTGGTTGCTCGTTCCCTGGGCTCAGGATATTCTCGACGCTCTTGATAGCGGTAAACTCAAATTAGAGGACTACCGCCTTGATACCTGGCGCCTTATGCACATCGGCGCTCAGCCCGTTCCTCCGAGCCTTATTAAACGCTGGAAAAAGATCTTCCCCCGCCACGAATACGACACCAACTACGGTCTCTCGGAATCCATCGGTCCCGGTTGCGTTCATTTGGGCGTTGAGAACATAGAAAAGGTTGGCGCAATCGGAAAAGCAGGGTTCGGTTGGAAAACCAGAATCGTTGATTCCGAACTTAATGACGTTAATCCCGGCGAGGTTGGAGAACTCGCAGTTCACGGCCCCGGAGTTATGAAATGTTATTATAAAAACCCCGACGCCACAAATGAAATCTTAAAGGACGGTTGGCTTCTCACCGGAGATATGGCTAAGGAAGACGAAGACGGATTTATTTATCTCGTTGACCGCAAAAAAGACGTTATTATCTCAGGTGGAGAAAACCTATACCCCGTTCAGATTGAGGATTATTTAAGAGCTAATATGAAGATTAAGGATGCTGCTGTTATCGGTCTTCCCGATAAGCGCCTCGGCGAAATTGCCGCCGCTATTATTGAACTTAAAGATGGCGAAACCGCTTCGGAAGAAGAAATCAATGCCTTCTGCGAGGGTCTTCCTCGCTATAAGAGACCTAAGAAGATCATCTTTGCCGATATTCCAAGAAATCCAACGGGAAAAATCGAAAAGCCAAAACTCAGAGAAATCTATTGCGGCGTTCGACTCGTTGAAGAAGCAACCACCAACTAAAGGAGATAAAATTTATGAAAAAGCTTATGATAGGAAATGAAGCCTTAGCCAGAGGCTTTTGGGAAGGCGGAATCGGAGTTGTTTCGAGCTACCCCGGAACTCCCTCTACAGAAATTACTGAATTTTTAGCTAAATTTGATGATATTTACAGCGAATGGGCCCCCAACGAAAAGGTTGCAACCGAGGTTGCTTTTGGCGCCGCTCTCGGCGGAAAACGTTCGGTTTGCTGCATGAAACACGTTGGTCTTAACGTTGCCGCAGACCCCCTTTTCACCCTTTCTTATACAGGAATCAATGCAGGTATGGTTATCTGTGTTGCCGATGACCCTGCTATGCACTCCTCTCAAAACGAACAGGATTCAAGACACTATGCAATCGCTGCGAAAATGCCTATGC
Organism: Acutalibacteraceae bacterium; assembly: GCA_045630885.1. Classification (GTDB taxonomy): domain Bacteria; phylum Bacillota; class Clostridia; order Oscillospirales; family Acutalibacteraceae; genus UMGS1532. The sequence continues at coordinate 29,131 of JAZQTQ010000023.1, forward strand.
TTGAGCCCGCAGATTCTAAAGAGGCTCTCGAATTTGCAAAGGCTTCTTTCGAGCTTTCGGAAAAATTTGACACTGCCTTCCTTATGAGAATCTGCACAAGAATCGCTCATTCCCAAAGCATTGTTGAATTGGGCGACAGAAACGAAGTTGCAGATAAGGTTTATGAAAAGAATCCTCAGAAATACATAATGATGCCGGCCTACGCAAAGCTTCGCCACCCCATTGTTGAGGAAAGAACGAAGGCTTTGACAGAGTTTGCAGAAACCTGCGAATTCAACAGACTCGAAGAAGGCGAAGATAATTCCTTTGGTATCATCACAAGCGGTACTTCTTACCAATACGTTAAAGAGGTTTTTGGAAATAAGGTTCCCGTTCTTAAATTAGGTCTTGTTAATCCCCTTCCTGTAAAGCTTATTCAAGATTTCTCCAAAAAGGTTGGAAAACTTTACGTTATTGAAGAACTTGACCCCATTATTGAAACCCATTGCAAAACCTTGGGTATAGACGTTATTGGAAAAGAAATGTTCTCTCTTATCGGAGAATTTTCTGCAAGCATTATCGCAAAAGCTTTCGGCTTGCCTGAAAAAGATAACGTTTCAGCAGATACAGACATTCCCGTCAGACCTCCTATGATGTGCGCAGGTTGTCCCCACAGAGGAATGTACTACACCTTAGCTAAAAACAAATGCACCGTTATCGGCGACATCGGTTGCTACACCCTCGGCGCTCAACCTCCCCTTTCTTCGGTTGATACAACTCTTTGTATGGGCGCTTCGGTTTCAGGCCTTCACGGATTTAACAAGGCGCAAGGCGAAAAGGCGGAGAAAAAATCAGTTGCCGTTATCGGCGATTCAACCTTTATGCATTCGGGCATAACAGGCCTTGTTGATATTGCTTATAATGAATCCAATTCCACTGTTATTATTCTTGATAACTCTATAACGGGAATGACAGGTCATCAGCAAAACCCAACAACCGGATTTAATATCAAAGGCGATCCCGCAGGCAAAATCGATCTTGAAGCGCTTGTTCGCGCAATCGGCATAAAAAGAGTTAGCGTGGTTGACCCTTACGACCTTAAAGAATGTGATAGGGTTCTGAAAGAGGAACTTGCAGCCGAGGAGCCTTCCGTTATAATTTCAAGAAGACCCTGTATTCTTCTTAAATCGGTTAAAAAGAATCCTGCTTTGGCTGTTAATAAAGACAAATGTCGCTCTTGCAAAAAATGTATGACCCTCGGTTGCCCCGCCATCAGTTTTAAAGACGGAAAAGCGGTTATCGATGCAACTCAGTGTGTTGGTTGCAAGGTTTGTGAAGAGCTTTGCCCCTTCGGCGCAATAGAATAAGGAGGAGAAATTATGGAAACAAAAAGCATTATGATAGTTGGCGTTGGTGGACAAGGTTCCCTCCTCGCCTCAAAGCTTCTGGGAAATCTTTTAACCTCCGAAAACTATGACGTTAAGGTTTCTGAAGTACACGGAATGAGTCAAAGAGGCGGTTCGGTTGTTACATACGTTCGCTTTGGCGATAAGGTTTACTCCCCCATCGTTGATTTAGGAGAGGCTGATTATATTATCTCTTTTGAAAAATTGGAAGCCGCAAGATATGCTCCTTATTTAAAGGTTGGTGGAAAAATTATAGTTAACACCCAGGAAATCGACCCGATGCCCGTTATAACGGGTAAAGCCCAATATCCAACCGAGATTTTAGAAGAACTCAAGGCTAAGGGCTGCGATATCGACGATATTGATGCGCTTTCGCTCGCAACCGAAGCAGGAAGCTCAAAAGCTGTTAATATCGTTCTTATGGGAAGAATGGCAAGGTATTTCGACATACCTTATGAGAAATGGTTAAAAACGCTCGAATCCACCGTTCCGGAAAAATTCCTCGCGATGAATATTAAGGCGTTCGAATTAGGATATAATTCATAAATTCGAAAGGAAGAGAAAAATGGCAGAAAAATATTTTCAAAAAGAAATTGAAACGATGCCTTTAGAGGAAATGCGTAAGCTTCAAAGCGAGAGGCTCGTAGCTCAGGTTCGCCACGTTTGGAAAAACGTCCCCTATTATCGCGGACTTATGGAAGAAAAAGGTATCACTCCCGACGATATTAAGGGAATCGACGACCTTAGTAAGCTTCCATTTTTAACCAAGGCCGACCTTCGCGACCAGTATCCTTATGGTCTTCTCGCAACCGACCTTAAAAATTGCGTTAGAATCCAATCAACTTCAGGTACAACCGGAAGACGTGTTGTTGCTTTTTACACCCAAAATGACGTTGACCTTTGGGAAGATTGTTGCGCCAGAGCTATAACCGCAGTTGGAGGAACAAACGAAGACGTTTGCCAAGTGGCTTATGGTTATGGACTTTTTACAGGCGGTCCTGGTCTTAACGGCGGTTCACACAAGGTTGGTTGCTTAACCCTTCCTATGTCTTCCGGCAACACCGACCGTCAGGTTCAGTTTATGATGGACTTGCAAGCCAATATTCTTTGCTGCACCCCTTCTTATGCCGCTTATATTGCTGAATACCTCCTTGAAAATGGTTATAAACCTGAGGATAATAAACTTAAAGCAGGCATATTCGGAGCTGAGCCTTGGACGGAGGAAATGCGTCGTGATATCGAAGAAAAGCTTGGAATCAAGGCTTATGATATTTATGGTTTAACCGAAACAACAGGTCCCGGAGTTGCCTTCGAATGCTCTGCACAAAATGGAATGCACATAAATGAACACCACTTTATTGCCGAAATCATCGACCCCGATACGGGCGAGGTTCTCCCCGAAGGCGAAAAGGGTGAGCTTGTTTTCACTTCTATTACAAAAGAAGCATTCCCCCTTCTCAGATACAGAACAAGAGATATATGCGTTCTTTCCCGCAAAAAATGTTCTTGCGGCAGAACTCTTATTAAGATGACAAAGCCAATGGGCAGAAGCGACGATATGCTCATCATCAGAGGCGTTAATGTATTCCCCTCTCAGATTGAAACCGTTCTTCTTAAAGAAGGTCAATCGCCCAACTATCAGATTATCGTTGACAGAGTTAAGAACAACGATACTCTCGATATAAACGTTGAAATGCTCCCTGAAAAGTTCTCAGATACAGTTAAAGACCTTGCTATTGAAGAACACAAGCTTGCCGACGCAATTAAAACGATGCTCGGCATAACTCCTAAGGTTCATCTTGTTGCTCCAAAGAGCATTACAAGAAGCGAAGGCAAGGCAGTCAGAGTTATCGATAAGCGCAAGCTTCACGATTGATTTTAAGGAGGTTTTATATAATGGCTATTCAACAGATTTCCGTTTTCGTTCAGAACGAAAAAAACGCCCTTAACGAAGTTTTAAAGGTTTTGGCAGATGCCGACGTTGAAATTCGTGCGCTTTCTATCGCAGATACAAAGGATTTCGGTATTCTCCGCATTATAACCAATAATAACGCAAAAGCAGAACTTGCTCTTGCAGAAAATCATTATATCTGCACCGAAACCGCCGTTATCGGCGCAGAGGTTGCCGACCGTCCGGGCGGACTTTCTGCTCTTATCAACACCTTATCCGAAAAGGATATTGAGGTTGAATATCTCTACGCTTTCGTTGCAAGCTCAAAGGAACACGCCTACGTTGTTTTAAGAGTTAATGACAACGAAAAAGCAGAGGCTGTTTTAATGGAAAACAGCATTGAGCTTTTAACCCCCGACGATATCGCAAACATCTGATTTTTGTCTTAACACTAATGCACTTGTGAAGAAAGCCATTTTCAAAGCAAGTGCATTTTTTTAACTTAAGGAGATTTTATTATGAAAAAAGGGCTTTTTTGCATATTCCTTTCCCTTTCTCTTATCGTTAATATTTTTGCAGGCTGCTCAGCCTCCTCAAAATTTCTGCTTAATGGTATTGACCTTTCGGAATACACCATAATATATGCTTCCGAAGAAGCTGATTACACTAAACGTGCGGCAAAATATCTGAGCGATAAAATCAAAGAAAAAACTAATATTATCATTAAAGTTAAATCCGACAAAGAGCAGAAAAAAACTTTAGCTCACGAGATTGTTGTTGGAAACACCAAACGTGCAATTTCCGAAAAACTCAATGAGGAAACTTCTGGTTTTCGCTTTTCTATGATGGCGAACGAATCGCATATTGCTATGGAAGGAAATCAATTCGTTATCGCCGCTGCCGCATATTATTTCGCCGAAACCTACATTGATGATAAGCCTTTTGAAGCGGTTGTTCCAAAAAAAGCCGCCATATACGACCCAATAGTTAAAAAAGCTAAAAATTATATTTTAATGATTGGCGATGGAATGGGCCTTTGTCAAACTATGCTTTTTGATGCGTTCAAACCTCAGAATTTTGATACACTCAGCGACGGAGAAACTGAATTCTACGGATATATGTTCCCTCACAGAGGAAATGCTTACACCAATTCGCTTTCAGGCACAACCGACAGCGCTGCGGGCGGAACTGCACTTGCAACAGGATACAAAACCTTTAACTCCTACGTTGGCAAAGATAAAGATTTGAATGATATTAAATCACTAACCGAAATTGCCGCTGAACTAGGTATGGCAACCGCTGTTATATCAACCGAAAGTTCAACCGGCGCAACGCCCGCTTCTTTTTCTGCGCACGTTACAAACAGAAGCGATTCGGAAGGTATCCTTTTTCATCAAGAGCAGCTAAGCGAAAATAACGGAACTTTAATTTTGGGAGAATATGGCTCGGATTATTCGAAAGAAACGGTTGCCAAAGCCGAAAAAGATTTGAACAAAGCGCTTAAAACTCTTTCTAAGGATAAGGACGGCTTCTTTATGATGTATGAAGAAGCATATATTGATAAACATTCCCACGGAAACGAAATGGAAAACACATTTTTAGCAACGGTCAGATTTAATCAGATTATCGGAACGGTTATGGAATACGCTTTCTATAATCCGGAAACCTTTGTTCTAATTACCGCCGACCACGAAACGGGCGGACTGACGTTGCAATACGACGGGTCTTTCTTATATACCAGCACAGGGCATACAAGCGATGCCGTACCCGTATATTCTTATGGTATCGGTACGGAGGTCTTCGACGGAATAACTATCGAAAATATTCAGATTCCAAAAACAATTGCCGCTATGTGGGGAGTTTCCCTTAAAGGCTATGAAGACGAAACATATCCTGCGCTTCTCCCCGTTAAGTAATTCCATTTTAACATTTTCAGTCATTATCTAAAACTAAAAAAAGGACACCTGAAAAAAGGTGTCCTTTTAGTTTTATTCATTTTACATTGAAGTTGGAGCGTCGATTTTAAGCATTGTTAAAACGACTTTAATGCAGTTTGCAGTTGCCAAGCAGAGATTCAATCTTGCCTGCATTAGTGGTTCTTCATCACATTTAACTCTGCAAGCATTATAGAATTTATGGAAAAGCGCTGCAAGTTCATAAGCATATCTTGTTATTCTTGCAGAATCAAGCGCCAAAGCTGCAGATTCTATTTCGCCCGTTAAGGAAGCAATATGTCTTATAAGTTCTCTTTCTTCGGGTGCCTTAAGCAGAACAAGTTCCTCAGCGCTGCACTTTCTGGCTTTAATTCCGCTATTTTCAAGAGCTCTTAAAATACTGCAGATTCTAGCATGAGCATACTGAACGTAATAAACCGGATTCTGACTTGTTTCCTCAACCGCTAAATCAAGGTCGAATTCAAGATGCGTTCCGGGTTCTTTTGAATTGAAAATAAATCTTGCGGCATCTATCGGAACTTCATCGAGTAGAGTTTTGAGGGTTATTGATTTACCTGTTCTTTTAGAAACTCTTACAACCTCTCCATCTCGAACAAGACGAACTAACTGCATCAAAACGATTTCAAGTTTATCGCCCGAAAGACCGATAGCATCCATAGCACCCTTAATACGCGCTACGTGCCCGTGATGGTCTGCGCCCCAAATATTAATAACCGTATCAAATCCGCGAAGCGCAAATTTATTATAATGATAAGCAATATCTGCGGCAAAATAGGTTGGATTACCATTTGCACGAATGAGAACGTCGTCCTTTAATTCGAGTTTTTCGATATCTGAATCCGATTTACCCTGCTTTTTAAGAGCGGCAGCGGTAAATTCAGCATTTTTATACCAAAGTGCGCCCTCTTTTTCATAGGTGAGGCCCTTTTCCTTCATCATTGCGATAACCTTTTCTAAAGTTCCGTCTGCATAAAGAGAGGATTCTCTGAACCAAACGTCATAGTTGATTCTGTATTCCTCCAAGTCGGATTTTAAGGCTTCGATATTAAGCGGAAGGGCATAATCAACCAACGCTTGCCTTCTTTCTTCTGCGCTTACATTCATATATTTATCGCCGTGAATTTTATTAAATTCTTCCGCACGGGCGATTATATCTGCGCCCTGATAACCGTCTTCGGGAAAGGGGAAGGACGAATCATATATCGCAATATAACGAGCTTCAAGAGATGCGGCAAACTTTTGAATCTGATTTCCTGCATCGTTTACATAGAACTCTCTCGTTACGTCGTATCCTGCCTTTGAAAGAACCGCAGCCAAGGTATCTCCCAATGCGCCTCCTCTTGCATTTCCAATGTGCATAGGTCCCGTCGGGTTTGCCGAAACAAACTCAACCATAACCTTTTTGCCCTTGCCTAAATCCGAAGATCCATAGTTTTCGCCCATTTTTTGGGTATCGAGAAGAATAGCGGCATAATATTCATCTCTCAAGAAAAGATTGATAAATCCGGGGCCGGCAATCTCCATTTTTTCGATATAGGTTTCGCTCCAATCGATGTTTGCGGCAATTTCTTCGGCAATCTTTCTGGGATTGCTTTTTAATGCTCTTGCCCAAACCATTGCGGCATTAACTGCAAAATCGCCATGCGACCTATCCGCCGGTTCTTCAATAGTGAACACCGGAAGCTCTGCCTCAGAAAGGCTTCCGTTTGCCATAGCCTTTTTCGCCGCCGCTTCGATTCTCTCTTTAATGCTATTTTTTGTTTCCTTAACAACCTTAGACATTTTAACCTTCATCCTCGCTAATCTTAATTTTCATTTCATTCTGAGATAGAAGTCCTGAATTAACGTCTATCGAATATTTTAGGGTTAATTCCCCTTTTTCTTTAATCTTATTAACAACACCGTCGCCCGAAATACCGATCATAATATCGCCATACTCTGTTTGGTACTGGCAAAGATGTCGTTTTCCCTTTTCAACAATAAAATCACTACATAAAGCACCTGTTCGGCTCAAGGTTACCACGTCGTTTTCGTCGACCGAAATAACCGAGGTTATTCCCTCAACACCGAGCGCAACGCTTTCGGAATAGATAAGCTTTATAACGCCTTCTTCTTCCTTATATTTGCCGACAGACATAAATTCTGTTGAATCAATATCGCCCTCTATTTTTTGAGTGCTTTTTATATTAAGCACGATATTTTCCATCAAAATAACTCCTTAATGTTATCTATATCCACTCTATCAACACTCTCGCTTATTTGGCTTCCGAGCAAAATAGAAGCCGTTTTTAAGAAGCTGTCCGTTCTGTCGCTGACAAAGTATTTTCTTTTTCCGTTTTCTTTATTTGAGGTTTCCAAAGAATTTTCCTCAATATATTTCTTAGCCGCTTTTGCGGTTTGTTCGCCCGGATTCACAAGAACAACGTTTGCCCCCATTATATCTCTGATTATATCAGTTATAACGGGATAATGTGTGCAACCGAGGATAAGAGTATCAACGCCCTTTTCTTTCAAAGGCGCAAGATACCTTTTCGCAGTTTCGATAGCGACGCTATCATTTCTCTCTATCCAGCCTTCCTCGACTATCGGAACGAATAGCGGACAAGCATTTCCAAAGACCTCAATTTCAGGATTAATTTCCTCGATTATCTTTTTATAAGAGCCACTTTTTATCGTTGCGGGGGTTGCGATAACACCGATTTTTCCGTTTTTGGTCATATTGGCGGCGCTTTTTGAAGCATGGGACACGACCTCAATGAAGGGCACGGGAAGTTCATCTCCCGTACTTGCTGCAACCGAGCTTACCGTTCCGCAAGCGGCAATAATGAGTTTAACATCTTGCGAAAGCAAAAAACTTTCGTCCTGGCGAGTATATTTGATTATTGTTTCTCGGCTTCGGGTTCCATAAGGCACCCTACCTGTATCTCCGAAATAGACTATTTCTTCTTGTGGCATTTCTTTTATAAGTTCTCGGACAACTGTTAACCCGCCGAGCCCCGAATCAAAAACGCCTATTGGCCTTTTATCAGACATAATATACCCCCTTCATTTTTTCTAAAAAATTATTATAACATAAAATCAATTAATATTCAACAGATTTATTAATTTTTAGCGCATAAAACCAAAGCCGCGAATATTAGCAAAATTCCCATAATTGCGAATAAATCTATCGGTTGCCTTAAAACCGCTATTCCGACTATAGCCGCCACCATAGGCTCCGCAGTTGCAAGCAAAGCGGCAACAGGCGGCTCGGTTTTTTCAAGACCCTTTGTATAAAGCACGTATGGCAACACACCTGTTAACACAGCATACGCTATTAAAAGAATGAGTATTAAAGGATTTACGGCTTTAGCGGGGAATCCGCCCGAAAATCCTAACGGAATCGTTATAAAAGAAGAGAAAAGAAAGGTGTAAAAAGCAATTGTTTCGCCTTTATATCCCCTATCGGTTGAGAGTTTTCCGAATATGGAATAAAGCGCATATCCAAGCCCCGAACCAAGACCAATTAATATTCCTGCCAAGCTCAAATTTTCGGTGTTGGCAGAAAACACACCCGTTACCATTACACATCCCAAAACAGAAACTATCAATGCGATAATTTTATATCGACCTAGTTTTGTTTTGAAGATAAAAACCGACAAAACCGCTACGAAAATTGGCGCAGTATATAAAAGTATCGCAGCAACGGCAAGACCGTTATATTCCATCGAAACATAATAAAGGTATGCAAAAAGGGAGAAACTAAGAACTCCTGAGCAAAAAAGCAGAGGTAGATGCTTAGGCTTTACTCTGAAAAGGCTCTTGTTTTTAATAAAAAGCCAAACGCCTATAATTAAGGCGGATAATCCTGCTCTAAAGCCAACCAACTGCAAAGAAGAAAAGCCTAAAGCCCCGAAATAATCAACAAAAAGTCCTGTTATTCCCCAAAGAATTGCGGAAATTAATATAAATATACGGCTCACTCGCATTATGAGACACCTTTTTTTATCAAACTTAAAAACCCGACAAGCGTTCCTATGCCATAACTTAAATGAAGCGATAAAAATGCAAGCGGTAAAGCTATAAATACCAAGCGTTTTTTAGGAGCCGAAATAAAAGCCATAATGCTGAGCGCTATATCCGCTAGTCCATAAAGCGCCAATGCTAAATAGAAAAATACGGGGGTTACAACCGAAAATACGGCGGAGCAAAAAAGCGCAAAAACAAACAAAAATGGAACGTAGTGAAAAAGTGAAATACAATCGGGATTAATGGCTGTTGTTCTGCCAATCCAATATCCGTTGCCATATTTTTGTCGAACCGAACCCATAAGAGAATTTCTAGAGAATTGATATGAAACAATCTCAGGATTATAGCAAATTTTATATCCCGCTTTTCTTATTCTGGAATGAAAATCGTTGTCCTCTGTTCTGCCTAAGCTTTCATTAAAAAATCCAACCTTTTCGAGGACTTCTCTGCGATAGCAACCATGAAAAACCGTATCTACATAGGATTTTTCTTCAGAGGAATGGTATTTTGCAAAGCTTCCTCCAAACATTGAAGCATCAGAAAGATGAACGAGTTGTTCTTCGGCGCCTTCTCCTGCGGGAAGATTTGGTCTTTTTCCTCCGCAAACCATTTCGCCCGAAAGCAAGGTTTCGGCATTTTTTCTGATAAAATCAGGGTTTATTCTGGCGTGAGCATCCAATCTTATAAGCGCATCGCCCGAAAAATTTCTGATAGCCTCGTTCCAACCTGCGGATTGAATTTTCCCCTCGTTTTTTAAGACCTTTATATCCTTATATACATCCAAATTTTCCGTTTTGAATTGCTCAAATATTTCTTCCGTTTTGTCGGTTGAAAGACTGTTTATGAGCAAAATTTCTGTTTTTTCTTTTGGATAATCCTGCTGTAATAAAAGGTTTAGCAGGGTTTCTATATAATTTTCTTCATTGAAAGCAACAATGCCAACCGAAATAATTAAATTATCCATCTGCATCTCCTTGATTATTCAAAAATTATATTATCGAAATCGGCTTTGATGAGTTCTTTCAAATCATTTGGATTTATGAAAATCTGCGCGCCGATTCTGCCTCCCGAAATGATGATTTCATCGAATCTTTCTGCCGAAGAATCAATAACGGTTTTAAACTGTTTTTTCATACCAATCGGAGTGCATCCTCCTCTTATATAACCCGTTATTTTATTTATATCGCGAACTGCAATAAGTTCAACCGACTTTTCTTTAACAGACCTTGCCGCCGCTTTTAAATCGAGCTCCTTTGCAATCGGCACAAGATATACGAAATATTCTCCGCTTTTGCCCTTTGCAACCAAGGTTTTATAGGAGCTTTCATAAGGTTGCGAAAGCATATCGGCAATATGCACCGCGTCTATAAATTCTTCACACTCATATAAATTAACCTTATAATTTATCCCCGATTTATCGAGAATCCGCATAGCATTTGTTTTAACTTCTTTTCCCATTTATATTTTCTCCAGTTTTGCAAAAGCCGCCATAACCTTCTTTTCGCCAACCGTTGCAAAATTTATTTCAAGCAAAACGTCATTACCCATCGGAGTTGCCTTAATTATAATGCCCTCTCCGAATGCAGTATGTCTAACAGTATCTCCAACCGAGAAATTAAGGGTCTGTCTGGGTTTTGGCTGGGTTTTGGGCGGAACTTTAATTCCGCTTCTATCAAATGACGATGAGGAAAATCTGCCGTCGGAATAACCCTTATAAGAAGAAACCGAATTAAAGCCAACATTCTGCCTGCGATTAACCTGTTCGCAAAGAAATTTTGGGATTTCCTCCAAAAATCTCGACATAGCGTTATAGCTTGTCTGACCATAAATCATACGTCTAAATGCGCTGGTTATATAAAGTCTGCGCTTTGCCCTCGTTATTCCAACGTAGGCAAGTCTTCTTTCTTCCTCCATTTCCTCAGGTCCGCCATATATCGTCTGAGTTCCGGGGAAGATTCCTTCTTCCATACCGATTATAAATACTGTATCAAATTCAAGACCTTTAGCAGAATGAAGGGTCATTAGTACAACCGAATCGGATTCTTCGGAATAAGAATCAATATCGCTAATAAGCGAAACCTCCTCCAAAAATCCCGAAAGGCTTGGATTTGGATTTTCTTCTTCATATTGCTTTATCGATGTTGAAAGTTCGAGTACGTTTTCTCGTCTCTCTTTTTCATCGGTGGGAAGCATTTCCAAATACGTTTCATATCCGCTCATTTGAAGCATTTTATCAAACAGGTCATATAACGGAAGCTCATCTGAAAAACCTTCAAGAGCTCTTATCATCGCGCAAAACTCTTTAAGCTTTGCTGCGGCTCTTGATATTGTTGGATAATTTTCAGCGTTTTCAAACACCTCAAAAAGAGAAAGACCCAACGCATCGGCTATATCCGAAGCATTATTTACGGTTGTTTCTCCAATTCCTCTTTTTGGAACGTTAATTATTCTCTTTAATCTTATGTTATCTTTGGGATTATTGATAACGTTTAAATATGCCACAACGTCTTTAATTTCCATTCTGTCATAGAAACGAAGTCCGCCAACAACCTTATATGGAATACCCGAACGCACGAAAACGTTTTCAACCGCGTTTGATTGAGCGTTCATTCTGTATAACACTGCGCAATCCGAGAATTTTCCGCCCGATTTTATATGGTCAAGCACCTTTTCCGCAAGGAAGCGTGCCTCCCCCGATTCATCGTCGGAAGAAACTACTTCTATCTTTTCCCCTGCGCCGTTTGACGTCCAGAGATTTTTTCCTTTTCTGCCAATATTATTAGCGATAACCGCATTTGCGGCATCAAGGATATTCTGGGTTGAACGATAGTTTTGCTCTAGCCTTATAACCTTAGCTTCAGGATAATGAATTTCAAAATTAAGAATATTTTCGATGGTTGCTCCTCTGAAGCGATAGATACTCTGGTCATCATCACCAACAACACAGATGTTTCTCGTCTTTTCGCTAAGTAATTTAACAAGCATATATTGCGCATGGTTCGTATCCTGATACTCGTCGACCATTATGTATCTGAGCCTTGCTTGATAGCTTGCTAAAATATCAGGATTTTCCTCGAAAAGACGCACTGTATTATAAATCAAATCATCAAAATCCATTGCGTCTGATGCCTTTAATTCAGCCTGATATTTTTCATAAATTCTCGCAATAAGTTTAGCTCTTGCGTCGTTTCCCGCATCCTGCATATATTGTGTGGGCGAAATAAGAGAATCCTTTGCATGACTTATTTCGTTTATAACTGTTTTGGGATGAATCTGCTTATCGGAAATATCCAGTTTTGAGAAGACGTCCTTCATCGTTTTTTTCTGGTCGTCTGTATCGTAAATCGTATAGTGATTTGAATAGCCTAACCTATCGCCATCTCTTCTGAGAATTTTCGAGCAGATTGAATGGAACGTTCCTGCTTTAACCTGATTTGCCTCTTCGCCAAGAATTTTTCCAATTCTTTCTTTAAGTTCATTTGCCGCCTTGTTTGTGAAAGTAATTGCAAGAATCTGCCAAGGCTTAGCAGGTTTATACGCTAAAAAGCTTGTATCGATACTTTCATCCTGAAGCGCTTTTTCTGCGAGTTCTAATTCACGAAGGTCTATATCATCTACGTCCTCCGATAAATAAGCATCGCCATATTTGACAAGGTTTGAAATTCTGTTTACAAGCACCGTTGTTTTTCCGCTTCCCGCACCCGCTAAAATCAAAATAGGGCCGAGAGTTGTTGTTACAGCGCTCAACTGCATATCGTTCATTCTGGAAAAATCTCTTTCGATAATTTTTCTTCTTATATCTAAATAACGCCTTTTTATATCGTTCATATTCTTTTCTCCGTTTACCATACAAATACTCAATTATATGATACACCAAAAGCCATAAAAGTTCAATATTTTTCGGCAAAAAATAAAAAAGAAAGCCTCGTTTTTTCTTATAAAAAAAGAATAATGAGGCTTTTATCTTATTTATATGTTGTTTTCTATTTCTTGATTTAATCCGAAACTAACGGTGAGCGCTCTGTCAACCATATCCATAGCACTTCCCGTTAATCTTCCCATCTTTTCTTTAAGCCTTTGCTTATCAATAGTTCTAACCTGCTCTAAAAGGACTATCGAATCCTTTTGAAGCCCGCAACCATCTGCATCAACCTTGATATGCGTAGGCAAATTCGTTTTATCTCTTTGGCTCGTTATTGCAGCGGCAATAACCGTTGGGCTATATTTATTTCCAACGTCGTTTTGAACTATCAAAACAGGTCTTACGCCTCCCTGCTCCGAACCTATAACGGGGCTTAGGTCCGCATAATAAATTTCCCCTCGTTTTATTGTCATAATTTTCACTCTCATCCGTTTTTGAATTTTGAGGAAATAATCTTTCCTTCTTTATCTTTGCCTTAAATGTATTAATTTAAACACCTTCATTATTAATTTATGAAAATTGTAGGATATGAGTGATAAAAAAAGAATGCACCGCAAAAATGCGATGCATTTGAATTGAATTTATTAAAGGCCTAAGGATTTCAAATGTTTATAGCTTCTCTCTAAGCATACGAAGGGATCTTCGCCAAAGCAATTATCCTGCTCAACCATAACGTATTCCGTTCCTGCTTCCTCGCAAGCCTTAATAATCTCTGCGAAATTGAGATTACCATCACCACAAGCTGCAAGGACACTTTCACGTTTTTCAGGCTCTCTTATCATTTTATAATCCTTAAAATGAACAACGGGACAACGACCTTTTAATTTTCTGATTTCTTCTGCCGGATTGGCGCCACCCTTTTGAACCCAATATGTATCAACGGTGAAGCCCATAAGGTCTTGAGGAATATCCTCTGCGAGGGTTGCCCAAACAGTTTTACCGCTTTCCAGCTTAACAAATTCAAAGTCGTGGTTATGATACATAAAATATTTGCCCGCCGCCTTGCATTTTTCCATAACGGGAAGATAATTCTCTTTGAATTCGGAAACAACCTCTTCGAGCGACTTCTCACCGTTCCAAAGGTTTGGCATACCGCCAAGGCCCATGTATTTGCAATCGAAAATATTATGGTCATCAATAACGTAATCAATAGCATTCACAAGTTTATCCGGATTTATATGAGTTATAATGCACTTGAGATTATATTTTTTCAGCATATCTCTGAGCCATTTTGCGTTATAATCACAAGTTCCGGAAACCTGCACGTATTCATAGCCTATTTCGGAAATTTTCTTTAAAGATTCTTCAAAATCCTTCAAGTTTTTAGTGTGGTCATGCACCGTATACATTTGAGCGCCAAGTTTCATTTTAAAATCTCCTTTGACAACTAATAATTTATTTATTTTATTATACTACTCTATTCTGAAAATTCAAATCGAAAATTTTAATATTTAATAAATAATTTTTTGCACTATTTTTGTTACTTAAATTATTTTTTAAGAATTTTACAACAAAAGCCAAATTGAATAGATAATACATTTCTGTGGGATTTTTTAGCACTACCTAATCGAATAGATAAAATGTTTCTATGGGAATTTTCAGCATTACCCAATCGAATAGATAAAAAAGTTCAGAGTGCATTTTAGGGGGTTGAAGGCGTATTTTTTATACTCCGAAACCCCTAAAATGTTTCTATGAAATTTTTTAGAATTCGATTTTAGAGGGTGGCAGCCATAACGGCTTTAATAGTATGCATTCTGTTTTCTGCTTCTTGGAATACTATAGAGGCCTCGCTCTCGAAAACTTCCTCAGTTACCTCCATACAATCGATTCCGAATTTATTATAAATTTCCAAACCTATTGTTGTTTCGAGGTTATGGAAAGCGGGTAAACAGTGCATAAATTTACACTGTGGGCCTGCGTTATCCATTAATTCTTTTGTTACTCTATAGGGAGTTAAATCCTGAATTCTATCCATCCAAACGCTATCGGGCTCGCCCATCGAAACCCAAACGTCGGTATAAATAACGTGAGCACCCTTTGTGGCTTCCATCGGATCGGTTATAAACTCGATTTTTGCGCCTGTTTCTTTGGCAATTTCCAAGCACTCATCAACCAATTCCTGATTTGGGAAATATTCGGGAGTTGTTGAGGCAACGAAATGCATACCCATTTTTGCGCAACCAACCATCAAAGAATTTCCCATATTATATCTTGCATCGCCCATATAAACGAGTTTTATGCCCTTCAACGAACCAAACTGCTCCTTGATTGTCATAAAATCTGCGAGTATCTGGGTTGGGTGGAATTCATTGGTTAAGCCATTCCAAACGGGAACGCCAGAATATTCCGCCAAAGCTTCAACGTTTTCCTGACCGAATCCGCGATATTCGATTCCATCAAACATTCCGCCAAGCACACGAGCGGTATCGGCGATGCTTTCCTTTTTGCCCATTTGAGAACCCGACGGATCGAGATAAACGGGGTGCATACCAAGGTCTGCCGCAGCAACCTCAAAGGCGCAACGAGTTCTTGTGCTTGTTTTCTCAAAAACGAGAGCTATGTTTTTGCCTTCGCAAAGTTTATGAGGAACTCCTGCATATTTTTGAGCTTTAAACTCAATCGCCATATCAATAAGTCCTTCGATTTCAGCGGGTGTGAAATCAAGAAGCTTTAAAAAACTTCTACCTTTTAAATTAATCATAATTTTTCCTCCGTTTGTTTTTTAGGAATCGTAATTTAACGTTTTTATTATATGCCTGTTTTCTTTGTGTTATTTAATAGCATCTAACAATTCTTGAATTTTATCGGTCTTTTCCCAAGAGAATTCAACGTCGCTTCTGCCCATATGACCATAAGCGGCAGTATCTCTATAAATGGGTCTTCTAAGATTGAGATTTTTGATTATTGCAGCAGGACGAAGATCAAACACCTTTTTAACCGCTTCGGAGAGTTTTTCATCGCTAACTTTGCCTGTTCCAAAAGTATCAACCATTACCGAAACAGGATTTGCAACGCCGATAGCATAAGCAATTTGGATTTCGCATTTTTTAGCAAGTCCTGCGGCAACGATATTTTTTGCAACGTATCTTGCGGCATAAGCGGCAGAACGGTCAACCTTTGTTGGGTCTTTTCCGGAAAATGCTCCGCCACCATGACGAGCATAACCACCATACGTATCAACGATTATTTTTCTGCCGGTAAGCCCTGTGTCGCCCTGAGGACCGCCGATAACGAAACGGCCTGTTGGGTTAATATAAATTTTTGTTGCATCATCGATGAATTTTGGCGGAATTGTGGGCTTAATAACGTTTTCAAGAATATCTTTTCTTAATGTTTCAAGTTCAACATCAGCGCTATGCTGAGAAGAAACAACTACCGCCTCTATTCTTTTGGGCTCGCCGTTTTCATATTCAACGGTTACCTGACTTTTTCCGTCGGGACGAAGATAAGGAAGAAGCCCACTTTTTCTAACGAGGGTTAGTCTTCTTGAAAGGCTATGCGCCAAGGAAATTGCCAAGGGCATAAGTTCTTCTGTTTCATCGCAAGCGAAGCCGAACATCATTCCCTGATCTCCTGCGCCATGCTCAAGCTCGGAATCATTTTCTCCGCCTTTTGCCTCAAGCGATTTATCAACGCCCATTGCAATATCAGAGGACTGCTTATCAATATAAACCGAAATATCGGCAGTATCAAAAGAGAAGCCTGATTCGGGCTCATTATAGCCGATATCTTTAATAACGCTTCTTGCAATCGATTCAAAATCAACGCTTGCGCCGGTTGTGATTTCACCCATTATATTCATTCTATCGGTTGTGCAGAAGGTTTCGCAAGCAACACGAGAACGAGGGTCGGCCGCTAAAACTGCGTCAAGAATAGCATCTGACACCTGATCGCAAACCTTATCAGGATGACCTTCTGTTACTGATTC
>JAZQTQ010000024.1:0-44704 GCA_045630885.1 Acutalibacteraceae bacterium
TGCTATGCACAATACACGTTTGCGTATCACGCAAACAACAAAACTATTGCAATCGAATGTAGCTGACAAGCATAAGCTTGTCAGAGGCAGAATTTATTCTGCCAAAACGGTTATAACCGTTTTCTACAATATCGATTATAAGACGCCTCGTTCCGCAGGAAATGGAATCCCCGATATAGGCGATCCTTTTCGCCGAAGCATTTGCAGTCTGCTCCCACCAAACGTTATCCCATTCGAAATTTTCGAGCTTTCTCGAAATATCGTTTTTCTCGTACGTAAATCCGTCCATATTCTTTCGCTCGCCTTTTAATTTCTTTCTTCGATATCCTTAATAAGGTCAACTCGGCGCTGATGTCTGCCGCCTTCAAACTCTGTATCGAGGAAGAAATCAACCATATCAATAGCAAGACCCTGACCTACGACTCTGCCGCCAAGACAAAGCACGTTTGCATCGTTATGAAGCCTTGTGAATCTTGCCGAAAAAGTGTCGCTGCAGCAAGCGGCTCTGATACCCTTGATTTTATTTGCCGCCATCGACATTCCGATTCCCGTTCCGCAACAGAGGATTCCAAGTTCTGCTTCGCCATCGGTTATTTTTGTGCAAAGTCTTTCCGCCATAATGGGGTAATCAATAGCTTCGCCCGGATTTATCCCAAGGTCGATAACCTCAAATTCTCTTTCCTTCAAATGCTCAACTATTACATTTTTAAGTTCTGCACCGCCGTGGTCGCTTCCCAATACTACCTTCATTTTTGTTCCTCCAATTTTTTCTTTAATTCTCTTTCTGCCTGTGGGAGCCTTAAATATAAGGGCAATAGCTCGCAAGAAGAAACCGCTTTGCCTTCTTCTATTTCTCTTTCGGCAACCTTTGAAACAAATCTTGCCGACTGAAATCTGATTTTTTCATCTGCAACAAGGATATCGGGGGCTTCTCCTAAAAGTTTCATAAAAACTTCTGCGCCGTCGCCCAAAACCAACACCTTTTCGCCCTTCCCCTCCTTTGCCTTTTGGATTTCTTCCAAAAGTTCTTCAAAAGAAAGGGCGCTATCTTCCATAATCCGCTTCAAAGAAGCGCCATCTGATGAAAAGATTGCAGAATAAAATTGACGACATCTGGCGTCCATCGTTGCTACGATAATTCCCTTAAAATGCGCCGCAGCTTCGGCTATCGCCTCCAAAGTTGAAACTCCGACACAAGGCTTATTATCTGCTATCGCCAAGCCTTTAATTGCGCTGATTCCGATTCGAAGCCCCGTAAACGAGCCGGGACCTTTTGAAATTGCAAAGGCATCTATATCCGAAAGTTCCAATCCGCTTGCTTTCAGAGCAGAATCTGCCATTGGGAGAAGGGTTTGAGAATGAGTTAACCCGATATTTGAATAAAACTCCGACAAAAGTTTTCCGTTATCCGTTATGGCAACACTTGCCGCTTTGGCAGAACATTCCAAGCTTAATATCTTCATATCTCAACCCCCTCAATTTCTATTTCTCTTTTTGTTTCTCCTATATTTTTAATGGTTATACGAATCGCATCTTCAGGAAGCACCGCTTCAATATTCTCGCTCCATTCGGTCAGAACTACACCGCCGGATTCCATATATTCAAAAAAACCACTTGAATAAAGGTCTTCCCAACCGACTATTCTATACATATCAAAATGATATAGGGGCAAAGAACCACCGACGTATTCATTTACTAGCGCAAAGGTTGGCGAAGAAGTTTCCCCCATAAATCCCAAGCCTTCGGCAATCGCAGAAACAAAATGTGTTTTTCCTGCTCCTAAATCGCCAAAAAAAGCAACTACGTTTCCGCTTTTAAGTTTTGTTGCGAGTTTTCTGCCAAGTTCGGCAGTTTCACACTCGCTATTTGATATGAATTTCATAGTTTTTTACTCCTATTTTTGCTCTGACGCATAGATTATAACATATTTTTTATGAATTTAAAAGTATTACTTGATGTTTTTTTCAAAATAATATATAATATTAAAAAGATTATCATTTTTGAAGGGAGGACGACAGGCTTGACGAAAATCTTCTCGGCTATTGCCGATTATATCAGAGAATGTGATAAATGGCTTATGCTTTTTTGCTTTTTGGCAACGGGCTTTGGCTGTATTGCTGTTTTATCTGCGGGAAGCACCAATCAGTTTTTAGTTCAACTTGGTTCTATGTTTTTTGGTTTTACGCTCGCTATTGCTATTTCTAAAATTGATTATAGTTTCTATAAGAAGATTTGGCCGCTTTTAGCGTTGATTGGTCTTGTCCCCGTTTTCCTAACCTTCTTTATCGGCTTCGGCCCTGACGGAACCGACGATAAAGCCTGGCTCTTGCTCCCAGGAAATCTTTCTTTCCAGCCTTCAGAGCTGCTAAAAATTATGTTTATTATAACCTTCGCCCTTCATTTAAGCGCAGTTAAGGATAAAATAAACAAGTTTTACAACATTCTGCTTCTCTGTTTACACGGCGGTTTCCCCGTTGCGCTTATACATTTGCAAGGCGACGACGGAACAGCTATTGTTTTCTTTATCATCTTTATTTCTATGATGTTTATGGCAGGAATCAAGATAAGATTCTTTGTTATGGCATTTGTAGGCATTGCGATTGCTCTGCCTCTCGCCTATTTCTATCTGCTTAACGACGACCAAAAATCGAGAATTTTATCCCTTTTCGACCTTGAAGCTGACCTTCTGGGTTCGGGCTGGCAACAATGGCAAGGGCGAATTGCTTTTGCAAACGGAGGCCTTTTCGGAAAAGGACTTTTCTCAGGCGAGAGAGTTCAGTCGGGAAGCATACCAGAAGCATACAACGATTTCATTCTCTCTGCAATCGGAGAGGAGCTCGGTTTAATCGGAGTTTTGTTGGTTTTCCTTTTGCTCGGCGCTATCTGTTTCAAAATGTTGCATGACTCTCATCTTGCCCGCGATAAAATGGGCTCGCTGATTTGCGTTGGTGTTTTTGCCATGCTTTTCGCACAGATAATCATAAACGTTGGAATGTGCGTTTCCTGGCTCCCAGTTATCGGAGTTACGCTCCCCTTCTTCTCTGCGGGCGGAACCTCGCTTGCCTGTCTTTTCTGCGGAGTTGGTCTTGTTTTAAGCGTTTATATGCATAAAACCAGCCGAACACTATATCTACGCGATGATTAATTTTTACAACAAAAATTCAAACCCGAAGGATTTTTTTCCTTCGGGTTTGTTTTTTTAAAATAACGCTCTGCGCTTATTTGCATTTTCCATTAGCTCATCAACATAAAAAGCTCTTGTATATGCAACTCTTCCGTTCTTATCAATAACCTTAAATCGTGCATATCCTTGGTCGGGGTCGAGTTTAAAATCTGCGCTTGTTACAAGCTTATCATTTTCGGCATATCTCACGCCGCATCTTGAAAGACAGTTCATTATTATCTCTCGAGCTTCGGAACACTCAATATGAATTTTTCCGTCTTCATAATAAAGTTCATAGATTTCAGGGCCGGTTGACGCATAGAAATCGCCATTCTCCAAAGCTGCGAAAATCTTATCATATTCGAGCGCATCGGCTTTAACCTGTATCCAACCGCCGAAACCATCGCAATTAGGACTTCCGATAACGCTTTTACCTCTGAAATGGCTATCATCGGAGCAAATCGGTAAAACGTTTTTGCCGTTTCTTAACATATCCTCGAAAACACGCTCGTCGTTTGTATCTCCGGTTAAACTAAAGCAACCGTGATTATAAACTTCAACGCCCCAAACACCCTCATAATAGAGATACTCGCCCTTATTGAGAAGCGACCAAGTTGGATGATTCAGAGAAACTATATATCCTTTTTCTCGGCTTACTCTTATGATTTCATTAATGTTAGCAGCATATTGCTCGCCTTGGTCGTCTATTATACCATTCCACTGACGGCTATCAACCATCTCTTGGGTTATGTATTTTTCAGAGAGCAACCAATCGAGATTTCTCTGGCAACGGAAAGGAGTTCCCTCCTCCATCGGGTCGCGCGCAAAGAGGCTTAAATGAACCGTTGAACTGATTACGAAGGGCAAACGAAGGTCGGCAACTGCTACTTCTGTTGCTGCTATCGGAAGAAAATCTTCATCGCGAAGCGTTTTATAATGATTCCATAAAATTTCGTGGTCGGTAAAAGCGTTTATTGAATAGCCTCTGCTTTTATAAGCTTCTTTAACCTCCTCAGGCGATAACGCACCATCCGATAAATTAGTATGGCTATGCAGATTTGCTTTATAAAACTTTCCTTTTTCAGGCAATAAATATTTTTTCATTTTTTCGCTTCCTAACATCATTTTTTAAGGGAACACAGATAAACCCCAAGTTTTAATATGATTTTATCATATTAATTTCCCTTTTTCAATAAACGTTTTTACTTTTTTTATTCTTTTATTTTGCCTCGATTATTTCAACGTTCTTATGCTCAGAATGGGTGATTTTTATGCCATCAGGGGTATTTTCCAATTCGATATAAAAGATTTCCCCATTTTCAAGCGGAAAGGTTCCTTTCGCCCATTTAAGACCGCAAAGATCAGGCTTTAAGGTTATTTTTTTAGCTACTGCATCGTAGTCTATACCTAAAATTTCTTCAACAACAAAGGGAACGGCGCCCGAAGCCCAACCGTGGCATAGGCTATTTCTGAAACCTTCATAACAGGTTTCGCCAAAATCTCCATGCACCTTTTTTTCGCCCTTTTCGGGGATTCTGTCTATTGGGCAAGAGTTTTCAATCCAATCAATTTCAAATGCTTCCCAAAAAGTTGTTGCCCCCATTTTGAGCATACCGCCGAAAAATTCTTTCAAAACCTTTAGCGCTTCTTTTGCTTTTCCGGAAATGCTCAACGCCTTCAAAACGTAATAACTAAGGAAGCAGGAAAATCCCTTTGAAGTTCCGTCGTTGAGTGTTTCAATAGCAGAGTCGTCATCTATCATTGATGCTAAACGCATCATTGCGTCGGCCACCTTAACTCCCGTTTTTTGAGGAGCGTTTTCTATTAAGAGCTTTGAAACTGAATAGCATTTTCTTGAAAGTTCTTCTTCGCCATATTCTGCGATTATTCCGCCAAGCCTTTCATAAGCCATTGCAACGAGCGCCGAAACACCGATTCTTGCAGGCTCAATATTTTCTTTATTTTCCTCTTTATAGATATGGTCGAGGAAATTGAATTTTTGCAAAAACTCTCCATTCTCGCCTACCAACGAAAAGCCTTGTTTTGCAAGACCTATTATGTAGTCTTTATGTTTATTTATGAGATACTTATCCCCTGTTGAACGATACCAGTCGGATAAAATCAAAACCCACCAAAAAGAATAACTTTGAATCTGCATCCAGTTTGGAAGCGGATAGGTTTCAACCGCCTCGTCCATACTTTCATTTATTATCTTATCGTTTCCGAAAATATAACGAATTGTTTTGGATTCAATATGCGAATCGCCTATCCAAACCAGACGATCGCGCTTGATTCCGTCCCAGAGATAGTTTTGCATACAAAGATGACAGGTATAAGAAGCAGTATTGAAAATATCGCAAAGTTCTTTGTCATCGCAAGAAAAAGAACCGAGATATGGAATATCACGATAGGTAAAACTTGCCAAAATATTTTTAAAGCTAACGAGCGCATTGGGTGTTGCAAGCTCGATATAAACATATCTGAAACCCGTTTGTCCGAAGGTTTGGTCGCTCATCGCGGTGGCAGGCACTTTAAAATCGCGAATAGAGTGGTCGTTCGTTGTGTTTTGGATTCTCAAAGGAGATAATGCTTCGGCGCAGGATTCTCCAAATCGAATAAGCAATTCGGGGTATCCCACGTCTGATTCCGCCCTGCTTATAAGAAGCCTTATTCCGCCTTGAAGCTCTCTGCCAAAATCGATGAGAACTGCGGCATTTTCTGATGATTCTCTGTTATCAAGGAAAAACGTATCAGGTTCAGGAATATTTATCTGCAAAAATTTCGGCTCTTTTAAAAGCCTTTCGGAATTTTCTGTTTTTCCGTAGATTTTTATAATTTTCATCGGCATCAAATAGGTTGTTATTCTTTCATCTCTAGCTATTTTGTTTGGTAAATTCAGCATATATTTTCTCCTTAAAACGCAAAAAGCATAGCCAAGGGGTTAATTTGGTATGCTTTTTAATCTTTATATAATTCTTCTGCCTTCTAAAGCTTTAGCCAAGGTTACGGAATCTGTAAATTCCAGCGTTCCGCCAACCGGAATACCATAAGCCAAACGGGAAACGGTTATACCCATAGGTTTAACTAAACGGGAAATATAGCTTGCGGTTACCTCTCCATCAATAGAAGGGTTTGTTGCCATAATTATTTCCTTAACCTCTCCGCTTGCCAATCGGGATAAAAGTTCCTTTATTCTTATTTCATCGGGGCCGATTCCGTCGGAAGGCGAAAGGACACCGTGAAGCACGTGATAAAGGCCGGAATAGTCCCTCGTTTTTTCGAGAACCAAAACGTCGCGAGGGGATTCAACAACACAGATAACCGATTTATCTCTATTATCTCCCGAACAAATGGGGCAAACGTCTTTATCCGTTAAATTCTGACAAATGGGGCAACAATGAATACTCTCCCTTGCCTTTTTTATCGAATTAACGAAGTTTTCAACCTCGTTTTCGGGCATATTAAGCACGTGAAATGCCATTCTCGATGCAGACTTCTTGCCTATTCCGGGAAGTCTTGCAAAGGAATCGATAAGCTCCGCCAAATGCGGAATCATATAGCCTGCCATCAGAATAAGCCGGACATCCCGGGGATATTGAGAGCGCCTGTTATTGCGCCGAGTTCCTCATCGGCAGTTTTTGACGCAACCGAAATTGCCTCGTTTACCGCAACGGTTATAAGGTCCTCAAGCATCTCAACGTCATCGGGGTCAACCGCATCGGGAGAAATTGTTAATTTCTTGATTTCGTGTTTTCCGTTTACGGTTACTTCTATCATTCCGCCGCCAGACGTGGCAGAATATTCTCTTTCCTCAAGCTCTGCTTGCTTATCAGCCATATCCTGCTGCATCTGCTGAGCCTGCTTGAGCATTGCGTTCATATTTCCGCCGCCTTTTTGCATTCCGGGTACTCTTGCTTTCATATTATTTATCTCCTTTGTTTTCTTATAGATTTTCAAGTTTATCCGCAAAGCTCATAAGAGGGTCGGATATATCAACCTTTTGTTTGGGCTCCATCAAGGGGGCATAGGGAGTTCCCATAACCTCCAAAATGGCGGCGCAAAGGCCTCGATAGTTTATGCCTTCTTTTTTGGAAAGCTGTCCTCTTAATTGCTCCGAATTTGAATGAATTATAATAACGTTTCCGCATTTAGAAGCCTTCGTGCCCTTTATAAGACCATACATAAGGGGAGCTTTTTTGAAGGTCAATTCAACTATATCGTTCCATTCGAGCAAAATAGTTTGGTCGCCCTCAGGGATTTTTTCGGCTATCGGAACGGGCGGCTTTACCACGGGTTGAGCCGTAACGGGGGCTTCCCTTTTTATCGGCGCCGACTCTATTGCGGGTTTTGGCGCAGGGGTTTCCGCAGCAGAAACGGGTTCCGTCGTCTGAACACTTGCGCTCATCTGAACGTTTCCGCTTTTTATCATATTTTCAAGCGCTGCTATTCTAGAAAGCAGAGCCTCATTCGAGGTTTCAAGACGAGGATTCGTAAGCTTGATAATCGCCGCTTCAAGGGCGCTTCTGCGATTGCCCGACGACATCTCCGAAATTGCCTCGTTTATGGTTTTTAAATAATGAATAGAGGATTCTGCCGAGGTTTTTTGGGAAAACTCAACGTATTTATCCGCTATCGATTGGGTTGAACCGCAGGCGGTTTTTGCTTCAAGACCCGAACAAATGAGGGTTATCGTTCTGAAAAACTCGCAAAGCTCAATTGCCAATCTTTTCATATCGATGCTGTCGTTATGAAGTTCGGCAATTATTTTTAAAGCTTCGGTTGTATTTTCTGCTACTATCGCACCCGACAGAGCGAACAAATAATCCATTCCTGCCCTTCCGCAGATATTATTAACCAAGGCTTCGTCAATCTCACGGCTTGCGGCGGCGCAAAGGTCGAGAATCGAGAGGGCATCTCTCATTCCGCCATCGCAGACCGACGCTATTGTTGAAGCGGCGCCTTCGGTTATTTGAAGCCCTTCTTGAGAGCATACGTATTGAATCCTTTTAACTATATCTTCGGGTTCGATTCTCTTGAAATCATATCTCTGACAACGGGAAAGAATGGTTGATAAAAGAGATTGCACCTCTGTTGTTGCCAAAATGAAAATCGCATGAGCGGGAGGTTCTTCCAAGGTTTTGAGAAGCGCATTTGATGCAGAATTTGAAAGCATATGCACCTCGTCGATAATATAAACCTTATATTTGGCCTGCTGAGGGGCGAAAACTATTCTCTCGCGAAGCTCTCGCATATCGTCAACACCGTTATTTGAAGCGGCGTCGATTTCCAAAACGTCGGGAAGGGTTTCTGCGCCTATCGCTTTGCAGTTTTCACATTCTCCGCAAGGGTTACCGTCTTTAGGCGACAAGCAGTTGACCGCCTTGGCTAAAATCTTTGCACAGGTTGTTTTACCCGTTCCTCTTGAGCCCGTGAAAAGATAGGCGTGGCTAACGTTTCCCCCGTTTACTTGGTTTGCGAGAATTTTCGTTATATGCTCTTGCCCAACAACGTCGGAAAACTCAAGCGGACGATATTTTCTATAAAGCGCTTTATACACCTAAATTACCTCCCTTTTATCAGAATCGGCGTGCTCTTGAATGTACAAACGAACAGATTTACTGCGGCGCACAGAAAGATCCACTTAATGCTGCTCGGTTCCCCGCCTGACATGGTTCGTGGTATCCTGTCGCACAGGACCCGCCCGTTTGCACACTGAAAAGCACGCCTTTGGATTTGACATTATTTATAACAATTAAAATTATACCCCATATTAAAGCAAAAGACAAGAGCAAAAAGCAAATTTTTTAAAATATTATGATTTTTTATTTCTGCCCCTGCCGATTTAAGCCGAGAAAAACAGCCCCAAGCGTTCGCTCGAGGCTGAGAAGCTTAAATTATTTATGCTTCGGCTTTTTTAGAAAAAATGAGCAAAGAAAACGCAGATAAAGCGAGGGTGATAAAAACGATAATCACCGAATCCGATTCACCCGTTTGAGGGGATTTAACGGTTTCTTCCTCTTTTTCCGGTTTTTCTTTTATTTCTTCTTCATTTTCGCCCAAATGACCGGCTAACCAATCGAGATCCTCTTGCGGGATCTCAAGCACGCCGAGAAGCTCTCTTACTTCAGCCTTTGTATCCTTATAATCAAGGAAGAACTTATAAACAAGCTTCATATCGATAACCCAATAATCATCAACCACGTACAATTTTTCGGCGGTTTCGGGGTCGCTATACCAATCAAATCGACCCATTGGGTTGATATACCAATCGTTATCAAAAAAAGCCTTTGCAGTTTTTTGGGATTTGTTTTGCTTATAGGCTTTTATAAGCCCGTCAATTTCAATCAAGGTTTGAGCAAAACCATAAGGCTCCATAATCTCTCTCATAATGCTATTTGGCTTGGTTTCCTCAATATCCAAAAGCGCTCCTATTGACTTGAGCTCATCATCTGAAATATCAAGCCTGTGAAGCTCATTGTCCCATTCATAGGCATTATTATATTTTTCCGTTGCGGAATAAAAAAGAGATATATCGAATTCTTCGAATCCCTTTGAAAACTCGTTATAGCCATCAACGATAGCTGTAGCTTCTTCGCTCGGATCAAGTGGCAAAGCCTCTTGATAAGCTTCTTCCACGCCAGAAAGCATATCCTTCAATACCGCTAACTCTGTTTCCTTTCCTTCGTTTAAATAAGGTGCAAAAGCATCGACAAAATTGTGAGCTGTTTTCGTGTTTTTATCCTTTGAAAATGCATCTAAAACAGAATATATTTCTAAAGAAATTTCGGCGTTATGAATAATTCCGATATATTCATCATTTGATGCAATAAGCTCTGTCTTTTGTGCCTTGGTTAGTTCAAGCTCAATATAGTCATTATACGCTTTAAGTAGCGTATCAATATCCTTGGCATCAATGCTTGCCTTTATCTGCTCAACCAAAGATTTCGCCTGAATAATTTTTTGATTATCAGGCAAATCTTCAGCAGAAGTAAAAGGAACTACTCCTATAAAAGAACAAAATAACACTATCGAAAATACTAATGCTATAATCTTTTTCATAATAAAACCTCCTTTGAAGATTCTATGTATATTGTACGCTATTGCATTACGGTTGTCAATATATTTGACATCCATTTTGTTCGATTCGCCATATTTTTATTTTCAAAAACAATCTAATACCACATTTTCTTTATTTTTTTCAAATAACGCTTGCTTTTTTCATATATATGTGTTATAATCCTTATAGTTTGAATGATGTTTTAAAAGGAGAGTGGGTTTGCGCCCGCTCTCTTAAACTTATAAGGAGGTTTTTATGGCAGGCTCAAAAACAGTTGAAACGGTTAAAGCGCTCGTTCGCCCTATTATTGAAGAAATGGGTTTGAAGCTTTGGGACGTCCGTTTCTTAAAAGAGGGTGCTTCTTGGTATTTGAGAATTTTCATTGATAAGGAAGACGGTGTTGATATCAACGATTGCACCGATGTTTCCCACGCTATCGACCCTGTTATCGATGAAGCCGACCCTATTGATAAGGCATATTTCCTGGAGGTTTGCTCGCCCGGACTCGGCAGAGAGATCAGAGAAGATGAACATTTCGATGCCGTTTTGGGAAAAGAAGTTTCAATTAATCTTTTCCGCCCGATAAATGGCTCTAAGGAACTCAAGGGAGTGCTTTTGAGTTATTCCAAAGAAAGCATTAAAATCGGTTTGCCTGAAGGCGAATCGGAAATTGAAAGACGAGATATTTCAAAAATCAATCTTAATGATTTTGATTTTTAATATATTCATCAAAAATAAAATTAATTATAGAAAGAGGAATTGAGAAAAAATGAGTTCAGAAGTTGTTAAGGCCATAAAATTTATGGCATCAGAAAAAGGAATCGAGGCACAGGTTCTCGCAGATAAAATTGGTGCCGCTATCGTTACCTCCTGCAAAAAGGCTTTCGGAGGAAACGAAATCACTGCTTATGAAGCAAATATGGAAAAGGATAAGTTCCGCATCTACGTTAGAAAAAACGTTGTTGAAGAAATCGAAAACGATTACACCGACATTCTCCTCGACGAAGCAAAGAAGCATAGCAAAAAGGCTGTTGTTGGCGACGTTGTTGAAATCAATCTCGATACAAAGAAATTTGGCAGAATTATTGCTCAATCAGCCAAGAATGTTATTCATCAGGGCATAAGAGAAGCCGAACACGGAAAAATACTTGAAGAGTTCCAATCAAAATCAAAGGACATCGTAACTGCTGTTATCCACAGAATTGACCCCAAGACGGGCAACGCTACCATAACAATCAACGGAAGCGAAGCCGTTCTTCCAAAAGCTGAGCAGGTTCCCGATGAGGTTCTCCACGAGGGCGACCACGTTAAGGTTTACGTTGTTGACGTTCGTTCAACGGAAAAAGGCCCCAAGATTATGATTTCCAGAACACACCCCGGTCTTGTAACTCGCCTTTTTGAAGCCGAGGTTCCTGAAATTTTCGATGGTGTTATCGAAATCAAATCGGTTTCCCGTCAGGCAGGCTCAAGAACAAAACTTGCAGTTTATTCGGAAAACGAAGAAATCGACGCTATCGGTGCTTGTATCGGTCAAAAAGGTGTTCGCGTTAACAACATTGTTGAAGAACTCGGCGGAGAAAAGATTGACATTGTTAAATATTCAGAAGACCCCGTTGCTTTCGTTTCGGAATCCCTCTCCCCCGCAAAGGTTCTTTCGGTTGAAATTCTCGACGAGGAAGCAAAATCCTGCAGAGCAACCGTTCCCGACAGTCAGCTTTCCCTCGCTATTGGCAACAAGGGTCAGAACGTTCGCCTTGCCGCAAAATTAACGGGTTGGAAAATTGACATCAGACCCGAAAGCGGTTTCTTCGGCGAAGAATCTGACGATTAATCCCGAAAGGCAGGGATAAAAATGCGTCAAAGAAAAATTCCTCAGCGCATGTGTAACGGTTGTGGCGAAATGAAGCCGAAGCTCGAACTTATCAGAATCGTTCGTTCTCCGGAGGGCGAAATTTCCCTGGATCTCACCGGAAAGGCTTCGGGACGCGGCGCATATATATGCAAAAATGCCGAATGTCTTAAAAAAGCCGAAAAGAACGGAAGAATCAGCAGAACGCTCGAGGTTGCAATACCTAAAGAAATTTTTGATAAAATCGAAAGCGAGTTAATATCAGTTGCAGAATAATTTTTTAAATATGTTGGGGCTTTGCCGAAAGGCAGGCAAACTAACGTTAGGCTTTCAAAAAACCAAAGAATCGGTTTTAAAGCATAAATGCAAAATAATATTTATAGCTTCGGATATATCGCCGAAAACCGAAAAAGAGCTTTTGTTTATAACTAAAAACAGCTCAATAGAGGTTATCAAAACCCAATTCCCGATTATGGAATTTTCTTCCTGCCTCGACATTAAAGCGGGCGTTGCGGGAATCGAAGACGAGGGCTTTACAGATGCTCTCAAAACTAAACTTTAAGGGGGAAACCTAGATATGATGATTAAATACCGTGTTCACGAGGTTGCAAAGGATTTTAACCTTCCTTGCGAGGATATTCTCGGAATACTCAATACCTATTGCGAAGGCGAAAAGAAAAAAATGACCGCCCTCGAAGAAAATGAACTTGACGTTATATTTGATAAATTAACTCAAGATAACGCTGTTAAATCCTTCAAGAAATTCTTTGAGGAAACCGGCGCGAAGAAAAAAGCAGAGGCTCCGAAAGAGGAGAAGAAAACTGCCCCAAAAGAAGATAAAACTTTAGATAAAAAGGCTCAGCAAGAGCTTATCTTAAAGCAGCTTATGGAAGCACAGGCAGCCGCAGAAAAAGAAAAAGCGGAAAAAGAGAAAAAGCCTGCTCCAAAAGCCGAAACTAAAAAAGCAGAGCCTAAAAAGGCAGAAACCAAGAAAGCAGAGCCAAAAAAAGAGGAAGCAAAGAAGGCAGAGCCTAAAAAAGAAGAACCCAAAAAATCTCAAGAGCCAAACCTTCACCCCTTCAAGGCTAAGGAGAAGAAGGAGCCCGGTGTTCAACCTAATCGTGGCCCTGCTCAGATTCGTCATATTGATACCAGAACGGTTAATATCAATATTGATAAATACAATGAAAAATATGAAAATATCGCTCCTGCAAATTCTTATAAGGATACCATGCAGAGAAAGCAGAAGATAAAGCAAAAATCTCAGCAATACCGCAAGCCTCAAAGCGCCAAGAGAGAAACCGAAGCAGATAAGCTTCGCCGCCTTGAGATGCTCGAAAAAATCAAGAAGACTCCCGTTACTGTTACCGTTGGCGACGAAATCATTATCCGCGACCTCGCAGTTGGTATGAAAAAGGCCGCAACCGAAATCATCAAAACCTTGATGAAACTCGGAATTATGGCTTCTATCAACGATACTATCGATTTCGATACCGCAGAACTTATCGCAACCGAACTCGGCTGCAAGGTTCAGCGCCAAGTAACCGTTACAATTGAAGAAAGAATTATGGACGAAACCGAAGACAGAGATGAAGACTTAAAGCCTCGTGATCCCGTTGTTGTTGTTATGGGACACGTTGACCACGGTAAAACCTCTATCCTCGACGCTATCAGAGATACCGCAGTTACCGACACCGAAGCGGGCGGTATTACTCAGCACATCGGTGCATACAGAGTTCATAAAAACGACAGAGATATTACCTTCCTCGACACTCCGGGACACGCAGCATTCACTTCAATGCGTTTAAGAGGCGCTCAATGCACCGATATCGCAGTTCTCGTTGTTGCCGCTGACGATGGTATTATGCCGCAAACAATAGAGGCTATCAGCCACGCAAAAGCAGCAGAGGTTCAGGTTATCGTTGCTATGAACAAAATGGATAAGCCCGAAGCTAACCCCGATAGAATTAAGCAACAATTAACAGAGCACGGTCTTGTTCCCGAAGAATGGGGCGGCGATATAATCTGCGTTCCCGTTTCTGCAAAGACCCACGAAGGTATCGACGACCTTCTTGAAAATATTATCCTTGTTGCAGATATGCTTGAACTTAAAGCTAACCCTGACAGAAAAGCAAAAGGTGCTGTTATCGAAGCTCGTCTTGATAAGGGCAGAGGCCCTGTTGCAACCATTCTCGTTCAAAACGGTACTCTCCATTCAGGCGATATTATCGTTGCGGGAACTGCAGTTGGTCGTGTTAGAGTTATGACAAACGAAAACGGCAGAGAATTATCCGAAGCAGGTCCTTCCGTTCCGGTTGAGATCACAGGTCTTGCAGAGGTTCCCGAAGCCGGCGAAGCTTTCGACGCAGTTTCTGATGAAAGACTTGCTCGTCAGCTCGTTGAACAAAGAAAACACAAGATCAAGGAAGATACTTGGAACGCCGCTTCTAAGGTTACTCTTGATAACCTTTTCTCTCAGCTTGCTGAAGGCGATATGAAGGATCTTAACATCATCGTTAAGGCAGACGTTCAAGGCTCCGTTGAAGCAGTTCGCGAAAGTCTTGAAAAGCTTTCTAACGAAGAAGTTAGAGTTAAGGTTATCCACGGTGGCGTTGGCGCAGTTAACGAATCAGATATTATGCTCGCCGGTACTTCAGGCGCTATCATCGTTGGCTTTAACGTTCGCCCCGATGCAGTTGCAAAGGAAGCTGCCGAAAGAGATGGTATCGACGTTCGTCTTTACAGAGTTATCTACGACTGCATAGAGGAAATCGAAGCTGCTATGAAGGGTATGCTCGCTCCTAAATTCCGCGAGGTTGATATGGGCGCTATCGAGGTTCGTCAGGTTTATAAAATTTCCGGCGTTGGCTCGATTGCAGGCGCTTACGTTACAAATGGTAAGGTTAACCGTAACTGCGAAATCCGAGTTGTTCGTGATGGTATCATAGTTGCTGTTGACAAAATCTCCTCCTTGCGCCGCTTCAAAGACGACGTTAAGGAAGTTGCTCAAAGTTTCGAATGTGGTATTGGTCTTGAAAAATTCCAAGACATCAAGGAAGGCGATATTCTTGAAGCCTTCATTATGGAAGAATACCGCGACTAATTTTAAAATTCTGAAAGGAAAAATTAAATGGCAGGATATAAAAACGGAAGGATAACGTCCGATATTCACCGCGAGCTATCCGCCCTTATGCGAGAACTCAAGGATCCAAGAATTTCTCCCCTTTTAAGCATTGTTAAGGTTGACGTTTCAGGAGATCTTTCGAGTTGTAAGGTTTATGTTAGCGCTTTTGGCGGCGCAGATGAAACTTTAAGTTCAGTTAAAGGTCTCAAAAACGCCGCCGGCTATTTAAGGCGAGAGTTGGGCTCAAGGCTAAGCCTAAGAAAAACACCCGAACTTCGCTTTATTGCCGATGATTCCATAATCAAAAGCGCTCAAATTCAGAGCATTATTGAAGGATTTCAATATAACTCATCTGAGGAGGGCGAAGATGGAAAATAATTGCAAGGAAATGACCCTTAAGGAAGCCTGCGCTTTTTTGAAAGAAAGAGATAATTTCACCCTTTTGGCGCACGGTCAACCCGACGGCGACACTATTGGTTCTTGTTTTGCCCTTGCTTTTGCTTTAAAGCAATTCGGAAAAAAGGTTAGAGTTCTTTGTTGCGACGCCATACCTTTAAAATTTCATTTTATCAGTAATTCTTTCGAAAACGACGATATAAAGGAAGATTCCCAAACTATCGTTGCGCTCGACGTTGCCGATAATAAGCTTTTGGGCAGTCTTAATGCGCTATACGGCGATAAGGTTGAGCTTTGCATAGATCACCACGTTTCAAACGTTCACTACGCCAAAAACCTTCTTCTCGATTCTAATGCCGGCGCAAACTGCGAAATAATTTTCGAACTTTTAAAGGTTTTGGGCGCCAATTTTGAACGCCATATCCTCGATGCTCTCTACACGGGAGTCACAACCGACACAGGTTGCTTCAAATATTCCAATACAACCTCTAAAACTCATACGATAGCCGCAGAGCTTATTGATTTAGGGGTTGACTATGCTGAAATAAATCGCATTATGTTCGATACAAAATCCCGTTCAAGAATTAAACTTGAGGGAATGGTTATGGATAGAATGGAATTTTATTTCGGCGGCAGAGTTGCTTTAATTGCGATAACCCGTGATATGATAAATTCTTGCAAGGCAACCGATGATGAGCTCGACGGAATTAATGCGCTATCAAGAACTATTGAAGGCGTTATGGCGGGCGTTACAATACGTGAAAAGGAAGACGGTCGCTTTAAAATCTCCCTTCGCACAAACGCTCCTATCGACGCTATGAAAATTTGCCAGACCTTCGGTGGTGGCGGACACCCAAGAGCCGCAGGCTGCGAATTCAGATGCACCACCAATGAAATTAAGGAGCAGTTGCTCCCCGTTATAAAGGAAACCTTGGAGGAGCAAGGATGTCTAATTTAATTCTTTTGGATAAGCCGAAGGGGATGACCTCCTTTTCGGCTGTTTCAGCTTTAAGAAAAAAATTGGGAATAAAAAGAATCGGTCATACGGGAACTTTAGACCCTCTGGCTACGGGCGTTCTCCCTCTTTTAACGGGGAGGGCAAGCAGACTTTCTTCTATGATGCTTGAATCCGACAAAAGATACAAGGCCACCTTAAAGCTAGGCATAACAACCGATTCTTATGACATAACAGGAAACGTTTTAAAGGAATCCCCTGTAAACGTTTCTTTCCTTGAATTTAAAGAAGCAGCAGAAAGTTTTATCGGAACATACGAACAGATTCCGCCTATGTATTCTGCTATCAAAAAAGACGGAGTCAGGCTCTATGAACTCGCCAGAAAAGGCGAAGAAGTTGAAAGAAAAGCCCGAAAAATTGAGATTAAAGAACTGAAAATTTTAAGTAGTGAAACCGAAAATGAATACACTATTGACGTTTTATGTTCTAAAGGCACGTATATTCGCTCTTTGGTTTTTGATATCGGCGAAAAATTGGGTTGTGGAGCAACCCTTTCAGAGCTTAGAAGAACTGCAGTTTCCGGATTTTCAATAGAGGACTGCATTTCTCTTGATAAAATTATGGAATCCGACCCCGACGCTTTCCTTTTAAGCGCCGAAAAATGTGTTAAGCATTTAAGAGAGGTTAACGTTTCAACCCTTCAGGGCGAACGCTTTATGCACGGCGGAGAGCTTGATTATGCAAGGCTCAAAGGCATTGATAATATTCTTGACGGCGAGCTTTTAAGAATTAAATCTCAAGGCGAATTTTTAGGAATCGGCGTTGGCTCAGACGACAAGCAGGCAATCAAAATAGGTTGCATTATTAAGGAATGATACAATGAACAAAAAGCTCGTTTCTGCGGCACTCGGCACCTTCGACGGAATCCACAAGGCGCACAAAACTATCCTCGAAAACGCGCTTAATAATTCGGAAAATACCATTTGCATAACCTTCAGAAAGCCGCCAAAGGCTTCGGGATTTATTATGCAACCCGAACTCAAACAAAAAGAACTTTCAGAAATGGGTTTTTCGAAGATTGTTATGCTCGATTTTGATGAAGTTAAAAACGTCGAGGCAGAAACTTTTTTAAAAACAATAACAGATGAATATAAAATAACCGATTTTTTCGTTGGCTACGACTACCGCTTTGGAAAAAATGGTCAAGGCGACGTGCAGGTTTTAAAAGACTTTTGCGAAAAAAACGGTCTTTTGGCACATATACAAGAGCCGATAAAAGAGGGAAACGAAATTATCAGCTCATCTTCTATTCGAGATCTTTTAAAGGAAGGGAATCTTCAAAAAGCAATTAAATTTTTAGGACGCTATCCTGAAATTCACGCTTTAGTTTCGCATGGCGACCAAAGAGGCAGAGAACTTGGTTTTCCAACTATTAATCAGGCCTTGCCCGAAGGTTTTTGCGAATTGAAATTCGGAGTTTATGCCAGCGAAGTTCTGATTGGGAATAAGCGTTACTGCGCAATAACCGATATTGGGATTCGCCCAACCTTCCCTTCAAAAAATCCCGTTATAGAAACCCACATTTTGGATTTTCACGGAAATCTTTATGAAAAAGAGATTTCGGTTTTCCTTTGTTCTTTTTTGAGAGAAGAAAGGAAATTTAACAGCGCACAAGAGCTTATGGCTCAAATTGATAAAGACGTTTGCGCAAGAAGAGGTGTTTTATAATATGGATTTTCTTGTTAAAATAAGCGGAAACGGCGATATGGTTCTCGAAAACTCGGAAGGCATTTCGCAATACGTTGCTAAATATAAAAACAATAGTTTCGAAGGAATTATTTTTGACGACCTTGCCATAACCGAACTCGTATCAGTTAAATCAAAGCAAGATGAGTTTGTTATAACTGCCTTTGACTCCCCTGTTGCTTCTTTTAAAAAGACCGCTTCGCGTTTTGTTTACGAAAGCTCAGAGCATCGTATTGAACAACAAAAATCGTCCTTTGTAATTTTTAATAATGATACGGAAAGCGCAAGAATCGAGCGTGCCGAAAAAGGCTTTCTCCTTTCTATTTCCGATGGTCTTTCTCCACTTATGGGCTTTGCGCTCGTTATTCTGATTATTGCCGCAAAGACCAAGGAAAGCCAACTTAATCAGAGCGAAAATGCTAAAGCGACGGCTCCTGCAACAACCGAAAAAGAGCAACCCATCGTTTCTAAAGCAAAAAGCAAACAGCCTAAAGAAAAGCCTCCCAAAAAGGAAGGCGAAAAATTTGATTTTGTTAAGTTCAAGGCTTTGATTATAGCTCAAAGCAAATCTATTTTAAGCAAGTTTCCAAAGCTTAAGTGTTTAAAAAACGGTTCAAAAACTGCGCTTGCAATTATGCTTGTTGCGATAATCGGTTTCACGACAACGCTTTTAATAACCTCCTCGCAAAATGAAGAACTCGCAAAACTAAAAAAACAAGAGGTTTATAGAATCGGTAAGGAAGTTTGCGAAATTAAATTCGAGGGACAAAACAAGACCTACACCTTTGAAACTCCGAAAGACTACGTTGAAAACACCCCTCTTTATATTTACTACACCGAAAAAACCAAGAAAACCAAAGAGGGCAAGCAGACTGTAATCGATAAATTTTATTCTTCGTATCCAAGCTATATCGACTTTTCAATCCCTACTGTTTTATTAATAGCAACCGCAATTATCAGCGCTTTCGTCTATGTTTTAACGGCATTTAATCTTCTTAATAAAGAAACGCTTGATGCTATTAAAGCATCCTTAAAAGCTCTCAAAAAGTCGGAAGACGCAGAGGATGAAACCCTTGACAATCAAGAATAACTAAATAAAAGCAACCGATTCGAGCAATTCAAAATGCTCCTCGGTTGCTTTTTTATATACCTTTAAACTTTTTTGAGTATTTAAGTTTTCTTATTGCTTTGCTACTAACACGTCAAATTCCAAATCAGCGCTTACGTCGTGATATTCATTTGTAGCGGTTTCATTCATCTTAAGCATTATACTGAAGCTATTGCTCGAATTAAGCCTTAAAATTCCGCTTGCGAGAAAATCGTTTTCCAACACAGTTTTAAGGGTTCCGAGCGAAACATATTTAGATTCATCGCTTGGGTCTTCTGTATTAATATAAACATTTATAGCCTCTAAAAGTTTTGAATCGGGGGTTGTTGAAATAAACTTTGCTTGCCAGTTTGCAACAACGTTTCCCGTGTTTTTAATTTCAAAAGTTCGGCAAACCGTCAGTCCGGGTTCCCACGCAATGTCATTAAAAATATACGCCTCATTATTTGTTATATCGCTGAAACTTCCGTTATCATTCTGAAGATAAAGGGTTGTTGAAAGATTTTGAATTATTATTTCCTGTTTGGAAGGCGTTGAAACAGAAAAAGCTGGAGCAGACGAAGAAACCTCGAATTCCTGACTACCCGTTGATTCTGTTTCTACGACGCTTGCTGTATTATTTTCCTCTTCGGGAACTATCGCACCTGTATATACGTTTTCGGAAGAAGAAACGATGATTTCTGACCCTGCGCTTGGAATTGAGGGGAAAGAATTGAACGTTTCTTTCGTGGGCTTTTTATCAAAAACGCCCAAAGCGAACAAAATCAAAAAAACTGCGGCAATAAGCAAGGCGGAGCCCAGACTTATTATCGTTATTATCAAACCCTTATTGCTTTTCTTTTCCTCCTCTTGCGGAGTTTCTTCGGGTTCCGAAACCATTTCTTCCACCGATGGAAATTCAGGCTCTTGAGGGATCGGAATAAAAACGGGCGGTTCTTTTATTTCTATTTGGGGTTCTTCGGGAGTTGGCAAAATCGTTTCCGATAAAGCCTTTCCGCAAGACTCGCAAAATTTTACATTATCGAGATTTTCTTTTCCGCAAATTGGACAATACATTTTAATTTCTCTCCTTAAAACGAAAAATTCTTTAAACTCTTATTTTTAATTATTATATCACACATACTATAACTTGTAAAGCATTTGAAAGATCGATTAAAACTTTTAGTTGAGTTTTTTCAGATTATATGTTAAGATTATAAAAAACCATTTTTAAAGAGGAAAGTATGCTTAAAGAAAAACTTGAACTCACTTTTAAAAACCGAAAAAAGCACAGAGTTTTAAAAATAGCAACCGTTTTTATGTTCTTTGCGCTGAGCCTTGAAAAACTTCTGTCCGGCGCATCGCTTTCGCAAAACGGCGACTATGTAGACCTCTATTTTTCCCTTTCAAAACTGGATATTATCTGCATTCTCGTTTATGCTTCTACTTGTTTGTTATTGATAACACGGGCTGAATATAAATATCTGCTTTTGCCCGACGGAGTTTTGCTTCTTGTTAAATTATACACTGCTTTTTCAGGTATTTCCTATCTGATGGCGGCAGGAAAACACACGCTTTTAGGAGAACTCAACGCATACGAAAAAACAATAGAAGCATTTCTTTTTGCGAGTTTCTTGATTATTCTTTTCATAGGCAAATTAAGCCACAGAGAAAATAAATTCACAAAAAATTATGCGCTTTTTTGCATATTGTTTCTTATCCTATGCTTCCCCGCAACCCTTTTCTTTGAAATTCTTAAAATTTTCGAGCGTATCCATATAGACTATGAGCCGATGGTTATTATATTTAATTTTGCAAAAAGGCTTTTAGGAGAAATTTTTCTTGATATTCCCTATTTCCTCTTGTGCTTGACCTTAGGCTTCACTAAACACAAACACCCGTAAATTTTTTAAACCCGCTTTCTAAAATCGAAAGCGGGTTTTGTTTTATTTTTTTATATGCTCTAATATCTGGTTTTTAATGGTTGTCATACCCTTAAAATCAGGATGTCCGTCGAACTTATCTATGTTTTCATGCATAATATATTCAACGCCGTATTTCGTTGAAATTCTTTTAATTCCTTCGGTTATCTCCTCTTTCAGGCAGTCGTTAATCAAACAATAGATTTTAGCCTTCGGCAAGGTTTCGGTTACGGTTTTCAAAAGGTAACAAAGCGCAGGAAGCACTTTATACATATCTTCCCTTTCCCAATCGGAATACTTATCCTCGCCAATCGGAGCATTTGCCCAAGAATCATTTGTTCCGCCGAAAATAAAAAGGGTATCTATTTTATTTTTCTCGAAGAAGCCTTCTTTTTTGAGGTTATCAAATCTTGTTGGGAAGGCTTTATATGAATAATCTTCTCCGTTATAGCCGGTGTATCCGAAGGTTGTTCCCGAAAAGCTTGTATTTAAAATCAATTCGGAATCGGTTTCATTTATGAGCTGCATCCACCAAGTTTTCTCAACCTCCAAGACGTCGCAATCAGGTCTTTCAGGATAATAATGAGCCTCATAGCCTTCCGGAATATACCCTTTAAAAGTTGAATAACTATCCCCTAAAATCATAACGTTTCCAAGTTTAATCATTTTCTTTTCTCCTTTTTTAAAATCATATTTTATCATAGCCCAAACAAGCGTTGCGATTGACAAAACGTCGCCTATACAAGAGCCATAAGCGCTATATATAAAATTATATGCCAGCCAAAAAGGACAACCTAAAAGAGATACTCTGCGGATAATTTTTTCATCGTCTATCCAAAAAGCGCTTGTGTGGAATAAAACGCCCAAAATCGGAAGAACACTATATATGTTATCCCAAACCAAAATGCCCGCCATAACTATCAGGCAATTAACGATTATAAAAATGGCAACCTTGAATTTTTTAAATATACGAGATTCCTTTTTAGCAGCCAAAAGCGACGAGGCTGCGCCGACAATATCAAGCGCTGCGCCCGAAATTGCGCCTAAAAGCAGATATTGAACTATATAAAGCAGACGGGAGGTTACGTTGAACGTTATTATCATCTTCCGCCTTTTCATAGCATAGCCTAAAAGATAAAAGGCAACCGCTATTATTCCAACAATAAACGCAATTTCTTTTTGCATAAAGGCCTCCTCATTCAGTGATTCAACACCCTAAATTCTACCATAAGCGACGCCTCTTGGCAAGTGCTTTTTTGATTTTTATATGTTAAATCAACTATTCTACTACCGGTAGAATAGTTTTTTCTCAATTCTACGGCGAAAAGGTATATCAGTATAGTTAAGAATACAAACGGTAGGTTGATTTTCGAATGATTTGGTATTAGGATTTAATTGAACTTTTTCAAAAAGGAGATAATTATGGAAATTTTTAAAATTGTTGCCGATTCTTCGGCAGATATTAAAACGCTCGATGGCATACCTTTCGCTTCAGCACCGCTTAAAATAATAACCTCAGAAAAGGAATATATCGACAACCAAATGCTCAACACAGAAGAAATGGTTAAAGAACTTTCCCAATATAAAGGAAGGTCTTCAACCTCTCAACCAAGCCTTGAAGATTGGCTAAACGCTTTCGGGGAAGCGCGCTACGTCTTTTGCATAACCATAACCAGCGCGCTTTCAGGCTGCTACAATTCGGCTTTAACCGCTAAATCTATTTACGAAAGCACTCACCCGGATAGAAAGGTTTTTATATTTGACTCTCTTTCAACAGGTCCTGAAATGCTTCTTATTATCGAAAAAATTGCCGAACTGATAAAAGTCGGCAAAGGTTTTGATGAAATCACAACCGCCGTTAAAGAATATTCCAACTCAACGCGGCTTCTATTTATGCTCCAATCTATGAAAAATCTTGCCAACAACGGACGAGTTAAACCGATTGTTGCAAAAGCGGCGGGGCTTCTTGGAATCAGGGTTGTCGGAAAAGCGAGCGATAAAGGCGAGCTTGAACCACTGGAAAAACCGAGAGGCGAAAAAAAGGCTATCGAAACTATTTTTAAAACTCTCCAAAAACTTGGATATAAGGGTGCAAAAATTCGTATCGCACATTGTTTTAACCTTAAGGAAGCCGAAAACCTAAAAGAAAAAATTCTAGATAAATTTCCATTGGCAAATATAACTATTTACCCTTGCGGCGGTCTTTGCAGTTTTTATGCCGAAAAAGGCGGACTGCTTATCGGTTTTGAAACTTTATAAGCCTAATTAAAAAATGCAGAATCTTAACTATTAAGATTCTGCATTCCCTTATTTATTAACTATACTTTGAGCAAAACGGACAGTTTCCATTGCGTCTTTTGCATACTTATCTGCGCCGATTTTCTCGGCATATTCCTTCGTTAAAACTGCTCCGCCAACTACCACTTTACATTCCGGCGTTTTTTTGCGCAAAAGTTTTATTGTTTCTTCCATTGAAGGAACGGTCGTCGTCATTAAAGCGGAAAGCCCAACTAAAGGTGCATTATTTCCCAGCACCGCTTCAACTATCCTTTCGGGTTCTACGTCCTTTCCGAGATCTATAACCTTAAAGCCATAGTTTTCGAGCAGGAGTTTCACGATGTTTTTGCCTATATCGTGAATATCGCCCTTAACCGTTGCTATAACAAAAACTCCTTTTTCCGCCGTTTTTTCATTTGACTCGGAAAGCGCTTTTTTTATGCTTTCGAAGGCGCTTTTTGCCGCTTCCGCACTCATCAAAAGCTGAGGCAGATAAACCTTCTTTTCTTCGAAGCCCTTTCCGACTGCATTTAACGCAGGAATAATTTCATCGTTAACTATTTCTAAAGGCGCTTTGTTTTTGAGCATTTCTTCGGTTAATTCGAATGCTTTTTCCTTAAATCCTTTTGAAATTGCGCTTTGGAGCGTTGAAAGATTTGAAGTTGAACTAACCGTTGCAGAACTCGTTTCGGATAAAACCCCGAATTCTGAAGACTTTTCGATATACTTCGCACAATTTTCGTCCAGACCATTCAACGCCATATAGGAATAATAAACCCTCATCATATCCAAAGAATACGGGTTCATAATTGCGGCGCTCAGACCTGAAGCAAGAGAGAGGGCAAAAAACGTACTATTAATCGCATCTCTTTGAGGAAGACCGAAGGACACGTTTGAAACGCCGAGCGAGGTATGACAGCCAAGCTCCTCCTTAATTCTTTTCTGCGCCTCTATGGTTACCAATGCAGACAAATTATCTGCACTTATGGTCATAGCCAACGTATCGAAAACTATATCTTTTTTAGAAACGCCAAAGTCCTCTGCTCTTTTAAGAATCTTTTGAGCTATCTTAAATCTGCCTTCGGCTGTTTTGGGGATTCCGTTTTCGTCAAGAGTCAAAGCAACAATAACTCCGCCATATTTCTTTTGCAAAGGAAATACCGCTTGCATACTTTCTTCTTTTCCGTTAACGGAATTTATCATAGCCTTTCCGTTATAAACTCGAAGTGCCGATTCGAGCGCTAAGGGGTCAGCTGTATCAATCTGCAAGGGAAGGTCGGTTACCGCCTGAAGTTCCTCAACGCTTCGCTTCAGCATTTCTTTTTCGTTAATATCGGGAAGACCAACGTTAACGTCGAGAATATCAACGCCCTTTTCTTCCTGTTTTACGCCCTCCGACAAGATATAATCCATATCGTTTTCGATTAGCGCCTGTTTGAATCTTTTCTTTCCCGTTGGGTTGATCCTCTCGCCAATAAGAATTGGTTTCTCTGAAAATTCAACCGCCTTTGTATAGGACGAAACAAGGGTTAATCCTTTATCGGTTATGGGCTTGGGGGTTAGTTTTTTAACCTTTTCGCTCAAAGCTTTTATATGTTCGGGCGTTGTTCCGCAACAACCACCGACTACCCTCAAGCCTTTTTTAATCAGTTCCTTTAAATCTTCAGAAAATTCTTTCGGCAAAACTGAAAAAACTGTTTTCCCGTTTTCTATTTTCGGAAGCCCTGCGTTAGGCTTTAAAACTACGGGAATCGATGCCGTTTTAATAAGCCTTTCTGCAACGCCTTTTAATTGCTTCGGGCCGAGAGAACAGTTCGCTCCAAGCGCATCAGCGCCCATTCCTTCAAGCAAAGCCACCATAGCTTCGGGGGAAGCGCCTGTCATTAGTTTTTCGTCTGAACCATAAGCATTCGTAACGATAACGGGGAGTTGGCTCGTTTCCTTTGCGGCGAGAAGCGCCGCCTTTGTTTCCAAAGAATCGTTCATCGTTTCTATAAGAATTAAGTCAACCCCACAATCAGTTCCTATTTCGAGGGTTCTTTTAAAAAGGCATACCGCATCTTCAAAGTCCAGGTCGCCAAGAGGTTTTAAAAGCCTTCCCGACGGGCCTATATCAAGCGCGATGAATTTTTCTGCACCACTATCGGATAATTTTCTCGCTTCCTTTGCGTTTTCAACGGCTGCAGTTATGATTTTTTCAAGTTCACTTTCTTCGAATTTCAAAATATTTGCGCCAAAAGTATTGGTGCAGACAACGTTACTGCCCGCATCATAATATCTTTTGTGAATATTAATAATATCCTCTTTTCGGCTTATGTTCCAAACTTCGGGACGTTCGCCCGCTTCAAGGCCCATTTCTTGAAGCAAGGTTCCCATTCCGCCATCTAAAACAACTATATTATTTTTTAAAAACTCTCTGAAATCCATATTATCTCCCAAATTTCTAGATTATTCCAACAATAGCAGTAACAGATTTTGAGGGCACCATAACAAGGCTTTTTGAAAGACTTAAACCTATTTTTTTAGAGCAATCCAAAACCTCAAAAATCTTCCATTGTGTTTCTATTGAAAGGTCGCCATATCCCGAACTGAAGCGGGGGCGGAGTTCTATTTTATTTCTGTTTGAATAGTCCTTTAAAAACGCATCGCAAAGCGATTCTATGCGTTCACACCCCAAAGCATCTGCGAGCAACGATTTTGAAACCGAAAATTTTCCGCTTTTATTTATATATCTATCAATTTCAACGCCAAGCGTTGCTCCAAACAAAAGCGCTCTTTTGCAACCCTTAAGTTTTTTGCTGAGCGAACTCGATGCAAAACTAAAATCTCCAAAATCGCAAACGTCGCTACGAATTTCCAAAGGCAACTCGATAAAGCAAACCTTATACTTGAAAATATTTTCGAGCTCCTCATAAAGTTCCTTTAAAAGCTCGACGGTCTTCTCATCACCCTTTGCTCCCGCATATCTCGACGCCTCCAAAAAATCGACGCCGGGAGCCGAGAGTGTTTCAACTAAAACACTTTTCATTTTCCGATAATATCCGAAAGATTATGCAATATATTT
This sequence comes from Acutalibacteraceae bacterium, assembly GCA_045630885.1. GTDB lineage: Bacteria > Bacillota > Clostridia > Oscillospirales > Acutalibacteraceae > UMGS1532. The sequence goes on from JAZQTQ010000024.1 coordinate 26,641, forward strand.
GAAGCAACCTGCGGTTTATTCATCGAATAAACGTGAACGTTGGTTACTCCATTTGCAAAAAGGTCGATTATCTGATCAGTTGCATAAGCAATTCCCGCTTGCATCATTGCTTTTGGGTCGGAGCCGAATTTATCAACTATGCTCTTGAATCTTTGCGGCATAAATGAGCCCGAAAGCTTTATTGCGCGCTCAACCTGATTTGCATTTGTTATAGGCATAATTCCTGCAACGACAGGAACGGTTATCCCCGCTTCTCTGATTTTATAAAGAAAATTATATAATAAATTATTATCAAAGAACATCTGCGTTGTTAAAAAATCGCAGCCCGCATCAACCTTTTCTTTCAAAAAGCGAATATCGTTTTTTTGGTCGATGCTTTCGGGATGAACCTCAGGATAACAAGCGCCACCTATACAAAATTCAGCGCTTGCGTTTTTGAGCTCTCTAACAAGTTCGATAGCATTTTTATAGTCCCAACCGCTTCTGTCTTCATTAAGCATATTTTCGGGAATATCTCCCCTTAATGCCATAACGTTCTGTATACCCGCTTCAAGCATTTCGTCAATTCTTTTCTTAACCGTTTCCTTAGTCGAAGAAACACAGGTTAAATGCTGAAGGGTTGGAACACCATAAAGTTTTTCTAAATTTCGGGCGATATCAAGAGTATATCTGCTTGTTCCTCCACCTGCGCCATAAGTTACGCTCATAAACGCAGGACGAAGCTTTGCTATCTCCTCTGTTGCCGTTTTAACGCTATCGAAGCTCGTTTCGGTTTTAGGCGGAAAAACCTCAAAGGATACCGACAGCGCTTCGTTTCTTAAAATTTCACTAATCTTCATATCATTTAAATCCTTTCGGAACTATTTATTTAATTTTACCACCGTTTGACCACACATTCAAGAGGTAAACTGATTTTGGAACCAAAAAAAGCCCCTTAACGCTCAAATTCTAGCGCTTTGGAGCTTTTATTTATTCAGTTTTTAACTCAACCGACGTTGTTTCTTCGGAAGACAATTGTTCTGACGAAGAACTTTGCGAACTCGTGGCTTCGCTTTCAATTTCATTTTCGGTTGCATTTGTGATTTCCTCGCCATCATCGGGCAAGATTGTTTCCTGCGGTTCGGAGGTTGTTTCTTCTGAATCAGGAATATCAACCGACGGAACGGGAGTTTTTAACTCGGTTTTTTCATCTTCTTCAAGGCTATTTGAGGCAATCGGAGTTACCGTTATTTCAACGTTATCCCACGCCTTGATATAATTTTTGTCGTCTGCATTTTCATAATCTGCATATTTGCTTGAGGTTCCCCAATGAGAGAAGAAAACAATGCTTACGTCTTCCGTAGCCTTGATTGTGAATTTTAATTCATTTCTTTTTCCGCCATCGGCATTAATGTCTTCGCCTAACTGCTGAGTGTGGTAAATATCAGAAAAATCCTCGCCCGAAAGAACGCAGAATCCTGTTTTTGCGTTTCCGTCCTTTTCCAACGTTACCGTATAAACAATATCTTTTTTGAGGTTTGCGGTCTTCTCAAATTTACCGCTTTGAATTACGTTAACGGGTTTCTTTTCGTTATCAAGAATAGAAATCTTGGCATCGAAGATCGCAGTTTTTATCGTGTTAGTCTGGGAGGCAATATCATGAGTAAAGAAAGCGAACGCAACGAAACTCATAGCTGCAAGGCAAATGATTATCGTTCCAATCATAACTGCAATACGAGAATATAAAACCTTTTCCTTAACCTTTCCATAGCCATGCTTTGGAACATAGAAAAAATCCTCATAAATGTTCTTCATGATAAAACCTCCTTTCCTTATTTTAATAAAAAATTACTGTTGCTGTCCCGCTTTTACAACTATTCCAAGCTCAACCTTAGGCGGGCCTAAAACGTCATAGTTGGCTACGTTTGAAACCTCCTTTGGCATACGCACGATTAATGCACCGTAGTATTTGCCGCCCGCTTCAAGCGGAAGATAATTTGAATGATAGGTTTCCAACGGCTCTTGAGCATTTTGCTCTGCTAAATCTCTGTTGCCTATAAGTTCGGAAAGTTCTGCTTCGGTTTTTGCAAACACAACGCCAAATTTTAAATAATCCTGCAACTTAAAGGTTTCATTATAAACGTTTGTTGCCGATCTATAATCATTTATGATAACCGAAGTTTTGAAATTAAAAGGAACGCTTCCTTTGTTTTCAATTTTCAAAGGAACAACCTGAACGTAACCCGGTTCATACAAGGCTTCATCACTAAAAACCTTAGTTGTTGCATCAATTTCTTCCCACTGGTTATTATCGTTTTTATAAGAAACAACAAGCTTAAAATCGGCAACGTTAAAGATATTGCTAACCTCATTCGAAGTATCGCTAAACCAAGCAACAGAAGCGTTTGTTCCAAGCAAAAGCCAGATTATTATTGCAAACACACTCAGGACGAAGCTGATTTTTTTAAACTTTATTCTATTTTCCACGCTTCATCCCTCCTTAAGGATTTTACTTAAGATTTTTTGCGATAACCGAAGATTATGAGAATCACGGCAGAACCCAAAACAACCGACAATAAAATATAAATATTTCTGTTTTCGCCCGTTGCAGGGGGCTTAGGGTCGCCTTCTTCTATCGGCAACTCCTCAACCTTGAATTCCCAATCAAGATAACCTATTTTTTCGCTATATTTATTCCCAAGCTCTTTTGGAACGTCGAGAATAACGTTAAGATTAACCTCTCCGCCCGAATAAAGAGTTCCTAAATAAGTCCATTTTCTGAGTTGACCTTTTTTGGAAGCTGCGGCATCGAACATATAAGCCATTTCGTTATCTTCCGATTTTTCAACCCTTAAATTAAGCTTCTTTAAAAAAGACTTGGAATCATCATGAGCGCCAAGCGCTCTCATATATATTTTAACCTTTACTTCCTTTGACTCATCATTTTTAACGGTTATTTTCTGGGCAATACTATCTCCCGGCATAACGCTTTTGAATTCCGGAAAAAGGTCGGTTGGAGAATATTCGCTTCCGGGGTTAAAAATGAACTGCTTTGCGTTTCCGCTATATTTTACCTCGCCATCAATCGCCGATGCGGGCAAAATAAAACAGCAGACTAAAATCAAACTAACAAAAAGAGCAACAAGTTTCCTCATTTTTTATCCCCCTTTGGCCAACCTGACACCTCATAATATTTGCCATTAGCAAGTGGGTTATTCTCGCTTTGAACAGCTTGAGCGTCAACGGAAAGGGTTAAAGTTTTTCCAAGATAATTATTATTTATCTTGGAGCCAACCATTTCAACGTGGGAGAAAATTTGCGGAGTTGTTTCATAAGGTTCGACAATACCTTTATAATAATACCAACCCTCATAGAACTCCCAGTTTTCTTCGTTTATGTTCAGTTTGAAGCACTCCTCGGCGGGAAGCTCCTTGGAATCGATGCCATAAACTATCTTGAGCCTTAAATAGAAGGGTTGGTCGCAATCCGATTTGATAGTAACCTTCTTGCTGACGATATCGCCGGGAGTTATATAAACGCCTTCTTGGGGGAATTCAGTTCCTTGGTCTGTGGTTTCGTGGATGATAAAACGGATGTTGCCCGTAGTGACAACGTTGGTTGCTTTTCCGATAACGGAATAAAAAGCCACCGTTTCTTGCATAAAGAAGGTTAAAATTATTGCAATCAGCGCAACGGATACAAGTCTTCTTTTTAACCTATTCACAAACCCATCCCCCTTTCTAATAATATTAATAACTTAATATTACTTTTTTTGCATACCTATCGAGCATTTTGAAAAATTTCAAGACATTTTTAAGCCTAACGATACTTATATAATTATAGCACTCTTTTCGATAAATGTCTATGTGCATTTAATTAAAAAACTTAACTATTTTTTGACTTTTGTTGTTGAAAATATCAACATTCCCAAGCGGCGAGCCAAATGCAAAAACGTTAGCTTTTGCACTTGGCTTGCCGCCCGACCCCCGAAGGGGTCAGGACGGGATCTAATTAAGAAATAAATCGTCTTGCTTTTAGAATATTATTTCTTTACCAAATCGTATCTTCCTAATCCGGCATCAGCTACGAATGTGCAGCTTGCTCCGTTAGAGTCGGTAATGTCAAATATGCAATTTTCAATTGTAACACCGTCTATTTTAATCAAGCCCTCACCACCAAATTGAGAGAGAACATAATTATTTATCTTCATAGTTGTGTTTTTCATCTCAAAAGTGGTAGCATTGTTACGATCTATCATAAGACCGTTTCTCCGGAAGGTGCCAATATTGAACTCTGCACCGTCGATAGAGATTGCGTTGCCATTGTTGTTTATAAGTGCAGAGCCAAGGTAATCAACGTTAACAACGGTACCTTCACCAATAGTAAGGTCTCCGTATACGTTGAAAGGACTTGGAGAATAATTATCGCAACCAGTTACGTTGATAGTAACGTTTTTGATCTCAGTGCTGCCGTATCCGAGGAGAACTGCTGTATCGCCTCCTGATATGTTGATCTCAGCTCCGGCTATGGAGGAATTGATAATTATGCTGGGCTCTTTATCGCTACCGGAATGGAACATATTACCGTTAGCCGGTGCCGTTATGGTTTTGCCGTTAAGATCGAGAACTACATCCTCGTTAGTCATAAGAGTGTTGGTTAACGCGACGTCCTGAGTCAGCACAATGTTGCCACCGGCAGCAAGAGCATCCTTCAGATCAGCAGCATTAGCTACAGCAGCACCCTTAACAACAGTATAAGTTCCGTCAGCGTTCTTAGTAGCTATATAGCCGTCAGCTACATAAGCGGTGGGATCCTTATCAAAGGTACCGCCCTTGATAACGTACTCACGGCCTGCACCGGTACTGAAGGAAGTACCGATATAGTTACCGCCGTTGATAATGATAGGATTGGTACCAAGCTCGCAGAAGGTGTTACCACCATTGACATAAATCTCCTGCTTGGTGAATGCAAACTTACCATCGTTAACGGTAACCTGTGCATTCTCATAGCTATAGATTGCGTAACTGGTAATACCGGTAGATTGACCCAAACCAACATCGATATCAGCATCGTTGATAACGGTAACACCGTCACCGCCAGTAGCAATAGCACCGTGATAAGACTTAACGGTAGCACCATTTACTACTGCATTACCGTAGTTATTAACAGCGTACGAGGGGAAGGGCTTGCTAACGCCTGCCACGTAAACGGGATCGGACTGAGGTGCGCCGTATAGCGTTACATCTTCAATCGTGAGAGTTGCACCTGCATCGTTATAGATCGCAGAGCCGCCATCATTGCCAGCAGACTTGACAGTACCATCCTTGATGGTGAGGATACCGTTATTAACAATCACGTGGATACGGTTGTTGTCTGCGTCACGACCCTTAGTACCGGTAATGGTCTTGCCGTTCAGGTCAAGATTTACCGTATCGCCTGCGGGAACGGTAAGTGTCTCTGTAACAGAGATGTCGTTCGCAAGTTTCACAAGACCGCCTGCTCTAAGCGCAGTAGCAAGTTCATCAGCAGTCTTTACTTCTGCAACGTAATCAGCCTCAACGTCGTACTGATTGTTGAAGCTATCCTTTTCATAGGTATACTGAGTTGCGAGGAGCTGAACAGAGAAATCAGAACCGATTGCGAGGTTTTGATACTCGTTGCCAGCCTCTTCTTTCATCTTGAGAGCAATAGTGATAACGTCTTCTTCTTCGGGCTTCAAGTTACCCTGTGCAGTTGTGCTGATTTCATCAAGAACCTCTGATAAAGTTCCTATAACAGGAGCATTTGCAAGATCTTCGCGACCGGCAATCTGCTCAGCAGGGTCAAGATAATAAACATCGATAACGTCGGCAAGCTCTGAAACTTTACCGTTTGCGATAATGTTTATCTGATACTTGAGAGCAAGATTTCCTGTGTTCTCAATTTTGATGTGGCGAACCTCGGTGTAACCGGGCTCCCAAAGGTCGTAGTTGAAGATAGCGCCTTGAGATGCGTCGTTCCAAGAAGCATTAGCGGGATCTTCTGTACCCTCTGCCCAATCCATAGTTACTTTGAGAGTACCGGATTTAATGATATTACCGGCAGAAGTAACGGAATCGGTGAACCAAGCAAAAGTGGTTCCAACAAGCATTGCAACCGACACTAAAAGAGCGATAGCACTGCTTAAAAGGGCACGTTTTGTGCTTTTTTGCTTTGTCATTTCAAAATGACCTCCTAAAATATTTTTTTGCGCCAACGTTGGGAATGTTAAACCCCTTCTTTCGCTGACCGTTGACTCAACGCGAAATAAGGTTTATTGACTTTTACCAATTACTTTGAATCGGCAAACAAAATACACAAACTTTTTATAAATTCTGCTTATGTACTTTGTTTGCCGCCCATCTCCAAGGAAAGCCTCAAAGATGGGAAGCAAAAAGATGAGGTATTTTAAAAAGCATCAAAGCCTTTTAAACAAAATTAAGATTCGACGGTAAACGTTCCGTTTCCATTATTAATAACCTGTGTGCCATCAGCCACATAGTCTGACGGGTCAACAGAGAAGGTTCCGCCGTTTATAATAATTTCATCGTTTCCGGAACACTTTATTTCGCCAATAAAGGTTCCGCCATTTACGACGATTGTTGACTTCTTCGAACCGAAGCAATAAAGGGCATATCTTGAAGATTTATAGCTTCCGCCGTTTATTGTAATTTTGGTTCCCTGCGCCGCCGCAACTGCGGTTTCAAAATGCGCTTTATAACCATCACCCAAGCCGTTTTGATCGACCTTGCAATCGTTGATTATTATTTCATTATCGGCAAATTCTCCATAGATTCCCGATCCGCCCAGCGCCTTAACCGACACGTTATTGAGCACAACTCCGCCTTCTCCCTCGCCAAAATCAGAGGTTGCTTGAATATAAAGAACAGATTGGCTGTTTCCTTTAAAGGCGGTGTTATTAATAACCGTTTCGCCTTCTTCCTCCGCTTTGTTCATAACAACGAAGCCGAAGGTAGCCTTTTCATTCGTAATGATTTCTCCGCCCGTTAAGGTTGAGTTTTTGCTATTCCAAACACATTCGGCAGTGAAGTTTTCGCCTTCCTCCTCCCAAGGGTTAACGAGAGAGTTGCCATCGATAGAATCAACAACCGTTATATCCTTTTCGGGGGAATTTTTAAGAAGTTCAAGAAGCGCTTCGGTGGTATTGACGAAGCCATCGAACATTGCGTTTTTATCATAATTATTGCCGAAACTATCCGACTCAGCGCCATATTGTGCCGCAAGAACTTTTATATCGAAATCTCCGCCGAGATCCATGCCCTGATATTTGTTATGAGCATTATCTCTCATACAAAGGGCGATACCTATATACGCCTTATCTCCTGCAACGAGATTCCCTGTTGTTGTTTCATCTGTTGAATTGACAAACTCCTTAACAGTTCCGATTTTCACATACCCTTCGCTTTCAAGGGATTCGCGGTTGCTCGGCATTTCACTCAATGGAGAAGAAGAAGTTAAAACATAGACGTCTATGATTTTCGAAATATCGGATAAATTATGATTTGAAATGAATTTAGCAATCCATTTTATAGCCAAAGTTCCCTCATTTTCAATTTCGAGAAGCTTAACGTCGGTATAACCCGGCTCCCATTTATCATAACTGAAAATCGGGGCGTTTGACTCCTTGATAGACTCATATTTCCCCGTATCCTTGCTATAAAGCGAAAGGTCGATTTTGAGCGTTCCTGATTGGATTTTATTGCCCGCCGAGGTAACGGAATCGGTAAACCAAGCGTAGGTTGTTCCGATGAACATAGAAAAACTGATAATAAGCAGAATTAAAGAGCCAATAAGCGCACGTTTTAAAGAAATCAACGTCGTTTTCTTATCCATTTTCACAACCTCCTTGATTGAAAATTTAAGTGTTTTTTAACCTTTTTCGGCAAGCAAAAAATACGAATTAATTAGGTCTGCGCAAGCATAAATATTATATCACTAAAGCTTCTTAAAATCTATTGACAAACTCAACAAATTGAAAAGTTAATTGTCAAAGTTTTTGGCTATTATTAAAGCACAATTCATATTCTTTGCTCCCCGCCCATCCCCTCTTTCGAGAGGATGGGGAGATTGATTTTTCAACAGGTTGGATTAATCCCAATCCCAATCATTGTATTCCATAGCGAGATTCTTTATGCTTCCGCTATTCGTGTTGTATAAAGTTCCGTTATAAGTCAAATTATTGTGATAGAATTTATAGCTGCCCGCGGTACTAACTATGCCGAAAGTACGAGTTGTGTTGAGACTACAGTTTTCTGCATAGAGATATGCAGGATATTTAACACCATCAACTGCATTATTACCGTTTACATATAAGGCAACTGCATCCAATGCGGTTCCTTTGATGATGTCCAAATCATAGCACTTAACCTTTGTTTTGCGAATGCTCTGAACCGCTGCATTATCTTTACTGTTTGTTGTTTTTGCGGTTGCATCCAAGGTCATATTGCGCAAGGTTACCTGAATATAATCAGCCTTTGTGCCACTGCAATTAAAGAGGTGTCTGTTTGAGCTGGATGAAGATAATTTTACAACTTTAATATCTTCAGTGTCGCCCAAACCGATAATATCCATGCTGGAATATACGCTGATGGTTGTTGCTTCGTTATACGTGCCGGGGAGCAAGTAAACAGTGCTGTGCGCGTTGTTTTGAAGACCGGAGATAACGCTCCAAAGCTTGCCGGAATGACTTTCCGGAGAAAGAACCACAGTAGTGGCTTTTTCGCTAACTGCATAATAAGTTTTGTTATTCTTAACAAAGTCCACAACAACATAAGCAGAGTTCTCTTCTTTAAGGGACTCGTCAATATTAGCAGGATTCATTTCAACAAACACACCTGCAGTAATGACGCATTTATCATCTACTATTTCATATTCCACGGGGAATGAATAATCTATATGGTCCTCAAATTTAACCTCAAAGGGGCTGAAATCGGAAACCTTGAAGGATACCTCAGTCTCGCCAGTCGTATGGTCGTGGGTAATCAATTCACCGTTATGATAAACTGCGTTTACCGTGACAAAGGGGTGAGGTAATGTGATCTTACCGATGTACTCTTCACCAGGGATGGAAGAAACCTTTTCCCCATTCAATTCCAGATGCATATCGAAAGCAAAGGTATCTTCAGTAACTTCAACGCTTTCAGGAGGTATGACCATTGCATAATTGCCATCTTCCGCAACAGCAGGTATTACAACCTCTACTTTGTATCCATCTTCAGAAGATTGCGATAAGGTTAGGGGCTGATTATCGTATTTTGTTCCTGAAACTACCATTGGGTATTCCGCTTGGTCATCGTAGAGATTATTGAAGCTATCGTTTTCATAGGTGTACTGTGTTGCAACAAGCTGAACTGCAAAATCCGAACCGATTGCAAGATCTTGATACTCGTTGCCTGCATCCTCTCTCATTTTAAGAGCGATGGTTATGGTTTCGCTATCTCCTGCAAGCAATTCGCCCGCAGCCGAAGTGTTGATATTTCCAAGCACGTCGCTTAGCGTACCGAGAACTGTTGCCGAAGCAAGGGCGTTACGGTTTGCTATCTGAACCGCAGGGTCTGCATAATAAACATCAATTACTTTGGCAAGCTCAGATACGTTTGCATTTGCAACAATATTGAACTGATATTTTAAAGCAAGGGTGCCCTTATTTTCGATTTTTATATGGCGAACCTCGGTGTAGCCCGGCTCCCATTTGTCATTGTTAAAAATCGTTCCTACTGATGCATCCTTCCAGTTTGCAGATGCAGGATCTTCTGTTCCCTCTGCCCATTCCATAGCCACGTCAAGGGTACCGGATTTAATGATATTTCCGGTGGAAGTAACAGAATCGGTGAACCAAGCAAAGGTTGTTCCGATAAGCATTACTACCGATACTAAAAGAGCTATGGCACTGCTCAAAAGGGCTCTTTTTGTTGTCTTTTGATTAGTCATTTCACTAACCTCCTGTTCTAATTTTACCTTTCGGCAATCAAAACACATAAACCTTAAATTACGCTTATGCGCTTTGATTACCGCCCCGCCCTATTTCAAGGGCGAGGAAGCAAATTTAAAGCTTAAAGCTTATTAGAATGTGTAGTTGATTGTTGCAACGTTATAGAATTCGTTTGCATTATCAGGATTAGTGAGACGAAGCATAACGGTGAATGTTGCACCCTCGAGAGAGTTGCCAACGTTACCAACGCCGCAGATGAATTCGCCAACGAAATTAACAACCTCTGCGTAAGTCCAAGCGCCGTTTGTTACAGATCCGAGAAGCGGAATCTCTTCATTAGCCTTGAGAGTTACATCTCCATTATGGAAGCCAACCCAACCGAATGAACCATAGTTACCGCCGAGGAAAATCTCGTTTTCTCCAAGGTCTTTGTCAAGTTTTACAACGAAATCACATTCCCAGTTTGCAAAAGCATTTGCCTGAGCTTCTTCGTATGTTTCTGTGCAAGAGAACTTGTAGATAGCGTCGAGGTTTGCCTCTAAGCCTTCTGTTGGAGACCACTGACCGTAGTTGCCCCAAACGATAGGCTCTTCTGGGGTGTAGGTAGTAACATTTGCTTTGGGAAGTCCTTCCGGCTTAGCCTCAGGAGCTACATATTTAGAATCAGCATCGTAAACGATGGAGAAGGGGCTAAATGTTGCGCTCTCGAAGGTAACGTATCCATCATAAGGATCGTAGGTGCAAGCGATTTTATCGCTGTAATGATACATCTCGAAGGTTGCGGGATCCATACCCTTTCCTACGTATACCTGAACCTTAACGGGAACGTCGTTGTTCTCTTTAAGGTTAGAAACAGTGATGTTAAAAGACTTTGTTTCCATACCTGCTGCAACTGTGAAGTTACCTTTATAGTCAACAGGTCTGATTTCAGCGTCGGAAGTTGTTGCACCGGGAGCAAGAGCATCGGCAGGGATATCAGCATAACCTACCTTAGTATCAGTACCATCGGTAACAGGAACGCTGATAGCGCTCTGACCAGGCTCTAACACGCCGGTAGAAAGTCCGGGATATACAGCATCCGCATCATAAGCATGATCGAAGCTGTCTGCCTCTCCAACAGCCTGAGTTGCGATTACAGAAATAGAAATGTTCTCGATTGTGAGGTTCTGATATTCATTTCCTGCCAACTCATCCATATGACCTTCGAGAACAATGCCTTCCATTGCCTCGCCGGGCTTAAGCATAAAGTCGTTATATGCAGTACCATTCATATCAATACCCTTGAGAAGGTCGATATCAGCAGTATTTGAAATACCATATCCGCCAGTAACTATTTCATAGGTGTAATCTTCAACAATGCAAGTGAAGTCGATAACTTCGAGAAGTTTAGCATCTCCGTTAATACCATTAACGAAAAGTCTAAATTTCAAGTTAAGATTACCAACGTTCTTAACGGTGAAAGGCTCAGTCTTATATGTACAACCAGGCTCCCAAAGAATCTCGTTTTGTGCGCGGCCATCAAAAGCAGCCCACTCGATCATTTCGCCTTCGAGAGAATCCCCGTTTGCATCCAACAAAGCAACTTCCAACTTACCGGATTTAATGATATTGCTTCCGGAAGTTACGCTGTCTGTGAACCAAGCGAAGGTTGTTCCAACTAGCATTGCAACTGACACCAAAAGAGCGATAGCAGAGCTTAAAAGTGCACGCTTTGTGCTTCTTTGTTTTGTCATTTTAAAATCCTCCTTAAAGAATTTTACATTTTAAAAAAAGTGTATAAAAATTAGTCTTGGAACGCAGTTCCGATTGTCCAGTTAACAGAATCGAAAGCAGCCTTTGCAGGGCCCTGAATATTGTCAGACTGGATTGCATCAGCTTTAACGTTAACCTTAAAGCCATCTGTTCCGAAGTTCATATCGCCAACCTCGAAGCCTTCGGGAATGTGTACCTGATTGAAAACGTTGATTGTTTCGCCTTCACCAAGAACACCATCATAATAATAAGCATAGATGTAATAATCAGCATAAGTTGATTCATCAAACTCATTTTCAGCCCAAAGATCATTATCGAAACCGGGGAAGAGAACTTCCATATCGATGCCTGCGACAGCAACGCCCTGCTCCTCTGCAACCTGATCAGCGAAATTCTTGCTTATAACAAGATTTACGCGAACATACTGTGAATAATCACCGGTATTGGTTACAACAGGATCCTTTAAGATTATCTCGTTAGGAGCGATATCCTCGTAAACGTTTCCGTCGTCGGTTAAGTCATAAACGCCGTCGTTATCAAGGTCAACCTTGTTTCCTTCAGCATCTGTTTTGCTTTCCTTAACGTCGATAGAAAAGTCGGGGCTTCCGTCTGTGTCTGAATCAGCAACCTTGAAGGTATTGGAAACCTCATCGGTATAGCTGAACCAAGCCAAAGATCCTAAGCTGAGAACAGAAATGATGCAAACTGCGAGAGCAACGATCATAATTCTTTTCTTTGTGTTCATTTTTTTGTCCTCCTTTCTCGCATATTATATTTATGCTTGTACTTGCAGGAATTCCTAAATATATGCAAATGCAAGCCAAATACCAAATTAAGTTTCGGAATCGTGTTCCGTTTTTATTTCTATTTTCTCTTCGTTTTCTTTCGTGGGCTCTGCTTCTTTCAGGTCATCAAATTCCATTTCGACAGCCGCAGTTTCTTTCTCCGTTTTCTCCTTTTTGGAATCGGGCAAGAACACGAGCACAACCAAGATAACTCCGAGAGCTATGGCAATATACATTCCGGGCGGGTTTTGAATGAAATCAGAAACGTAACCCAATTTCGGAATACTGAATTTCGGAACGCCCAAAACGTTTTTAAAATGAACGGGCTGAACGTCCTCATCCTTATTGGCATCGCCTTTTGTATAGAAATGCTGATTTTTTCTATCTATCCTGACAACTCTATGGGTTGCAACCACGAGATCTTCGTTCATAACGAAGGTTATCGGGTCGCCGACCTTAATTGTTTGAGGGTCAACCTCTTTAACGTATAAAAGGTCTCCGACGCTATATTCCGGTTCCATACTTCCGGAAATAACGTTGTAAACGCTATATCCCATCAGGCGCGAGCCCATCAAGAACACTGCGCAGGAAACGATAAGTATAACAAGGATGGTTGAAACAACCGCCCAGATTTTTTTAAGTTTTTCCATCTTTTTTCTCCTTCGATTAACAGGATTTAAACCTGATTTTAAAGGACTTTTTGCTTTTTTATTAATTTAATCCTTAAAATGATCGCCAATCCCTGCCGAAGCGCAAAATATATCAAAACATATTTTTTAAGGGGAAAACAACTTCGGCAGTGGGGTGGGATGGCGAATGAGGTAAAAAAACGCTTAACGCATTTTTTTAGGCAAATTTATTCCGCAGATTCTTCTTTTTCTTCAGAAGGTTCTTCCGAATTTTCAGAAACAACCTCTTCTGCGGGTTCTTCTATTTCTTCTATAATTTCAGGATTTGCTTCTGTATTTTGAGCAAGCTGCTGTTTTAACGCTTTGAGTTCTTCCATCATTTTTGCATTCTCTTCACGCTCTGCTTCTATCTTTGCGCGTTCCTCATGCAATTCTTCCATCTGTTCTTGCTTATATCTTCGGAACAAACGAACACAATTTACCCCTTGATAGATTATAAGAACCATAAAGGGAACAAGGATACAAACTATATATCCGGGAGTTGTTTTCAGGAAATTGAAAAAGCTTCCGAGATAAGGAATGCTAAACTCATATTTTCCGCAAATGTACGCATATGTAACAATTTCTTCGTCGTCGGTATTAGTTGTAGTACCATAGGTTATGAATCCACGTTCTCCATTAGCGGAGGTTGCTTTCTTTCTGATTTTATGGGTTACATTTTCGCCAAAGCTCTCGCTGGAATGAGAAACAAAGGTTATAATATCCCCTTCCTTAAGCGTTTCGGGTTCAACCTCTTTAACGAAAATAAGCGAGCCTGCATCGAAATCTGTTTTGGCCATCGAATCGGTATTTACGATATAAGCCTTATATCCGAACAAACTGCGATCGTTGCGATTGAATGTTGTTACCGAAATGATTGTGAAAATCATCATAGAAATTGCAATCAACGCAATGAGCCACACCAAGGTGGTTTTGATAATCTTTAATGCCTTCTTCATAGTTTTTTTACCTCTTCTTTTTTATTTATTCCGCACCCCGCGGACTATTTGCTTTTTCTAAATTGCAAGGTCCTCTTGCATTTCTTCTCTGAAATACTGATTAACAGAAACGTAAACCAGTCTGAAAACGTGCTCCGCCGTATCGTCGTTATCTCCGACTTCCCCGTCGATAACTTTGAGCGAAAAATCAAACATTACGTTCATTATATGATTTAAGAGCATCCAAGTATTCGCTTCTTCTTTAAAGGCAGTTGAAAAAACTCTAACTGCTTCCTTAAAGTTTTCTTTATGGCTTTCCTTAGAATATTTATCGAAATATGGCGAATAAAAATATCTCACATAACACTTACACTTTTCGCAATTTCCGAGAAGAAATCTCCAAAGAACGGAGAATAACATTCTTGAACGCTCCTCTATGCTATGGCCTTCAAGACTCATTATCGGAAAATGATAAAGCAATTTCGCTATTAATTCATCATCAAGATATTCAAAGGTTTTTGCAAAAAGGTCTTCTTTATCCTTAAACATTCGATAAATATAAACCTGGTTCATTCCCGTAACTTCGCTTATTCTTTTGGTTGTTGTTCCGTCAAGTCCCTCAGTGGCAATAAGATGAATTGTTCCATCTATTAGTCCCTGACAAATTTCTTTTCTTTTCATTTCTTTTTCCCCTTTTTTTGATTTGTGTAAATAATTGCTACAAAATGTGCTAAAATTCAGCAAACACCCCACTGTGTTTGCGCATAGCATAAGATATGAGATCCCTTTTCTCGAAATCTCAATAGTCTGATTTTTAATAATGTACAACGTAATGATTGTTATGTTGTATATTCAAAAAAATCAGGTTTTTTAGAGTTTAAATCGGTTGATATTCGGCAGAATCAAACAACTTTTTTTAACCCTTTAACTGCAGATATAACATCTTATTTGCAAGTACTAATATGTTACTATAAGTTGACTCAATTGTCAATATATATTTACAATTTTTTTGTTAAAAAAATCGACAAAAAACTCTTGACATTGAATATGTACCTGTGTTATAATGCGTTTACAACTGAATTGTCAAAAATTGCTTTAATTTTTTCCTATAAAAAACAACATAACAATCATTATGTTGTGATTAATTTCTGACATAACAACATAACAATCATTACGTTGTAGTCTTCGGAATTTCATTAATTTCGAGGGCTTTTTTATTTTGTTTTTTTGGATTTTCAAATAATCAAACGCATATTCTCCATCTTTCGGCGATGCTCTGCGCCGGTTGTTATTATATAAATTCTGGTTGTGTTAATATTTGTATGGCCTAAAATATCCGCAAGCTTTGCAATATCCTTATCAATAGCATAAAAAGTTCGGGCAAAAAGATGTCTTAAATTATGCGGAAAAACCTTTTTATGAGAAACCCCGGCGCTCTCGCAAAGCGACTTCATTTCTCTCCAAATATTGCTTCTGTCCATCGGTTTTCCGCCCTTTGTTATAAAAATGGCGCCCGACTTAATCCCTTGCTTTTCTGCATATTTAATAAGTTTTTTCCGAAGCTCCAAAACAAGGAAAATTTTTCTTGTTTTGCCCTTCAAGGAAACTACTGCTTCGCCTTTTTTTGCTGATTCAACAGTCATAAAGCTGAGTTCTCCAACTCTGATTCCTGTTGAACAAATAGTTTGAATTATAAGAGCCAAACGTTCGTTTCGTTTGAGCTTTGCTGCGCTGACCAACGCCTGATACTCTCTCTTTGTAAGTTCCTTTTCTTCCGAACAATAAGCCTCGTTTTGTATTTTGAATTGCTTAACGCAAATCTCATACCAGCCCAAAAATCGAAACAAAGAATTTGCCGCCGCAATCATAGAATTTGCGCTTCTTTTCGTATAGCTTTCCGAGAGATTTTGTTTATACGCCAACATCAGCATTTTATCTATCGGAGCGCCCTTCAAAAAATCGCATAACTTTTCGATATCTCGCATATATTTTTCGATTGTCGCCTGGCTTTTTTCATCTTCAATTAAGTGCTTTTTGAATTCATTTATTTTGTCTTTTGTTATTATTTTTTGCTTCATTGAAAGCCACCCTTTCCAAGGATTATTTTCTTCGTTTTTTAGAAATTAATACAAAAAAATCACCTCGGAATTTATAATTTTCCCAAGGTGATTTTGTCTTTTTTAAAAAAAGAAATTTTTATTCGCTGAACATCTGCGTTGAGAGATACCTTTCGCCCGTATCAGGAAGGAGAACGACGATATTTTTTCCCTCGTTTTCAGGCATTTGCGCAAGTCTTACCGCTCCAAAAAGAGCAGCTCCGGAGGATATACCCACAAGCACGCCTTCCTTCTTGCCCAAAGCCCTGCCCATTTCATAAGCCTCGTTATTTTCAACCGTTATAATTTCATCGTAAATATCCCTGTTCAAAACCTTTGGAATAAATCCTGCTCCGATTCCTTGAAGCCCGTGTGCACCTGCTTTTCCTCCCGATAAAACAGCCGATGCTTTCGGCTCTATACCAACGATTTTTATATCACTATTCTTTGATTTCAGATATTCGCCAACTCCCGTTATCGTTCCGCCCGTTCCGATTCCGGCAACAAAGATATCGATTTCCCCGTCCATATCTTCATATATTTCGGGGCCCGTTGTTTTTCTATGCGCTGCCGCATTAGCAGGATTAGAAAATTGGTCGGGAATGAAGCTATTTTCAAGTTCTTCGCTCAATTTTTCAGCCATTTCTATAGCGCCTTGCATACCTTTTGCTCCGTCGCTCAAAACTAGCTCGACACCATAAGCCTTCATTAAAAGTCTTCTTTCAATCGACATCGTTTCAGGCATAACGATAATCGTGCGATAACCCTTCGAAGCCGCAACAGAAGCAAGCCCAAGCCCTGTATTTCCGCTTGTTGGCTCAATTATAACAGAACCTTCTTTAAGTTTTCCCTCTTTCTCTGCCGCCTCAATCATCGAAAGCGCAACCCTGTCCTTTTGCGAGCCCGCAGGGTTAAATAACTCTAATTTAGCAAAAAGATTCGCCTTTAGATTGTATTCTTTTTTAAAATTACCAAGTTCTAAAATTGGAGTTTTTCCAATAAGTTCGGTAACGTTTTTATAAATCTTCATATTTCCACCTTCGGTTTTATTTTTCTTATTATATCATTCCGCAATCTCATTGTCAAATAACTCGAATCCCAAATATTTTTTATTTTAAAAAACTTTACATATAATAAATATATGAAAAACTATTGATGTTAAAGCGCTAAAAAGATTTACTTAATGACACAAGAAAGAAAGCAAAACATTCTAAATCAACAATTCACAGTAAGCCGTCCAAACGAGGTTTGGGTGAGCGATATTACATATTTTAGATATAGTGATTTTTCATACTATATTTGTATAATTCTTGACTTATATGCGAGAAGGGTTGTCGCACACAAAATTTCATTAAAGAATAGCACACAGCTTACAAAGTCAACCTTCAAGCTTGCTTATGAGTACCGCCAACCGACCGAATTATTATTTCACAGTGATAGAGGAACTAACTACACCTCAAATACTTTTCGTGATTATCTAAGAGCTCTTGATGTAAAACAATCTTTTTCAAATACGGCCACTCCATACAATAATTCTGTTATGGAGTCATTCTTCAAATCAATGAAAACCGAAAGACTGTACCGCACAGATTATCGTTCTGAAAGAGAACTTCGAGAATCGGTTAGAGAGTATATAAACTACTACAATAACGACAGACCCCACTCTGTCCTCCGTTATCAAACACCTGAATATTTTGAATCCAAATATTACCGTAGTATAGGCGTTTATAAGGAAAGTGAATCGAACACCGATGGTTCGAATTTGGAAAAACAAAATAATTGCTGACGTGATTTGACCTGTTTTATAAAAAGTGTTCGATAAGAGAAAAAACAAAAAAGCGACCGTAAAGTCGCTTAAATAAAGGGTTTTATAAAG
>JAZQTQ010000025.1:0-32615 GCA_045630885.1 Acutalibacteraceae bacterium
ATACTTAGTTCCGTCTGACTTACCGGGAGTCTTACAAGTTGAAGCATAACCGAGTCCGTCGGGAACGATTTCGCCTGCGTGAACGTCAGATTTAATAGCGATTACGAGGTCTGCATCGTCAACGGGAACTGCATCTACGCCAAGCTCGAAGAAGTTTTTGTTACAAACGTCGCAATGATAGTGTGCTTTAGTTCCTGTCTGCTGACAGTTTGCAGGAATTTCATCATTCCAGGTTGCGCCCTCATGTCCTGTTGCAGGGATAGGTGTTGCAGCAGATACAGGAGCACCACAGCAAGAATACTTTGTTCCGTCGGTCATACCGGCGGTTGTGCAGGTTGCGCCATAACCTGTTCCATCAGGTATTATCTCGCCCTCGTGGTTATTGGGATCAACGGGAATCGGTTCATTAATTTTCTCAGGAGCACCGCAACAATTCCATTTTGTTCCGCCTGTTGAGCCCGGAGTCTTACACGTTGCTGCAAATCCTACGTTATCTTCAACTATCACACCTATATGTTCGTCTTTAGCTTTTGAAATATCATCGCCATAGGTTAATATTTTTTGACAATCATTGCAATAAAGGTCGCCGGTATATCCTAATTCCGAACAATTAGGCGCTTTTTCGTTTATTGTTTTGGTATCGTTATGAGTTATTGAATACTGATATTCGGCATTTGCGCCTTTAAAAGAGAATGAGTATTTCAAATTATCTTCATCGAAATCTGCGATAACACCATTCGGAATTTCGCTTGTTCCGTCGTCATAAACAACTAACATATTTGCGCTTATATCGTCGTTACATTTCCATTCTGTCTTTTCATTAACGGAGATTTCTTTAATCTTTTTTTGTGTTTTAAGAGAGGGGAAAGCATTTTCGTCTGTTGGATTATACCAAATTTCCTTAGAAATCGACGAACGAATATCTGCAAGACTCTTTACCGACGCATTGATTGAAGCCGACGATGCCTTGGCCGAAGTTCCGCTAAGATAGACGTTGCCTGAGGTTGTTCCCTGAGCCGGGAATGAACCTGCGATTGCACCAAAGGCATAAGGTTCTTGGCTGGCATAGAATCCACCTTCCCCTTTTCTGGTTGCTTCAACGACACCTAAATTAATGCAGTTTGCAAGTCTTCCGCCATTTGAATTAAGATAATGTCCGAGTATTCCGCCAACACATAGACCCGCATAAGCATCTGCTTTTATTTCGCCCGAATTAAGACAATCTTCTACAACAAAACTTGCAGAAGAAATAGCGCCCGTGATTCCTCCGACGTAAACCGATGCCGAACGCATACTATTGCTTGTTGCGGAATCTAATTCTCCCTCTGTTTCGGGAGTTGTTGAAACGATTATATCTCCACGATTTTCACAACCGCTGATAACCGAGGTTATATCGCCTGCAATTCCGCCGACGCAGGCATTACAAGGCGCTTTATATTGAATCTCCATCTCTGCAACACAAGAGCTTATTATGTCTCCGCTATGTTTACCAACTAATGATCCTATTCTGCTGTAAACAGCGCCTTTATCAATCAGAAATCTGCCGTTAACATAACAATTTTCAATAGTTCCCGACGAACGGTTTGTTGCTGCTATTGCGCCCAGATAGATATAATTGGCATCTACAAGCTCAACCGAAACGTTTTCAAGATTCAAGTTCTTAATAGTTCCGCTATTTGAGGAGAAAAGGCCTAAATAAATAGACGTTGCGCTATTTTCTTTTAACTTGAGATTTTTAATAGTGTAGCCGTTTCCATCTAAAACGCCCGAAAAAGGAGCGGAAATAGATCCGATAGGATTAAATTCATAATCTTCATCAATAATGATATTATTCGTTAATTTATAACTTCCGCCAAGGTTTTCTTCAATCGCAAGAAGCTCGCTGAGATTTGAAACAGAAATTGAAGATTCAGCCCACACCGCTTGATTAAAAACTGAAAAAGCAAGCATTAAAGCAAGCATCATAGCTAAAGATCTTTTTATTTTTTTCAACATAAATTCCCCCTTATTTTTATATACACAATAATTATACACTATTCACACAAAAAAATCAACTCGTATGTTTTAAGGTTATCGAACTTGTAGCGTCAGTTCTGTAAAATCATAGGATTTTCAAATTTACATCTAAATTATACATTGAAATCAAGACACTAATATGGTATTATTTAATTATCTCAAAGCAATTTTAAGCTTAGTTGAAATTACCGAAAGGATGCAAAAAATCGACCTACCTTTAAATGGAATTGTGATAATAAAATGATAAAAACTAATCTTCTTTCTTCAAATGTTTTAAAGCTTCTCGCCTGCCTTTCAATGGCTATCGACCATATTGGTTTTCTCCTTTTTCCAAACGTTATTATTTTCAGAATCATCGGCAGACTCGCTATGCCTATTTTTGCGTTTTTTATAGCAGAAGGTTGCCGAAAAACCTCTGATATTAAGCTTTATTTTTTAAGAATATTGGGTCTGGGAATTGTATGCCAGCTTTTTTATCTTGCCAATGACCTTTTAGCGAGCGGAATCAGATCGGTTTATCTTAATATTCTTATCACGCTCTCGCTTTCCGTCCTTTTATGCTTTGCATATTTAAAACTTGAAGACAGCATAAAAGCAAAGAATACAAATGCTATTTTTAATGGGGCAGTTCTCTTTTCAGCAGTTATAATCTTTATCGTTTTGCTTCTGATTTTCTGCGAAAATTCAGAAAAAATGGTTGGCATAAAAATTACGATAGATTATTCCTTCGGCGGAATAGTTTTGCCTTTTTTCGCCTTGATTTTTGAGGATAAACTCAAAAAACTGCTTCTTTTTACTCTTGGAATCGGAGTTTATTGCTTTGGTTATATGGGAATTATGCCCTATATCTGGTATAGCTTTTTGGCGCTTCCGATTTTGATTCTTTATTCGGGAAAAAGAGGAAAGCACAAACTCAAATACTTTTTCTACGCCTTCTATCCTTTGCATTTAGGTCTTATCTATCTTATTAAAATTTTATTTTTCTAAAAATTCACCCCAACCAAACTTGACAACTAGTTTAGTTGGGGTGAATTATCAAACCCTTAATTTGGTTGTGATTTTAATTTAATACTTAAGCTTTTTAATGGTGTGCTATAAGCTTAATACTCACTTGCAAGACCTAGTGCTTCATAAACTAGGTTGCGGATATAAGGATGCGTAGTATTATAGAACAAACCACCGCCTAATAACTGAGTGGTATACACAATCGTAACGTGATTTTGGGGGTCAATAAGTACGTAACTATTGGCGGCGCCATCCCAACCGAACTCTCCGACAGGACCGAGGGAACGACCCTTTTGACGATCAATCATCGTACGAACTCCCAGACCATATCCATAGCCGGGCTTCATTTTACTCATACTGTTTTCGGTTTGTAGATTTGTTCGCATTAAATCTATCGTTTCAGGATTAAGGATTCTGTAACCATTCTTTGCTACACCTCCGTTGGAAAGGGCGTCGGCAATTTCCATATAGTCGTCAAGACTTGAGAAAAGACCTGCGCCACCGCTATCATAGTCATCGCCAAAGCAGAAAGCACAATTCATATCACGTGGGCTTGAACGGAAACAGCTATTGTCATAGTTAAAAGCCAGAGCAAATCGCTGAATCTGTTCATCGGTTGGGTGGAAACCAATATTTTTAAGACCAAGAGGAGCAAAAATTTCGTCATTCAAATAATCGCGGAATTTTTTGCCAGTGATAACTTCGGCAACGGCAGCTAACACGTCGTGACCCAAACCATAAACATAGTCGGTTCCGGGTTCGAAGCAAAGCACCTTACGGGAAAGGCCCTTTATAAACTCACGAGTTGTCACATTAGGGTCGCCGATTTTATCTTGAATACACGCCCAATCATAGTCAATTCCGCTTCTCATTGAGAAAAGGTGCTTGATTAAAATAGGGTTGTCAGCCTTTTTAGCGAAAACACCGCACTTTACCGCCTGAACCTCGTATTCGGGAAGATACTTCGAAACCTTGTCCTCAAGAGAAAGCAAGCCCTTCTCGAACAATCTTAAAACACCTGCGCAGGTTATAACCTTGCTCATGGAATAAATCCACTGGAGAGTGTCGGGTTGCGGAGCTTTGGTGCCTTCGGCGTCGATATGACCCATACTATAACGAAAAACTTCCTCGCGATTAAATCTTACCGAAACGTCGCAATAAGGCAGATCGTTAGCCTCTAAAGAATCGATATAATACCTCAATCTTGTGAAATCCATTTTACCACTTTCCTTACATGTTGACTCATTGTTTTCATTTTACCACGGCAGACATTAATTTTCAAGATTTTTTAGTTCTATTTAAAACACATAAACACACGCACTGCAAAAAACAAACGTATCTTTTGGCACACTTAACAAGGAACACCTTGACAAATCCCCTTCTTTGAGGTAATATACTATAGTGAAATTAAGGTTTCCGCATGACAACTTTTCTGCTATCCTACAATTTCATAACACACGCCGCTTTAGTTAAATGGATATGCGAACCTCGACTGTTGCCGAAATCGTAGATTTCGAACAGTTTCGAGAGCCGCGATACGGCTTCCGCCGTATGAATAAACGACAACTTTTCTGCTATCCTACAATTTCATAACACACGCCGCTTTAGTTAAATGGATATAATAAACCCCTCCTAAGGGTTAGTTGAGGGTTCGATTCCCCCAAGCGGTGCCAATTTTTTACCGCCTTTCTAAGGCGGTTTTTTCTTTTACTATTTGATTTTTTAAAATTTTATGATATAATTTTAATCGAAGTATTCTATATATTTATAGTTGTTTTTCTTTAACACACAAACTTATCAAGGAAGATTTTTATGAAAAAAAGTAATTTAAAACTTATTTGTACTTCAGGGATTTTAACCGCATTAGTATTTGTTGTTACCGCCTATTTGCATATCCCAACCAACAATGGCTACATCCACGTTGGCGACGGACTTATTTATCTTGCCGCCTGCCTTTTGCCCAAAAGTTATGCTTTAGCTGTTGGTGCGAGCGGTGCGTTACTTGCCGATTGCCTGACGGGGTTTGCTGTTTGGGCTCCGGGTTCTGTCGTTATCAAAGCTTTAACTGCTTTGCTTTTTTCAAGCAAAAGCAACAAAATCATAACTCTGAGAAATTCGTTGGCAACCATTCCTGCCGCTTTATTTTGTGCGGGCGGTTATTATCTATATGAAGCGCTAATATATGGCAATTTTGTTTCACCGTTGGCAGGAATTCCCGCATCACTAACTCAATCGGTTGCAAGTACCGTTATTTTTATAATCGCAGGATTTTCCGCTGATCGAATGAAACTAAAAGCCAAATTAAACGGAGGTTTTTAATTATGATGACAATTGTCTATCCCGGAAGAACGGGTCTATATATTAATATAACAAACCGCTGCCCTTGTAATTGCTCCTTCTGTCTGCGACACAATAAAGACCACGTTTTTGATTCAGATTCACTATGGCTTGACAGAGAACCTTCCGTTCAAGAAATTTGCGAGAGCATATCTGCTTTTGATTTAACCAAATACGACGAGATCGTTTTTTGTGGTTATGGCGAACCAACCGAACGTCTTTACGACCTTCTTGAGGTTGCAAAATACATTAAATCTAAAAGCGATATTAAAATCCGAATAAACACCAACGGACTCGCTGATTTAATATGGCAAGAAGAAACTGCCGAAAAATTAAAGGATCTTATCGACGTTGTTTCTATTAGCTTAAATGCAACAAATAAAGAAGATTATCTCAAAACAGTTCGTCCTAAATTCGGCATTGAATCTTATGACTCTATGCTAAATTTCGCCAAAGCTTGCACAAAATACGTTCCTTCTGTTATTATGACGGTTGTTGACGTTGTAACCTCAAAAGAAGAACAAGAACTTAGCCGAAAAATATGCGAATCTCTTGGCGTAACCTTCCGAATTCGTCCTTACGAGGGTTAATTTCCACCTGCTAAGGAACCAATAAAACGCGAGGGATGCTTGCCCTTTCTAAAAAAATCAGACTTTAATCAGAAAAAACAAACCAGCCGAAAGGAAGGAATTAAAATGAGCAAAAAAGCCAAAATATGGCTTATTATATCCATCTTATTTATTATTGGCGGAATAATTGTTTTAGGAGTGATGTCAATGTTTAATTGGGATTTTTCGAAAAATTCATCAAAAGATTTTATAACAAGCGAATACACTTTAGACAATTTCGAAAACTTGTCAATTAACACGAAAATTTCACACATCAAAATTCTCCCCTCTGAAGATTCAAAGGCTTCGGTTGTTTGCTATGAGCTAAAAAATGCAAAGCACTCGGTTTTTGTGAAGGAAAACACCCTTAATATCAAGTTTAAAGACGAAAGAAAATGGTATGAACACATCAAAGTTTCCTTCGCCTGCCCAAAAATTTCGATTTATCTCCCCGAAGAAGTTTACAAAACGCTTAATATAAATTCAAGCACGGGAGATATTGAAATCGCGAAGGATTTCACCTTCCAAAACATAAAAATACAGGAAAGCACAGGAAATGTCAAAAACTTCGCTTCCGCCACAAATGAGATAGAAATAAACGCCACTACGGGAGACGTCTTGATTGAAAATATTTCTGCCAAATCGCTTAAAATAGCCCTTTCAACAGGCAAAATCTCGGTTTTAAAAGCAGATTTAAAAGATGATATAAAATTAAAGGTTTCAACGGGAAAAACTGAAATTTCAAATACAACCTGCCAGAATCTTGTTTCAAGCGGAAGTACGGGCGATATGCAAATGGAAAAGGTTATTGCAAACGGGACTTTCTCAATAGACAGGACAACGGGCAATATAAACCTCAAAAAATGCGACGCTTCAGGACTTTTTATTAAAACCAGTACCGGCGACGTTGAAGGAAGTTTAATGAGCGAAAAAGTGTTTATAGCAAAAACAGATACGGGAGATATCGACCTTCCGAAAACCACCGGCGGCGGAAAATGCGAAATAATTTCCGACACGGGCGACATAAAAATTGATATTAAATAGATGTTTATAGTCCGGCTTTTGTCAACCTATATCGTTTTTTCAAAATATGGTATTATAAATATAAGAATAGTTAAAAAAATTATTTTGAAAATGTAACCCAAAGCGAAGATACGAGGTTTTATTAATAGAAACAAACTATTTAAAGGAGGATTCAACCTGATGACAGGCAAGAATAAATGCAAAATTCTTAAAGAAATAAGACAGAAAATTGCCGATAATAACGACATTGAGTTTATAACAAACGAATGTACTTATAAAGGCGAATGCACAGGCACCTGTCCCAAATGCGAAGAAGAGCTTCGCTATCTTGAAGCCGAGCTTTTAAAACGCAAAAATGCAGGCAAAAGCATTGCAGTTGCGGGACTTGCAGCGGTTATGCTCGCGGCTTCCGGCTGTGCAAACGAGCCTATTCAAAGCCATACTGTTTCAGATGAGCTGTCAAGTTTTTCTTCCTGTTTTGAAGAAAAAACGCAGGGTGTTCCGGTTATGCCCGCTAAAGAGGACGACTCCTTCTCTTCCGAGGAAAAAACAATGGGAAAACCTTCTGTTGGCTCAGAAGATTATAACTCAATCTATGAATTGGAAGGCGACGTTGCTTATCCTTCGGAATCTTCTTCAGAGGCTACATCAACTTCAAGCATAACATCTTCCACCACTTCTTCAGACTCAAGTCCTCTACCCGAAGTTACCAGAGGAGTGGCTCCGGTCCCCAGAAATGATGATGCAGAAAGCACCGATGACTATAATATGGACTATTTCCTCGAATTAAGCAAAAATGAACAGGAAGCTTTCTTATCGATTTTTTTGAGAGAAGAAATAAAGGAAATCTGGAGCAATTATAAATACCTTATATCGCTCAAAACCAAGGGCAAAACGGACACTTATGTCGCAACGTTGGATAAAGTCCGCTATAAGGTCGTTATCTCCTACGATAAAAACGGCTTTTGCACTTCTTTCAAAACGACAAAGCTAACGGAAGAAACTACTTCTTAAGAAACTACTTCGCAGAAAACAATAACTAAAATGCTATTTCAAAGCAAGGAGGCACGAGGAATGACAGGCAAAAATAAATGCAAAATTTTAAAGGACATCAGGCGGCAGATAGCTGAAAATAATGACATCGAGCTTATTATAGAAGAATGCACCTACAAAGGCGAATGCACAGGCACATGCCCCAAATGCGAAGAAGAGCTTCGCTATCTTGAAGCCGAGCTTTTAAAACGCAAAAATGCAGGCAAAAGCATTGCAGTTGCGGGACTTGCGGCAGTTATGCTCGCGACTTCCGGCTGTGCAAACGAGCCTGTTAAAAGCAATGCAGAGCATAAAATCATCTCCTCATCTTCCAAGAAAACTCAAAGCTCGGCTTCTAGCTCCGAGACTGATGAAAACGATAAGCCGATGGGGGAAATTCCTGTTGACTCAGAAAATTACAACTCAGTCTATGAATTGGAAGGCGACGTTGCTTATCCTTCGGAATCTTACGAAATCGAGGGCTCAATAACTGCCTACACTTCAACAAGCACAAGCTCAAACAATACAAGCACAAAAGCAATCAACACGCGCAGCGACATAAGAGATAGCAGCCGCACGATGGGCATGCCGAGACAGAATGACAGACCTGAGATAAAAGTTAATGTATCATCAAAAACGGCGGAAAAAGAAGTTGGCCCCGCTTTGGATATTAATCATCTATTCAAATTATCCGAAAGACAAAGGAAGGATTACCTCGCTGATTACACGAGAATGCAAATCATTAAGGCCTGGAACACATCAGAAGATATGTATTCTTTCGAGACCCAGTCGGGTTGCGATATTTTTCTCGTTTTGCACAAGGGCATCAACTATGAACTGAAATTTTGTTATGATTCCGAGAGCTTTGTTGTCGACCATTCGATAAAGGTAGCGGGCTGATGGAGAAGCTTGATAACCTTGGCAGCATTAAAGCGCCGCTCATAACCTACGACCGAATTCGTATGCAAACCGATGGCAAGGGCGTTACGACCCTCGTTATTTTCCACGGTTGCCCTCTAAGGTGCAAATGGTGTATAAACGCTTTCACCTGCGACCCATACGCTAAAAGAAAACAAATAACTCCCGAAGAATTATATAATGAAGTTAAAATAGATGAGCTATATTTCCTTTCAACGGGCGGCGGAATAACCTTCGGCGGAGGAGAACCGCTTTTATATCCCGATTTCCTTCTCAAATTCAGAGAAATTTGCGGGAAAGAATGGCATCTTTGCGCCGAAACCTCCCTTTGGGTCCCCTTCCAAAACGTTAGCAAAGCCGCCGAATGTATTGATATGTTTTATATCGATTGCAAGGACACCAATCCCGAGATTTATGAAAGCTATGCGGGGCGCAAAAACTCGCTTATGCTCGAAAATCTCGAAAAGCTGCTCGGTATAGTCGGCCCCGAAAGAATAATTGTCAGAGTTCCGCTTATCCCTGATTTTAACACAGATGAAGACAGAGAAAAAAGCCTCGAAAAGCTAAAAGCGATGGGGATAAAAAACTTTGATTTGTTCAATTACTTAACCCACGAAGAAATAAAACAACTGAAACAAAACCAAAAAATCGCCGAACGCAATTAAAAAGCGTTTGGCGATTTTTTATTTAAAATGGGAACAGTTTATTTTTAAGCTCCTCTGTCAGAGTTCCGCCATAAGGGCATATTTCGAAAGCCTCGGCAAATCGAACGCGAGAACCTTTTTCCTCTCCGTATCTTTCTATTAATTCTTTTCTGAAACTTGCCGCAACCTTGGCAAAACGAACCGCATAACCCCTTTTGGCGGCTAATATTTCCTCGTCGGTTGTATCGGCTGTTATCTCCATTCCTTTGAGCCACTCAAATCTTTCCTCGGCGCCCTCGGGAACCTCCTCCCCTTTTGTATACGGAAGCCACTCATAAACCTGACTTACGTTCATATCAGCAATTTTAAGTTTTATATCAACCTCTTTATCAATGTCAATAACTATGTCCCCTTTAAAGGGTGGATTTTTAAAATAATCGACGTTATAAATAATAACAGGCGTATTTTTAAGGGCGGGAACGTCGGGACATTCGTGCGGAACTATAAGCATATAAGATGCGTCCTGCATCAAAAGTCCTGCGGCGCGATGGTCGGCGTGGTAGTCGTTCGGGCGGTGAGTTATTATAAGGTCGGGAGCATATTCCCTTACATACCTTATAAGACGACGGCGAGTTTCGAGATTCGGCTCAATACTGCAGTCATCAATATCCCAAACGTCATATTCAATTCCTAAAAATTTCGCAACCTTTTTTGATTCCTCTGCTCTTACTCTAGTCGTTTCTTCAGGGCTTAAAATATGGTGCCCTCCACAACCGTTACAAAGGCTCAAAAATCTAACATTATAGCCCATTTGAACATATTTATGAGCGATACCTCCGCAACGGAACTCGTTATCGTCCTGATGCGCGCCAATCATTAGAATTTTCATAAAATCCCCCTCATTATCAATCTTTTAATCTGAAATATTTTTCTGTTTCTTCTCTGATAATCCCTGAAAGCCAAGGATTAAGGCAGCCGCCATCAATGCGCCAGACCCAATTTCCCGAATCGGTTGAAGGAATATTAATTCTGGCTTCAGAGCCGAGCCCCATAAAATCCTGCATACTTAAAATACAGGTTTCAGCGCGGCTCATCATTGCCGCTCTTATCATACCCCAGTTATTGCCCTCTTGCGGAGTTAATCTGAGATATTTTTTGCAAAACTCGGTTGTTTCGGCATCTTCTTCAGAAAACCAACCTTCAATCGTGTTATTATCGTGTGTTCCGGTATAGATAACCGAATTTTTCCCAATATTATGCGGAAGATATCGGCTTTCTTCCTCAGGAGAAAAAGCAAACTGCAAAACCGCCATACCGGGATAGCCCGTCTTTTCAAGAAGTTCCTCGACGCTATCGGTTAAAATTCCGAGATCTTCAGCAATTATTTTAACGTTACCGAGTTTCTCTTTTATTTTTTCAAAAAGCTCGATACCCGGCCCCTTTTTCCATTCGCCTTCCTTTGCGCTTTTAGCCTCGAAAGGAATAGAAAAATATTCATCGAAGGCTCTGAAATGGTCGATTCTGACAACGTCAAAAAACTCTGACGCCGCCTTGATTCTTCTTATCCACCACGAGAAGCCTTCTTTTTTCATATAATCCCAATCATATAAAGGATTGCCCCAAAGTTGGCCATCTTCGGAAAAAGCATCGGGCGGAACTCCCGCAACAGAAGAAAGTCTTCCGTTTTTATCCAGTTGAAACTGCTCAGGCTCTGCCCAAACGTCTGCGCTATCCCTTGATACGTAGATAGGAATATCCCCTATTATCGAAATTCCCTTCTGATTTGCATATTTTTTAACTTCTTCCCACTGCGAAAAGAACCAGAACTGCAGTATTTTATAGTTTTCAATTTGTGATTTTAAGACTTCCCGAATTTTTATAATACTCTTTTCTTCTCTTTTGCGAAGTTCTTCTTCCCAACCATAAAAATCGCATCCGCTTTTGGAATCCTTTATTGCCATAAACAACGCATAATCATCTAACCACCAAGCGTTTTTTCGGCAAAAGCTTTCGTATTTTTGAGTTTTTACAAAACGAGAACAAGCTTTCATAAAAAGAGGGTATCTCGTTTTATAAAGCTCGCTGTAATCAATTTTTCCGCTGCTTTTATGGGTTTCAAGCTCCGATGCAGTTAAAAGACCTTGCTCTTTTAATATATCAAGGTCTATAAAATAGGGATTCCCTGCAAATGCCGAAAACGCCTGATAGGGCGAATCTCCGAACCCCGTATGCCCGATTGGAAGAATCTGCCAATAGCTTTGCCCCGCTTCATCTAAAAAATCTATAAAGCCCAGAGCTTCTTTTCCAAGCGTTCCGATTCCATAAGGCGAAGGTAATGAAAATACAGGCATTAAAATTCCGCTTTTTCTCATATTTTCCCTCTCTTTAATAAAGCCGAATACTTCAACGAATTAATATAGATATATAATAATATATTTTTAGTGATTAGTCAATAGAAATTAGCTTTTTTAGTCGTGGTTAATATTGGTAAAAGTGGTGAGATTTTATTATAGAATTTATCGAAATTTTTCATTCGTATTTCTGGAACGGATTTATAGTTTTCTTTATCCTCTTTTCGGGAATCTTTTTGAGCTTTAAAACGAGGTTTATTCAGTTCAGAAAACTTGGCTTGGGACTGAGACTTGCCTTCAAAAAAAGCGAGGGTGAAGGCGATATTTCAAATTTTGGCGCCCTTTGCACCTCCCTTGCCGCCTGTCTGGGAACGGGAAATATAGTTGGAGTTGCGCTCGCTGTTTCTTCGGGTGGACCCGGCTCAATTTTTTGGATGGTTCTATCTGCGTTTTTCGGTATGGCAACTAAATATTCCGAAGGTGTTTTAGGGCTGAAATACCGAGAAAAAATCGGCAATTCATTCATCGGCGGAACTTTTTTATACATAAAAAAAGGTTTGGGATTCCGCTTCTCGTTTTTTTCAAAATTTTTTGCTTTTTTCGGAATGGCTGCAGGGCTTATCGGAATCGGCGGAATCGCTCAGATAAATACGGTTTCTTTATCTCTTGAAGGCTTTTTAGACCCTGATAAATCAACCCTCATAGAAGGTACTCCATACACCTTGTGCCTTGTTATCTGTGGCATTATTACAGCTCTTGCGGCAGGCTTCGCTCTTTTGGGCGGAATTAAAAGAATTTCGGCAATTTCTTGTCTTCTCGTCCCTTTAATGGCGGTCATTTTTTTAATATGCTCGTTTATCATAATAGCCTCTGAAATCTCCCTGTTAGGCGATGCCGTTTTGGAAATTTTCAGGTCTGCTTTTTCCATTAAAGCGGGAGTTGGCGCACTTGCGGGAATAGGCATAAAAGAAGCAATAAGCGAAGGTATAGGCAGAGGTGTTTTTTCGAATGAAGCAGGAATTGGAACCGCCTCTATTTCTGCCGCAAGTTCGAAAGAAAACGAGCCGACAAGAGCGGGGCTTATATCTATGGTTGGAACGTTTATAGACACTATTGTTTTATGCCCTGTTTCGGGGCTTGCGATTATATTGACGGGCGCCGCTTCAAGTTCCTCCGACGGTTCTAAAATCACTTCTATAGCTTGGGAAAAGGGCCTTCCCTTCCCGAATTCAGTTTCCTCAGGACTGTTAACCCTTTGTCTTTTCTTTTTTGGTTTCACCTCTATTATTGGCTGGAGCAGTTATTCCCTTAAATGCGCCGAATACCTTTTTAATGGCAGAAAAAAAGCTATGCTTATATATAAAAGCCTTTATATTTTTGCGCTTTTGATAGGCCCTTTTCTATCTATTTCTTTTGCTTTTAAAATAGCCGATCTTTGCAATGCTTTTATGGCTTTGCCAAATCTCTTGGCTTTAATTCTTCTTTCGGGAAGGATTAAGTCTGAAACCGAATCCTTCTTTAAAAGAAATCAAAAAATCAAACGTAAAATGCTAAAAGACGCAAAATCTGTTAAAAAATTATGAATATTTCTTGACTGTTTTATTGACAAAAAGCCGAAAAAATGATATAATATTACCAGAAATCTTGGGTTAGTTAATTTGATTATCGCTATATTCCTTGTTTCAAAATTCGGCAAAGAGGTAATATATATCGTGTATAAAATTGGCGATAAGGTTGTTTATGGAAGCAGCGGAGTTTGCGAAGTTTCCGCTATATCCACGCTTGATTCAACCGCAGCGGATAGAGACCGTCTTTATTATGTTCTTAAAAACCTTTCAACAGGCGGAACTGCTTATGTTCCAACAGATAGCGAGGTTTATATTCGCGCGGTTATGAGCGAAAGTGAAGCAAAAGTTTTTCTTGCTCAGATTCCCAACATTTCCTTTGATGAACTTTTGAAAATTCCGCCTAAAGAATGTCAAAAGGCTTTCAGAGATATTCTCTCTTCCCACGATGGGCTTAAAATTATAGGACTTATCAAATTTTTAAAACATATCGAAAGCGCTAAAAGACAGCAAAGAAAAAAGCTTTCCATAACCGAAGAAAGATATCTTTCTCAATCCCTTCTCGTTATCGAAAGTGAACTTATGGTTTCTCTTGGATGTTCTAAAAACGAGGTTGAGGATTTGGTTTCTGAAATTCTCAAAAAAAGCGAGGAAAATTAAATGGCTAATATTGAATTCACGCTGGGCAACTGCAATTACGAGGGGAAAAATTATCGTTTCGATTATAACAATGGAGCTTATCTCATTTTCCTTCTTGAAAACGAGCAGGCGAAGGTTTTGGAAAAATTCAACGACAGCAAGGCCGCTTATGCTCGTTGGAATGATCTTAAACGTCCCGAAAAAAGAAAAAAATTATGATTTTATGCGTCAAAAACCTTTAACGGTTTTCGGCGCTTTTTTATTTTCAAAAAATTTTCAAATATTTGGAAATAGACTGTTGTATTATTATACTTTTTTTGATATAATATATTTAATAATATATTTCGTTGGAGTGAGTCACCTAATGCCTATTCTAAAAAACGCTGAACTTTTTGATTTTGAAAAAACGATTGCATCTGAGATTTTCGATGGCAAGGAATATCCTTGGGAGGTCCTTCCTCTAATCGGAGATTTCATTAAAAAGTTAGGCGCTTCTCTTGACCCCGATCTATATGAAAAAAGGGGCGAAAGCATTTGGGTTGCTAAAGATGCTAAGGTTTTTCCTTCGGCATTCATCGGAGAAAACACGATTATCGACAGCGGTGCTGAAGTTCGCCACTGCGCTTTCATCAGAGGCAATGCGATAGTCGGAAAGGGCGCTGTTGTCGGAAACTCAACAGAGCTTAAAAACGTTATTCTCTTTGATTCTGTTCAGGTCCCTCACTACAACTATGTCGGCGATTCGGTGCTGGGCTATAAATCACATCTCGGCGCCGGTTCCATTACTTCAAACGTTAAATCCGACAAAACCCTCGTAACGGTTAAAAGCGAGGACGAAAGCATCGCAACGGGACTTAAGAAGTTTGGCGCGATGCTCGGAGATTTTGTGGAGGTTGGATGCGGCAGTGTGCTTTGTCCGGGAAGCGTTATCGGAAGAAATTCCAATATCTATCCGCTTTCTATGGTCAGAGGCGTTGTTAAACCCAACAGTATCTACAAAAAGCAGGGAGAAATCGTGGATAAACGCTGACCCCAGAATTTTTCTTAAAGGGGAGAAGCAATATGGAGCTTTGGGATATACTTGACCAAAGTGGTACCTTTACCGGCAAAAAAGTTATTCGCGGGCAAAGGCGCTTGATTCCGGGAGAATATCACCTTGTTGTTCACATCTGGCCTTTCGATAAAAACGGCAGACTTCTCATTCAGCGACGAGCAAAAGAGCGCAAGCTTATGCCGGGCGAATGGGCAGCAACGGGCGGCTCGGCAGTTTCGGGAGAAGATTCTATAACTGCGGCTATGCGTGAGCTTAAAGAGGAAATTGGAATCTCAACGGATAAAAATGAGCTTATTTTTGCAAAAAGGCTTAAAAGAAAAAACTCTTTTCTTGATGTTTGGTTTGTTAAGGTTGATGTTGACATAAATAAACTTGAGCTTCAAAAAGAAGAGGTAAGCGACGTTCGCTGGATAGGCGGAAATCAGCTTAAATACTTAGTTAAACAAGGAAGATACCATAACTACGGACGAGAGTATTTTGAATTGGTTACAAACACATTAAAAAAATTAACAGAAAAGGAAGTTTCATTTGAGCGAACAATTAGATAAAAAATGCCCTATTTGCGGCAGTTATCTTTTCAGCGATGACGACCTTGTTCACTGTCCCGAATGTGGCGCCCCTCATCACAGGGACTGTTGGCAGGCGGTTGGACATTGCGGAAGGCTTGAATTACACGGCAAAGAACAACCCGAAGAGCCGGAAGAAAAGAAAAATATTTGTCCAAAATGCGGAAAAGAAATGCCTGAGGATGCAAATTTTTGTCCTTGGTGCGGAATAAATGAAGATAATAATAAGAACGAACAAAACGCAGAGCAGGCCGATTTCCGAACCTTTAACATTGGCGGAAAAACAATAAATTTAGACCCTTACGGCGGAGTTGATAAAAACTCCGATATAGATGGGGTCAGAGCAGAAGACGTTGCAAAATTCATCGGCTATAATACCCAAAAATTTTTGCCGATGTTTGTGAACATAAACGAAGGTAAGGGCGCCAGATGGAATTGGGTTGCCTTCCTTTCTCCCTATTGCCATTCACTTTTCAGAAAGATGAACCTTCATTTTGTGGTTTATCTGATTTTTGAAATAGTTGGCTATATGCTGTTAACCCCATTTTATCAAGTTGTAGCAAAACTCGGAACTATCACAACTGCTCAACTTATGCAACCCGAATTTGTTATGGAGCATTTTTCAAATCCTTATGTTTTGCTTTCTATGCTGTTGGGCTCTGCATTTTTAGTAGTTCCAAGAATTTTTGCCGCTAAAAAATGCGAAATCCATTATAAAAAACACGTTGTTGAAACTATTAAAGAAATTCGCGCCGATATGGATGCGGACGAAGATGAAGAATTTCAAAAGAAGGGTAAAGCAAGACCGTTCCTTTCAATTTTCCTCTTTGTTCTTTCAACCTATTTCGGCTCCATTATTCCCTATATTTGCCTTGAACTTATGGCTTTATAAAGTCGGCTAGATGTAAATTTGCCCTCATTTTGCTTGATAAAGGAGAAATGAATATGAAAATTAAAAAGGCCGTTATCCCCGCTGCGGGACTTGGCACAAGAATTCTACCCGCTTCTAAAGCTTGCCCAAAAGAAATGCTTCCAATAGTTGACAAGCCCGCAATCCAATATATCGTAGAAGAGGCCGTTAACGCCGGAATAACTGATATTCTTATTATCACAAATCGAGGAAAAGACGTTATTGAAGATCATTTTGACCACGCTTATGAGCTTGAAGACACCTTGAGAAAAAGAGGCAAGGCAGATATTGCAGATAACATTGCGAAAACTGCAAATCTTGCAAACATCTATTACGTAAGACAAAAGGAAACAAAAGGCCTTGGAGATGCAGTCTTGAGAGCTAGAGAATTCATCGGTAATGAACCTTTTGCCGTTTTATATGGCGACGACGTTATCATCGGAGAAAATCCCGCTATCGGTCAGCTTATGAAGGCTTATGATGAATATGGCAAGGGCGTTGTCGGAATTAAAGAAGTTTCGGAAGAAGCTATCAAGAAATATAGTTCTATGAAGCTGGAAGCCTTGAAGGATAATTATTTTGAAATTACCGATATGGTTGAAAAGCCTCAAACAAAAGAAGAAAGATTTTCCCTTTATTCTATCCTCGGAAGATGCGTTTTGACCCCTGATATTTTCGATATTCTTGAAAATACTCCTCTCGGCGCAGGCGGAGAGCTTCAACTCACAGACGCTATGAAAACTAAAGCTAAATCCGATGGTATGATTGGCGTTGATTTTGAAGGTAAACGCTATGATATGGGCAATAAGTTCGGAATTTTAGAGGCTAACATTGAGGTTGGCCTTAACCACCCTGAAACCAAAGACGAGCTTCGAGAATACATAAAGAAGCTTGCAAAATCTTTATAATAAAGGAAAAAGAAATGCAAGAAAAAACGATAGCCGCTATTTCTTCTCCGCAAGGTGAAGGCGGCATAGGAATCGTTAGAATTTCGGGCGAAGATGCTATTTCTGTTGCAGATCAGGTTTTTTGCTCGAAATCAGGCAAAAAAATAGAAACTTTAAAGGGCTATACCGCGCTCTACGGAGATATTATTTCGGAAGGCGAAAAGATCGACGACGGTGTCGCCCTTCTTTTTCGTGCGCCAAAAAGCTATACGGGAGAAGACGTTGTTGAAATTTCCGTTCATGGCGGAAGCTATTCCGTTAAAGAAACTTTGCGTGCTGTTCTGAATTGCGGAGCAAGGCTTGCAAGCAGTGGCGAATTCACAAGAAGGGCCTTTGAAAACGGAAAAATGAATCTTATGGAAGCCGAAGCCGTTATGGGAATTATATCTGCCGAAGGCAAAAGCGAAGCCAGAGCCGCACTTTCTTTAAGAGATACTAAAACCAAGCGTGAGCT
Organism: Acutalibacteraceae bacterium; assembly: GCA_045630885.1. GTDB lineage: Bacteria > Bacillota > Clostridia > Oscillospirales > Acutalibacteraceae > UMGS1532. Next base: position 18,070 of record JAZQTQ010000025.1, read on the forward strand.
TGATTCCATAAAAGCCTCTCTGCTGGAGGCGTCGGCAGGGCTTTCGGTGTTTTCTGATTATCCCGACGACGAGCTTCCCGAATTTAGTCCTGAAACGCTCCTTTCTGCTTTGGAAAATGCAAAATCCGGTCTTTCAAAGCTTTTAAGCACTTATGATACCGGCAAAAAAATCCGCGACGGAATCAATACTGTTATTGCGGGAAAACCGAACGTTGGAAAATCATCGCTTATGAATCTTTTAGCGGGTTGCAAGCGTTCTATTGTTACAAATATTGAAGGAACTACCAGAGATGTTGTTGAAGACGAGATTCGTTTAGGCGATTTAAAACTCAGGCTTTGCGATACCGCAGGCCTAAGAGAAAGCTCCGATGAGGTTGAGAAAATCGGAGTTGAAATTTCTCGTGAGCGAATTAAATCTGCCGACCTTCTCCTAGCAGTTTTTGATAACAACTCCAAAGAAAACGCTGAAGATTTGGAACTTATCGAGCTTTGCAAAACCCTCCCCTCTTTGGCTATAATCAATAAAAGCGATTTAGAATCGGTCTTCTCTGCGGACCTTCTAAAAGACATTCCAAGCGTTGTTTTAAGCGCGCAGGAAGAAGGCTCTCTTGATATTCTGAAAAAAGGAATAGAAAAGGTTTGCGAAATTCGTGAAATAAAATCAGGCGAAGCAGTTCTCCAATCCGAAAGACAGAGATGTTGCTGTGAAAATGCCCTCAAAAGCACTGACGAAGCCGTTTCTCTTATGAAAAGCGGATTCACACTCGACACCGTTGGCGTTTGCATTGACGAAGCCCTTTCTGAACTTCTGTCATTAACAGGAGAAAGGGTAACTAATGCCGTTGTCGATGAAGTTTTCGCAAAATTCTGCGTTGGTAAATAATATGGACGATAGTTTTGATAAATGGATAACCCTTAAAAACCAGATGAAGGCTTGCGGGAGTTGTTATCTCAAAAGTGAAAAGCGTTTGCTCGATAATGGGAACCGCAAAGCCAGAATAATGATCGTCGGAGACATTCCAACAATCGACGACCTGGAAAAACAGACCGTTTTTGGCGGAGAAACGGGAAAATATATTAACGGACTTTTAGAATTTATCGGAATAGAACCGACGGACGTTTATATGACCTATCTTGTTAATTGCAACGGGATTGGCGCCAAAGCGCCGAAAACAGAAGCCATTGACGTTTGCATTAAATGTCTTCGTGCTCAGTTTTCGCTCATACGCCCCGAAATCGTTATAACGCTCGGCAGAATTGCCTCTCAAACCCTTATTTCAAAAGATTTTGTATTAGGGCGAGATCACGGAAAGTTCTTCAATAAGGGAAAGGTTATGTTTATGGGAACTTATAACCCATCCTCCTTCCTTTACGATAAAAAGCTGTCGAAAATTATGCTTGACGATTTTCTGGCACTCAAAGACTTTTGCGACGTTTACCCGCCTTATAAAAACACACCTTAATTAGATGATATAACAAATAAAAACACAGCCTTATCAATTTAGGCTGTGTTTTTTCATTTTTCTATAAGCTTATCCATACCAGTATCAAGAGCTACTGAAATTTTATAAAAAGTTTCAACGGAAAAATTATAGGTTTTTTTGCTATTGCTTTGAAGCTGTCTGATGAAATCATGAGATAAACCCGTAATTTCCGCAAGTTCTGCCGAGGTTATCCCCTTTTCTTTTCTATATTTCCTAATGTTTTTTCTGATTGTATCATAAATATTGTTGTCAAATTCAATGCTTTTGTTAGAACTCATCATATTAGCCACCACCTAACAAAATTGTAGCAAATAAATTGCTATTTGTATGTTAGCCATTGCCTAACAATTCATACTTGATTTGTGTATTTTCTTATGTTATAATGTTAGGTGTAATCTAACATTACAGTGAGTTTTGTTTGCTAGCTTACTTTTATCCTTTCTTTATTCGCGAAAAAAACAAACAATATTATAAGGAATTCCTAAAATCACAAAAAGGAGAAAAATCATGGAAGAAAAAACAAAAAATAAAAAATCAAATAAGAAAAAGTTTTTTAGTAAAAAACTTATCAGAAAACTCAAAGTTCCGGCTTTGTGCATAATTGCCTTGCTTTTGGTCGGTTTATTAATTACTATGTTGATTCCGAACAAAGAAGGATCCGTTACAACCATTACAAAATCAACCTTGCAAAAAATTGTTGAAATTAATGAGCTTTCCACTGTTGACTACGTTTATAATGCTATCGCAACCAAATACGATAAAAACAATAAAGATGAACTTTACCATGTAGCATACGAAGGAACTGTTACTGCCGGTATTGATTTCAACAAAATAGAATTCGACATAGATCAAAAAAGCAAAAAAATCACTATCACTACTCCAGATGTTGAAATCCAAGAAACAAGAATAGATATGGGAAATCTAGAGTTCATCTTCATGGAAGATGCTAAAGAAAATGCTGTTTCGCAAGACGCCTACAAGCTTTGCAAAGCCGATTTAGAAAAAAGAGTAAAAGAAGAAAATTTGCTATTCACAACAGCTAAAGAAAATGCAATATCGTCTGTTACAGCGCTTTTTCAACCTTGGATAGAGACGGTTGATAAAAGTTATAAGATTGAAATTAAGTAGGAGGTATAATTATGAGAAAAATTTCACTTATATTAATCATATCTCTAATATTAAGTATACTTTTATCGGGTTGTTCAGAAGAAAAGAAAGTGGTAGAAAAACCAAGCATAACCCAAATCCGTTCTATATGCAATTTGGCTACCTTAGAATGTTATTACCATAACGTAGCGAAATCTACTAAAAAAGCCGGAAGTGGTTTATCACATATCGGAGAGATTGACAGAGAGTTTTGGATTGAATATACCGGATCAGCAAAAATCGGAATAGATATGTCAAAAGTAACTATGCAAGTCAAAGAAGAAAAAATATCGGTTTTTATACCAGAAGCTAAATTATTAAGCATTAACATAAAACAAATAGATAAAGATTCATTTATTTACTCAGGCGATTCGTGGTTTAATAACAATGAAATAACTGCCGAAGACGAAACTAAAGCAATAAAAAAAGCGCAGGAAAACATGAAAAAAACTGTTGTTAATAATTCTTCGTTGATGATGAATGCTCAAAATAGGGCTAAAGATCTTATCGAAAGTTACATTAAAAATCTCGGAGAAATTTCGGGAGTGAAATATAAAATAGAATGGAAATATGGCGAAGAAGCCACTAAAAGCAAAAATTGACATCAAATTCAACAAATCGACTAGGATAACGTTTATTCTTGGTCGATTTGTTTTTTATTAGATTAAATTTTACGAATTAGTATATTGACATTAGGCTTTATATATTGTATAATTTTATTATAATTATGAAATGGAAGTGTAGTCCTTATGAAAAACTTTTCTGCAAAAATTAACAGATTCCTCGAAAAGGGTCATAATAAATTAATATTTAAAATTATTTTCGCTGTTATAATTGCTGTTTTATCTGTTTTCGCTCTTTATTATGCTATTCTTCTTATCGGAGCTAAGACTAATGAAATTCTTGAAGGCGAAATCGTTATAGAATCTTATAATGACCGTATGTTCCCCAACTTAATCAGATTCCTCATTTTCGCAGTTATCGATTTTGTTCTTCTTATTTTGGTTAAGCCTCTTTATGGTTTTACAAGCTTCTTCGAAAATCAAGCTGCAAGAAGCAAAATAAGAAAAGCTGAAAAGCTTAAAGAAAAAACAGAAAAGGCTGAAGCAAAGGCTAGAATGGATGCTGTTAAGGCCGAGAGAAAAGCTGCAAGAAAAGCTGCAAAAAAATAATTCAGAACATATTAAAAGCGACTTAAACCTGAAAGTTTAAGTCGCTTTTTTGTTGTTTGTTATTTATTCTTCGCCCAACAGTGCCTTAAATTCAGCTATTCCTCGCTTATTATATTCATCAATACTGAATTCATAATCAGAAGGAATTTCGCCATTTATAAAAGCTATCATACCATCGTAAATTCCGTCGGCATCGTTTGTCTTTAAAACATACTGTTTGTCTTCGATTAATACAGAACCAACAGCATCGTAATTACTAACGATTATCGGAAGCTTGGCAACTCTTGCTTCAAGAACTGCAAGACCTTGAGCTTCATAATATGACGGGAACAAGAAGCAATCGCACCTCTTAAGAAGCGCCATCGGGTTTTGAAGAACGCCGGTTATTAAAACCTTATCGGAAATTCCAAGATTTTCCGCTAAATTTTGGAGAGACTCCCTCAAATGCCCATCGCCAATTATATAAATCGCTGCGTTTTTCCCTTCATCATTGAGCCTTTTAATCGCACGAATTATATTAGCGTGATTTTTTTCGGGCATACATCTTCCCATCGTTACAAACTTAATTTGCTCCGAATCAAGCTTTATGCAACACTTTTCTTTTGCTCCGTCTTTTTGCTCGATTGAATATTCAATCCTATCAGGAAATACTTCAACGCCATCGTCGGACAAAAGTTTCTCTAATCTTTTTTCGTCCATAAGGTTAGTTGCGTAAGTGAATTTATTCTCGGTTTCGGGGATCGCTAAATTAGCCTTATTGGCTATCAAAACGTCCTTTGTTGAAGAAACTATCTTATGAACGTGGTTATAACAAGATTTGAGAGCATCTATCGTTATGCTATTTTGGTTAAGCCTCATTTTTTCTGCATTGTTTAAATCCTTAAACATATCAGAATGTTGCCACATATAGCGCTTAACGTCAGGGTCGTTATTACCCAATGAAATAAGAGTTTGGAAAAGCGGAGAATAACCATAAAAATCTATAATATGGTCGAATTTAGCGCCGCCGAATATACGAATATATTCGTTTTCCATAATTCTCTTAAGAGCGTCAAATTCTTCTTTTTCTTTTGGGATTCCATTTTTGAGCATTTTATTATAAATTTCTTGCTCACTAATTGTTAATGCCGGCACGCTGACACGGAGCAAAGTTCTTGCTTTATCGGGTATCTTATCAAAATTGATGTTTTGATCGAGCGATTTAAGACTGATAACAAAAACCGACACATCATATTTTGAATAATCCATCTTATTTAAAAGACTCAAAGCGGCGCTTGTTACACCGTTTGTTGCAAGATTTCCGATAAAGAAAAGAATCCTTGTTTTTTCGCTTCTATGCGGCTTTTTAATATTATAATTCAGATTTCCCTTAAAAAGAATATCAATAATCTTTTCAGAAACCTTTCCGTTATCATATTTGCAAGCCCAGGAAAGCGTTTTTTCATAATTCTCTTTGCTGCTCTCAATAACACCATCAAGGTTATTAATACCTTCGGATAACTCGCTTAATGTTTTGCAGCAAGGACCGGGAAGCTCATCTAATTTGAAATATATTCCTCTGATTTCAGAATACTTCTCATAATCCGGAATATAGAAAAGAATGGGCTTATTGCTCATCATATAGTCGAAATAGATGCTTGAATAGTCGGTTATTAAAATATCAACAATGCCCAAAAGCTCGTTAGCATCGATGCAATAAGAAACGTATTTTCCGCTTCTTCTCTCCTTTAAAGAGAGTCTTCTGTAAACAACAGGATGAGGCTTTATGAGTATCTGATATTCATTCATATCAATATTTTTGCTCAAATGCTCGTAAAGCTCATCATATTTTGACATATCGATAATGGGTGCACCCGCATTATTTCCTGTCCAGGTTGGAGCATAAAGAATAATCTTCTTATCCTTTTGAACCTTTGTTCCGCGTTTTGAAAGTTTATCTAAAACCTCTTGCTTATCGGCATTCAAAAGCAGGTCGTTTCGAGGATAGCCCTCTTCGATATATTTAACGTTATCCGCTATATCTCTCAACCTGAAAGCGTTATCATAAATATCGGTCATAAATTCATTCGGAGAAATAATATAATCCGACACTATCATGCTTCTAAGCATATTTTTAATTATTCTCGGACCATCGGGTGTATCATAGCCTAAAGATTTAACTGTAATGCTATGCCAAGTATTGAGAAAAACTTGCCCCTCTCTCTTGTGAAAACAAGTTGCAAAAGAAGTGTTATTAATCAAATATTTAGATTTTGCAAGGAAATAGGCATAGCCAACGCTTCCGTATCTGACAAACTTAACGTTTTTAAAATCTTTATATTCTTTCTTTAAACGAATCAACTCTCGCTCGTCGTCAATGACCCAGATATGAACAAAATCTTCAAAGAGTTCATCTCTTTGAAAGGCTTTAAATATTGCATAAGGATTACAAACCATTCCGATTCCGAAATGAGATTCATATAAAACCCATTTTTTTTCTATCGGCTGATATTGCGCATATTCTGAATATCTGCGTTTCCAAGCCATCGATTTTCTTGCGCGAACATAACGGGAAAAGGGACTTTTTTGGCTATATTTCAATTCTTTTTGCGGTCTGGTTTTTTCGCTGTGGATTATCATAGGACGTAAAATTTTCGCCTTCGCTTTGCGAACTTTTTTGCGCAAGCGCCACGCGGTATTTTTAATATTTTCTAAAGCCAATTCTTTCACCCTCTCCAGTATTTAGATTTTGTTCTTTTTTAAAAAATTAACTCTTTAACTTCTCTTTACATATTTATTTATTTTATCATATTTTACTTTTAATGTCAATAATTCAGATCAAATACCTAATAATATAAAATACCCTTGATTTTTAAATAAAAAAATAGTATAATTGCTTTTGTAAATTTAAGATTGCTTTATGATTTCTATTCTATTTTTCTGCTATAAACTGTAATTATGCACAAAAGATGTTGGCTTTAGTTGCTTTTATGCATTAAAATATAGAAAATATACATGTTTTTGCATAAACACTTGCATAATTATACATTTTATGTTATCATATACGCATAATCAAAGAATTTTTATACATTTGGAGGAATTATTATGAACAACAAAACCTACAAGAAGATCGTTCTCGCTTATTCCGGCGGCCTCGATACTTCAATCATCATTCCTTGGCTCAAGGAGAACTATGGCAATCCTGAAATAATTGCAGTTTCGGGAAATGTTGGCCAGGCAAGCGAGCTTGAAGGCCTTGAAGAAAAGGCTATTAAAACCGGTGCTTCTAAAATCTACATAGAAGACCTCACAAAAGAATTCTTGGAAGAATACGTTTTCCCCTGCGTTAAAGCAGGCGCAAAATACGAAGAATATCTCTTAGGAACAGCCTTTGCTCGTCCTCCTATTGCTAAGAGAATCGCTGAAATTGCTCTTGCAGAAGGCGCCGACGCTATTTGTCATGGTTGCACAGGCAAAGGTAACGACCAAGTTCGTTTCGAGCTTGCAATTAAGGCTTTCGCTCCGGATATGCCCATAATTGCTCCTTGGAGAGAATGGGATATTAAATCTCGTGAAGAAGAAATTGAATATGCAGAAGCTCACAACGTTCCTTTAAAAATCAATCGTGAAACTAACTATTCTAAGGATAAGAACATCTGGCATCTTTCTCACGAAGGTCTCGACCTCGAAGACCCTGCAAACGAGCCTCTTTATAATAAGGAAGGTTTCCTTGAGATGGGCGTTTCTCCCGAAATGGCTCCCGACAAGCCAACCTACGTTAAGATTCACTTTGAAAAGGGCGTTGCAACCGCTATCGATGGCAAAACTATGGATGCAGTTGAAATCGTTGACACACTCAATAAATTGGGCGGCGCTAACGGAATCGGACTTCTTGATATAGTTGAAAACCGTTTGGTTGGAATGAAATGTCGCGGCGTTTATGAAACTCCCGGTGGAGCTATTCTTTATAAGGCTCACGAAGTTTTGGAAACAATCTGCCTTGATAAAGAAACAATGCACTATAAAGCATTAGTTGCTCAAAAATTAGGCGAGCTTGTTTATAACGCACAATGGTATACTCCTTTGACTGAGGCTATCCTCGCATTTGTTGAAACAACGCAGAAAACCGTTACGGGCGACGTTACCCTCAAGCTTTATAAGGGCAATATGATAAATGCGGGCGTTACCTCCCCCTATTCTCTCTATGACCCCGAAATCGCAACCTTCGACGAGGACGACGTTTACGATCAAGCCGAATCAAAGGGATTCATTAACCTCTACGGATTGCCGATAAAGGTTATGGCAAAAATGAAGAAAAAGAACAATATCGACTAATAATTTAATAGGGGCGATAAGAACTTCGCCCCTATTTTGTTACTTTTAAATATTGATATAAAAAGGTGTTATTATGGCTGAAAAAATGTGGGCCGGAAGAACGGCGGGTCAGGTTGATACCCTCGCCGACGATTTTAACTCTTCCATTCATTTCGACAAAAGAATGTATAAGCAGGATATTAAGGGCTCTATGGCACACGCCGCTATGCTTGCCGCTCGTGGAATCATAACAGAATCCGAAAGCGAAATTTTAATTGATGGGCTTGAAGGCATTTTAAAGGATATAGATTCCGCCAATCTCGAAATCGACCTTAATGCCGAAGATATCCATATGTTTATAGAATCTGAGCTTACCAAAAGACTAGGCGACGTTGGAAAAAAACTTCATACTGCAAGAAGCAGAAACGATCAGGTTGCTGTTGATATTAGACTTTATCTTCGCGATGAAGCAGAGGAAATAATTGAACTTTTAAAGGAACTTTTAAAAGCAATACTTCTTCAAGCACGCTCCAACGTTAAAACAATCTGTCCCGGTTACACCCATCTTCAAAGGGCTCAACCGATAACCTTTGCGCATCAGCTTCTTGCTTATGCGATGATGATTACGCGCGACATCGGAAGACTTGAAGATGCAAAGCGCAGAATGAACTATTCCCCGCTTGGTTCTTGCGCCCTTGCGGGAACAACCTATAATACAGATAGATATATGACCGCCGAAAAGTTAGGTTTTGACGGAATAACCCTCAATAGCATCGACGGAGTTTCCGATAGAGATTTCTGCATTGAACTTATGAGCGCATTTTCCCTTATTATGACCCACCTTTCCCGTTTTTCGGAAGAGGTTATCCTCTGGTCCAGCTGGGAATTTAAGTTTATTGAGCTTGACGACGCTTATACGACGGGCTCAAGCATTATGCCCCAAAAGAAGAATCCCGATATGGCAGAGCTTGTTCGCGGAAAAACAGGAAGAGTTTATGGCGATTTGATGGCGCTTTTGACCACTCTCAAGGGACTTCCGCTTGCCTATAACAAGGATATGCAGGAAGATAAAGAAGCTATTTTTGATAGCATTGATACCGTTAAAATGTGCCTTAAGGTCTTCGCACCTATGATAGCAACGATGAAGACTATTCCCAAAAATATGTATAAAGCGGCGGGCAAAGGTTTCATTAACGCAACCGACCTTGCGGATTACCTTGTTAAGAAAGGTATGCCCTTCCGTTCAGCTTATAAAATTGTTGGTTCAACCGTTGCGCTATGTATTCAAAAAGGAATTACCCTCGATGAAATGCCAATAGAAGAATACAAAGCGATCGACCCGCTTTTTGATACAGATTTATATGAAGAAATCAAGCTCGAAACCTGCACTGCCAAAAGAATCTCCGCAGGCGGAACGGGCGAAGCTTCGGTTAAAGAGCAAATCAAATATATTGAAGAATTTATTTCTGCTCATTAAGATTCAATCCCCTGCGAAATTTCATAATAATATGTTTAAAGCGCCCCTAAAAAAGGGGCGCTGTTTTTATAAAAGGAGTGCCGCCTGGAGCAAAAAGCACGTAAACCCCAAGCGGCATTATAAATTTGATATTAATTTAAGTTTGGATTTCGATTATGCTTCGTCGCCAAGCTCGTCGTCGCCTTCGCCGTCAGCAAAACCGCCAACTTCAATATAAAATGGGGTTGGCACGCAGTTATCATAGTCTTGGATCGTAAGCCAAAATGAGCCATCACCTTGACCGCTAATCTTAATCTTACCATTTTCCCAATTTTCGGTGTCTGCGATAAATTCTGCTTCAACTTCTTGGTCATCATCCATCTTATATATTGTTACGTAAACGCCGGAATCATTAATTTCAGCACCACTTTTAGCACTAACCAAATCGCTTAATTTGATCTCATCTCCGGACTTTGCGGAATAAGGTACATCTGTTGAATATTTTGAAATGAACTTAGTTTTGGAATCGCCGTTACGAAGAACAGTTATTCCATCATAACCGCTTTCATTACCATCAAATACCGGAATATGTTTAACGCCCCAGCCGTCGCCCTGGAAAAGCTGATTGAAAGGAAGATATACGTGCTGTTTATCCTCTTTCAGAACAGTTTCGCCGTTAACGGTTTCCTCGCCTGCATCCGCATGATTCCAAACTGCGCCATCAACAAAATGATAGCACTCTGCTTCTTCTGTAGATGGAGTTGTTTTATCGGTAACTACTACGTAATTATATCTTCCGCTATCAGGAATATTATACGTTGTTCCACCAACTGTATAAGTTTTATTCTCAGCATCAACCGAATCAACCTCAGTTAAACGGCTGAACTGGTGGTCGTGGGTATAAGAAGCAAGAGAATTAGCAACTAATTCGCAATAGTAATAGTCGTTCCAAGCATCGAAGTTTACGGTACAGCCTTCGGCGGATATGCCTGTCATATCGGGAACTGTATAGCCTTTATCATCGGTTGTATTTCTACCTCTGAGAGAGCCGATAATCATACCGGCATAACGATACCAATAATACTGATAGTTTCCGCAAACGTCATTAAAAACATCGATTTGAGCAGCAGCTCTGCAGTGTTTAAATTCAACCTCACTATATCCGCGGAACATACCCATTAATCCGCCGCAAGCAACGTCCCAAGAACCCCAAAGAGCAGAGATTTTATTGGTGTTGTCAACAGTGATGTTTTTAAACGTGAGTTTGCTTTCGCTTGTTTCGTCATAATTTCCGCCGATACCAACGATACCGCCATTACCGGTGTTATAAACTCGAGGGATACAGTTGGTTATTGCGATATTCTCAAAGGTTGAATTGGCAGCAAAAGCTGCAATAACGCCTGTGGGAGTGAATTCGCCATCGGAAGTGAACTTATCAACGGTTAAGTTTTTAACTGTTCCGTCTTTAACGTATCCGAAAAGACCCATAGCGTCTTTATAATAGTTTGGAGTTCCGGAATAACCATCGTTGTAATCGCCGAACATTTCCCAAGTATTCTGGTAGAAATTATAAACTTTATGTCCTCTGCCATCAAAGGTGCCTTCGAAAGAGGAAACTGTACTGCTAACGCCTTCAATTACAACGCCTTTGTCTGCATCGTCGCGGTCATAAATTTTGTCTTTGGTATTATTAACATATCCTATCGGATAGAAAACCTTAGTTTTGCTATCTACGGTTGCCTTTCCGCCATTGAGATTAATATCGCAAAGAAGATTTACTTTTTCTCCATCGAAGCAATCAATCTCATATTCTTTTGCCATACCACCAACGATTTTTGCGAAAGCATAGAGTTGATCGGCATTTGCTATATTAAACTCGGATTTATTTGCATCATACCAAGAATAATCTTCTTTACCCGTCCATTTCTTAGACAAATCGACAACAGCTTCAACGGGAGAGAAAGAAGCCATAGAAACGGTTAATTCGCCGGTCGTGGGTTCATATTTAAATTGGTTATGAGCAGTTAAATCATCGGAAGGCTCAACATAGGTCATATACTTATTAACGCCATTTTCAACGTGGATAAGATAGTAGTTACCCATATTGAGATATTTAGGCATTATGGCTCCGAGTTCAATAACAATCGGCACTGTGTTACCATCTGCAACACCTTCGACATGAACGTCAACGGGGATAATAACCTCGTCATCAACAACGGTTACGTCGCTTGTTGATGTTTCGAGAGGAGTTACTTTTACTGTTAATTTTTCAGCATCAACCTGAACGCCTTCAGGAATGATCGCTTTAAGTCCGTTACCTTGGATGGTTGTTTCGCTGGCAACCTTTCCGCCAACTACAGCAACATCAGAAGTTACCTTAACAGGACGAATAACTTTAGGCATTTCAGCCGCTGCATCATAAGAAGAACCAAAAGAATCCTCCTCAAATGAAGCCTGAGTTGCAAGAGCGGTTATAGAGAAACCATCTCCAACAGATTCTTCCTGATATTGGTTGCCTGCAGTTGTTATCATGCTCATAGCGATGGTTACAATAATCTCTTTCGACTTATGGAAGGGGCTTTGCTGACCATCTGCCAAAAGAGTTCCCTCAGCGGTTGCGCCGCCATCAAGAACGTCTTTTAACAAACCGATTGCGCTAAGACGGGATAAATCGTCGCGAGTGTTAATTTCAACGGCTTCGTTTGCAAAATAAACGTTAATAACCTCTGCAAGCTTGCCAACCTCTCCTTCGGGAGTTAGGGTCAAATTGTAATTCAATGCAAGATTGCCATTGTTTACAATTTTTATGTATTTATACTCTGTATAGCCGGGTTCCCACTTATCATGGTTAAAAATCTTGCTATACTGCGGGTCCTCAACGTTGTGCCAAGAACCATTAAGGTCATCAGTCCAATACATTTCGATATCGAGAGTACCCGACTTAATGATATTGCCCGAGGAACTTACGCTATCGGTAAACCAAGCATAAGTAGCTCCGATGAGCATCGCGATACATAGCACAAGGGCAACTGCGCTATATATTAGGGATCTCTTTGTTTTTTTCATAACGTTTTTCTCCTCATTTTTTGATATGTCGGCAAAGCGAAAACTTTGCCAACCCCATTTATATATGCTTAAATTATATTGCTTTAAAGGAATTTTGCCGATATGCGATTATTGTGGTATATTAAACTCGCCATAAATTGCGGAAGAAACTGCAGTTTGCGGCACTCCGTCTGCATCTTTATATTTAACATACGCTTGAGCGTATCTCTTAAGGTTTTTAGTAGTTGTGCTGATTCCATTAAGAGTTATCATAAAGTTCTGATAAGAGCCGCTTAAAGATATCTTCTGATTGTTATAGGTGATTTTAGACCAATCGTCATCCTTTTGCTCGTTTGTTAAATTACCATAGCTTTTTCCCGAAATGAAGATAACGCCGACCTCGGTTATTTGAGCGCCTTCAGCTATATCAACGTGGGCAAAAACGATATAGGCGTTCTTTCCTTTGCCATCTTCTGAGCGAACACCGTTATTCATAAAGCTAACGGTTGTTTCGGTTGAAGCAGCATCTGTCTTTGCATAAATATCCATATTGCCCGAAACATAGAATTTACCATTTCCGTTAGCGTCCGCTTTGGCTATGGTTATGCCGTCTACCCCTAACGTCCAGTGTTTAGCACCTGCATCAGTTAGCGTTACTCTGGCATCAAAGGTATATTGGCTAGTTTCTTTAGGTGCGTCGGTATTTGTTATGCTAACATCGTATAATTTATCTGATCTCACATACTGAGCTGTAAAGGTTGTATCAGAATAAATAATTGTATCACCGGAAATATCCCAAGCTTGCTCTTTGTTATTAAGCAGAACCTTATCATATCCGAAATAATTAGTAACTTTAGAGGAAGCGGCTGCAAGTTCTTTATCTGTTAAATTGTAACCTCTGGGAACGCGCGTTGTATAAACGGTGTTTCCTTTTCTATCCTTGAAATCAACGGTTTGCTTTTTAGGAGTTCCGTAGATCTGAAGGGCGGAAAGCCTTAAAACGCAGTTTGTTTGAATACTGGAATAATCCATACTTTCCAAGGTTGTTGAACAGGTTGAATATATAACTATCGCAACATATTTTGCGGTTATTCCTTCGGGGAAATTATAAACCTGCAAAGAAGGAGATGTTTTAAGCTCAGCAAAATCAGAATCATAATAGGAATATGCAAGACTTTCTTCTTTATATAAAGTATCTTTGGATTCAGAAATATAAACGTCATAAGAACCGGTTCTGAGACTTACTGTATTGTGCGAACCGAAAACGATATTGTTTATGTCCATTTCATCAGAAAATTCATATTCAAAAACAAAACGTTTAGTCCAATCAGCTTGTCGGGTTTTTTCGAAAACTAAATCTCCGGTACGAATAAAACTGAAGAAGCCATCTTCATCTCTACCATAGCCGACGTCTCCATCCATCAACGCATTTGAACCATTAATAACGTCAGCAATATTTTTTTCTATAAGAGAATTTGTGAATGCAGGTTGATAATTTGTGTCTATTGCTGTTCCCTTTTTATTTGCCTCATTTGTTATTTTTTCGCCATTTTTCTTCTGACTCATAAAAGTAATATTTTCTATCTTTGCAACAGAACCGTAGCCGCGCTCGCCACTTGTTATAATCCCACTATTATCGGACGAAAACGACCCACCTGTTCCGTGCTTTTTCCAAGCGAAAACATTCAATTCTTTTCCCTTGAAGGTTTCAGTTATTTTTGCATCGCCTTCAATATTTACAACAACATCAGGACAGCAGCTATAAACTGTTTTGCCTTCTAGTCCGGGTTTGTCAGAAAGAACGGGTTTGCCAACGTGTTTGTCGGGGTTAACAGAAATTACAACGTCTGCAATTTCAGCTGCGTCTGCTGCGGCTGATTCATAATTCTTTCCGCAAACTTCGCAAGCATAGTATGCAACGTTTCCTGCTTCTTGACAGTTAGCTTCTTT
>JAZQTQ010000026.1:0-20506 GCA_045630885.1 Acutalibacteraceae bacterium
ATCTTTAAAATTCTTCGACCTAATAATGAGCATATTTCTTGTGATTTTCGGTGCGAAAGAGTCGGTAATGCTTTGTGCATTACTGATGATGACAAGCCGAAAAGCGCTAAAATTATGCCATTTTAGGCAGATTCGGATTATTCGTGTTTGCTTATGCAAAGCAAGAGATAAAACCTTGCTATAACTACAAAAACAACGCCCGTGCATACGCGGGCGTTAAGTTTTCTTTAATGATTATTTTAAAGCAGCTTTTGCCTGCTCGCAAAGAGCGGTGAATGCTGCAGCATCGCTGATAGCGATTTCGGAAAGCATCTTTCTGTTGATTTCGATGCCTGCCTTTTTAAGGCCGTTCATGAAGGTTGAATAATTCATACCATTCATTTTTGCGCCTGCAGAAATTCTTGTGATCCAAAGTCTTCTGAAATCACGTTTCTTCTGCTTTCTTCCGATATAGGCATAGTTGCCCGATTTCATAACTGCTTCTTTAGCGGTTTTGAAAAGTCTGTGTTTTGCGCCAAAATAACCCTTGGCAAGTTTTAATATCTTTTTTCTTCTTTTGCGAGTTGCCATCGCACCTTTAATACGTGCCATTTTAAAGTAACCTCCGTTTTAAATGTTAATTCTCTTTTTATCGATTCTAATTATTTGTAAGGAACCATCTTCTTAACAGCTGCGGTGTTTGTTACGTCAGCAACTGTTGTCTTGCGGAGATTTCTCTTACGCTTGGTTGTTTTCTTGTTAAGAATGTGAGATTTGAATGCGTGGGCACGCTTAACCTTGCCGGTTGCTGTGAGCTTAAAGCGTTTCTTTGCGCCACTGTGTGTTTTGATTTTAGGCATTGATATATCCTCCTTAAATTTTTAACTACTTTTGGGGCTTGGGGGCAAGGAACATCATCATATTCCTTCCTTCCATCTTTGCAGGCTTTTCAACTACTGCTGTTTCTTCGCAATAGCCGGCGAATCTTTGCATAAGGTCTAATCCTATTTCGGGATGGCCGAGCTCTCTGCCTCTGAAACGGATAGTTACCTTAACCTTATCTCCGTTTTTAATAAATCTTTTAGCATTGTTTGCCTTGATTTCGAGATCATGAGTATCGATGCTCAATCCTACGATACGAATTTCCTTGATATCAACGACCTTCTGATTCTTTCTTGCGTCCTTCTCTCTCTTTGCCTGCTCGAACTTATACTTACCGTAATCCATAATCTTGCATACGGGCGGAACTGCATTCGGAGCAATTTCAACGAGATCGAGATCACGCTCTTCGGCAGCCTTTAACGCATCCTTTACCGAAAGGATTCCAAGCTGCTCGCCGGTTGTTGTTACAACTCGAACCTCTTTGGCCTTGATTTCTTCATTAATGCTTAATTCTTTACTGCTGATGGTAAAGCACCTCCGACAAAATAAATACAAAACGCGGACAGAATGACTCCGTCCGCGCAATAAACAGAATAAGCTCATAGCTTTTGCTTCTGAAATATTGACCCTCAAAGACAATACTCTGACAGGTGTGAACGGAATGTTCCTCTTTGCTTTCCAATAGATTATAACCTCTCGACAAGGATTTGTCAATAGGTTTTTAAAAAATTTTTAAAATTAATTTTGTGCAAGGTATTCTTCCAAAGAAAGTCCGCTTGCTTTTATCTTCTTTGCGTTCTCTTTGCCAACGTATCTATAATGCCAAGGCTCATAGATAACTCCCGTATAATTCTGCTTATCGGCGGCATAACGCATAATGAAGCCATATTTTGCGGCGTTTTTCTGAAGCCATCTGAACTGCTCTGTGTTCTGAAAAGCCTGCTCAACTGAATTAAAATCTACCGCAAGCCCTAATTGATGCTCACTGGTTCCGGGACGCGCAACCTCTGTTGATGCGCCAATTTCGGCTTCAGTTTGAGATGCGTTCGGATGATAATAATAGTATTCGTTAACCTCTGCGTTAAAAAGGCCTTGCTGATAATCATAGGTTCTGAACGCAGAAATTATCCAAAGACTAACCCCGTCTTTCGCTGCGGCTTCACACATTTTATTAAGATACTTTACCGCTCTCTTATCAAACTGTAGTCCCGAAGCAAATCTTGCGTCGATTGTGCTAAGCTCAACAGAATAGTTTAGATGAAGCGTGTTCCAAGGGTTGACGAGAGCCATTTCCCAATTTGTCCCGCTGTTATTCTTTTTACCCGTTGAAGTTATACCCGCAGGGTTAGGAATGGTTGACGGCGAAATAATTCCTGTTTGAGTGTTGATTGTTGATTCCTGAGAAACAGTTTTTTCACTTGAAACAACTTCACTTGATACGGCTTGGCTGGATATAATTTCGCTTGATACAGTTCCCTCTGTAGATTCCACTTCTGATTCCTCCTCGCTTACCACTGAAGCTTCCGAGGAGGTTTCTGTTGGGTCTTCGGCGCCGGATGAAAACAAACCATTCGGATTAACAGAAGCGGTTGTTTCCTTTAAACTTTCACTTTTTTTAGAAGAAGCAGATTTATCCTCTGCGCAACCGCAGAGGATAACAAATGCTAAAGATAAAATTAGAGCTAAAACTTTTTTCATAGCTAATTTCCCTTTATTTTTTAAAATCAGATAACGCGAACCTTAATAACTCCATCGATAGCCTCGATTTCGGTTTTAATGCTTTCGCTATCATCTATATTAATATCGAGCATTGTATATGCATAATCCTTCTTTGATTTATTGAGCATATTTTCGATATTAACGTTATTTTGAGAGATAATGCCGGTAATGCTGTTAAGGGTGTTAGGAATGTTCTTATGAAGAACGCAAATTCTTGTATTTCCTGAACGAGGCATAGAAATATTAGGCATATTAACAGAGTTTGTTATATTACCGTTCTCGATATAATCAACGAGCTCGTCGGCTGCCATAGTTGCACAGTTTTCCTCAGATTCGGGAGTTGACGCGCCAAGATGAGGAATTGCAATAACACCCTGAGCTCCGATAATTTCGTCGCTTGGGAAATCTGTTACGTATGCTGAAACCTTTCCACTATCGAGAGCTTCAAGGATATCCTCTGCCTTAACAAGGTCGCCACGAGAGAAGTTAAGAATACGAACTCCGTCTTTGCATTTTGCGATGGTTTCTTTTGTTATATAACCCTTTGTTTCTTCATTAAGCGGAACGTGGATAGAAATATAATCGCAGTTTTCATATATTTCATTGATATCTGTTGCGTGAACAGCATGGTGGGTTAAGTTCCATGCAGAATTAACAGAAAGATATGGGTCGTATCCATAAACCTTCATTCCGAGGTGATTTGCGCAGTTTGCAACCATACCACCTATAGCGCCAAGACCGATAATACCGAGCGACTTACCTCTGATTTCAGGACCTGCAAAAGCGCTCTTGCCTTTTTCAACAAGTTTTCCAACCTCTGCGCCCTGACCTTTTAAGGTCTTTGCCCATTCAATTGCGGGGATAACTCTACGAGAACACATAAGGATACCTGCAATAACGAGTTCCTTAACTGCGTTTGCGTTTGCGCCGGGGGTGTTAAAAACAACGATGCCGGCTTCAGAGCAACGGTCAATCGGAATATTATTGGTACCTGCGCCTGCTCTGGCAATAGCTTTTAAAGATTCGGGGAATTCCTCATCGTGCAAAGCTGCTGAGCGAACGATTGCTCCATCAGGATTCTCAACGTTATCGCCATATACATATTTGCTAGCATCAAAACGAGAAAGTCCACTTTCTGAAATCTTATTATATGTTTTAATGTTATACATTAATATTCTCTCCTTAGATATTATTCTTTTCAAATTCTTTCATAAACTCAACGAGCTTCTCAACGCCCTCAATAGGCATAGCATTATAAATAGAAGCTCTCATACCGCCAACCGAACGATGGCCCTTAAGATTCACAAAACCTGCAGCCTTTGATTCCTTAACGAACTTAGCATCAAGATCTTTATCGCCGGTTACGAAAGGTACGTTCATCAAGGAACGATCCTCAGCTACAACAGTACCCTTGAAAAGTTTGCTTGAATCAAGGAAATCATAAAGAAGCTTTGCCTTCTTTTCATTATGAGCTTTAAGATTTTCGAGATTACCAAAGGTATCCTTAACCCACTGCATAACAAGTCCTGCTACATATATAGTATAGCAAGGTGGTGTATTAAACATTGAACCGTTTTCAGAATGGGTTTCATAGTTAAACATAGTTGGGGTGATGTCCATTGCCTTACCGATAAGGTCTTCACGAATGATAACGATGGTTAAACCTGCAGGAGCAAGGTTCTTCTGAGCGCCTGCATAAAGAACGCCAAACTTTGTTATATCCAAAGGCTCAGAAAGAATACAGCTGGAAATATCAGCAACAAGCGGAACGTTTCCTGTTTCGGGGATATAGTTATACTTTGTTCCGTAAATTGTGTTGTTCATACAAATGTGAACATAGTCAGCATCCTTATCAAATTCATCAGCCTTAACCTTAGGAATAAAGGAATATGTTGCTTCCTCAGAAGAAGCAACAACGCGAGCATTACCATATCTTGCAGCCTCTTTATAAGCCTTTTTAGCCCACTGACCTGTTACGATGTAATCTGCTTTTTTGTTCTCTCTGTAAAGATTCATAGGAACCATAGCAAACTGAGAAGAAGCACCGCCCTGAAGGAAAAGAACCTTATAATTATCAGGAATGTTATAAAGCTCGCGAAGGAGAGCCTCTGCATTATCGATAATTGCCTGATACTCTGCGCTTCTATGGGACATTTCCATAACAGACTGACCGCTTTGACCATGCTCAAGCATCTCATCTGCACATTTTTTTAATACTTCCTCGGGAAGGCAGGAAGGACCTGCGCTAAAATTATAAACTCTTGCCATTTTTATTACCTCCAAAGTAATGAATAATTTATGCCGTTTTCGGCGAGATTGTTTTGATTATATACTCATCATATTCAAATGTCAATAGGATTGTTAAAAATTTAAACAACTTTTTTAAATTTTTTATATTTTGCAAGGGAAACTTTGTTAATTTTTTAACACACTTTCTTTTGGGACTGTCGATTAATGTAAAAAAACTGTTGAAAAATTATCGGGTATAGTTTATAATATAATCAATTGAAACAATAAAAAAGACTCGCCGAATTGCTTCGACGAGCCTTGGAGCTGAAGATGGGACTTGAACCCACGACCTGCTGATTACGAATCAGCTGCTCTACCAACTGAGCCACTCCAGCACTTTTAGTTGTCAACTTAAAACCACTTTTAAGAGTATAACAACTTTTTCTCTTATAGTCAAGTATTTTTTAGAAAAAAGGTGATTATTTTATGAATAACGGCGGCAAAACCGTTCTCGCCCAAAACCTTATCAGATTCAGAAAACAGATGGGACTCACTCAAATACAAATTTCAGAGGCTATCGGAATCGAAAGATCAAGATATGCTCACTATGAAAAGGATACCACTCCTACAACCTCAATTTTGAGAAAGCTTGCTTCCATTCTTAACGTTACTATGGATGAGCTTCACTACACTCCCGAACAAATTCAAGAGCTTCACGATTCCGCCTCTTTGCAAGGAATCGACGGTTTCCCCTTTAACGAGCTTAAAAACGAAGAAAAAGAACTCATTATGAAATACCGATTGCTTTCGGCAGAAGCTAAAGAAAACATAAAGAAAGAAATTGCCGAAACGCTCGACGAAGAAGACGAATAAATATTTGAAAAACCGCCGTTTTAAACGGCGGTTTTTGGTTTTATTAGTGGTATTTAGGAAGATAATCTCCGTGCGCTTCAATAAGCTCGTCAACCATTTTCTTAATTGTATCGATGTCAAGCTCGCTGGAAGTGTGTGGGTCGAGCATAGCGGCTTGATAGATATGCTCTTTTTTGCCCGTTACTGCTGCCTCAATAGTTAATAGCTGAGGATTAATATTTGTCATATTCATTGCGGCGCACTGAACGGGAAGCGCTCCAACATAACAAGGATGTATTCCTTGACCATTAATAAGAATCGGCACCTCAACGCAAGCCTCCGAAGGAAGATTTGTGATAAGTCCATTATTGAGCACGTTTCCACCGATTTCATAGGTTTTACCCGTTACGATAGCTTCCATTATATATGAAACGTATTCATGGCTTCTGTTATGCTCTTTTACACCCGTTTTGAGAAGGCTTTCATATTCCTCTTTCCAGCCATTTATCTGATTAACACAGCGGCGGGGATATTCGTCAAGCGGAATATTATATCTTTCGATAAGCTCGGGGTATTTGCTCTTGATATAAAAATTATTATATTCTGCGTTATGTTCGCTGGATTCAGTACAATAATAGCCGAAATTCTTTATATATTCGATTCTAACTTTATTGCCTGCGTCGGGCTTTGCAAGGTAATCATCTACCCTGGACTTAATTTCGGGATATAAGTCAACTCCGTTTTTATCTTTTATCTCGAGAAGCCAAGCCATATGGTTTATACCTGCAATAAGCTCCTTATGACCTTCGAGTTTATCCTGCATATCAAGAGTTTCAAAAAGAGATTTTGCGCAAACCTGAACGCTATGACAAAGGCCGACCGTTTCGATGCCCGTATATCTCTGCATAAATCCTGACAGCATAGCCATTGGATTGGTATAATTAAGGAAAAGCGCATCGGGGCAAACCTCTTCCATATCCCTTGCGAAATCCGCCATAACGGGAATTGTTCTGAGCGCTCTCATAATTCCTCCGATTCCTAAAGTATCTGCGATTGTCTGACGAAGACCGTATTTTTTAGGAACCTCAAAGTCAATAATTGTGCAGGGGTCATAAAGACCAACCTGAATTGTGTTAATAACAAAGTTTGCGCCTCTTAACGCTTCTTTGCGGTTTTCAACGCCGCAATAACATTCAATTTTACCATAGTTACCCTTAGATTTTCTCATAGCTTCGAGAATAACGCGGCTTTGCTCAAGTCTTTCGGCATCAATATCATAAAGCGCAAAAACGCTGTCGCGGAGCGCTTCGGAGCAAAGGCAATCTCCAACCGTGTTTCTTGCAAATACCGTACTGCCGGCACCCATTATTGTGATTTTCATTTGTTTTCGTCCTTTCTTTTTTGAGGAATATCCTCTGTTGACTTAATTATACAATTGACAAACAAGAAAAAGAATAGTATTATGTTGTTTAGAACTTGTTATTGTGTTGTTTTAATACAGGAGGCAAATTTCTATGCATATTACGGAAATTGTTATAGATAAAGGCTTTGAAGGTTTAAATCCTATGCAATATGGGCGAGAAAATTGCGAAAAAGGACATTTTTTCGGCCCTGCAATCAGAGAGCATTGGCTTTTGCACTATGTTGTTTCAGGAAATGGAATTTTTAAGATTGGAAACAAACGATATAAAATAACAAAAGGAGATATTTTTATCATTCCTCCTTTTGTTAAAACGTTTTATCAAGCCGATTTACAAACCCCTTGGGAATATATATGGATTGGTTTTACCGCTTCCGGTGCTCTGCCCATCCAATTACCCGATGTTATTCATCTGCCCGAAGCTAAAAGTATTTTCAAAAAAATGGAAGACTGTGCTTTGCTTGAAAACGGAAGAAGCGCTTTTCTTGCCGCAAGACTTTGGGACCTTTTTTCCCTCATTTTGGAACAAAACAACGAAACTCACACACATATTCAAAAAGCTATCAGCTTTATTCATTCGGAATATATGAACGATATTAAAATCGGAGATATTTCAGATCTTCTTAATCTGGAAAGAACTTATTTTTCTGCTCTTTTTAAGAAAGAAACCGGTAAAAGTCCTCAAAAATATCTTTTTGACTTTCGAATGGAAATTGCAGCAAGACTTTTAACCGAGCAGAACAGTTCCCCTGTTTCTGTTGCAAATTCCGTTGGTTACACCGATTTTTTCAATTTTTCCCGTATGTTCAAAAAGCACTTTGGTTTATCGCCCAAAAATTACAAACTCAAATATTTAGAAGAAAAACAGCGGTTGTAGGTTTAACGCCCACAACCGCTGTTTTATTATAACTTAATTGTTTCTCCGGGATTAATAACGTAATCTTTTTCCTTTGTTGCAAAGAAAACTTTTTGGCAACTTGGGTTATATACCATAGATTGGTCTGCGCTAAAGCTTAAACTCTTGAAAGCGGATACATAATCATATATCTCTCCGTTAGTTGCATACCAAACATCCTCTTTGTTTGCAACCTTTTCAAGAAGGTTCTCCATAACCTCCCAATTATCCTTCGAATTAAATTCAAAGGAATGACCCCAAACGTAGAACAAATACGGAGACTGATTATGGGGTTGCGCTTTAGCGTCATATTTCAAAAATTGTTCGGCATATTCCATCAATTTTTCGTGATTATGATGGCAGGTTGGTTGCCAATTATACCAATCGCGAGGAAGGTCGAAATTAAAGGTTGAATTAACCGTTCTGCCGTATTGGATTCCGCAGGCTCTCATAGAGGTATAAAGCTCATCGTCAAGTCCTGCGGGCTTACCGAAGGGATAGGCATATCCTTTTATAACTCTGCCGAAAAGCTTTTCGAGACCTAATCTATCCTGAAGAAGCTGATTAGTCATAGTCGGGAGGTCGATAGAAAAAAGGATGGGATGTTCAAAACCATGGGTTGCAACCTCATGACCATCATAAAGATGCTCAACGTCCTTTTTAGAAAGCCTCCATCCGGTTTCATCCTCAGGAATACTGCCTGCATTGAGATTAAACGTTCCCTTAACGTTATGTTTATTAAACATTTCAACCAAGCGAACATCTGCAACGTTGCCATCGTCATAGCTAAAGGTCAAACATTTTGCTTTATTCCCAGGGTATCTTAAAAAAATATTTGCCATTTTTGCCACCTGCTTTTACAAATTTCATTTATTAAATTTATAGTTTTAATTATAGAACAAATAGAACCATCTGTCAACCATTTGAAAATAAAAATGTAACAATTAAAGGGGATTCTGAATATACTGCCTATGAAGGAAAATTCACTTCAGTATTTATTTAGGAGGCTTTTAAATGGCGGACATAACCAACAACACGCCCTGTCCTGAGGGCGAATTTAAAGAAGCGGTTTGCATAGATGCCGGCAGAGTTTACGATAGCTGCTGTGACCGCGACTGTCTTGAAGACCTTCGCTGTTATTTCACAGAAGAAGGTCAATGCATTATCGAAAAAGCGCTTAACATAAGAGCAAGATGCGCGGAGGTACTTAACGTTTACGTCGATGTTGAACCCGTTAGTTTTAACAGAGGATATTATTCCTGCAGCCTAAATTTTTATTTCCTCGTTGAATTCGACGTATTTACATCGCACACGGGCAAACCCACCTGCGTCAGAGGTGTTTGCTTCTATGAAAAGAAGGTTATTCTCTATGGAAGCGAGGGCAACGTTAAGGTCTTCTCAAATGCAGTTTCGCTCGATAACGCATCAGATCCGCAATCCTGCGTTAATTCCAACAACCCGCGCTGCATAGTTGGAACTGTTGACCCAATTGCTCTCTCGGCAAGAATCGGCGAAATCAGAAGCTGTTGCGAAAACAACTGTTGCGTTCCTAAATGCTGCTGCGATGCAATCGGAGGAACGGTTAATATGTGTCAAGAACCCGGAACGCCCGTAGTTTACGTTACACTGGGACTTTTCTCCATCGTTCAGCTTATAAGAAACGTTCAAATGCTTGTCCCCGTTTATGATTTCTGTATTCCCGACAAACAATGCGAAAACACAACCGACAGACCTTGCGATATTTTCTCTCGCATAGAATTCCCCACAGACGATTTCTTCCCGCCAAGAGCAGATAACTCTAATTGCGGTTGCTCTTGCAAACCAAAATGCGAAGACTGAGCTTTCTCGGTTATGCAAAAAGAGACCTTTTGAGCAAAGGTCTCTTTTTTTTAGTCTTCGTCTAGTTTTAAAACACCCATAAAGGCTTCCTGCGGAACCTCCACAGAGCCTAACTGGCGCATTCGCTTCTTTCCTTCTTTTTGCTTTTCGAGCAGCTTTTTCTTTCTGGTTATATCGCCGCCATAACATTTTGCAAGAACGTCCTTGCGCATTGCTTTAACCGTTTCTCTTGCAATAACTTTTCCACCGATTGCTACCTGAATCGGAATTTCAAAAAGCTGACGAGGAATGAATTGCTTCAATTTCTCGGCAATTCGTCTTGCTCTCGCATAAGAATTATCCGCATGAACGATAAATGAAAGCGCATCAACAATATCTCCCGCAAGCATAACGTCAAGTTTAACAAGCTTGGATTTCTGATAACCGATTATCTCATAATCATAACTCGCATATCCTCTTGTTCTCGATTTTAAAGCATCGAAGAAATCATAAACAATTTCGCCAACAGGGAGAATATAGTGCATATCAACGCGGTCTCCCATATATTTCATATCCTTATAGTCGCCTCGACGCTCCTCACAAAGCTGCATAATTGCGCCAACATATTCGGAAGGACTATATATATGAACTTCAGCAATCGGCTCCAGTCCCGAAACGATGGAAGCGGGGTCGGGATAGTTGGTTGGGTTGGATACTTCAACTATTGAACCATCGTTTAATTCAAATTTATAAACAACGCTCGGCGCAGTTGTTACAAGATCCAGATTATATTCTCTTTCTAAACGTTCTTGAATAATTTCCATATGCAGAAGGCCCAAGAAACCACATCTGAATCCAAAGCCTAATGCTCCTGAGGTTTCGGCTTCAAACATTAAAGAAGCGTCGTTTAACTGCAATTTTTCAAGAGCTTCTCTAAGGTCGGGATATTTTGCTCCGTCTGCCGGATAAACACCGCAGAAAACAACAGGATTAACCTTTCTATATCCTTCTAAAGGCTCTGCGGCAGGGCTTTCTTTTAGGGTTATAGTATCTCCGACGCGAGCATCTCGAACCGACTTTATTGAAGCTGCCAAATAGCCAACCTCGCCCGCTTCAAGGCTATCACATTCCTCAAGGGAGGTTGCTCTTTTTCTGCCAAGCTCCAATATTTCCATTTCGGCGCCCGTTGCCATCATTTTAACGAGATCGCCCTTTTTAATCTTTCCGTTTACAACTCTGAAAAATACGATAACGCCCTTATAAGCATCATAATAAGAATCAAAAATAAGCGCTTCCAACGGAGCGTTTCTGTTTCCTTCGGGGGCAGGAATATCGGTTATAATTTTCTCAAGAACTTCCTCAACGTTTATTCCGTTTTTAGCCGAAATTTTAGGAGCGCCCTCAGCAGGGATTCCGATAACGTCTTCTATCTCGGATATTATCCTATCAGGCTCTGCGGCAGGAAGATCTATTTTATTAACAACCGGTACAATTTCAAGATTATGGTCTACCGCCAAATAAGTGTTTGCAAGGGTTTGAGCTTCAATTCCTTGCGAAGCATCAACAACCAATATTGCGCCCTCGCAAGCGGCAAGAGATCTCGAAACCTCATAATGGAAATCGACGTGTCCGGGAGTGTCTATAAGATTTAATTCATATTCATTACCATCGGAAGCTGTATAGTATAGCGTAACAGCGTGCGCCTTAATTGTTATTCCGCGTTCGCGCTCTAAATCCATACTATCCAAAATCTGCTCTTCCATATCTCTGGAAGCTACCGACTGAGTTAACTCCAAAAGACGGTCGGCAAGGGTTGATTTGCCGTGATCAATATGAGCAATAATGCAAAAATTTCTTATTCTGTCAAGTTCAAAAGCCAAGATTTTTTCCTCTTTCTTTTTTTATAACTTGTTTATTATATCATATATTACATACTTTTATCAAGATTTAATTATATATTTTCTTTCGTTAAATGTTACAAAAAAGTTTTAAGAACAGTAAAAATCCTCAAACAAAAAGCCGATAGAAAAGCTAAACACGTTATGATATAATACTAGATACTATTAAATATATCAAATTTCGGGAGTTTAAAAATGAAGAAAAAACTTATTTTGCTTTTAACAATCATTTTGATTGCAATAATCTCAACCGAAACTGTCTTTGCAGTTACGTCATCTTCGGAAGGACCTTCCTTAATCGTTGAAACTCCGGAAGTTAAATCGGTTTCTCTTTCAACAACTGAATACGTTTATAACGGGAAAGCGAAAAAACCTTCGGTTATCGCAATCGACGAAAACGGAAAAGAAATTGCAAAAGAAAATATATCAATTAAATATTCCTCAAATACCGATCCGGGTAAAGCAAAGGCAAAGATCAGCTTTAAAAACGGTTTTTCCGGAAGCCAAACTCTTTATTTCACTATCCTTCCCAAAAAAGCAGGAAAGCCTTCTTTAAAACAATATAAACAAAAGCAATTAACAATAACCGTTGCCGAAGACAAAACTGCTTCCGGTTATCAAATAAAATATTCAACCTCTAAAAACTTAAAAAAGTCTAAAACCATTGAACTCAAGAGAAATAAGGGTTTATCTATTAAAGTTGCTAAACTCGAAAGTGGCAAAAAATATTACGTTACGGTTAGAAACTATAAATCAAAAGGCGGAAAGCGTTATTACGGCGAATGGTCGAAAACAGTTTCAAAAACTTTAACCTCAAACGCTCCCCACCCCGATCTTCCCGATGAAATGCTCGAAAGCTATGTTGTTGATTCAATGAGATATATAGGCTATAAGGTTGAAAAACAATCCAAAGACCGTTCTTTCTTGCAAGACTATGCAAGCGGTCCCAGAACTCCTTATAAATATTTAACGGGAATAACCTATAACGGAACTCCGAAAGGAACCGAAAAAATCAAGGATAAATCAACCGTTTCGGGATATGCGCCAAACGTTAAATATTTTAAGAATTACGGTCTTGTTTGCGCAAGCTACGTTTCTTACTACTACTTAAATTATCTCCCGAATATCGCCGGTGTTGATACATCTTATATAAAAAAGGCTATCGACAGAAGCGGTGCTCGCCCCCAAACCTGCGACTCTTGGGCCAGCGCTGCAAAATATCTCGTTAAAAAAGGAAAAGCGAAGGTTGTTGACAGAAGCTATTCTTCCCTTCCCGGCGCTACTTTGAGCAAGCTCAAAATCGGCGATCTTATCTGTTTTAGCGTTCCTAATATGGGACTTTCTTGCGGACACGTTGCGGTTTATGCAGGAACAAACAACGAAGGCCACCATTTTGTTGCTCACGTTGGAGATGATGCAGGCCCCGTTTTCCAGACGCTCGAAAGATTCGAAAACATCGTTCATCAATACGACGGATGTGCATACAGCGTTGTTTATCGTTTCATCGACCTTCCTGCTTCTGAATATGAATACAAGGTATCATTAAGCAAGAGCACTTATAAATACACCGGTTCCGATATTGAGCCTAAGGTTAAGGTTCTTGATGCGGCAGGAAATAAAATTCCTTCTAAATATTACACTATTCACTACTCCAATAATAAAAAGGTCGGCACCGCTAAGGTTAACGTTGTTTTTAAAGGCAAATACAGAGGTGCTAAAAACCTAACCTTCAAAATTAAAAAATAATTTCTTGCGGTCGGAATTTTCCGACCGTTTTTTATAGACAAACTAAGGAATATGTGCTATAATGCAAACATATTATATAATCACATTTAAACGTTGAGGTTTTTGCTATGGATTTTATAGAATTTATAAAAGCAGTTTTTTATGGTATCGTTGAAGGAATAACCGAATGGCTCCCCGTTAGCTCGACAGGTCATCTCATTCTTTTTGAGGAGTTTTTTGGATTCAAAGCCAGCGAAAGCTTTATTGATATGTTCAGAGTTGTTATCCAACTTGGAGCAATTTTTGCTGTCATTATTATGTTTTGGAGCAAACTTTTCCCGTTTTCAAAATCAAAAACCATAGAGCAAAAACGTGGTATTTTCAAAACCTGGGGAAAGGTTATCGTCGCCTGCCTTCCTGCAGCGGTTATCGGGCTTTTACTTGACGATTGGCTCGACGAAAAGTTTTATAATTTCCCAACCGTTGCCGCAACCCTTATTATCTATGGCGTTGCTTTCATAATCGTTGAAACGCTCGGCAAAAAAGGGAGCCTTAAATTAAAGGCCGAAAACAGCGAAAACATTTCCTTTAAAACCGCATTTTTAATTGGTGTTTTCCAGCTTCTTTCCCTTATTCCGGGAACTTCAAGAAGCGGTTCAACCATTCTTGGCGGAATGCTTCTCGGCTGTTCCCGCGCCGCTTCCGCAGAATTTTCTTTCTTCCTTGCTATCCCCGTTATGTTTGGCGCAAGCTTCCTCAAAATTTTAAAATTCGGACTGGATATTATGGAAGGCGAAGTCAATATGATTTCGGGAACTGAAATCGGCATTCTCATCGTTGGAACCATAACTGCTTTCTTGGTTTCTCTCGCCGCAATTAAATTCCTTATGAATTTCATTAAGAAAAGAGATTTCAAGATTTTCGGCTGGTATCGAATTATTCTCGGCTTGATTTTAATTGCTTATTATTTTGCATTTTAAACTAAAAAATAGCAACGGTTTGTTGCTATTTTTTATTTTTTCATTTACAGAGACAGATTTCTGTTGTATAATATATAACAATAAGAAAGGAAGGTGCTTTTATGGATAGTGCAGAGCTTTTATATGCAGGAATTGTTCGTTTTATTTTCCCTCTTTTAGGGCTTAGTTTTGTTATTTTAAATCTAAAATGCATCTTTCACAATTTAAAGAGAAAAACTTTAGCTAAATTCGCAATGGAAAGTTATCTCGATATTATAGAAATAAAAAGTTCCGAATGTATGATAGGTTCGGGCGCTTTTTGCGACGTTAAACTTAAAAATTCTTTGGCTGCAAAGCAACACGCCATCGTTACGCTTACCGAATACGGCTTTAAAATCACCCCAACTTCAAAAGAAAACAAGGTTTATATAAACGATTTTCTCGTTGAGGGAGAAGGTTATCTTAATTCTGGAGATAAAATAACAATTGCCGGAACTACCCTTCAAATCGCAATAAATCCTGATATTGCAAAAAACTCTGCTAAATCGGACGATTCTTTAAAAACCTGCAGGCTAGCTAATATGTTTATTCTAACAATTTTCCAATTTTTAGCCTTTGGCAGTTTGCTTATTGGTAAAGTTGTTTCCCCGCTTCCTTTGTGTTTATGCTTTTTAGGAATTGTTGCAACCGAATGGATATATATTCCGATAAGAGGCTTTAACAGCAACATCGGAGTTGAAATGACCGCCTTTTTCTTAACAACCGTTGGCTTTTGTATGTGTTCAAACGTTGGCGATGAAGCCCTCATAAAACAAGCTATTATGTTTTTTGTAGGTTTTATTGGTTTCGTTTTGCTTTGCCTTGTTTTGAAAAAACAAGAAATTTTAGAAAAATTCCAGTTGCCCGTTATGATTCTTTCGGTTCTGCTTTTCCTTGCTAATATCTTTATCGGAACCTACGTTAACGGCTCAAAAAACTGGATAGCAATTGGTTCTTTTTCTTTCCAACCATCGGAATTTATTAAGGTTGCTTTCGTTTTTATAAGCGCTTGCGCTCTCGAAAAAATGATGCAAACAAAAAATCTTATAACGTTTCTCGGTTTTTCTTTTTGTTGCCTGATTTCCCTTGCAATAATAAGGGATTTTGGATCGGCTATCGTTTATTTTACCGCGCTTATTATTATCCTTTGCTTGAGGCTTTGCGACATTAAATTCATAGCGCTGCTTTGTGGCTCCGCCTCTCTTTGCGCTTTTGCTGCAATTAAGATTTTTCCATATATTTCTCAACGCTTTGAAACCTACGGAAAGGCTTGGGAATATGCCTCTGCCGAAGGCTATCAGCAAGCGCAAACTATGATGTCGGCAGCCTCCGGAGGAATGTTTGGCTTGGGTCTCGGAAACGGAACCTTATCATCTGTTTCTGCCGCAGATACCGACTTGGTTTTCGGAATGATTGCCGAAGAAATGGGCTTGATTTTTGCCCTTCTAACCGTTCTGTGCTTTGCGATTTTCACAATCTACGCCGGAATTTGCATTACAAGAACGGGCTCGATTTATTATGCAATAACCGCGTCTGCGGCTTCTGGCATTTTCATTATTCAAGCAATTCTTAATATCTTCGGCTCGGTTGATTTGCTTCCATTAACGGGAGTTACGCTTCCCTTTATCAGCAACGGAGGCTCATCAATGATCGCTTCATGGCTGTTATTGAGTTTCATTAAAACCTCAGGCTCTCAATTCATAAAAATCGATAAAAGCGGAGGTGGAATACAATGAAAAAATTATCGTTAAGGGCTGCTTTTATGTCCTTTTTATCCATTGCTTTCGTGATTGGACTTTGTGTTTTTTGCGTTATTTATTTCACCTTTTCTCCAAACTGGGTTCTCCACCCAACAAATAACCATATCTATCAAAACGGTGAGTTTTCCAACGGCGGCGCAATAATCGACAGAAACGGCTCAATTCTTTGCGAAACAATTAACGGAAAAAGAGTTTTTAACGAAGACCGAACCATTAGAATGGCAACGCTTCATGCAGTTGGCGATGCCAACGGATTTATAAGCTCAGGCGCTCAGACCGCTTTCAGAGAAGAACTTTCGGGTTATAACAAAATAACGGGGCTTTTCCCTGCAGGCGAAAGCAGTAATGATATCCAATTAACCATTGACGCGTCTGTTTCTTCTGCCGCTTTAAATTCTTTGGGAAATCACAGCGGAGTTGTTGCGATTTACAATTATAAAACGGGCGAAATACTTTGTATGTTTTCTTCTCCTACCTATGACCCCGCAAGCGAAGATGAAACACAAAAAGCAATAAATGGAGAAATCGAAGGCGTTTTTATGAATCGCTTTTTAGCCTCTACCTATGCCCCCGGTTCTACCTTTAAAATTGTAACCGCCGCAGCCGCAATTGAAACGCTTCCCGACGCTTATGAAAGAACATACACCTGCAAAGGCACCTGCACTCTTGGAGGTGAAGAAGTTAAATGCACAGGGTATCATAATGATATTTCCTTAAAAGATGCTTTCGCTGTTTCTTGCAACTGTTATTTTGCAAGTCTTGCGGTTGATTTGGGAAAAGAAACGATGACTGAATATGCCCGAAAATTTGGCTTTGGCGAAGATTTTTATTTAAACGGAATAAAGGCTCAAACCAGCAGTTATGACGTTGAGAACGCAAGAACTATTGAACTTGGTTGGTCGGGAATCGGACAATATACAGATATGCAAAATCCCCTCCAATATTTAACAAGTATTGGTGCTATCGCTAATGACGGGACACCTATTACACCTTATTTCATATCAGGCGTTTACGATAAGAACGGTAAAACCATTTCAAAAGGAAAATCAAAACTTGGAAAAACCGTTTGTGAAGCTACAACCGCCGAGGCTCTTTCTCAACTTATGGAAGGCGCAACAAAAATCACTTACGGCGGAAAAGCATTTTTCCAAGGACTCGACGTTAGAGGAAAAACAGGCACCGCCGAATGGGGCGACGAAAAAACGATACCACACGCAGAATTTATTGGTTTTTGCGCCGACGAAGAATACCCCTTTGCTTTTTTGGTTGTTGTCGAAAAAGGTGGTAGCGGAAACGACGTTGCAAAAACTGTTGCAAGAAACGTATTGCTTGCTGCAAAAAATTCTTATGATAAAAGTAAATAATTTTAAAAAGGAAGAATCAATATGAACACTAGAAAAATTAATTGTCCGCTAAAAAACGGGTGTCCCCTCCTTATTAACAATTCCCATTCCTTTTCGGTTATGCTTGATAGCCCCAAAGATGGTTATTTTGAGGTTGAATTCTCCTATTTCCACGATGATTGGGATAATTGGCTGGACGTAACGATTTTTTATCCCGACGGCGAAAGCCTTAAATATATGCCAAGCCTTCCGCACGGAAGACGCTCAATTTCTCTCCCCTTCTATCTTAAAAAGGGCCTTAACGCTATAACTGTTAAGCATGATTTCGGACACGATGTTTTAATCAAAGACATAAAAATCTTAAACGAAAGCAACCGACAGTCGGAGCTTTCTCCTAATTTTGATTCGCTTTTTTTAGGCGAAGAAAAACAGCTTCAGGTTGTTCTTAAATCATATAACGCATCTCTTTCGAAAATTGTTTCTAAAAAAGGAGAAATACGCTTTTGCGAAAGAAATGCAAAACTTAATAATTCTTATGCAGGATTCAGAATACACCATAAAGAAATTCTTTTAAATATGGAAGATGTTTTGGCCTTGGGTGAAGGCGAGCATAAGCTTAATTTCTTGTTATCAAACGGCGAAAATCTTATTTACACTCTTAGAATTGCCAAAGCAAAGAATTATGCTCTCCAAATTCTGAATTTTAATATTGGTTGCGCAAGTTCAACCCTTATAACTCTACCTAACGGAAAAAATCTTTTGATTGATTCTTCTGAAGACGCTGATTGCAAAAAAACAATACTTCCTTATTTTAATAAACACAACATAAAAATTGACTATTATCTTTTAACCCATTTTCACTCTGACCACTGGGGTTGCCTCGATGAAATTCTCGATATGAACGGCATAGAAAAACCTGACGAAGCAAAGGTTTCCGAGCTTATTTCCAAAGACAACTCAGAGCGCATTGATTATCTCAAAAACTTTAGGTATCTCGATTCAACAATGCTGAAGTTTTATGATGAAATTCACGAAATCTGGGATTTGGGCGGGGTTAATATGACTGCAACCAACAGCCGTTTTGACCAATACGGAAATCCGATGAAAATTCATAATATTGCATACGTTAAATATAACGAGCATAATTTTGAAAACTCAACCTCCGTTTCCTTTATTTTGAGATACAATGGTTTTGGATATTACCACGGAGCAGACAACTACGCCTTTGCCCAAACAAGACTACACGAAGACTATAAAAAATGGGGCAAGGAAGCAGAACTTGACTGCCAATACTACTATGCTAACCACCATTTCCACTGTGATATAAGCGCTGATTTTATAAAAACTGTAAATCCGCAAGTAACCTTCGTTTCGGTTAACGATTCGGTTTATTCTCGCTCAACCTATGCTTATGATTATATCGAAAACGTTAAAAACTATTATTACTCTAATAAGCGCCTAACAGACACCTTGATATCCTTCGAAACAGGTTCAGCAAAGGTTTATATAAACTCAGGCGATGATTGGACTTACGAATCTATAGTCAATAAATATCTTTAATAACAATACACAAAAACAGAAGATGCTATATCGAAACTAACACCTAACGTTAAAACTTTTTCAAGGTGTATACCCTGTTTCTTTAGCATCTTCTTTTTTTATTTTTCTTTAATATTTTTAACGCTGCCTCTGATATGCAGTCTTGGAGAATAGATCATTTTTATATATTGTGAAAGCGGCTCTGTTGGTGAACTCGGTCATGCGCCTAATGGCAAAGAAACTAACCGTCTTATCGATATTGCTATCAGCAAAGCTCACAAATGCTCGAAACCTATTGGTATTTCAACCGGAGACGATAGGTTTGCGGTGCTTAGCCACTGGATAAATAAAAAGGTGGATTTCATATCCGCCAGCACTGATATTGACGGAGTTTTATCGGGTGCAACAAGAGTTTTAAACATTATGAAGGAGTTTGCTGAATAATTTAGATTTTCTCTTTTTTCATCATCTTTTTGCCGAAATGCGGCAAACAACGCAGGCCAATCTTGGCCTGCGTTGTTTTTTTACAAAATTCGTGTGGTACAGTCGCGTGATTCTAAACGCTTAAATGAAAAATTTTTCTCTAATTATATAACCAAAACACACAACAAAAAAACATCATTAAGAAGATGAACTTATGATTAAATAAACATAATCATCTATACAAAATAGAATTATCAATATCTTATAATATTTGAAAGTCAAGAATATATATCGCTTTTATTCGAATAAAACTTTATTTTTCAGCAAAAATATTTATAATTAAGTTTTTTTCAAGGAGCAAACAATGAATATACAAAATAAAGAATACTCTAAGCTTGTTAAAAAATATTCTCCCCCTTCTCCGATATTTAAAAATTGTCTTTGGGCATTTTTCGTTGGCGGTTCTATCTGCACTTTAGGGCAACTTTTTCTTGAATTTTTATTAAAAAAAGGGATAGAAGAAAAACAATGCTATGCCATAGTAAGCATAACTATAATTGGAGTAACTGCTATTTTTACGGGTCTCGGACTTTTCGACAAGCTAGCCAAACGTGCCGGCGCAGGAACTTTAGTTCCCGTAACCGGCTTTGCAAACGCAGTTGTTTCACCTGCAATCGAATTTAAAAGCGAAGGGCTTGTTTTAGGGCTTTGCGCTAATATGTTTAAAATAGCGGGTCCGGTTATTGTGTATGGTACAGTGGCATCGGTTGTATATGGTATTATCTATTGGATAACAACATTATTCTAACGAAAAAAGGCTTGACCAAATAGGTCAAGCCTTTTTAGTTATATGGTGAGTTATACTATCAAGTGCAACAGTTGAATAAAAAAGGTGGCCCATATAAATCCATGGTATAATGTAATTACCACAAAACAAAAAACCAAGGAGGATTTATATGAGCTACACCCATCTTACCATAGAAGAACGCTGTTGTCTACGGGAATATTATAAAAAAGGATATAGTT
>JAZQTQ010000027.1:0-5956 GCA_045630885.1 Acutalibacteraceae bacterium
ACTCGTCAATCCACAAAGGATTGACTGCGTTTTTGCCTTGCAAACCCAAAAATCCGCATCTTTAAAATTCTTCGACCTAATAATGAGCATAATTTCTTGTGATTTTCGGTGCGAAAGAGTCGGTAATGCTTTGTGCATTACTGATGATGACAAGCCGAAAAGCGCTAAATTTATGCCATTTTAGGCAGATTCGGATTATTCGTGTTTGCTTATCTTAACTTTATATGAAAAATGCTTCCGTGTCAATAGAAACGGAAGCATTTTTTGTTTTTATTTTTTGTTTTTTCTGAAGTTGAGATAATCCTCCAAAATAACCGTTGCGGCAACGGTATCAACTATCTTTCTGCCCTTCTTGGTATCGAGCCCGTTATCCCAGAGG
Organism: Acutalibacteraceae bacterium; assembly: GCA_045630885.1. Lineage (GTDB taxonomy): Bacteria > Bacillota > Clostridia > Oscillospirales > Acutalibacteraceae > UMGS1532. The sequence goes on from JAZQTQ010000027.1 coordinate 380, forward strand.
CTTTTTTGGGCGATAACGGTTGTGCATCTTTCGTCATAAAGCTCAACGGAAAGCCCTGTCAAGCTTTCGAGAAACTCTTTAGCCCTTCGGCTTTCCTCCGCCTTAAAGCCTTCGGAGCCGTCCATATTTTTCGGAAGCCCCAAAACGATTAATTCCGCCTTTTCGTTTTTGGCAATTTCCGCTATTTTTGCATATAATTTTTCTCTTGAATATTCCTTTATAACCTCTCTCGGAAAGGCAAAGGTTTCGCTTTTATCCGAAACTGCAATTCCCGTTCTCGTTTTTCCGAGATCAACTCCTAAAATAATCATTATTATTCCTTTCCCCAAGAAGAAATCGGCTCCGCTTTAAAATCATCGGGCAAATGAGCCGTTTCGTTCTCAACTTCGATTTTAAACTCGCTGTTTTGGAATATAATTTTATTAATACCTGTGTTATCACACCAAGCAACTTCGCCGCCTTTTTCACGAGGCAGACCCATAAGCTGTCTCATAAGGCACCTGATTGCGCAGCCATGAGAAGCAATAGCGATAGTTTTTCCATCGTTTTTCTCTGTGACCTTTTTAAACCCTCTCACAACCCTTTCGCAAACCTCATCAACCGACTCTCCATTTGGAGAATAGTAATTGTGATATTCCTGAAACCAGGTATTTCTAAATTCTTCAGGCATTACGCTTACGGGCTTACCATCAAAAATGCCGAAATCTATTTCTATAAAATCATCTTCAATTTCTATGGGAGCTTGGGGGTATTTATTAATAGCTTCCGCTGTTTTTAAAGCTCTTTTTAAAGATGATGAATAAACCTTATCGAGCTTGATATTCCTAAAAGCTTCCGATAAATATTCGAGCTGTTTTGCCCCTTTTTCGCTTATATCAACATCACTTCTACCTGCATAGGAATGATTGACGTTAGCCTCCGATTCACAATGCCTAACAAGATAAACTTCTGTCAATTAACTCACTTCCTCAAACAAAAATTCTATCACATTGTTTATTTTTTGTCAATAAAAGTCTTGCGAAATATTAGTTTTTGATTTATACTTTTATTTGAACTAACTTTGGAGGCTTTTTGAAATGATTTATACCGTTACTTTAAATCCTTCCCTTGATTATATTGCAAAAACCGATAATATGAATATCGGCAAAACCAATAGAACAAGTGATGAATACATTGTTCCCGGTGGCAAGGGGCTCAACGTTTCGATTCTTTTATCGAGGCTCGGGGTTGATACCACCGCCCTCGGCTTTTCGGCAGGCTTCACGGGAGCCGAGCTCGAAAGACTCTTAAAGGAAACGGGAATCAAAACCGATTTTTCCGAAGCTCAGGGAACGACCAGAATAAACGTTAAAATTTCCCACTCCGAAATAACCGAATTTAACGGAAGCGGTATTGAATTAAAAGAAAGCGATATCGAAAGCCTTATTTCCAAAATTAAAAAAATCGAAGCCGGTGATTGGCTTGTTCTTTCGGGAAGCATCCCAAAAGGAGCAGACAGCAGCATTTACAAGCGCCTCGCCCAAAGCGCAAAAGAGGGCGTGAAGGTGGTTATAGATGCCATTGGCGAGCCTTTAAAAACGGCGCTCGAAACAAAGCCCTTTCTTATAAAGCCGAATCGCGATGAATTGGAAGAGCTTTTCTCGGTTTCCATAAAAACCGAAGCCGACGTTATTCTCTTCGGCAAAAAGCTTCAGGCGTTGGGCGCTCGAAACGTTCTGGTTTCCTTAGGGGAAAGGGGCGCGGTTCTTCTTTCGGAAGATTTTGGTATTCATTCCCAACTTCCGCCAAAGGGTGAAACTAAAAACACCGTTGCGGCAGGCGACTCGATGATTGCAGGCTTTATAAAATGCTACCTCGACACCGCCGACTACGAAACCGCTTTAAAATATTCAGTTGCCGCAGGAAGCGCAACCGCCTTTTCGGATTGGATCGCCGAGCCCAAACTCATAAACGAGCTTTATTCAACCCTTTAATTACGCTAAAAGCCACGCTATTGCGTGGCTTTTTTGTTTCTGTAATTTCTCGGAGTTTCTCCTGTTAATTTTTTGAAGACTGTGCAAAAATAATTCCTTGTTGAAAATCCAACCTCAAAGGCTATGTTTTCTATCGTTTCGTCGGTTGAGGAAAGCCAAAGTTTTGCCAGCCTTATCTTTTCTTCCAAAATAACGTCGTGAAGGGTTTTACCTGAGGTTTCCCTCAAAACCGCAGTCAGATAATTCGGGTGATAACCCAAAGCAGAGCCTACGTCAAAATTCGAAAGAATTTCTGCGGCATTGCTCCTTACATAGAACATAATTTTTTGAGATAGCCTGCTCTTAAAATCAAGCCGATTCTTTTCACCCGAAATAAGCTCTGCTAAAACAAGCTTTAAATTAGCCGAACATATTGCATCGAAATCTTCTCCTCCAAAAATAAAGCTCTCTGTTATATCCAATAATTTTTCGCGAATTTCTTCCTCGACATCGCCAATATAAAGCGCTTCAAAGCCTTCCGCCGTCGTTTTATCGTAAACAAGCTCCTTTTTAAACTCTCTCAACGGCTTTGGCTCCATAGGTTTGATTTCATTTTTATATTTTCTGGTCATATCGAAATTTATAACGATAACTTTTAGTTTTCCTTTAAAATAATATTCCGTTTCGGGCGGAAAAACAAGCAAGCTTCCCTCTTTGATTTCGAATACTTTTCCCTTATAATAAAAACTTCCAAGCCCATCTAAAACGAGAAAAATTCGATAGTCATAAGCAAGCCTTGGCTCCTTGCCCTCCAAGACCTCGGGTTGTATTTGCGCCGCGCGGACAAATGGGTTTATTTCCTCTATTTTCATAATCCACCTTCAATTTTCATACTTTTTTCTTTATATTTTGGCTATATATTACCACAAATCTATGATAATATCAATATTGACCTTCATTTTTTATACTTTGGGGGTATGTATTACTATAAATATATGGTAATATCAAAGAAAGAAATTAAAAGGAGCGAAAGAAATGAACGATTTTATCTTTTCTGCCTTAGATGAAAATGGCAAAGAATATTTTTTTGATAGCCAAAGAAAGGGAAATTCCGTTTTTTTAACCCTTAAAAAAGAGAATTTTCAAAACGCAAAAAAGCTCTTTGCTTTAGGTAATTTTACTAAATCCGAAGCCGACGAGGAAGGCTACTACGTTTTCCCAACAGCCATCAATATTGACGGAGATATGAAAACTAATTTTATAAAGCGCGAGGATGCCTCCTCCATTATTCGCCGCCCCGTTATGGGATGGTTCGGAATAAAACATAAGGATTTCTCTGCAATTATAAGAGCCGAAAGAAGCTATAATTTCAGCTTCTGGGCAGAAATCAAAAACGGTGTTTATTCGGCGGGCGTTATTTATAATTTTATTGAAACCGAAAAAGAGGACGGAAAGCTCGAAGCCCTTTGCGATATGCCTGCAGAAGATATAAAAATCGAGATTGTTTTCCTCGATAAAGGGGCAGATTATTGCCAAATGGCGGCGGCAGAAAGAAATTTAAGACTCGAGCGAGGAGAAATAACAACTTTAGCCCAAAAATGCAAGAGAGAGGTTGTTGAATATCATCGCAAGCATCCCCTTGTTAGAATCCGAATGGGCTGGAAGCCGAGCCCAAGCCCAATAAAGCATCAAACGGTTGAAAACGAGCCGCCGATGTATACTGCTTGCACTTTTGAGCGAGTTCGAGAAATTGCCGATGCGCTTAAAGCTGCAGGAGTTGAAGGCGCAGATTTACAGCTTGTTGGCTGGAATAAAATGGGGCATGATGGAAGATTTCCTCAGCATTTGCCCGTTGAAGAAGCTTTCGGCGGCGAAAAGGAACTCAAGAAAACCATTGAATACGTTAAATCTTTAGGCTATAAAATTTCGCTTCACACAATTTCCATCGATGCCTACACGATCGCCAACAACTTTTCTTGGGACTATATCGTTAAAAGAAGAAACGGGGAGCATCATATCGGCGGAGACTACGGCGGCGGTTATGCCTATCACGTTTGCCCTAAAAAGCAATTAGAGGTTGTTAAAAAAGAGATGGACGAATTGGCAACCTATGGCTTAAATGGTCTCCATTACAACGACGTTACCTCTATCGTTGTTCCCGACGCTTGCTTTTCTGAAGAACACCCTTCTTCAACGGGCGAGAGCGTTAAGGCAATAGACGAGCTTATGGATTATTTCCAAAACACCTTTGGCGGTTTTTCTTCCGAAGGCGCTTTCGATTTCTCCCTTTCAAAGCTTGATTTTGCGCTCTACGTTCGCTTTGGAGCCGCTTTCGGAGATTTCACTCCGAGCCTATGCGATGAATTTATTCCCCTTTGGGAGCTGACTTATCACGGAATTATTCTTTACAACCCCCGCAGCTCGACGGTGAACTATAATATAAAAGCACCCGAAGAAAAAATCAACCTTATTATGTCGGGCGGAAAGCCAACCTTTTATATTTATTCAAAATTCAGAAGCGAATCGGAAGTGAACTGGATGGGCACAACCGACCTTTTGGCATACAACGAGCAAGACCTTAAAATAACTGCCGAAAAAATCCGCGAGGGCGAGGACATTTTAGAAAAACTCGCCGACAAGCAGTTGCTATTTATGGAAAGATATGATATATTAGATGGCGGAATCAAGGTTGTAACCTATTCCGACGGGTCGAAAATAATCGGCAATTCTTCTGCTTCGGAGCAATGCTATGAAGGCAGAAGAATCGCACCCTATTCTTATATAATCATCTGATTTCGAGGCGATAATTTATGACTCTTTATGAATTCGGCCAAGCCTTTGGGATTTTCATTGCGTTAATCGGATTTTTCACCTATCTTCCCAAAAAGAGAGAAACAATTCTCCTGATTAAGGCTTCAACCGACGTGCTTTCAACAACTCAGCAAATCATTCTCGGCGCCTATACCGGCGCTTCCATAACGGTGGTTGCGGTTTTCAGAGGCATTGTGTTTTCTTTTCGCGGGCGTAAAAAATGGGCAAGCCATAAATTCTGGCTCTGGTTTTTCGCCATCGTTATCGGCTCAACCCCCCTTTTCACCTGGGCGGGACTCGAGAGCCTTCTCCCGATGGCGGGAAGCGTTATAATGGTTTTCGGGTTTTATAGTATGAGCCCACACACGACCCGTATCCTTGCCATTTTCGGGCACGGACTCTGGCTGTTATACGGAGTTTTCCACCTGAATTTCGGCACAATTCTCTCAAACGTTGTCTACATTTCCGCCGCAATTATCGGGCTTGTTATGGACAATAAAGCTAAGCGAGAGTAGCAATAAAATAATGCATAAACACAGCGGCAATGTTTAGTTGCCGCTTTTGATTTTTTAATGAGCAATTGATTTTATTTATAGTTTGGTATATAATGTAATAAAGACGATACGAATATCTCAAAAAGGAGGAATATCTATGCCTAAGAATAACGACGGAAAAGCGTTTCTTTTTCCTAACGATTTTGGGTTCATAAATAGCGATGATTATGAAGGGAAATCTTATAGATATTCGGACGGAAGCAGATATTATCGCGGCAGAGATGGTAGTGAAGGTTATATCTATTCTGATGGAAGCGGTT
>JAZQTQ010000028.1:0-5902 GCA_045630885.1 Acutalibacteraceae bacterium
GTGGATGTGCAAGTATCATGTGGTATTTGCACCAAAATATCGAAGAAAAATAATCTATAATCAGTACAGAAAAGATTTACAAGACATCATAAGAACATTGTGCAAATACAAAAGCGTAGAAATATTAGAAGGACATATGATGCCAGACCACGTACATCTATTGCTGAGTATTCCCCCAAAAACGAGCGTTGCGAGCTTTATGGGGTATCTCAAAGGTAAAAGCGCACTAATGATGTTTGATAGACATGCGAACTTAAAATATAAATTTGGCAACAGACACTTTTGGGCAGAAGGATACTACGTTTCAACAGTTGGGTTGAATGAGGCAACAATAAAGAAATATATCCAAGAGCAAGAGAAAGCTGATATAGCTTTGGATAAGCTGAGTGTAAAAGAATACGCAGATCCTTTTAGTTAAACCCCTTCAGGGGTAGCCAAAGAGGCAAATACTCTAAGGCTTGAACAAAGAGAAAGCCCGCGCCTTGAGACGCGGGTCAGTACCATGGGCTTATAGCCCTTGTGCAAACCACCCGTTCGACGGGTGGTTATGATTTAGATGATGTAGCTTTTGAAATCAGAAACTTAATTATTTCTTATTTCTGAAGCCCTTGCGGCGACGGTCGTGTTTTTCGTCCTCGCCATCGTCTTCAACTGTGAGACCCTTTATTTCAACAAGAGCAGCTCTGCGGGAGAGGTTGATTCTGTCCTGATCGTCGATTTCTTCAACCTTAACCATAACTCTGTCGCCAACGGTTACGCAGTCTTCAACCTTTTCAACGCGCTTAATGTCGAGCTTGCTGATGTGAACAAGACCTTCAACACCGGGAACGATTTCAACGAATGCACCGAAAGTCATAAGACGGGTAACTTTACCGTTATAAATAGCTCCAACTTCAGGGCCATTTGCGATAGTTTCAACTATTGAAACTGCCTGCTGAGCTTTTTCGAGGTCAACACCTGCAACGAAAACTCTGCCGTCGTCGTCAATGTTGATAGTAACGTCGCATTGCTCCTGAATAGACTGAATAACCTTGCCTTGCTTACCGATAACGTCGCCAATCTTCTGAGGATCGATTGTTGTTGCGAGCATTTTGGGAGCATACTGAGAAAGCTCAGCTCTGGGCTCAGGAATACATTTGAGCATAACTTCATCGAGGATATAATCACGGGCTTTGTGGGTTTTTGCAAAAGCCTCTTTGATGATTTCGGGGGTAAGGCCATGAACCTTCAAGTCCATCTGGATAGCAGTGATACCCTTCTTTGTTCCTGCAACCTTAAAGTCCATATCGCCATAGAAGTCTTCAAGACCCTGAATATCAACCATAGTCATAAAGTCGCCGTAAACACCTTCGTCACCTGTGATAAGACCACAAGAAATACCTGCAACAGGGTTCTTAATCGGAACGCCTGCAGCCATAAGAGCGAGGGTTGAACCACAGATGGAACCTTGTGAAGTTGAACCGTTTGAAGAAAGAACCTCAGATACAACACGAATTGCATAAGGGAATTCTTCAACAGAAGGAATAACGGGGATAAGAGCACGCTCTGCGAGAGCGCCGTGTCCGATTTCGCGACGTCCGGGTCCGCGGCTGGGCTTAGTTTCGCCAACGGAATAAGAGGGGAAGTTGTAATGATGGATATATCTCTTTTCCATTTCCTCATCGAGTCCGTCAAGACGCTGTGCGTCGCTTACGGAAGCGAGGGTTGCGATGGAAAGAACCTGAGTTTGTCCACGAGTGAAAAGACCTGAACCGTGAACTCTTGGGAGAAGGTCAACTTCTGCAGCCAAAGGACGAATTTCGTCGATTCCTCTGCCATCAACTCTCTTCTTTTCGTTCTTGAGCCAATCTCTAACAACGTGTTTCTGAACGAGATAAAGAATTTCATCAAGCTTCGCTTCTTTGCCTTCGAACTGCTCGTCGTATTTCTCGTGAACAGCATTGTAGATAGGAAGCAAAGCGGCATCTCTAACGAGTTTATCATCTGTATCAAGAGCCTTCTTTACATCCTCAATGCAGAAGCTTTCGATTTCTGCGAAAATTTCGGGATCAGGATCGTTTGATTCAAACTCAAACTTAGGCTTGCCGATTTCAGCAACGATGCTGTTGATGAAAGCAACAACCTCTTTATTAACCTCGTGGCCTTTCATAATAGCGTCAAACATAACGTCGTCTTCGATTTCGTTTGCGCCGGCTTCGATCATAGCAACGAGATCAGCAGTTGAAGAAACTGTTAAGTTAAGCTCTGTTTTTGCTCTTTCTTCCAAAGTTGGGTTGATAACGATTTGGCCATCAATAAGGCCAACGTTAACGCTTGAAATAGGGCCGTCCCAAGGAATATCGGAAATTGCGATAGCGGCAGAAACGCCGATAGCGGCAGTGATTTCGGGCGAGCAATCGGGATCAACCGACATAACGGTTGCAACAACAGTACAATCGTTTCTCATATCCTTAGGGAATAGAGGACGGATAGGTCTGTCAATGCAACGGCTTGAAAGGATAGCTTTTTCGCTTGCCTTTCCTTCGCGGCGCTGGAAAGAGCCGGGAATACGACCTACAGAATACATTTTTTCCTCATAATCAACAGAAAGAGGGAAGAAATCAACGCCTTCTCTGGGCTTTGCAGAAGCAGTAACCGTGCAGAGAACCGACGTGTCGCCATAAGTTGCGAGAACTGCGGCGTTTGCAAGCTGAGCCATTTTTCCGGTTTCGAGCTTTAGGGGTCTGCCTGCGAGGGTGGTTTCATAAACCTTGTAGTTTTCGAACATTTTTTGTTCCTCCTTGAAATTTTATTTTGAGGAGCCCTCGTTTAGCAATAAATCCAACCTTCAAAAAATTGAAGCCTCGATTTACCGCTAATGCGCGAACTCCTTTATAACGATAATGAGGCAGACTGAGCATGGCGCCCAATCTGCCTTTAATTCTCGATTACTTACGAATTCCGAGACGCTTGATGATTGCACGATATCTTTCGATATCAACCTTCTGCAAATATGCGAGGAGGTTTCTTCTGTGACCAACCATCTTGAGAAGACCGCGACGAGAATGATGATCGTGGGTGTTCTCTTTAAGATGAGCGGTGAGCTCGTTGATACGGTTTGTTAAAAGAGCGATTTGCACTTCGGGAGAACCTGTATCACCTTCGTGAGTAGCATACTCAGCGATAATCTGAGCCTTAGTTTCTTTTGTCTGCATTCTTTTTCACCTCATTTAAAATTATATTTCCGAAACCCAAGCAAAAGGAAACAGGCAATTCCCAAAAAGGGCATAATCCTTAAACATAGGAAACGGTTTCAGCGCGACATTTTTGCCGACGCTCAAATAGTATAACACAATTATTATAAAAAGTAAAGAAAAATTTTTGAAAATTAAAAACTTTTTTTCGCAATTCTGAAAACCCTTTAGATACGATTAATTGAATTGACAATTTCTCGGCGTTATGATATACTGTTTTACAATAAATTGTTGCTTAAAAATAGGCAAAAGGGGAATGAAAATGTTTAAAAATGCAAAACCTGTTTGGATTAAAGGAGAGCAAACCGTTAAAAACACAAACGTTGTTTTAGAGGCCTCTTTGAAGAGCCTAAAAAAAGCCAACGTGCATATTGCAACGGTTGGATTTTATAGAATTTTTGTCAACGGAACTTTTGTTGCATTTGGCCCTGCAAGAACGGCTAGAGGATATGCCAGAGAGGATATAATTTCGATAGAGAAATTCGACAACAATGTCGGAAACATTATAAGAATAGAGGTTGCAGGATATTATTGTATGTCGCTTTCAACCTGCAAACAACCATCGTTTGTTATGGCGGAAATTGAGGTTGGCGGCGAAGTTTTGGCTGCAACGGGAGATAACTTTAACGTTTACAGAAATCCGCAGAAATTGAGAAAGGTTGAGCGTTTTTCAAAGCAACGCCATTTCGGAGAGGTTTGGGATTTCAGAAAAGAGGATAAAGAAAATGCAGAATATGAAATTTGTCCTCAAATTAAAATTATAGACAGAGTTGCGCCATATCCTATTTATGAAGATAGTTTTTTGAAGGTAACTGAGAATTTCGGTGAATCCCATTATGACGGAACAATAGACTGCCCTGACAACAGATATTCAGGTAAAGACATAAACGAGAGATGGGGAAGATACGAGGAAGACGAGATAGAATATAAACCCTTCCGCTATCTTGCAAGGCAGGTTTATAAAATCTGCGGAGGCGAAAATGAACTACCTATAAAAATAAAGGCAGGGGAATATGCGCTTTTTGATTTAGGCGTTATAAACTGTGGATTTTTAATTGCGAATATTAATGCTGCCGAAGAATCCGACGTTATTTTCGGAATGACCGAAGCCCCTCAAAAGGACACTTTTTCGCTTGGAAATATCAATATGCAAAACGTTTATGAGTGTATATTCAAAAATGGCGATGCCGAATATATGTCCTTTGAACCGTGTACTGCGAAAAAAATAGTCGTTGTTGTAAAATCGGGCGAAATAACCCTTAATTCTCTCGGAATCAAGAGTTATCAATCGAATATGTCAAAAGCAAAGAAAATCGAGATTTCCGACCCTAAAATTAAAGGAATCTACGATGCCGCATTAAGAACTTTCGCGCATAACGTTGTTGATATTTATATGGATTGCCCTTCCAGAGAAAGAGCAGGTTGGCTTTGCGATTCTTTCTTCACGGGTCGTGCCGAACATTTCTTCTTTGGAACAGCCGAAGCGGAAGCGGCTTTCTTGGAAAATTATAGACTTTTCGATGGCGATGAGCTTCTTCCGAAAGGCCTTTTGCCGATGTGCTATCCCAGCGATATGATAAGCGAAAACGACTATATTCCGCAGTGGTGTATGTGGTATATATTAGAGGTCGAAGAATATCTGAATGAGCGAAATAAGAATGCAGATAAGGAGTTATTCAGAAAGAGCATTGAGAATATTTTGAACTATTTTGAACAGTTCGAAAATTCCGATGGACTTTTAGAAAAATTGCCGGGTTGGAACTTCTTGGATTGGAATGCCGCAAACGAGTGGGTTCAAGACGTGAATTATCCAACAAACTTCCTTTATGCTTCGACGCTAAAGAGCGGATATAAGTTGTTCGGAAATAAAAAATGGCTCGAAAAAGCAGAGAAGATAAACGAGAAGACCATCGAACTATCTTTTGACGGAACGTTGTTTACGGATAACGCTGTTCGCGATGAAAAGGGTGTTCTTAAAAATACGGGCAACGCAACTCAAACAGCGCAATATTACGCCCTCTATTTTGGAGATTTTGATTTCAATAGCCCGAAATACGAGGCTTTGCGAGGATATGTTGAAAACGGATTCCCCGAACAGGTCGACGGCAGAAAGGTTCCTATTTTCAATGCATTTATCGGGCTTTATGTTAAAATATTAGCATTGTTAAAGCATGAAAGATGGGAAATCCTAGAAAAAGATATAACCGATTTCTTCGGCGCTATGAATGAAAATACAGGAACTCTTTGGGAAACCATAAATGGTGCAGGAAGCCTTGATCACGGCTTTGCATCATTTGCCGCCGTTGCAATCGCTCAAGCGCTCGAAAACAAGAAATAATTCACGAGATTATAAAATAAAAGCCAAGCAACTGTCAAAATGTGATTCTGCGAATAATTCGACACATTAATTATTCATTATTCATTTTTCAGATGAATTGTCAAACTAAGTGCAACACTTTTTAATACAATCATCAAATAAATCCACAGGTTTTTTGTAAAGTAAAACTTTTTTGGGCCTGGCGTTAATTAACGCCAGGTTCTTTTTTAATGTTGTAGGACTAACACGAGAAAGGTTTCTACCCTTAGGGTAGAATTCGCGCAACAATCCGTTAAGGTTTTCGTTCGTACCTTTTTGCCAAGCACAGTATGGGTCTGCAAAATACACATTA
>JAZQTQ010000029.1:0-25275 GCA_045630885.1 Acutalibacteraceae bacterium
TGTCTAAAAAACAGTGTGCCACACTGTTTTTCTAAACGACAAACCCTCTCGGGTTCAAGTCCAAACAGCAAAAAGAAAACCCAAACTCAACCAAAAGGTCGAATTTGGGTTTTGGTGCGGATAATGGGACTTGTACCCATACGTCGAAGACACACGCCCCTCAAACGTGCCTGTCTGCCTGTTCCAGCACACTCGCATTCGCAACGTTCATTATTATATCACTCGAAACGCTACTTGTCAATACCTATTTTTAGTTTTTTTAAAATTTTTTAATATAGCAGTTTTCACAGGTTAAATCTTTTGTGCGTAATATAAAAATTGACTTTGAATTGTATATATGTTACAATTATAAAAAATGTTATAATTAAGTATATTTTATAATTTTATCGAATGAAGGGGATATTTATGAAGAAGATTTTAGCAATTATCTTATCTTTATCGCTTTTTATTTGTTGTTTTTCTAATTTTAATTTCAACGTTGTTGCCGCAGTGAATTCTGAAGTAACCTTTGATAACACTGCTGCTTTGCCTACTGATTATGGAAAAAATCTTTTAGCGGGAATTTCTCCAATGGTTTGCGAGTATAAGGGTGGCGAAAATCAAGGCATAGATTATGACTATGCTTTTGATAAGTACCAATTAACTGATGGAGATGTAGTTGCTGATTGGCACAATTCAAAAAATACATTTGCTAAAGAAGGTCCCGATGGCAGTATCATAAGATATCAAGACGGAACTGCTTTTTATAGAATGACTTTCCGTTTGAAAAGAGTTAGTGATATTTCAAACATTTGCTTGATTCATCATAAAAATAAGTCTTTAATAACCTGCAAATATGAGGTTTATGCTTCTAATAGCACAGGAGATCTTTATTCTTCAGATAAATTGATAGCTTCTGTCGATAATCCGGAGGCTTATAGAAGAAATATAATTTCTGTTAAATCAGGCGCCGAATCCGTTGTTTATTTTGGAATTAAAATTATCGATCCGGTAAACACGGATTTCGGGGAAGTTCTTTTGGTAAATTATTATCCACGCATTTGTGAAATTTCTGTTTATGGTCAAGAAGGTGAACTTGTTGCGGCATCAGATCTTGTTAATTCATCTGATAAAACAGAAGTTTATGCATCTTATCCATATTCTGAAAAAATAAACACAAGTCAAAACAAACTTTCCGGGAAATACAGCACTGTTGTTTATAATAAAAACGGGTCATTTGCTTCGGGTGTTTCCACAAATGCTTCACCGAGAGAAAATGTATATGGCGAAAAAGAAACAGATACAGGTTATAGTTTTTTGACTGATAACAATTCTTCTACTACGTGGTACACATCTAATATGGACTTTCGTGACAGTGATGGCAAAGTACATAAGGATGAAAAAAATTATTATGTTGATATATTCTTTGATGCCGGAACTTCATTTGATGTTGGGATGATTTACCTTCTCAACCATTCTAACAAAGCTTTGAGAATGGAGCACTATCAAATTTGGGTAACCAATAATTCGTCTGATTATTCTAAATGGAAATATACAAGTGGCTTTTGGGGAATTATGACTCATGCGCTTGGTGATGCTCAAATGATAGCTGATATTTATAACAGATCGGGAGTTGAAGAACAGTTCTTCTTTTCCAAAGGAGAATTGAAGGCTAGATATTTTCTTATTCGTGTTTATAATCCTTGTCATGATGTAACGCTTGCCGGTAGCGCCGGTTTATATCCAAGATTGTCTGAATTTTCCGTTTATTCAAAAGAAGATTTATCCGGTTATCTCGACCTTTCGGGTTATACTGTGAATAATGGGATTATCGGACCTCTGCAGCAAGGCAATACTGTTGCTGATTTTATAAATTCTCAAAAAGGCAGAGGAGAAATAAGTGTATTTGATTTCAAAGGCGATAAAAAAGGCGCAAGCGCTCTGATTGGAAATGGCGATTCTGTTATATCTCATACAGGATATGACGGCGAAACTGCAACTATTATCGTTGAAAAAGATATTAATTCTGATGGTCGAGTAACTGTGTCAGATACTGTAGAACTCAGAAAGTCTATTTTAAAGAGGGAAAAACTTTCTGAGTATACTTTGAAGGCTGCTGATTCAAACTCTGATAATGCAACTTCAATTATCGACGTTGTTGCTATGGCGAATTATGTTCTGGAAACTGATTATACACCTAAGGAGGTTGAATTCCCCAAGTTCGGAGGCGCTTATGGAGTTCACACCGACGGAACACGTAGGGTAAGCGTTGATACAAATAATGTTATAAATGATGATTTTGCTGGCGTTGGAACTAATGTTTTTCCCGCTGTTTTAACTGCTGAAGGTAGGTCAAAAACGGGATATAACGACGTATTTTGGGCGCTGGAACAATCACGAATGAATTCCCTTAATTTGAGCGTGGCAAGAAGCTGGTTCCAGATAGACTGGATGATAAAGGATACGGGCTCAAAGGAAACCGATAAACAATGTTATCTTAATGGAGACTATGATTTAGAAAGCGAATGGATGCAGGCTTTCTATGAGTATGCTTTAGGTCTAAAAAATATGGACTGCGATTTGCTTGTCAATTTTGGCTGGAAAACAAACAACAGAATTGCTAGCTGGTTTGCTTCTCCAAATCAAAAAGCAGATGAGATGGATATTGCAGCCCCCGGAGATCTTCCTGCTTATGCAAAAGCTACTGCGGCTTTTGTTGATTACGCAAGAAACGTTAAAGGCCTTGATAACGTTAAATATCTTTCCTTCTATAACGAGCCGAATGGTGGCCATGATTTCCAAGTTGGAACAGATGTTGCTGATGAACGTGTGTATTGGGCAAAAATGCTAACGTTGATTGATAACGAACTTGAAGCGCAAGGATTGAGAGGTCAAGTTGAGCTTTGGGGACCGGAAATATCGGGTATTGAAACCGAAGGATCACGAGATTGGTGGAAATATACCATAGAAAACAGTGAATTTAGCATGGCGGGAGTTATTGATGTTTGGGATTTCCACTGTTATTATAGAACAGCTCCGCTTAGAAACAACTATAAATCCCTTGTTGAAACTCTTGAAGATTGTCGTGAATATATACTTAATCGAAATGATCTTAAATCCGGCAAATGTATGATGACTGAAATGTATCCTTCGGTTGCCCACGAGAAATACAACTCGTGGATTGATTGGAACGATTCCTTTGCGGGATATTATGTTGCTATTGCAAATGGCGGTTTTAGCGGTCTTTGCACATGGACTTGTTCAGCAGGTTATATTCCGGCTCCCGTTAATATGAATATGCTAAGCAATTATAATAATCCTTGGACAGTTATCGTTAATACCGAAAATGCGGATCAGGTTAATACTCTTTTTTATGAGCAAAGTCTTATTGCAAATTATATTCCGAAAAACTCCAAAACATTGAATACAACTTGGCTTGGCGATGATATAAGAGCAACGGCTTTTGAGGTTCCTGATGGTGGTTATACTGTTGTTGTTGAGAAAAACGGTTCAAATGATTATGCCGCTTTATCTTCGGGAGAAGAGTTGCCCTTTGACATTTCGATTAACTTTGGAATTAAGAAAAACCTTTCGTTTAACCGCTTCAGTTTTAGGTTTAATGATCAAGTAACCAATGCTAGCGCGATAGTTAACCAATCAGATAAGCAGCTTCAAATGAAAAATGGTGTTTTAACTGATTCTTATGATGGTTCTTATGGATTTTATATCTATACGACATTGCCACCCATCAAACAGGTTTGCATAAGCGATATAACGCTAAATGTTAAACCGGAAAACTCTGTTCAAGTAGATGCAAAATTGATCGATTGTGAATCTTCGGATGCACTTGATTTTGAAATTGTTGCTAATGTTGGATCTTATGCAGGTTCGGTTTCGGAATCGGGTATATATACTGCTGATTCTAGAGCAAAAAGTGGTGATATGGTTGCGATTAAGGCCTCGCTAAAATCTGATCCCAAAGTTTATAGTGTGGCGATAATCACTATTAATTAGTTCTTTGCTTTAAATTATGTTATGAATGATATGCACCCCAAAAGCCAAAAACTTTTGGCGGTGCATGTTTATTTGAATATTATATCGAAAAGAGTTAGGCAGAAATTATGATAACTATAACTCCAAACTATTATAAAAAATTCAAATGTATTGCCGACCAATGCAAGCATAGTTGTTGTATTGGCTGGGAGATAGAAATTGATGAAAACACTTTGGAGAAGTATAAAAAAGTCGATGGAGTATTTTCAGAAAATTTAAAATCAAATATTGAATTTGGGGAACCTTCACATTTTAAGTTGGACGAAAAAGAGCGTTGTCCTTTTTTGAACGGGAAGGGATTATGTGATATTATAATAAATTTAGGCGAAGAAAACTTGTGCCAAATTTGTAGCGATCATCCTCGTTTCAGAAACTATTATAATGATTTTGTAGAGGTTGGATTAGGGCTTTGTTGCGAAGCAGCAGCAGAGTTGGTATTATCCTGCGAAGAAAAGACTGTTTTAAACTTGCCGAGCGAAGCACTTCAAAATCCATTAGTGAGCTTTAGAGAAAAAATATTAAATCTGTTGCAAGATAGAACGAAATCTATCGACAATAGGGTGGATGAAATGCTAAAAATAGTTGGAAGACAAATTCCAACAGAAACAAATTGGTATGCGGTTTTTGATAGTTTGGAAAAATTAGATAATTCTTGGAGCAATTATTTGTTGAGGATTAAAAACGGTATTTTCGCTTCAACAATAGATGATTCGTTAGAAACAGCTTATGAACAATTAATTGTTTATTTGGTTTATCGACATTTTCTTGATTGCCAATATGACGAAATGGTTCAAGAAAGAATTTTGTTTGTGGCGTTAATATATAATGTTATAAAAACAATGAATATCTCGAAAACATTGGAAGAACTTCTTGAAATCGTTAGAATTTTTTCTTGTGAAATTGAATATTCAGATGAAAACGTTAGTGCATTGCTTTTTGAATTAAGATAAAAAATAACGAAAGTAAGCTAAATACCAATAAAATTAATTGTTGATTTATTTAAAAAAATAGTGTATAATGTATGTAATTATGAACAAAAAGTTAACATATAACAAAACATCTAATTTGTTTAGAGTTTTATTAGAAGAATGAGAGGCGAAAAAATGGCAAAGAATTGGTATAAAATAAAGTCGATAGAGCCTATGAATATGGTTTCTCCGTTTATTATGGTTAACAGAATTGGTTCGATGAATCTTTTTTCAGATAGAATCGAAATAACCGAGGCGGAAAAATACATAAAAAAGAAAAGAAAAGAAGGGCTAAAGGGTTTTGGTATGCTTCATCTTATTATTGCGGCATACGTTAGAACTGTTTCTCAGCGTCCGGGGATTAATAGGTTTATCAGAGGACAGAGAATTTTTGCTCGTAAAAATATTGAAGTTGAAATGACAATAAAAAAAGAATTAAAGCTTGATGCGCCCGAAACCTGCATTAAAGCAGTTTATACTCCTGATGCAACATCCGACGAGGTGTATAAAGTTTTCACTGCGCTTGTAGATGAATTTAAGAATACGTCAAATGAAAGCAGCTTTGATAACCTTGTAAAAATTTTAAGATACATACCTGCTGTTTTGCTTAAACTTTTCGTTTCTTTGCTTAAAACTCTTGATTATTTTGGACTAATTCCCAGATTTTTAACCAAACTCAGTCCTTTTCATGGCTCGTTTTTCATAACTTCAATGGGTTCTCTTGGCATACCGCCTATTTTTCATCATCTTTATGATTTTGGTAATCTTCCTATATTTATGTCTTATGGTGCAAAATATGAGGAAAATACAATCGATAAAGAGGGAAATGTTACAACAAAAAGATACATTGACTTTACTATTTCTTGCGACGAAAGAATTTGTGATGGTCATTATTATGCTTCTGCGTTTAAATATCTTAAAGGTGTTTTTAATCATCCTGAAATGTTGGATATTCCGCCCGAAAAGGTTGTTGAAGACTTAAAATAATTATCATAAAAGTGATAAATGTTATCATAAATTTAATTGAAGTATGTTTCGGTTTTAAGGAGCAGATATTTTGAAAAAAACGCTTATCATTTTAAATCCTATGTCAGGACAAAAAAAGGGAAAAAAGCATCTTGCCGATATTCTGGAATTGTTCTGTAATGCAGATTTTGAATGTACTGTAAAATACACCTTAAAAAAATTTGATGCCAGAGATATTGCCGCTGAAAACTGCAATAAATATGAATTGATTGTTGTTGTTGGCGGCGATGGTACTTTGAATGAAGTAATCGAAGGAATCCTATCTCAATCTTCGAAAACACCGATTGGTTATATTCCTGCAGGAAGCACAAATGATTTTGCCAACAGTTTGAAGCTACCTAAAAATTTATTGAGAGCAACACAAAGAATTATAGATGGGGAAGAATTAGAACTTGACGTTGGTTGCTTTAATGGCAGATATTTTTCTTATGTTGCTTCGTTTGGCGCTTTTACAAAAGCATCTTATTCAACTCCGCAAGACTTTAAAAATACCCTTGGTCATTTGGCGTATATTCTGGAGGGTATTAAAGAACTTGCGAACATTCGAAAGGAACATCTACAATTCAGAATAGGCGAAGAAATATTTGAAGACGACTATATTTTTGGAGCGATTAGCAATTCAACCTCTATTGCAGGAGTTTTAAAACTTGACGAAAAAGTTGTTGATATGAACGACGGACTTTTTGAAATTATGCTTATAAAAGCTCCAAGGAATCTTATTGAATTAAATGATTGTATTGCGGCATTAACAACGAAAAAGTATAATTGCAAAATGATAACCTTCAAATCCGCATCTAAGCTTTCTGTTTTCTCAAGCCCAAGTATGGATTGGACTTTAGATGGGGAGCATCAAAGTGGCAACAAAGAAATAAATATCGAAAATATACATAGCGCAATAAAACTTAGATTTTAATAACACTTAAAACGTTCTTTTGTTTATCTAAAGAACGTTTTTGGTTATTTTATACAAAAAACAGTTGTTGGATTTGTTTATTAACACGAAAAAGAAAAAACAA
Source organism: Acutalibacteraceae bacterium (assembly GCA_045630885.1). GTDB lineage: Bacteria > Bacillota > Clostridia > Oscillospirales > Acutalibacteraceae > UMGS1532. The sequence goes on from JAZQTQ010000029.1 coordinate 7,043, forward strand.
CATAAATACACTTGAAAAAGAAAATTAAATATAGTAAAATTATTGTGTGATAATGTTTAAATAATTACGGAGGTATTCTGATGAAAAAACTTTTATCTTTCGTTATGGCAACGATTATGTTAGCAACACTTTTGAATACTGTTGCTTGTGCAGAAGGGGGCTATGGTGATTCTTCTGATTTTGTTGAAGACAACATTAAGGACACCATAACTTATGATGTTGACCCCGATTACACAATTGCTTATAACGATTTTTCAACGGCAGCTTCTGCTAACCTTGGCTCCGGATTCACAATTGCAGATTCCGGCGATTCATCTTATGGTAAGGCTTTGAAGGTCCCTGCTTCAGGTTGGGCAGCTGTCGGAGAGCGTTCTGCTCCTACTACGTATATCTGGAATGGAAAAACATATAGTATGTTTTTCGAGACGTGCGAGGTAGGCAAGAACTATATTATGATGTATGATGCGTTTATTACTGCTCCTCACGATACGGCTTTCACTATAGCACCTCAACATCAACAGTTTTTGTATGTAACTGATAAAGACTATGACTATCGTAATTATCCTGATGGAAGTATTGTTAATGAATGGCAACATCAGTCTGTTCAGTTTACTGCGGATGCAAATCAATTAAAAACCAAGATTAATACATGTGCATCACAAACGGTTTCCTATATTGACAACCTTATTTTTGTTGAAGCTGCCGAAATAAAATCCTCTGATAAGTCCGGAGCGACTGTTATTAAGGATGTTTTGGGCAATATGATCAGTGGTACTAAAGCTAAAAGTGGCGGCATTTGGGCTGCAAAAGGTTCGGCCGCAAGGTTTACTGTGGAAACTAGCGGACTCTCAAAACTTATGTCTGTTACTATGGGTTCGACTAACTTAACTCCCGACAAGAACGGTTTTTATTTTGTTGAAAAAGTAACTGACGATATTGTTGTTAACGTTGGTCTTATTAATCAGGAGAAAATCACCGATAATGTTGTTATCAACAACGGTGTAGCCTATGTTCCTTTTGCTACAACAAAATATGGCTTTGCTGATTCAACAGGTTTTGCTGTAGATGCCATTACTGTTGAGTCTGCTGAAGGTGTTGCAAAAAAATCTGACGTTAAATTTAAAACAACAGACAAGATGTATTTCTCTGTTGGTAACATGAAAACAGAAGAATACGATATAGCTTTTCTAGGAGATTTTAACAAAGATAATGATTGGAACGTAGTTGATATTGTTAGCGGGTTAAACAAACTTCTTACCGGCGCCAATGATGAAAGCAAGTTTATTGGCGACTTTGATTGCAATGGCGTTCTAACTGTTTCTGATATTATCGCTGCCAGAAAAGGCATCTTGAAATACGATTCAACCGCTTATGTGTCTGACGAACAACTTGTTGCAAAAATGGATGCTTTCACTCATGACGTAATAACGAGAGCAGGAGTTAGTGGAATTGATGTTGATACGCTTAATAGTGGTATCTATAATGAAGGAAATCGCTCCAGAATTGCTAACGTTATGAAGAAGGCAATGCGTGGCGAAGATATAACAATTGTTTATTTTGGTGGTTCCATAACTGCTAAAGCAGGACATACCGCTCAACCTGAAAGCCAATCCGGAATACAGCCTAACTTTACAACTACTGAAAACGGATACGTTGATTGGATAACTTATTGGTGGAAGCAAACCTTTGGGGAAAAATATGGATGTAATATAAAAGTTCAAAATGCCGGTATCGGTGCAACTGATACACCCTATGCTGTTCATAGAATGCATTATGACGTTCTTCCTTATAACCCCGATTTAGTCATTGTTGAGTGGTGCGTAAACGATGATTCTAAATTTGATTATAAGCAGGGAACTTATGAAGCTATGGTTCGCCAGTTCTTAGAGCATGAGGATTTAGCGCTCTTAATGCTTAGTATGGCAACTAATACAGGTGGTTCTTCTCAAAAACTTCACGAGCCTATTTCTAAAGTTTATGGCGTGCCGATGGTTTCTTATAGAGATGCATATTTAAGTAATCCTCTTTTCTCTTATTTCTCCACATACCCAGATTCAACCCATCCAAATATTGTTGGACATCCTTTAGCAGGTGTTCTCGTTGATAACTATTTGCAATCTGTTTATGAAGAAATTAGTGAGGTAGGAACTTTCGTATCTCCTGTTTCTGAAACTTTGGTTCACGAAGATGCCGATGACTATGACGGCGCATATATCGCAACCTTTAAAGATGTTTATGATGGTAAGGTTGATGGTGTTAAAATAACATCACTTGGCTCATTCTCTTTTGAATCATCTATGAATTATCATGGATTTAGAGGATATTATGGTCTAAGAGCGAATGCTGCCGCTAATTATAGTCCAATGGTTATTGAATTTGACGATTTGAAAACCGCTTTCATTCTCGTTAACCGTGACGGCATGAACACAGGTTCAACCTTTGAAATCGATTTGAATGGAAAACGTCTTGTTGATAACAATTCATATACATGTAAGCATGGTGGCGACAACTCTCAGACTGAGTCGAAATACCATTGGTGCACGACAAGAATTTGTTATTACCCTGAAGGCGAGAAGGTAGTTATGAAGATTTATCCAACTATAAATTATTCTGAGAACCCGTCTTCATATTTAAGACTTTTTGCTCTTATGTTATCTTAAATTAAATTTAAAAGCTCTCGTTTTTAGCGGGAGCTTTCCTTTTGTTGACTTTTTGTCTTTCGTGTTTTATAATGATACTGTATTGAGGAGTGATATTAAATGAATCAAGAAATTTCTAATAAAATGAAAGAATATTTTAATAATATGTTCGAAAAATCGAGCATAAAAATTGATGAAAAACATCTTGAAAACTCTGTTGTTAATTTAGGGAATCGCAAGAGGATTGCCGATGTTATAAGAAAGGCAATTAGCGGAGAGGAAATAACCATTTCATTTTTTGGCGGGTCGATTACCGCGGGCTCAGCATCAGGTTCTGCGCCTAAAGAAGAATATGCAGTATCATCGTCTTTTGAATTGCAGGACAATACTTATTGTCATCACGTTTGTCGTTGGTTTAAAGAAATGTTTTCTTGCCCCGTTAAAATGGAAAATGCGGGCATCGGCGCTACAGATACTCCTTTTGCAGTTCACAGAATGGGGCAGGATGTCCTTTCCAAAAATCCGGATTTAGTTATTGTTGAATGGTGCGTGAACGACGGTAGCGAATTTTTATATAAACAAGGAACTTATGAAAATATGGTTAGAAGTTTTTTAGAAAGCGGAACAGCTCTTCTGATGCTTTCTATGGATACTTCGTATATGAGTTCTTCTCAACCGCTTCATGAGCCGATTGCCAAGCATTATGACGTTCCTCATCTTTCGTATAGAAATGCTTTTTCGAAACATCCCGATTATCAAAAATTATCTAATGATACTGTGCATCCCAATAGTGTCGGACATCCATTCACTGCCTTGATTCTGAATTATTTCTTTTGGAACGTTTATAAAGATCTGGAGAATATTGTTAACGATTCCGGGATTCCGGAAACCACAATTCATCCCGACGGAGCAATCTATAGCGGAGCGTTTGTTGCACCTTTAAAAGATATTTATGAAAATAAAGTTGAAGGTGTCAGAATTAAATCTCTAGGGTCGTTCTCTTTTGATAGCGAAGAAAGAGGCTTTGGATTCAGAAGATATTTTGGCTTAACCGCAAGATATTCCAATGAATATTCTCCGTTGATCATTGAAATTGACTCGTGTAAAACTTTATTTCTACAAATGTTTAGAAGCAACGTCAATAAAGGATCGCTTTATAACGTTTCTTTAAATGGAGAAGAATTATCAGGGCCAACCTTCACTTGTATGCACGGAACCGATAATTCTCAAACAGAATGGTGTTATCATTGGGCGAGTGAAAGACTTTGCTATTATCCCGACAGAAAAAAAGTTGTTCTGGAAATAACACCCAATATAAGTGCTGATTTTAAAGATGCAAGAGTTTGTTTTTATGCTTTATTGCTCTCATAAAAAAGATGCGACACGTTTTGTGTCGCATCTTTTATCAATTTTGGAAGTAAGAATAATCAGTATTTAAGGTTTCAATTCCTTCATAGGTAAAGTGTGTTGGCCCTGAATTTTCGGGAGGAAGATAAACCTTATTAGTGCCTAAATATTTAGCATACGTGTATATTGCATCATAAACGCTACTCCAGTGATTAGTAGCCTTCGAGGTAACAAGGATATATTCTTTATTGTTTATGTCTTTAGCAAGACTGACAAGACAACATCCTGCTTCATTTGTGAATCCTGTTTTACCTGCTAGAATTTTAACGTTTTCGGCTTCATTACCATATATTTTCTGGAACATTGAATTTTCAAAGGTTAAACCTTCTGGATTCTGAGCAGTTGGTGATGTTGTGTAAGAAACGGAGCATAAAACCTCTCTGCATAGGTTGTTATTCATAGCGGCTTCCATTATAACTGCAATATCATAGCAGGTGCTGTAATGCTTGGGATCGTGAAGCCCTGTTGTGTTGACAAAATGAGTGTTTTTTAGTCCTAAATCTTGGGCTTTTTTGTTCATCAATTCAACAAACTTTTCTTCGCTTCCCGCTATCGTAATTGCAAGACCGGTTGCGGCATCTGCACCTGATGGTAAAACGGTTCCGTAGAGCATATCTTTAACTGTTACAGTTTCTCCTGCTTGAAATCCTGCCATTTTAGCTTCATCTCTAAAAAGTTGATCGATGATTTCTGCCGGAAAGGTGAAGGTATCATCTAATGAGTTGGCATTTTCATAGGCAACCAGTAAAGTCATAACTTTAGTCATAGATGCGGGATAAATAATGGATTCTGAATTTTTTTCAGCAATAACTTTTTTATCATCTGCACAAACCAACATACCATAATCGCTTGAAATGGCGAGCTTTTCAGCGTTCTCAGAAATGAATATTGGCGTAGGCTCTGTAGGTTCTGCAGGCTCAACAGGCGCTTTTTGTGAGGTTGTTGGATGTGCTTTTTTGACAGTTGTTTTTTTCTCTGAATTGTCATCAGGTGAAAATAAGCAACTGCAAAAACTATAAATCATTAACACGATTAAAAAGATAAGGATAAACAATAGCGCCCAACCGATGGGTGTTAACTTCCTTTTTTGTCTTTTTCTATTTCGAGAATTCATAATAATCAGTCCATTCAAAATTTATATCTATAATTATATCAAAAAAATTAAAATAAAACAATCCCTTTATAAATATAAAAAATAATATATTTCGTTGCAATTATTAAATAAATGTGGTAAAATATAGAAGTAATAATGTGTGGTTTTAAAAAATATTTTGGAGATAAATTTATGAAGAAAATTGTTGTAATTGGAGCGGGACCGGCAGGATTAACCGCTGCTTACGAACTTTTGAAAAACTCAAAAGAATATGATGTTGTTGTTCTGGAAGAATCTAACTCAATCGGAGGAATTTCAAAAACCGTTAGATATAACGGAAACAGAATGGATATTGGCGGACATAGATTTTTTTCGAAAAGTGAAAAAGTAATGAATTGGTGGCAGAATATTGTGCCGCTTCAAGGCGCTCCGTCATTTGATGATGAGCTATTGGGCAGAGAGAAAAAGCTTTCAGAAAATGGACCGGACCCTCGTTTCGATGATAGGGTTATGCTTTTAAGGGATAGAGTTTCAAGAATTTATTATAATAATAAGTTTTTTGATTATCCAATTTCTATGAAGCCTTCAACATTTATTAATATGGGATTTATAACAACCATCAGAGCAGGATTTTCTTATTTAGCGGCCGTTATGAATAAAAGAGAAGAAAATTCTTTGGAAGATTTTTATATAAATCGTTTCGGCAAGGTTTTATATAGTATGTTCTTCGAGGACTACACCGAGAAATTGTGGGGAAGGCATCCCAGAGAGATATCTGCTGATTGGGGCTCTCAAAGAGTTAAAGGACTTTCGATAAAGGCGCTTTTTAAAGATATTTTTGGGAAAATGTTTGGGCGAAAGGGCGCTGTCGAAACATCTTTGATTGAGCAGTTTTATTATCCCAAATTCGGTCCGGGTCAGCTTTGGGAAGAAGTTGCGAAGGATATTGAATTTTTAGGAGGTAGAATAGTTTATAATTGCAAAGTTATAAACCTTTTTAAAGAAGACGACGAAATTAAGTATATAATATGCGAAAAGGACGGTAAAAAGGTCAAGGTTGAGGCAGATGTTTATATTTCGTCTATGCCTATAAAAGACCTTGTTGAAGGAATAAGTGGTAATATTCCGTCTGGCGAGATTTTAGATATTGCTTCGGGACTTCCTTATCGTGATTTTGTAACCGTTGGTCTTTTGGTTGACAAATTAGGACTTAAAAACAAAACAAAAATGAAGACTTTGGGAAATATCGTCCCCGATTGTTGGATTTATGTTCAGGATAGGGGAGTAAAACTGGGAAGAATTCAAATTTTTAATAATTGGTCGCCTTATATGGTCGAAGACCCTGAAAACAAAGTTTGGATCGGACTGGAGTATTTTTGCAGAGAAAACGATGAGTTTTGGAATAAAACAGATGATGAATTAAGAGTGTTTGCTGCTGACGAACTTAAAAAAATGGGAGTTATAGAAGAAAACGCTGTTCTTGATAGTCATTGTGAGCGAATCAAAAAGGCGTATCCTGCCTATTTTGACACTTATTCTGATATAGATAAAGTTATTTCATATCTTAATTCTTTCAAAAATCTTTATTGCATTGGAAGAAACGGTCAGCATAGATATAACAATATGGACCATTCAATGCTAACAGCTATGCTCGCTGTTGACGTAATTAAACTTGATGGAGTTGGTAAAGAAGAAATTTGGAACGTAAACTCTGAAAAGGAATACCATGAATCAAAATAACAGGAGGAAATATGGTGCATAATTTTAGCGAAACGCTTTTAAAAACGCCGATAAAACATTCCGTTTTGTCTTTAATGATATTGTGTTTTGTATGTTGTCTTTTTGGATTTAACGCAACATACTATATTTCCATTCCTTTATTGCTTTGCATATTGATTTTTGCTTTTTTAATTATTAGCATTTATATTATAAAAAACTCAGAAAACAAAATGCCGAAATCTTATAATTATCTTAAATGCTTCGTTCTTTTTGCTTTTTTAGCATTTTGTTTCACATTTTTTGTAACTACAGATTCGAGAGCCTTTTGGTTCGGTATTATCGGATTTGTCGTTCTTGGCGCTATTGCTTTTTGTCTTTATAAAAGCGGAAAGTTAACAACAAAAAATATAATTATTCTTTTGTTTTTTGCCGGATTTTTATTAAGACTCGTATATGTTATGTATACCGGCAGTATGGAGCGTCAGCACGACGTTCATTCCTTCGGCGGTGGTAATGGACACGCAGGATATATTGAGTATTTGCTATATAACGATAAGCTTCCGGATTTTGACGTTAGAACAGTTTGGCAGTTTTATCATCCTCCGCTTCACCATATAATTTCTGCGTTTTATTTAGATATTTTGATTTATTGCGGAATTGATTATACCTTTGCAACCGAGAGCTTGCAGATATTAACTCTTTTTTATTCATCTGTTTGTATGTTAATAACCTATAAGATTATGAAAGAGTTTGAATTGAAGGGGAAACCGCTTATATTCGCCTTTGCCATAGTTGCTTTTCATCCAACCTTTATAATTTTTGCAGGAAGCATTAATAACGATATTTTGTCTATAACCTTAGAACTTGCCGCAATTCTTTATGCGTTAAGATGGTATAAAAAGCAAAATCTTTTGGATATCGTTAAAATTGCTCTTTGCATTGGCTTCGGAATGATGACGAAACTTTCTGTTTGGATGGTAGCTCCTGCTGTCGCATTCTTGTTTTTAACCGCCGCGTTCAGCTTTGAAAGAAAACGCAAATTTTCTGTTTATGTTGGTCAATATTCCGCTTTTGGCGCCATTTGTGTTCCATTGGGTCTTTGGTGGGGAATCAGAAATCTTAAACTCTTTGGTGTGCCTTTAACGTATATTCCCAGAATTGATGATACAAACGAGCAATTTGTTGGTTATCATTCAATATTTAAGCGATTATTTGATTTTAATTTTAGTCAAGTCGAAAATGTTTTTGACAAGTGGGGAGATCCCTATTTTGAATATAATCCAACGATAGGGCTGTTTAAAACTGCTATGTTCGGAGAGCAAATAAATGATACGGATTATCCGCATATTGGGTTTTCCGGAACGATTTTGTTCTGGCTTGGAACTGCTCTCGCAATTTTAGCTCTTGTTGCAATCATTATGAGCTTTAAACGAAAATATAAAGTTGAACCCGTATTCAAAATTTTCTTAATAATAACCGCCGCAGTAACTACGATTATGTATTATTACTTCTGCATTGATTTTGACTTCACTTGCACGCAAAACATAAGATATGCAACGCCACTAATTGTTATCGGCACACTGTTTATTGGATTTATGCTAAGGCACCACGAGGAACAACCGACTAAATATTCAAAATTATTAAGGTATTCAACTTATATCGGAATTTCAGCATTTTGTCTTTTCTCCGCAATAACGTATATCTTAATTGGTTGGCAATTGAAATAAAAAAATCCCTAAGTCTTTGCTTTAAAGACTTAGGGATTTTTGTTTGAAAATCAGACGAACTTTAGTTTATTTAATATTTTATAAATCATCTCGCCTTTAGGAAGATTTAAGCAGTCGTCTTTTGTTAGTGTTTTTAAAACAAGTATCATAAATGCATAGATAATAACACCAATTATTATCGATATTATTGTTGATATATTTGAAGCAAGATAACCGGAGAGGATTAGGTGGGCGAAATAAACTGCAAGTCCCATAACTGCAGATGCTAAAAACGGCTTTAAAAGTTGATTAACAAATTTGATTTTAATTACTAAAAAGCGGTTTAAAACTAAGATTTCGGCAATTGTAACAAGTCCTTGATATATTATTGTGCTGATAACTGCACTAGTTACAGAAAGTTCTAAAACATTTAAGAAAATAACATTTAAAAAGAGTTTCAAAGCAGTTCCGATAAGAAGTATAACAGCAGGATATTTTTGTTTTCCCAGTCCATAGAAAACACCGTTTAATATATAAGTTAATGCTGAAAATAGCATAGCAACCGTTTGTAATTGCAAGAGGAATGCACCGTCATCTGCGGCGGGATAGAGAAGCGATAAAATAGGTTGCGCAAGCGCAATGAATCCGGCAGCGCAAGGGAAAATAATGATATTGCTCAAAAACATAGTATCGGAAAGTTTTTTCTGTGCGCTTTGAGTTTCGCCCGTTTTAATTAGAGCAGATATAACAGGAACTATTGCGATATAAAGAGTCGCGCTTAAAGCTAGCGGCATATGAGTTAAGGTTTCGGTTTTTGAAAGCAATCCAAACGCTTCAACGCCACCTGAGGTTTTTGTAACGGTTATAGAATCAATGTTGCTGCTTAATGTGGAAACTAATGAAGCGAAAGCCGCAGGCAAAGCTAAAAGTGTTATTGTTTTTATTAAAGACTTGGTTGGTGTGTTTTCTGTTTCGGCGGTTTGCTCAAAGCAGTCGGCTTTTAAATATTTACGTCTTAAAGCAAAATGGCTTATCATATATCCAAGAGAAACGAGAGCCGCAAGCGAGGTTGAAAGATTTCCTGCAGCCGCCATAATTGCGGTATTTGTACCAAGTCCCGAAGCCATATAAACGAATAAGATTGATAAAAGACAGTTAAAGGTTTGTTCAATAATTTCTGAAATACTTGTGGATTTCAACGATCCTAAACCTGTAAAATAGCCTCTTAAAACCGAGTTCGATGAAACAAAGAGAACGGCAGGGGCAAGCGCCATTAAAGTATATGCAACGCCTTCGTTACCAAAAAGTGCAATTGAAATACTTTTTGCAAAAATAAACATAAAAGCGGCAAGAATAAATCCGACAGCGGTTATTAATTTAAAAGTGATATTAAAAACTCGGTATGCACCTTTTTTATCCCCAACAGCAACTCGTTCGGAAACGAGCTTGGAAACGACGTTTGGAATACCAATAGAGGATATTGCAAGCAAAACCATATAAAGCTGGTATCCCGCAGAATAGAAGCCGTTTCCTGTATCGCCAAAACCGGGAACATTAACAATTATTATTTTGTAAACAAGGCCTAGAATTTTAACAACGATTTGTGCCGCCGCAAGCATCATAACGTTCTTAGCATAAGAAGTGTTTTCTTCTCGCTTAAGGCGCGGCTTTGAATTTTCGCTCATAGGTTTTATACTCCGAAAAACTTAAATTTTATTACATTTGTTATTATACCATATTATTTCGAAAAGTGCTATATAATTTTTATTTTATATTTATTTCGTCGTAATGGTGGTAATTTGTATAAAAAAACGACAGTTTCGGCACTCACACAAACAAAAAACACATCCCCCAACTGTTAGTCGGGGGATGTGTTTTGGCACGCTTGCGGGGATTCGAACCCAGGACCTACTGCTTAGAAGGCAGTTGCTCTATCCAACTGAGCTACAAGCGCATTTCTTGAAGCCGAAGGTTATTATAGCACAATTATTATAAATAATCAAGAACTTTTTTCAAAAAAATTTAAAAACGCTAAAAATTGTCTATGAAAGGGCTTTATTTATCGGTTTTGGTATTGAATATATAACCATAAAGTGATATAATACCTTTGTACGTAAACATATTCGGAGGTAATAGTTATGAAGAAAACTACACTTGTTATTATGGCGGCAGGAATGGGCAGTCGATTTGGTGGCCCTAAACAGATAACTCCCGTTGGTCCTTCAGGTGAAAAAATAATTGATTATTCTGTTTTTGATGCAAAGAGAGCAGGATTTGATGAGGTTGTATTTATCCTTAATAAAAATATAAAAAATGATTTTATTGAATGCTTTGGAGAAAATATTGAAAAACAAATTTCTGTTAAGTATGTTTTGCAAGACCTTGAGAATATTCCTAACGGATTTTCTGTGCCGGACGGCAGAACAAAACCTTGGGGAACAGGGCACGCAGTTTTGAGCGCTAAAGATGCTATTGATTCTCCTTTTATGGTTATTAATGCTGATGATTACTACGGCAGAGAGTGTTTTTCCGTCCTTCATGATTTTCTTTGCAATATAGATCAGAACTCTGAAAAATTACAGCTTTCTATGGCCGGATATAAGCTTGGTAACACAATAACTGAAAGTGGAAGCGTTTCAAGAGGTATTTGTTTGAGCGATGAAAACGGATATTTAACGTCAATCACTGAACGCACGAAAATCTATAAAACGGGAGATAAAATTGCCTTTACTGAGGATGACGGAAAAACTTTCGAAGACCTTTCTTTTGATTCAATAGCTTCACTTAATTGCTGGGCGTTTGATAATCGCATTCTGTCGGAGTTTGAAACACAATTCGTTGAGTTCCTTTCTCAAGAACATCCCAATCCTCTAAAATCTGAATTTTTCTTACCAACAGTTGTTGATAATCTTGTAAAGAACGACAAAGCAACGGTTAAGGTTTTAAGCACGAATGATAAATGGTATGGAATGACATATTCCGAGGATAGAGATACTGTAATTAAGGCTATCAATGATATGGTTAGAGAAGGAATATACCCTCAAAATCTTTGGAATAAATAATTTTGGAAGTGTAAAATATGGCAAAAGTTGAAAATTTAAGAAATATTGCAATAATTGCGCACGTTGACCACGGAAAAACAACTCTTGTTGATGAAATGTTAAAGCAAAGCGGAACTTTTCGTTCAAACGAGCAGGTTGAAGAACGTGTAATGGACTCTAACGACCTCGAAAGAGAGCGTGGAATAACGATTTTATCTAAAACAACAAGTGTTGTTTATAAGGATATTAAGATTAATATAGTAGATACTCCCGGTCATGCGGATTTTGGTGGTGAGGTTGAGCGAATTCTTCAGATGGTTGATGGCGTAATTCTGCTTGTAGATGCTTTTGAAGGCTGTATGCCACAAACTCGTTTTGTTCTTAAAAAAGCGCTTGCTCTTGGGAAATTGCCCGTTGTAGTTATAAATAAGATAGATAGACCAACCGCTCGTCCCGAAGAAGTTATTGACGAGGTTCTTGATTTGTTTATCGATCTCGGCGCAGATGACGACCAAATTGATTTTCCCGTTGTTTATGCAAGCGGTAGGGAAGGCTATGCGTCGTTAAAGGCTGATGAAAAAGGCATTGATCTTGAGCCTCTTTTCGAAACGATAGTTAAAACCGTTCCTGCTCCGGAAGGCGATCCCGATGGACCGCTTCAATTACTTTTCACAAATATCGACTATGACGACTATGTTGGAAGAATTGGTGTAGGTCGAGTTGTCAGAGGCTCAGTAAAAACAGGCCAAACTATTGCTCTTTGCCATTCAGACGGAACAACATCGAGAGCAAAAATTGCAAAATTATACGTTTATAACGGTCTTAAAAGAACCGAAACCGAATCAGCTTCTTTGGGAGAAATCGTTTCTGTTTCAGGCATTACTGACCTTAATATCGGCGAAACGGCTTGTGATTTAGAGCATATCGAACCTTTGCCGTTTGTTAAAATTGATGAGCCGACGCTCGCTATGAATTTTATGGTTAACAATTCTCCTTTTGCAGGAAAAGAAGGAAAATTTGTAACATCCAGAAATTTGAGAGAAAGACTTTTCAAAGAAGTCGAAACAAACGTTAGCCTTCGTGTTGAGGAAACCGATTCTGCGGATACTTTTAAGGTTTCCGGCAGAGGAGAACTTCATCTTTCAATTTTGATTGAAACTATGCGTCGTCAAGGCTATGAATTTCAGGTTTCTCCTCCCGAAGTTATTTATAAAAGGGGAGAAAACGGCGAATTATTAGAACCTATTGAACTTTTAATGATTGAGGTTCCGGAAGAATACGTTGGAACCGTTATGGAGAGATTAGGTACAAGAAAAGCCGAAATGACAAATATGGGTACAAGAGATGGCGGATCTACCCATCTTGAATTCCTTATACCCGCCAGAGGCCTTTTAGGCTATCGTTCTCAATTTATGACCGATACCAACGGAAATGGTATTATGAATCACATTTTCCATGATTATGAGCCTTATAAGGGCGATATTGAGCATAGGAATACAGGTTCCATCGTCGTTCACGAAACGGGCGAAACAACAGGATATGGTCTATTTAACACTCAAAGCAGAGGTAGGCTTTTTATTGGCCCCGGTGTAGCGGTTTATGAAGGAATGATTGTTGGTGAAAATCCTAAAAACGAAGATATAGTTTGTAACGTTTGCAAGAAAAAGCAAGTAACTAATATGCGCGCTGCAGGTAGCGACGAGGCGCTAAAATTAGTTCCTTATTCAAGATTGAGCCTTGAGCAATCTCTTGAATTTATAAAAGAGGATGAACTAGTTGAGGTAACACCTGAATCAATAAGGCTTAGAAAACGAATTTTATCAAAAGAACTTCGATTAAAAGCGGAAAGCAGAGCAAATAAATAATGCATTATATATTTCTTGATCTGGAATGGAATAACACTTATAGCAAAGAGCATAAAAGAAATATTAATGAGATAATTGAAATCGGGGCAGTTAAGCTTGATGAAGAACTTAATCTGGTATCCAAATTTGACTGTATCGTTCGTTCAAAACTAACTAAAAAATTAAGTTCTCGTTTTAAGAATCTTACTCATATTTCTAATGACGAAATGAAAGAAGGCGTTAAATTTTCGGAAGCTATTAAACGTTTTCTTTTATGGGCGGGAAAGGGTAATATCACTATAACGTGGAGCAATTCCGATTTATATGCTATTATCGAAAACTATGATGCGTTTTTGCCTAATAATGAAATTGACATTATTGAGAGTTATCTCGATTTGCAAGGATTCTATCAGTCCGTTGTTCCTCACGAGAGCAATAATCAGCTTTCTTTAAAAACGGCGGCAGAAGAAGTTGGAATTTCTTTTGATGAGATGGCGCTTCACAGAGCGTCTGACGACAGCGAATTAACTGCATTAATTTTCAAAAAGATATGTCATAAAGGCAACTTTTTGGATATGATTGCTGACGCAAAACAACCTGAATTTTATGATAGACTCAAATTTAAGCCTTTTATGATAACTGATATAAACTCTCCTTATTTTAATGGAGAAGATTTGTCTTTTATTTGCAAGCGTTGTCAAAGAGTTGCAAAATGTTCTAATAATTGGACTGTTAAAAATAATCAACTTTATTCCGATTATAAATGCGAAAAATGCGGTTATAAATTTGTTGGAAGAATCTGTGCCAAACGTTTGTATGATTCGACTAAAATCAGAAAATCAGCAATTTCAATAAAGAAAAAATCTAACGCAAAGAAAGCGGAAGCTAAGGCGGTTAGTTCTAAATGAGTTTTATATGTCGATTGTGTCCAAGACTTTGCTCTGCCGAAAGAAGCGAAAAAGAGAATCTAGGAGGCATCTGCAAAGTCCCTCTTTCTCTTAAAGCGGCAAGAGCTATGTTGCATTTTTGGGAAGAACCTTGCATTAGCGGTAATGAAGGCTCCGGTGCGATTTTCTTCAGTGGTTGTCAATTAAAATGTTCATATTGTCAAAATTTTGATGTCAGTCATAATAATTATGGAAAATACATATCGCCTTATGAACTTTCCGAAATTTTCAAAAGACTGGAAAGTGAGGGGGCTAATAACATTAATCTGGTTAGTCCAACTCCATATCTTCCCTTAATTAAGCAAGCGCTTTCTTATTACAAGCCCAATATCCCGATAGTGTTTAATTCCGGCGGCTATGAATCTTCTGAAACTTTAATGGAATATAAAGACGTTTTCGATATTTATTTGTTCGATTTTAAATATTTCACAAGAGATAGAGCGAAGAAATATTCTATGGCTGAGAATTATCCCGAAATTGCGCAAAAGTCGATTTTGAAAGCATCTGAGCTTGCAGGCAAGCCGGTGTTTAATGAAAAAGGAATAATGCAAAAAGGTGTTATAATAAGGCATCTTGTATTACCTCAAGGCACTAACGATGCTATTAAAATTATGGAATGGGTTAAGAAAAATTGCTCGCAAAACTTATTTAGCCTTATGAACCAATACGTCGTGATGCCAAACGAAAAGCATAAAGAATTACAAAGGAAGGTTACTAAAAGGGAATACGAAAAAGTTTTGCAAAAGATGCTTGAACTTGATCTGCAAGGATACGTTCAGGACGAATCAAGTGCAAATGATAACTATATTCCGAGTTTTGATTTAAGCGGAATATAAAGGAAGTGTAAAATAATGGTCTTATTTGGAAACGACTGGGACGAAATCTTAAAGGATGAGTTTGAAAAACCATATTATATGATTTTAAGGGAATTTTTAAAAGCTGAATATTCCAGAAGTTGCGTTTATCCGCCTATGAATGATATTTTCAACGCATTAAAATACACCTCATTTAAGGACACAAAGGTTGTAATTATCGGTCAGGACCCTTATCATGGGTTAGGTCAGGCGCATGGACTTTGCTTTTCGGTTAAAAAAGGCGTTGAACCCCCGCCATCTCTTAAAAATATTTATAAAGAATTAAAAGAGGACGTTGGATTCGAAATCCCTAACCACGGAGAACTCACGTCTTGGGCAAAGCAAGGCGTTTTGCTTTTAAATGCAGTTTTAACCGTGCGCGAGGGTGAAGCTAACAGCCATAAAGGGAAGGGCTGGGAGCATTTTACAGATCGCGTTATAGCTGAACTTAATAAAAAGGAAGACCCTGTTGTTTTCCTTTTGTGGGGAGCAAATGCAAAAAATAAGGCGAAGGTTATAACTAACCCTCGCCATATAAAACTTGAAACTGTTCACCCTAGTCCGCTTTCGGCATACGGTGGATTTTTCGGTTGCAAACATTTTTCCAAAACTAACGAAATTTTGGTTAGTAATGGGCTTGAACCTATAAATTGGCAGATTTAACCACGTCTGCTCAGAAGTTTTTCGAGATCTTCGTCATATATAATTGTTATCATTTTAATTGAGAAAAGATCAACCATAATCGTGGTGTTTGGTTCAAGAGTTTTTAAGATAACATAGCTGGCGCCAACCATCCAAATTTCGCCAACGACCTCAACAATGTCATCTCCAACAAGAAGACTAACTCTTGCCCAGTTTCCTATATTTGCGATAAGATATGCAGGCAGAAAAGCGTTGTTTGTTAAAGTTTCGGGAACGTTATCCGCTCCGGTAACAAAGCTTTGATCCATTGGAGGAACTCGATCGGGAACATTTGCGTTTATACCTCCCGACCAACCGTTGTTGTTCATCATTGAATTGCTTGATGGTTGAAAAGCCCAGTTTCCGTTATTGTTATTATTGCTTTGCATATTGTTCATAAAAATTCTCCTTATGTTAAACTATATAGTTCTGTCGGTCTGTAGAAGCAATGCAGACCGATTTTTGTATGAAATATACCTGACCCGTTTCTTGGGAAGTTTTTCGGACAGCTGTCTGTGAACGGATTGAAGTACCATAAACAATCTCCGACTGCGCCAAGTGAATTTCCTTGAAGCGCCCAATCTGCTATATCAAGGTGTACTTGTTCGGCTGACATATTGTATATGTTTTGCGGATTCGGAGTATTGCCAAACATAGTTCTGGCACAGTCAAATTGATAAGGTTGGAAAATAACGTTTCTTAAATTACCTCCGCCTGTTCTTAGGTATTCTCCATAACTTACGTGTACTCGATTCATAATAACCGTTGCAACAGCACGCATTCCGGTATCACCTTCGCCACCTGCTTCGCAACGAATAATTCGTCCGAGTAATTCGCGGTCATTAAAAGGCATAATATCCCTCCCATTCGCTTTGCTCCTGATTAAATTTTATTCTAAAAGTATAGATGTTGATAATAAAAATAAAAAGCCTCAGTTTTTTGAGGCTTTTTAATAATTTATATATCTAATTTTGTTTTTCTTGAATATGAGAAAATATATTGTTGAATAATTCCTGCAAATTCTTCGCAGCCTTTCGGAAGTCCTGAAGGGAATAAAAGCGGCATAGCTCTTTTTATCCATACGTCTTTTGGAAAAGCGGCAGGAAAGCCCAGACCAAAAAGAAGAACACAATCTGCAACTTTTTCTCCAACACCATAAATTGTCATAAGTTTTGCTCTTGCAGAATCAATATCCATCGCTTTGATTTCTTGAAAATTTATTTCGTTAGAAGCAACTTTTTTTGCCGCATCTAAAATATATTTAGCTCTGAAGCCACTTTTCAAAGGTTGCAAATCATCTAAACTTAGTTTAGCTATAGTGTTTGCTGAAGGGAAATTATAACTGTCTCCGATTTTTTCTCCAAACGTTTCGCAAAGACGCTCGATAATGCCTTTTATTCTTTTGATATTATTGTTTTGCGATATAATAAATGAACAAAGCGTTTCCCAAGGCTCTTGATTTAAAACCCTAACGCCACTGCAAAGCTCTTGCATTTTCTTTAAAGTTGGATCTTTCTGCATTAATGCTTCAATATTAAGATAATCTCTGTCTAAATCAAGATAATGCTTCCAAAATTTTTCGTATTCATCTTCGTCCGTATCATATAAAGTTAACGTGTCATTATCTATAGAGAGAATCATTTCGCGGTTATTAGCAATTCCTTTCCATCTGCCATCCGGCAAGGAAAACCAACGAAAAGCCTGACCGCAATCAAGCGTTTCTGCAAGATTTAAGCAATTAATATTATGAACTTTATAATCCATATTCAACACCCTGATTGATTTTATCATATTTTTTAGAAAAAGTAAATATTTGAATAAAAATTTCAAAAACGACTCAAAATATATAATAAATCTGTATTCGGAGGGAATTGGATGCTTCGAGGCGTAAACCGACAAGTGATAGAAATAAACGAAACGGGAAATAAGTATTTTGAAAAAGCAGTTCTTTATGTTAATTCCGAATTTCCTGAAACTAATGATAATGAGCTTTATCAATTAGCAGAAAATTATCTTAAAACACTTACCTTAGAAACTAAAATAAAATCAGCAAAAAAATCCAAGAATAGAAAGAAATTTATAGGAGTTTTGTCTTCGATTTTATTCGCAACTGTTTCATTAATTTTAATTTTGTTGTTAATATAACCATAAGCAAACACGGATAATCCGAATCTGCCTAAAATGGCATAATTTTAGCGCTTTTCGGCTTGTCATCATCAGTAATGCACAAAGCATTACCGACTCTTTCGCACCGAAAATCACAAGAAATATGCTCATTATTAGGTCGAAGAATTTTAAAGAT
>JAZQTQ010000030.1:0-16423 GCA_045630885.1 Acutalibacteraceae bacterium
GACCGCTTCTAAGACAATCAAAAAGCTTAAGGCTAAGACAAAGTATTACGTAAGAATCCGTACTTATAAGACAGTTTCCAAGAAGAACTACTATTCAAGCTGGTCTTCAAAGAAATATGCAACAACTAAGAAATAATTTTATCCTTACGATTTCAAAAGTTGTTTTCAGGTGTTAAATATTTTAAAAAAGCTCTCCTAGAAATAGGGGAGTTTTTTTAATGAATAATGAATGATGAATAATGAATAATTAATAAAACGAAATTTGGTACTAGTGTAAATAAAGTAATTAAGTTTTAAAAAGCAAATTAGGGCGAGCAATCTATATGATTTCTCTTGAAAGTTGGCGCATTATATGTTATAATATATAATCTAGTATTATATATTGGGCTATAGTGTCTTGAAATAGGAAGGAGGTCGGAATATGGCGCTCAAAAGATGGTTAATTAAAAAATACGATAAAGAACTCGCTAAAGAGCTTTCTGAGGAGTGCGGAGTTGATGCTTTTTTAGCTCTGCTTGCGATAAATCGTGGCGTTTCCGACTCTCTTGATTTAGACATATTTTTATCTGATGATCCCGAATTGGAAGATCCGTTCAGCCTGTGCGATATAGACCTTGCTTGCGATAGGGTTTTGAGTGCGCTGGAAAACAATGAAAAAATCGCAATTTTTGGCGACTATGATTGCGATGGAGTAACCGCAACTGCGCTTTTATATTCTTTCTTAAAAGAAAAAGGAGCAGACGTTTGTTTTTATATTCCAAACCGTTTAACGGAAGGTTATGGAATGAATATAGAGGCGATTGAAGGTCTTTCGGAAAAGGGTATCAATCTTATAATAACCGTTGATAACGGAGTTAATGCTATAGTTGAAATAGACCGTGCAAATGAACTCGGAATAGACGTTGTCGTAACCGACCATCATCTTCCCCAAGGAGCGCTCCCTAATGCTGTTGCCGTTGTTGACCCACACAGGAAGGACGACTACAGCGAGTGCAAAAATCTTTCGGGTGTTGGAGTGGCTTTCAAACTGATTTCGGCTTTAAGCGATGACAACCCTTTAACCCTTCTTTGTAAGTATTCTCAAATTGTTGCTTTGGGAACGATAGGTGATATAGTTCCGCTTTTAGGTGAAAACAGGATTATTTGCAAATATGGTCTTGAATATATAAACAAGGAGCCTAATTTTGGTATTGCCGCGCTCAAATCCGTTAGCTCTGCCGATAAAAAGGAGGCAACAGTTTCTTCCGTTTCTTTTTCTCTCGTTCCGAGGATTAATGCCGCAGGCAGAATGGGGAATAGCGAAAGGGCGGTTGAACTTCTTTTGGCAAACAACGCCGAAGAAGCACAAAAACTTGCCGAGGAGCTAAATCAGGAGAATATCGAAAGGCAATCCGTTTGCGAGGAGATAACAACCCTTGCTTGCGAGATAATAGATAGAGAAGAACTTTATAAAAACAAGGTTATTTGTGTTTATGGTTCCGGTTGGCATTCGGGTATAATAGGTATAGTTGCTTCAAAAATTGTTGAAAGATATAATCGGCCTTCCCTCGTTTTTTCGGAAGAAGACGGGATAATGCATGGTTCGGGCAGAAGCATAGAAGGGCTGAATCTTTTTGAGGCCGTAAGCTTTGCAGAGCGTGCAACGGTAACCTTTGGCGGTCATGAAATGGCGGTCGGAGCAACTGTAAGAATTGAAGATTATGAGGAGTTTTGCAGTCTTATCAATGAATATGCGCAAAACACGCCTGCCTGCGTTTCGGGAATAAACCTTGATTGTTGTCTTCGCCCCGAAGTAATTACAACCGATTTAATCGACGTTATTTCGTATCTCGAACCCTATGGAGCAGGGAATCCCGAACCAGTATTCGGGCTTTTCGGCGCAGTTATAACCCATATCGACCCTTTAAAATCGGGAAGATTTATAAGGCTCACGGTTACAAGAGGCGGTTATAGCTTTTCTGCGCTTTGCTTTAACTATAATCAGGAGAATTTTCCGTTGTCGGTTGGGAACAAAATCGACCTTGCGTTCACTTTGGAATTGAATGAATTCAGAGGTGCTAAAAACGTTTGCCTTTTCGTAAAACAGGTTCGTCCAAACGGAATAGATGAGGAGAATTATTTTGGTTCTCTCCTGGATTATGAAGAATTTTGTTCAGGAAATATAAATAAAGAAAATGCCCTTAGAATTTTGCCCTTGAGGGAAGAATTTGCAGCGGTTTTCACATTTGTCAGAAATGCCAGAAAAATATTAACAGAAGAAGCAATCGCTTTTAAGTTTCATCATTTTGGTCTTGGAAAAATCAAGGTTATACTGGAAGCATTTTGCTCTTTGGGAATATTGAAATTTGTAGGCGACGATATGATTTCGGGTTATCTTGTAAACCAAACCAAAGAAAAGGTTTCTCTAGAAGATGCCCCGATAATTAAAAAAATAAAAGCTTATATTGAGGAAGGCGGTGAACTTGAATGACGTCGGATAATTTCAAGGTTTTGGAAGACCTTATGCAAGAACAGGGAACGAAATATAACGTTCCTTTGATAAGAAAGGCTTATGATTTTTGCGTTAGTGCGCATGGAGATCAGAAACGTCTTTCGGGCGAACCGTTTTATATGCACCCATTTTCGGTTGCAAAAATTCTTATAACGCTTGGAATGGATACAGAATCGGTTGTAGCGGCGCTTTTACACGACGTCGTTGAAGATACCGAAGCAACTCTCGACGAGGTTAAAAAAGAGTTTGGGAACGATATTGCGGTTCTTGTTGACGGAGTTACAAAGCTTGGCAAAATGCCTCTTGTAACAAAAGAACAGCAATTTAGCGAAAACGTTAGAAAAATGATGATGGCAATGGCGAAGGATATTCGCGTTATCATCATAAAACTTGCCGATAGACTTCATAATATGCGAACTATCGATGCTCAAACCGAGAGCAAGCAAAGAGAAAAAGCATTAGAAACCCTCGAAATCTATGCGCCTATTGCTCATAGGCTCGGTATCAGCGCAATTAAGGAGGAGCTTGAGGATATTTCGATTGCTCATCTCGACCCGATTGCGTATCACGAAATCGAGCTTCAGCTTAGTTCTCATAAATCGCATAGAGAACAATTTTTGGAAACCATTCGCCAAAAAATCAAAGAAACGGTTGAAAAATTCGTAGGCGAAATAACCATAACAGGTAGAGTAAAATCAATACACGGAATATACAGAAAAATGTATATGCAAGGCAAGAGCTTTGAGGAAATTTATGATATATATGCCGTCCGTGTTATAACAGAAACAGTAGCAGATTGTTATAATATTTTGGGTGTTATCCACGATATGTTCCGACCGATTCCGGGAAGATTCAAGGATTATATTTCGATGCCGAAGCCTAATATGTATCAGTCGCTTCACACAACGGTTATTGGTCGAGAGGGAATCCCTTTTGAGGTTCAGATAAGAACTTGGGATATGCACCATACCGCAGAATACGGAATCGCCGCCCATTGGAAATATAAAGAGGGAATTGAAGGAAGCGACCAAAGGCTTGAGGATAGACTGGCTTGGATAAGGCAGATTCTTGATAGCCAAAAGGAAGCGGACGACGCAGAGGATATCGTTCAGACCATTAAAAACGACCTTTCTCAGGAGGACGTTTTTGCTGTAACTCCCAAAGGCGACGTTATAAACCTTCCCGTCGGCTCAACGGTTATCGATTTTGCTTTCGCTATTCATACGGCGGTTGGTCAAAAAATGATCGGTGCTAAGGTCGACGGAAAGATAGTTCCGTTAAACCACGTTATTGAAATGGGCGAAATAATCGAGATTTTAACAACCACTCAAGCAGGGCATGGACCTAGCCGAGATTGGCTTGGTATTGCCAAAACCAGTCAAGCGAGAAACAAAATTCGCTCTTGGTTTAAAAAGGAACGCAGAGAGGAAAATATCGAAGCGGGAAAATTGGAGCTTGAAAGAGAATTTTCCCGTAATTCCATAAGGCTTTCAGAAGAAAAAATGCAGGAATTTATTTCCGACATTGCGAAGCGTCATAAATTCGCAACGGTTGAGGATTTCTATGCCGCATTAGGCTTCGGAGGAATAACAATTTCCAAAATAATGCCTCGCGTTAAAGAAGATTACGCCAAGCTTATGAAGGCAGCAGCCCCCGTAAATATTGATGAAATGATTTCTTCGGGCAAAAAATCTTCTTCGCATGAAGGTGTTATTGTTGATGGAATAGATAACTGCCTTATCAAGCTTTCACGTTGTTGTGATCCCCTTCCGGGCGACCCGATAATCGGCTTCATAACAAGAGGACACGGCGTTTCAATTCATAAAAGGGATTGCAATAACGTTCCTAAAGTTATTGAAAAGGCGAACGAGCCTGAAAGATGGATTAAAGCTCGTTGGTCGGAATCAACAAAGGATTCTTTTAAATCTCATTTGCAGATTCATGCTATCGACCGTCCAACTTTGCTTGCGGATATATCCATTTCGATTGCAGCGATGCGCGTGCCGCTCCATGCGGTTAATGCAAGGCTTGTTGGATCAGGTGATTGTCTTATAGATATAACCATAAGCGCAGAGGGCGTTGAGCATCTCAAGAGCATTTGTAAAAAGCTTGAAAAGGTACAAGGCGTAATAAGTATAGACAGAGGTAATTCATAAATGAAAGCAGTTATTCAAAGGGTATCTGAAGCAGAAGTTAAGGTTGAAGGAAAATCAGTTGGGAAAATAGGAAAAGGCTTTTTTCTGCTTTTGGGAGTTGGAGAAGACGATACCAAAGCTGATGCCGAGATATTAGCTATGAAAACCGCAAATCTCCGCATTTTCGAGGATGAAAACGAAAAAATGAACCTCTCGGTGCTAGATATTGAGGGAGAAATTTTAGCGGTTTCGCAGTTCACTCTGCTTGCGGATACGAAAAAAGGAAACCGCCCGTCATTTATAAAGGCGATGAAGCCTCAAGAAGCAAACGCATTGTATGAATATTTTAAAGAGCAGCTTGTATCAAACGGCGTGAAATCGGTTGAAAGCGGAGTTTTTGGCGCGGATATGAAATGTGAAATTCATAACGACGGCCCCGTAACCATAGTCTTGGATACTGAACAGTGGAGAAAATAAAATGAGCGAAATAAAAATAAAATGTTTTGAAGGAAAAAACTTTGGAGCAAATTGTTATGCGCTCTTTTCGGATAGCGAAATTGCTTTGGTTGATATTGGCGAAGCAACGGAGGAATTAGTTCGTTTTGCTAAAGAAAATAAAGATAAAATCAAATATATTTTGCTAACTCATTTTCATTATGACCATATTTCGGGAGTTAAGGAAATTCTTGATATTGCCAAGGCTAAGGTTGTTATTCATTCGCTCGATAGTATAGGGCTCAAAAATCCCGAATATAGTTTAGCCGCCAGAGTCGGCTTCCAAAACCCGAATATTGACCCTGATATAGAGGTTCAAAATGGGGATAAACTTCCTTTTGGCGAGAAAAATATTGAAGTTTTGCATACTCCGGGGCATACTGCGGGCAGTGTTTGCTATATTATTGAGGATATAATGCTTTCAGGCGATACGCTTTTTGAGGGAAGTATCGGCAGAACAGATTTCATAACGGGAAGTATGGAGCAAATGCTTGAATCTTTAAAACTCTTAAAAAATCTTTCAAAAGATTATGAGGTCTATCCCGGTCATGGTTATCCAACAACCCTCGAAAGAGAAATTAAAACGAATTATTATCTTAATTTTTGATTATGAACATTTATATTAAAGGCCACGATTTTAAATACGAAACCGAAAAATTAATAAGAATATTTTTGCCTTTTGAAAAAATAGAGTTTTGCGAAACCGAAGAAAATTGCAACGTGCATTTAATATTGAGCGAATCAGATGATTTTGCAGAATTTTATGCTTCTTTGAATTTTGAAGGAAGGCTTGTTGAAAAGCGTTCAAAATCTCAAAAGACCTCCCAAAAGGAATATGAAAGAGAGCTTGCGGTTCTCTTATATTCTTGCTTCGTGGAAGCATTTGGCATTTCCTCAAGGTGGGGAATATTAACAGGAGTTCGTCCGGCGAAATTATATAGTAAACTTAAAAATTCCGAAGGCGAAGAATGGGCGGACAGCTATTTCAAAGAGAAGCTTTTAGTAAGTGATGAAAAGATTGAACTTTGCAAAAGCACGTCTGAGGGCGAGAAGGCGATAATAGATTTATCCGAAAAAAACTCCTTTAGCTTATATATAGGAATCCCTTTTTGTCCAAGCAGGTGTTCCTATTGTTCTTTCGTTTCTCATTCTGTAGAACAAGCCAAAAAACTTATTCCGCAGTATGTTGAGTTATTGTGCGAGGAAATAGAAAATACGGGAAAAATAGCCAAAGAGTGTGGATTAAAGCTCGAAACTGTATATTTTGGCGGAGGAACTCCGACAACCCTTAGCGCAGAGCAGATGAAACTGGTTATGGATACCGTGAAAAAATCCTTCGATTTATCTGGTCTTCGCGAATACACCGTTGAAGCGGGCAGACCCGATACCATAACCGAAGAAAAACTGCTTGTTATAAAGGCGGGCGGAGCAAACAGAATAAGCATAAATCCTCAAACGATGAACGATGAAGTTCTTCTTAAAATAGGAAGAAAGCATACTTCTGAGCAAACAAGAGAGGCTATGCGAATCGCTCAAAATATAGGCTTTGAAAATATTAATATGGACCTTATTGCAGGTCTTCCCGGAGATACTCTGGATAGCTTCAAAAATACAGTTGATGAAATTTTAAAATTCAATCCCGAAAGCGTAACTATTCATACGTTATGCCTCAAAAAATCTGCCAACATAACTATCGCAGGTCAGATAGAGCAGCTTCAGTTTGGGGAAGAAACCTCGAAAATGCTCGATTATGGTAAAGAAAGACTCAAAGAAAAAGGGCTTTACCCATATTATATGTATAGACAAAGCAAGATGGTTGGTAATCTTGAAAATGTTGGTTATTCTAAAAAAGGATACGAAGGGCTTTATAACGTTTATATTATGGACGAAACCCATTCGATTCTTGCTTGTGGCGCATCTGCGGTAACTAAACTTCGAGAATATAACGGAAGTAAAATTGAAAGAATATATAATTTCAAATATCCGTATGAATATATAAGCAGATTCGATGAACAACTTTTAAGAAAGGAACAGATTTTAAGATTTTATGATAACCAGAGTAGATGAACTTAATCCGTTGATTTTAAACGACCCTGAAGGACTTGTTTTGAGGGTAGAGGAAGAATATCATAACAGAATAAGAAAAATCGCTAATGAAATAAAAGATAAAAAAAGCGTAAGATTGGTCCTTCTTGCGGGGCCTTCGGGCTCAGGAAAAACAACAAGTTCGGGACTTTTGCGCAAATATCTAGGCGAATTAGGGGTTAAAACCGAAACTCTTTCGCTGGACGACTACTACAAATCGCAAGAGGATATGCCGAGAGATGAATTTGGTATGCTCGATTTTGAAAGTGTTTATTCTCTCGAAACAGATGAAATCATATCGGATTTATCATCAATCATAAAGGGCGAAGACGTTGAAGTTCCGATTTTTAATTTCCCTAAAAAAATGAGAGAGCCTTTCAAAAGAAGGATCGGAAATGAAAACAGGGTCGTTATTGTTGAGGGACTCCACGCAATCAACCCTGTCATTGTTTCGCATATTGATAAAGAACACGTTTTGAAGCTATACGTAAGCGTTGTTGCGGGATATCAGGATAAGGATAGCGATAAAACGTTGGAAAGCCGTCAAATAAGGCTTTTAAGAAGAATGTCGAGAGACCTTTTGTATAGAGGCTCGTCGCTTGAATATAGCTTAAATCTTTGGTCGAGCGTTGTAAGGGGAGAGGATAAATATCTTTGCCCGTTAAGAAGCACCGCCGATATAGAAATTTGTTCTTTCCATGATTATGAGTTGGCATTGTTTAAGGGCATTATGTTTGATAAATTGCGAGAACTTCCCGAAACCGTTGAAAACTATGACAGCATTTTAAAAATAATTGATTTTATGGAAAAAATAGAGATTCTTCGCGCCGATAATATACCAAATAATTCTCTTATGAGAGAATTTATAAGCAATGACGTTTAGAAAGGGAGAAAAAATATGGGGTTTTTTGAAAATACTGCGGAAAAAGCAAAAGAAGTTTTCGAGGAAACGGGCAAGGTTGCAAACGAAGTTCTTGAAACTCAGAAGTTAAAATTCAAAAGAAGTTCCATCGAGAGCGAAATCAGAACAAATCTCGAAAAACTAGGTAAATATGCCTATCTTTCCAAAATGAAGGGCGGGGATTTTTCCGAGCAGTCCGAACAACTTTGTGAAGAAATCAAGGCGCTTATTGAGGAAGAAAAGGCAATCGATCTTGAGCTTGCAGAGAGAAAAGGTAAAAAACTTTGCTCTTGCGGAGCTTATAACATAAAAGATGCGAAATTTTGCAACGAGTGCGGAAAAGAGATATAAAAAGTGGAAAAAATAAAGAACATAGGAATTGTTATAGCCGACGATGAAGAATATGCCCCTCTTTTAAAATACGTTGAAAAACATGAGGGTCAAGAGTTTTGGTTTTATAACAGGAAAGGGCACGAAATTGAATTAAAAACCGATTATGGTGTTTTAAAGCTTCGTTTTATCCTTTCGGGAATAGGAAAAATTAATGCCGCCCTTGCTGCCCAAAAGCTCATTTCAGATGGAGCTGAGATTATCCTGAATTCGGGTCTTTCGGGCGGAATTTCAGGTATTGCAAGGGGCGAAATGATGGTTGGCAAAACCTTTATGGAGCATGATTTCGATTTGCGATGCTTCGGATATAAGCTTGGCGAAAAGCCGGGACAAAAATCCATTTATGAAGGTTCCGAAAAACTTAATGAAATAGTAATTAAAAAATATCCGCAAATAAAAGAAGGCGCAGTCGTTACAGGGGATAGCTTTGTCAACGATTCAGAGCTTCGCGATATTCTTAAAAACGAATTTTCGGCAATGTCTTGCGATATGGAATCTGCCGCTATTGCCTATATTTGTGATGAAAGCAAAACTCCGTTTATGGCGCTTCGCAGAATTTCCGATGATGCGGGCGACGATGCAGGAGAAAGCTATCGAGAAATGAACGATTTAAAAGAGAGTTGTCTTATCGATATAATATTTGATATTTTGCCTGAAATTGCGGCATCAATATTTTAATGTTAAGGCAAATAATTGAAAATTTCCAATAATTATTTCGATAATTTTCATTAATTTGGACAGTTTTTGTTAAAAATAACCAAAAAAATGGAAGAAATTTCGTTGAAAAGGCTAAATATTTTAATAAACACTTGATTTGTTCCAAAAATGTGATATAATTAATATGTGCTTAAAAGTGCAGATTGAGTGAGAGCAAAATCTCGCTTAAAAAATAATTAGGAGGACTTGTAAATGAACAAGACAGAATTAATTGCAGCAGTAGCAGCAAAAGCAGAAATCAGCAAGAAAGATGCCGATAAGGCAGTAGCAGCTTTGATCGAAACTATCACAGAAGAACTCAAAGCAGGCAATAAGATTCAGATGGTAGGCTTCGGTACTTTTGAAGTTAAGAATCGTCCTGAAAGAACCGGTATCAATCCTTTGACAAAGGAAACCATCAAAATTGCAGCTTCTAAATCTCCTGCTTTCAAGGCCGGCAAAGGCTTCAAGGATGCTATTAAGTAATTAATAACATAAGAAATTAATGGCTGTCTTTAGAAATTCTAAGGGCAGCTCATTTTTTTGAACTTAGGAGAAATTATGAGGCTTGATAAATATTTAAAGGTTTCCAGAATAATAAAGCGTCGAACGGTTGCAAACGAGGCTTGCGATTCGGGTAGAGTTATGATAAATGGAAAGCCTGTCCGCGCTTCTTATGCAGTTAAGGTTGGGGATATAATCGAAATATCCTTTGGAACCCATAGTGTTAAAGCAGAAATTCTTGACGTCAGCGAATATGCAAGAAAAGAAGAAGCGGCATCAATGTATAAAATAATTGAATAAAGCAATATTGCTCCCGCATATAAATTAGTAAATTATATGTGGGAGAGTTTTTTATGCCTCAAGAAATAAAGAAAATAAAGCCACAAAACGCAGTTTTAGAAAATTGCGAAATTCTAAAGTTATCGGGAGTAAATCAGGTTATAAGCTTTGATGAAGAAGCGCTAAGCCTTGAAACCTCCTTGGGAAGACTCGAAATCAGAGGAAGAGGAATGCATATAGATTCATTTGATACAGCTCTTGGAGATATGATGATTTCGGGCTATATTTATGCTTTGGTTTATAGCCAGGCAAGTTCATCTAAAGGCTTTTTCAGAAGGATGTTCAGTTAGAAATGAGGCTTGATTTCAGCAACTACGAGCAGGTTATAACCTTTCTTTTATCAATAGTTTTGGGCGTTGGTTTTTGCCTTGTTTATGACGTTTTAAGATTTTTGCATAAGACTCGAATGAAGGGGAATGTAGCCGTTTTTATAGGCGACGTGTTATATTTTTCGGGAATATCGGTTGCAACCTTTTGCTTCTTTCTTCTGTTTTCTAAGGGCGTTATAAGAATTTACGTTTATATAGGAGAAATATTGGGCTTTTTTATTTGCAGAATAACGATTTCACGCTTATTTTTGCCGACACTTTTGGTTATAGATAAATACCTTAACAAGATTTTAAAGCTAATTTTTCTACCCTTAATAAAACTTGGGGGATTTATCTGCGAAAAAATATGGAAAATATTTGAAAAACTCAAGGATTTCAGAGCTTCTTATAAGAAAAAGAGGGTACAAAATAAAGAGAAATCATTAGAAAAGAGAAAAAAGCGAAAAAAGTTTAAAAAAGTTGAAAAAAACCCTTGAAAAATTAAAGGGGTTTGTTGTATAATTAGGCAGTAATATGGCGTAGTGTCATTAATCATATAAGGAAAGAAAAAATATGAAGAGTTATTTATTCAGAATAGCCTTGCTTGGATTTGCAATTTATCTCGTAATAAATTGTATAAATCTTCAGGTTGAGCTCGCAGGAGAAAGAGAAAAACTCAGGGCTCAGGAACAGTTAAATAAAGAATCCGAATTCGAAATAGAGCGCCTTTCAAATCTAATTGAAAACGGCGAAGACGCAGATTTCATTGAAAGCGCAGCAAGAGAGAGATTAGGTTTTGTTTTCCCCGATGAGGTTGTTTATAAAAACATTTCGGGGTCATAAAAATAAAGGTTTAAATAAGGCTTGAAAAAAGGCCACAAGGAGGAAATCCAAAAGGATATGCAAGTTGTTGTAGGAGAAATTGTTGAAGGAAAAGTAACGGGGATAACCAAATTTGGTGTTTTCGTTGAATTCGGCGAAGGAAAAACAGGTATGGTACATATCTCCGAGGTTGCCCAGACCTATGTCAGCGAAATCGGTGATTTCGTTAAGGTTGGCGATTCTGTTAAAGCAAAGGTTTTAACAATTTCGGAAGAAGGCAAGATCAGTCTTTCTATGAAGAAGGCTCAAGAGCCTCAAAAGAAGGAGAGAAAACCCGTTCAGAAAAGTTCAAAACCCGATATGTCGTATGTTTGGACTAAAAAATCCGAACCATCGAGTTTTGAAGAAATGATGAGCAAATTCAAAGCAACAAGCGATGAAAAATTCTCTGATTTAAAGAGAAAGAATTTTGAAACCCGTCGTCCCCGTCGCGGAGCAGGCGATTAAAAAGAAAATAATTATAAAACGGGAACAAAAGGCTTTGTCCCGTTTTTTTGTTAAGAAGGATTTAAAATGATTAGAGAAATCAGTTCCGAATTAATAACGGAGGCTATTTGCGAGCTTTCAATACAAGCGAATAAGTTCTTGCCCGAATCCCTTTCTGCAAGAATAAGCGAAGCCAAAGAAAAAGAGAAAAACCGGTTGGCATCGGAAATACTTGAACAACTGAAAGAAAACGAAGAAGCGGCAAAAAGCCTTAATGTTCCCATCTGTCAGGATACGGGAATGGCGATTGTTTTTGCCGAAATCGGAATGGACGTTCATATTTTCGGAGATACCTTTGAAAATGCGGTTAACGAGGGTGTCAGAAGGGGATACGAAGAAGGCTATCTCAGAAAATCTGTCGTTAAAGATCCCATTTTCAGGGTTAATACAAACGATAATACCCCCGCAATTATCTACACGAAGTTAGTTCCCGGAGATAAAATTAAATTAACGGTAGCGCCCAAAGGTTTTGGAAGCGAAAATATGAGCAGACTTTATATGCTCACTCCTGCCGCAACCGAGGAAACGATAGTTGAAAAGGTTTTGGAAACAGTGCGCCTTGCGGGCGGAAATCCATGTCCTCCTATTGTGGTCGGAGTTGGAATCGGCGGAGATTTTGAATATTGCGCTTGGCTTTCCAAAAAAGCGTTGTTAAGGGAAATAGGGGAGCATAACCCTAATCCTTATTATGAAAAGCTTGAAAAAAGGCTTTTGGAGGAAATAAACAAAACGGGGATAGGCCCTCAGGGCTTTGGCGGAGATACAACCGCCCTGTTTGTAGCGGTTGAGGAATATCCAACACATATTGCCGGTCTTCCTCTTGCGATTAATATTGGGTGCCATGTAACGAGGCATAAAACCAGGATAATTTAAAACGGAGAAAAGAATGAGTAAATTTAATTTAAGCGCGCCTTGTATCTTCGGGCTAGAGGGTGTTCTCGGAGATGAATTAAGAAGGCTGGAAGCGGAAAACGTTAACGTTTATAACGGCAGAGTCGATTTTTCGGGAGATGAATCGATGATAGCGAGGGCAAATATTTGCTCAAGATATGCAGAAAGAATTTTAATTAAGGTCGGCGAGTTTAAGGCGATGACCTTTGAGGAACTTTTTGAAGGCGTTTATGCGCTTCCTTGGGAGAGTTTTATCCGTAAGGACGACGCCTTCCCCGTTAAGGGTTGGAGCATTGATTCACAGCTTCATAGCATTCCCGATTGTCAGTCAATCGTTAAAAAAGCTATTGTTAAAAGGCTTTCAGCAAAATATAAAATCGAATGGTTTGATGAAACGGGGCCAATGGTATCAGTAAGATTTTCGCTTCTTAAAGATACCGCAACTTTAACCATCGATACCTCGGGCGAAGGGCTTCATAAAAGAGGTTACCGCCGAAATTCAAACGACGCTCCGCTAAAAGAAACCTTGGCGGCGGGTATGTGCGACGTGGCAAGAATTTATCCCGATACTAAGCTTTACGACCCTTTTTGCGGATCGGGAACCATTCTTATTGAGGCAGCATTAAAAGCGCTGAATATAGCGCCGGGTCTTCGCAGATATTTTTCTTGCGAGCGTTTCGGATTTATGCCGGAAGCCGCATTCAGAAGCGAAAGAACGAGGGCGCAAGACCTTATTAGAAAAGATATAGAATTCGAGGCTTTCGGTTCGGATATTGATGAAAAGGCAATTCAGTTAACCCTTCAAAACGCCGAAAAGGCAGGGGTTGCGAAATATATCAGAGCCCAAAAAAGAGATATAAAAGATTTTAAGCTGCCTGAGGGCAGAAGCCTTGTAATAACCAATCCGCCTTATGGCGAAAGGCTTCTTGATATAAAGGAAGCAGAAGCGCTTTATAAAGTTATGGGAGAGGTCTTTGAGCGCGAGCAGGGTAAGAAATATTTTATAATCAGTCCCGATGATGATTTCGAGAAGATTTTCGGAAGACCTGCCGATAAGCGCAGAAAATTATATAACGGAATGATAAAATGTCAGCTTTATATGTTTTTTAAATAATACATATTAAAAGGGATGAATAAAATGAAATATGCGGTAATAATCAATCCAAATGCGGGAAAAGGGCAATATCGTGAACAGCTTATTGAAAGTTTAAAGAGGAAAGGTATTCCTTTTTATTTAACCGAGCGTGCCGGTCATGCGAGCGTTATTGCAAAAGAACTTGCCGAAAGTGGTGAAGAAATAACAATCTTCGGTTGCGGCGGAGAAGGAACTACCTATGAGATAGTAAATGGTATTGCAGGCTTTTCAAACGTTACGCTCGGCATAATTCCGGGAGGAACAGGAAACGATTTTATAAAGTTTTTCGGAGGGAAAGAGCCTTTCTTGGATATAGATAATCAACTTGAGGGGACACCCTTTTATATTGATTTAATCAAGGTAGAAAGCGAAGGAAAAACATATTATAGCATAAATTCTTGTTCTGCAGGAATGGACGCTATGGTTTGTAAACATACGATAAAATTCAAAAAATTGCCCTTTATTTCGGGTAGCACTGCCTATTTATTAGGTATAGTTCAAACCTTGTTCTGCCCGTTTGGTAAAAAGATGGATTTCGTTATTGACAGCAAGCCTTTCAAGGATATTCCAAGCCTTTTTGCGGTTTGCGCCAATGCGCCTTATTATGGCGGTGGATATAAATGCGCCCCTGATGCCAACCCTTCCGACGGACACCTTAATTTCTCAATTATCGCAACTAAATCCAAGCTAAAAACTATAACAATTCTCGGAAAATATCGCAAAGGCGAACACACGAAACTTTCCTATTGTTATCACGGTGGTTGCGAAAAAATGGAATATCATTCTGAAGAAGCGGTCCCCTTTAATATCGACGGAGAGGTTTATGATTTCAAGGACGTTGACTGCGAGATAGTTAAAAATGCTATCAAGTTGAATATTCCCAAAAGCATTTGTAAAAATTTCGAAAACGTCTTAACTCCTGTCAAAGAAAAGGCATTAAAAGATTAATAAATTGTTAATTTAAGGCAAAAAGCCCAAGAAATTGAAAAAAATTTTAAAATACCCCTTGATTTTTTCTGAAAAAGGGGTATTATATATATTAGCACTCGACGAGTTAGAGTGCTAACTCAGAGTCGAGAAACAATATTTGGAGGTAATTATATGACTATTAAACCATTGGCAGACCGTGTAGTAGTTAAAATGGTCGAAGCCGAAGAAACAACAAAGAGCGGAATTATTTTAACTGCCGCCGCAAAGGAAAAGCCTGAGGTTGCAGAGGTTGTAGCAGTTGGCCCCGGCGGAATCGTTGATGGCAACGAGGTTAAGATGATAGTTAAGGTTGGCGATAAGGTGCTTATCAGCAAATATGCCGGAACCGAGGTTAAGGTTGACGGCGAAGAATTCAGCATCCTTCGTCAGTCTGATATATTGGCAACTGTTGAATAATTGGAGGTAAATATATAATGGCAAAAGATATTATTTATGGTGAAGAAGCCAGAAAAGCGCTTCAAGCAGGTGTTGATAAGCTTGCAAATGCAGTTAAAGTTACGTTAGGACCAAAAGGCAGAAACGCTGTTCTTGAAAAGAAATACGGCGCACCTCTTATAACAAATGACGGCGTTACAATCGCTAAAGAGGTTGAACTTGACGACCCATTTGAAAATATGGGCGCTCAGCTCGTTAAAGAGGTTGCAACAAAGACAAATGATGTTGCGGGCGACGGAACAACAACCGCAACCGTTTTGGCTCAGGCGCTTATTACCGCAGGAATGAAAAACGTTGCCGCAGGCGCAAATCCAATGGTTGTTAAAAAGGGTATTAAAAAGGCAGTTGAAGCCGCAGTTGAGGCTGTTAAGAGCAATTCTCAGAAGGTTCAGGGCTCAAAGGATATCGCAAGGGTTGCAACAGTCAGCGCAGGCGATGAATTTATCGGAACCCTTATTGCTGAGGCTATGGAAAAGGTTTCTGCCGATGGCGTTATAACCGTTGAGGAATCCAAAACTGCCGAAACCTATTCGGAAGTTGTTGAAGGAATGCAGTTTGATAGAGGATATATAACTCCATATATGGCAACCGATGCCGAAAAAATGGAGGCAATTCTCGATGAGCCCCTCATTCTTATAACAGATAAGAAAATCTCTAATATTCAAGAAATTCTTCCCCTTTTAGAGCAGATAGTTCAGGCGGGCAAAAAGCTTGTTATTATAGCAGAAGATATCGAAGGTGAAGCCCTTTCAACAATCATTATGAATAAGCTTCGCGGAACCTTCGTTTGCGTTGGTGTTAAGGCTCCCGGCTTTGGCGACAGAAGAAAGGAAATGCTCCGCGACATCGCTATTTTAACCGGTGGCGAGGTTATTTCTGAAGAATTAGGCCTTGAGCTTAAGGATACTCAGTTAGGTCAACTCGGTACCGCTCGTCAGGTAAAAATCGGCAAGGAAAACACCATCATCGTTGACGGTGCAGGTAACGTTGACGAAATCAAGGCAAGAATTGCTCAGATTAAGGCTCAGATTGAGGTTACGACATCAGAATTTGATACAGAGAAATTGCAAGAACGTTTAGCTAAGCTTTCGGGTGGTGTTGCAGTTATCAAGGTTGGCGCCGCAACAGAAATCGAAATGAAGGAGCAAAAACTCAGAATCGAAGATGCTCTTGCCGCAACCAAGGCCGCAGTTGAAGAAGGTATCGTTGCAGGAGGCGGTGTTGCTCTCATCAATGCTATGACTGCTGTAAAGGGTCTTG
>JAZQTQ010000031.1:0-4113 GCA_045630885.1 Acutalibacteraceae bacterium
CAAAGAGGCAAATACTCTAAGGCTTGAACAAAGAGAAAGCCCGCGCCTTGAGACGCGGGTCAGTATCATGGGCTTATAGCCCTTGTGCAAACCACCCGTTCGACGGGTGGTTATGATTTGTGTTTGTTCTGAATGCTTTATGTAGGGAGTTGCGCTGTGCTTAAAAAAAGAGAGTTACCAAAATGGTAACTCTCTTCAAATTTCAGCTTATATGTTAGCAATAGGCTTAAATTACTTAAGCTCAACTTTAGCGCCAACTTCTTCGAGCTTCTTCTTGAGCTCTTCAGCTTCGTCTTTAGAAACGCCTTCTTTAAGAGCCTTAGGAGCTGCTTCAACAGCTGCTTTAGCATCAGCAAGACCAAGACCGGTGATTTCGCGAACAACCTTGATAACCTTGATCTTCTCTGCGCCTGCGTCTGCAAGAACAACGTCAAATTCAGTTTTTTCTTCAGCGGCTGCTGCGCCTGCTGCGGGAGCTGCTACTGCAACTGCTGCTGCAGCGGAAACGCCAAACTCCTCTTCGATTGCGTGAACGAGCTCAGAAAGCTCAAGAACTGTAAGATTTTTTACTTCTTCTACAAGAGCAACAATTTTCTCAGATGCCATTATAGTTTACCTCCATATAATAATTTTTGTTTTGTTAATTTTTTAAGATTATTCAGCAGCGGGTGCTTCCTCTGCTGGAGCTTCTGCTTCGGCAGGAGCCTCAACTGCGGCAGATTCACCGCCGTTATCTACAACTGCTTGCAATACACGAGCGAATGCAGCGATAGGAGCATTGAGCGCGTTGCAAACTGTTGCAAGAAGAACTTCCCTTGTGGGGAGCTTTGCAAGAGCGGTAACTGTTGCGAGGTCGATAGCTTTGCCATCGAGGAAACCACCCTTAAGATTGAAGTTTTCGTGATCATCAGCGTATTTTCCGAGGATACGAGCAGCTGCAGTGTGATCATCGGTGCTGATAGCAATAGCTGTTGTTCCCTCTAAGAGGTTATCGAGCTCAGAAAGGTCAGTGCCTTCGAAAGCGAGGTGGAGAAGGGTGTTTTTAACAACCATATATTCAACCTCTGCTTCGCGGAGCTCACGACGGAGAGCAGTATCATCAGCTGCATTGATGCCTCTGTAATCAACGAGGACACCGGCGCATGCGTTAGCAAATTTCTCCTTGAGTTCAGCTACCTGCTGTTTCTTTTGTTCTAATATTGCTTGACTTGGCAAACGAATTCACCTCCAAAATGTGCTTGAATATAAACGGAAAGCCCGTTTCCGAAGAGAGGAAACGGGCATAAAAATACAGAATAATAAAAATTCTATTATCTTTAGCATTTCCTCGGTAGGGCATTTAATCCGCAAGGGAACCTACTGTCTTCGGTTGTGCAACGAATAGATTATACACTATAATCTTCTATTTGTCAACTATAAAGTTGAATTTTTTTGAAATTAAAATTAAACGCCAAATTTTGCAGGGTTGATTTTAATTCCGGGGCCCATTGTTGTAGCAACAACGCAGGACTTGATATACTGACCCTTTGCAGCAGCAGGCTTAGCCTTAACAATAGCGTTCATGAGAGTATCAAAGTTCTCTCCGAGCTTTTCAGCGCCAAACGAAACCTTGCCGATAGGGCAGTGAATGATGTTAGCTTTGTCAAGACGGTATTCAATTTTACCTGCTTTTGCTTCGGTAACAGCCTTAGCAACGTCAGGAGTAACTGTACCTGCTTTAGGAGTAGGCATAAGGCCACGAGGACCAAGAACCTTACCTAAACGTCCAACAAGACCCATCATATCAGGGGAAGCGATAACAACGTCGAAATCGAGCCAGTTTTCTTTCTGGATCTTTTCAACCATTTCTTCAGAACCAACGAAATCGGCTCCTGCTTCTTCTGCTTCCTTAATTTTGTCACCCTTTGTGATAACGAGGGTACGAACTGTTTTACCTGTTCCGTTAGGGAGAACAACAGCGCCTCTAACCTGCTGGTCAGCGTGACGAGAGTCAACACCCAAGCGAACGTGAACTTCAACAGTTTCATCGAATTTTGCAATTTTAGTTTGAACAGCGAGACCCATAGCCTCAGCTGAGTCGTAGAGCTTGCCTGTTTCAACAAGCTTTACGCTTTCATTATATTTTTTACCGTGTTTCATTACATTTTACCTCCCAATAAGTGGTTAAATCGGAAATTTCCTCCCACGAGGGAGCATTAGTCAACTACTTCAACGCCCATGCTTCTTGCGGTACCTGCGATCATGCTCATAGCAGCATCGAGGTTAGCGGCATTAAGGTCGGGCATTTTTTGTTCAGCAATCTTCTGGATCTGCTCCTTGGTGATCTTTGCAACCTTGGTCTTGTTCGGAACGCCTGAAGCGGTTTCGATTCCACAAGCCTTCTTGATAAGAACGGCTGCAGGGGGAGTCTTGGTGATGAAGCTGAAGGAACGATCAGCATAAACAGTTATAACGACAGGAATAAGAAGACCTGCGTCATTCTTTGTGCGCTCATTGAATTCCTTGGTGAAAGCCATGATGTTAACACCGTGCTGTCCGAGCGCGGGTCCTACAGGGGGAGCTGGTGTTGCTTTACCTGCAGGGATTTGCAGTTTGATATAGCCCGTGATTTTTTGAGCCATTTTTTGCACCTCCAAAATTAGTGGTTACGCGGTACGCCTAAGATTTGCGCACCTCCCACGAACACTTGAACTTATTCCTCAAGTGCTTTAGTCGAAACGACCGGTTTAATAAGCGATTAACGCAAATTAACTGAATTAGTCAATCAGAGCGAGCTGATTGAGCTCAAGCTCGGCAGGAGTTTCTCTGCCGAAAAGGGAAATAGTGATTTTAACGGTATTGTTTTCAATATCGATTTCATCAACAACTCCCGTATAGCCCTCCAAGGGACTGTCGATAACCTTAACGTTATCGCCGACTTTATAGTTGATTTCAATAGAGCGTTTTTCAACACCGAGTGATTCAACTTCGGCTTCGGTCAAGGGGACAGGCTTAGATCCCGGGCCTACGAAACCTGTAACGCCGCGAACATTACGAACGACATACCAGGATTCGTCGGTTACAATCATTTTAACGAGAACATATCCGGGGAAGATTTTTCTTTCAATTTCCTTAGTTGTTCCGTCTTCTTTGATTTCAGTAACCTTTTCCGTGGGGATTCGGATATCGTGAATCAATTCCTGAAATCCACGGTTTTCGACGATGGTTTCAAGGTCTGTTGCAACCTTGTTTTCATAGCCGGAGTATGTGTGAATAACATACCATTTTGCATCATTGAAATCTGCCATAATTAGCCTCCTTAATTAATTAAAGGCCTGCGATGTAGTCAACGAGCATTCCAAGGAGCCAATCGATGCACCAGATGAATGCGCCGATGAGTAAGCAGATAACGAGAACGATGATGCAGTTTCTAATGATAGAACTGCGGCTGGGCCAAACGATCTTTTTGATTTCTGCCCACATTTCGCGGAAGAACTTTTTGATCTTCTGCCAAATAGTAAGTTTTTGACCTTTAGATGCGAGAACTTCTAAGTAGTCGTTAACGAGCCAACCGATAATACCGATAATGCCGCAAGCGAAAAGCAAAATAGTGATGATCAAAGGCATCGAGCTATATGCGAGCTTGCCGAGATTTCCGATATAAGCGATTGGAGAAGTGCGGACGTCGGTAAATGCTGTAACCTTAGAAAGGGTGATAACGAGCATTAAAATACCGGCAACCAAAGCGCTTACGAAAGATACGATTCTCGCAGGAACCGACTTTTTAATTCCGATAGCAAGTCCAGCAGTGAGCGTTGCTAAAGCGGCAAAAAAGAAGGTTAAGAGCATATAAAGCGAGTTTGCGAGGTCATATTTTCCTAAGAGCGTTGAACCGAAAGCAAGCTGTGCGCCAGTTGCGTCAACTGCATTCGAATCAATAACGAAACTTACAAACGGGAAGAAAAAGAGCACAAGAGCTCCGAGACCGAGGAGAAGCGCAAGAATTTTAGAACTAAAATTAATAACTTTCACGCTAAATCCTCCTTACTTTGTCTCTTT
This sequence comes from Acutalibacteraceae bacterium, assembly GCA_045630885.1. GTDB lineage: Bacteria > Bacillota > Clostridia > Oscillospirales > Acutalibacteraceae > UMGS1532. The sequence goes on from JAZQTQ010000031.1 coordinate 4,039, forward strand.
ATGAAGAGTGTGCTTCTTGCAGAATCTGCAATACTTGTTCATTTCAAGTCTGTCAGGGTCGTTCTTTTTGTTTTT
>JAZQTQ010000032.1:0-91663 GCA_045630885.1 Acutalibacteraceae bacterium
GTTTCCAGCATTATCTTTCCAGTATCTTTCTTTCCCATCTTTATCATGGGTCACCCAGTTAACGTTTGTGTAAACCTTGTCGGTTGATGTGAGCTGATCATTCAGATCCTCAGACAGATAAGGTTTAGGCGAAAAGCTGCCTTCATAGAAAGCCTTCTGATATAATGCAGGTTTGCCAGCGATAAGGCTATCTGCGATATCAACGTAATTTCTGTATTCATTGAATGCGTCGAAATCGCCGTTTGCTACACCATCCTTATTCCAATCGCCATAAGTACTATATCCGCCGTTTACTATGGCAACATCATCTGCGCGAGTTCCATAAGCATTAAGCTCGAAACGAGCATGAGCGGAACTGTCGGTATAGTAGTGGTCAACATCTTTAAAGTTAACTATAATATAGCGAGCTACAAAGGTGTTGGGGTCTGTATACTTATGTTTACGAACGGGGGAAGAAGTTCCGCAATCATAAGATCCAATAGGAGTTGCTGTTGCGATATCGAAACCATCAAGGCTTTCAACTGCATAAATGTCGAAGCTTCTGAGAAGACGGTTAATGTCGCCCGTACCACTCATCAAAATAATGTTTTCAATATTTGCTTTATAGCCGAGGTCAACTGTGAAGATGATATTATCGGCATTATTATTCGAAATATCATTCATATCGGCATGACCGTTTGCAATGTTATCAAGGTCTTGGTCGATCATTTCAGAAAGCTTTGAATCGCCTGCGCCATAGTAAACAGGAGATTTTGCAACGCCATCTTTATATTGAACTGCTGTTGCCGAAACAACGCCATCAAGAAGAAGCGCTTTGTCCTTATCAACGTCGTCATATCCGATGCCATCGGTTGAAGCGAACTCAGGAGCCCAACTTAATCTGGTTCCGTAAACGTTGAATTCATGGAAACGACATCCACGAGAGTTCTGATTATCAACAGGTTCGGGAGCGAATACGCGAATTGCAACGTAGCGTCCTTCGATAGGAGTAGTGAACTTAAACTGGTTGCGATTATACAAAGTTTTTGTGTTATCAACCCATCTCTTATAGGTTGGGTTGGTGAACAAAGTATTGATATCGTCGCCAACATAAAGCGTGTAGGAACCGATAGTTCTTGTATCATCTACATGGAAAATCATCAAGATATCATCGATAGAAACCTGACCTGCAAAATCATAGATGAAATCCGAATAAGCATATTTTCCATCGTTTAAGAAATCGGTTACGTCTTTATCCTTACCAATAATATGAAGAGGTCCATAAAACGCATCGTTGGACTCTACGATATTATTATAAAGCTTAGGATCTGCGGAAGCATATTGCATACCCTTTGTGAATACGCCGTTTTTATCCTCATCTTCATATTCAGTCATAGAGAATTTTGTTCCTTCATTAACGAGGGCTTTCGATGTATCAACATCCTTGAACATATTATCGGTGTTGTTGAAATCGCCATCGTCTCCCATGAATTTGATGACTGGTTCTACGCCCCAAATCTGGCAAAGAGAAATACGGGATTGAGCATTAGCATTAGTTCCGTTTGTTGGATTGAGAATACGGAAACCAACAACTGCGCCCTTTTGATCTCCGCTCAATTTAATATGCTGAATCGGAGAATTTGTTTCGTTATTATCATCAACATAATGATAAACCATGTTCTCGGGTTTATAAAGGCTATTCAAATCATCAGCAACGAAAATCTGATAGTTTGAAGGTCTTAAGCAGGCATCAGTATATTGTCCGCCGAAGAAAATATCTGTTATTTTGGTGTCTGCGCCGAGATAATAATAAATGTCTTCATAAACATAAGGAGTGAAATCATTTTCGCCTCTGTATGTTTTAGCGCTGTTTTCATATTTATAAGCGCCATTTGAGTCAACACCATAGATAACATTACCGTTTATAAATTGAGTGTTGGAGTTTCTGTTATCGCGAAGTTTAACAGTCGAAACGGATGACTGAAGCTCGCCTCTGTCTGTTTTATCTTCACGCTCGTAGGTGTTTATGGTTTCTATAAGAGTTTGTGCGCTATAGAAAGTATCTGTTTTTTGAACGTTATCGTTATCGTTATTGAGCAAATGTCCTGCCAACCAAGAATCGAAAGAATCATATTTTCCTGTTCCGTTATAGTCTGTATATCCTTTGGATTTACCTAAAAGAGAATAGTTGAGCTGTTTTGAGCCCTCGGTTGGAAGAACTTCCATAACCTTTATTGCATCGACTGCGCCACTAGTTGCAGGATACCAATAAGCCGTTCCCTGGAAGTCATTTGCAAGCATTTCTTTGCCATCAGGAGTTATATCGTCGTCAACTTCGGTTTTTCCATCAATATCAACGCCATAAACCTTGAAGTTGGAAAGTCGGGACTGCAAGATATGGTTGGTAGTGGTACCAACGCTTTCCTGATGACTATAGGTGCCTTCTTCATTATTAACCGTTGCAACGGGGTTGTATGAAACGAGAGCAACGTAACGTCCTTCAACGCCGCCATCGAAATGATATTGCTGAGCGAAGGAAGTTCCATCCTCATAATCCTTAAAGGTATAAACAAGGTTTTCGGGTCTTAAAAGAGAATTATACTTTGTTCCTATGTATAACTCATAGTAGCCTGTTTTAAGCTCGTTGGCTTTGCTGCCTGAGAAGAACACATCATAAATGAGCTCATTAGAGCCAAAATCATTATAATATGCAATTCTGCGAGCCTCAGTTACATCATAGGTCTTGGTTTTTGTATAGGTTTCTGCGCCTTCATCTTTGGTAGCAGTCCAGTTAAAGTATCCATCTTCGTCTCTACCATAGGTTTTAACTAAAACACCGCCACTTTTATCACGCCACGTATCAGTGCTGTCGTTGTTCGTGTAGCTCCAATCATTAAAAGATGTACTATCTTGCCAATAAGTTTCTTTAGATGTTGTTGGGTATTTATCGATGTTATTTGGGTCTTTACTGATGTTGCTAAGACTGCCCTTCTTTTCCCATGTTACGCCCTTATCAGAGCTCTTATACATCTGATAAAAAACGGTTTTATCATAGTTGAGCTGCTTATAGCCCTCAATGTCTGCGTTAGCCTCCAGAGTTGAAGCATCGCGGTCTCCGCTTTGATAGCCGGAAGCATTTGCGCCAACCCAGAACTTGGTGGTTACCTTCTTTTCGCCGTTTTCGCCCCAGGTGTGTTCAGTTCCTACGGGAATAGCTGCAGCGGCGCTCATCGGGATACAAGCGAAAAGCGATGCTACTAAGCTAAGGCTTAAAAGAAGCGCTAAAAGTTTCTTTTGCATAAAATTTTCCTCCTAAAAAAATAATTTGTATATTTGGATACAGTATTATTGTAAATCCATCTTTTCGTTTTTTCAAGTCTTTTTGCATTATTTTTAGTTTTTTGGCGTTTTGCACAAATTCAGTGATTGTTTTTTGGTCATTTTGCCCTCATTTCTTGTCGAAATTTATGTTTTCAACCCTTTTCCATATAAAAAAACATCGTTTTATTCGTATTTTTTATCGTTTTTTTCTTATTTTTTGTATTTGCGTTGCCGAAAATCCGACATGTTTGCAAAATCCCTATTATATTTTATATGTATATCAATTTTTTCCAGCTTCAAAGGAAACTTAAATTTTTTACAAATAATTTTTTGTGTTTTGGCGGGCGATTAGTTTTCGCCCGTTTTTTGTCTTTAACGCTTCATAGTCGGTTTGGCTTTCGGGAGATTGTTTTTGTTTTAACGACTCATAGTCGGTTTGGTTTGATAGGTGTGAGTGATTGTCTGACATCTAAAAAAACAGCTCCCATCAAAATGGGAGCCGATTTTATATCTGCTTTTTAGTTTTGCGAAACTTTAGGGTTTCAACTAACGTCTTAAATTAAAGATCGTCTTCTGCTTCAACCTGACCGAAACCGCCGATACTTCGGCACCGTTTTATTGCAAAATTTTATATAAAATTAGCGAATTTATATCTTCCATTTTAGCTACTATTATGTTATAATAAGATGTAATACTATTTTTTAAATATGTTGTAAGGTGTGAAACTTTTGGATAAAGAAAAAAACAATTCGGGCGAGGCTCGTTTTTCAGACGTTATTGTTGGGCGCAATCCTGTTATGGAAGCGGTGCGCTCGGGCAGAGAAATTGATAAGATTCTTATTGCTTACGGAGCAAACAAAGGCTCTGTTCAGGCGATTATTGCAAAAGCCAGCGATAAGGGTATTATCATAAAAGAGGTTTCTTCGGAAAAGCTCGATTATCTTTCGGGCGGTTCGAATCATCAGGGTATTGCGGCGATGGTTGCGGCTCATTCTTATTCGAGCGTTGAGGAAATTCTCGCTTTCGCAAAGGAAAGAAACGAGGCCCCTTTCATAATCATCTGCGACGACCTCGAAGATCCACATAACTTAGGCGCCATCATCAGAACTGCCGAAGCCTGCGCCGTTCACGGAATCATCATTCCTAAACGTCGCTCGGTTTCTTTAAACGCTACCGTTGCAAAATCCGCAAGCGGTGCGCTCGAATACATGAGGGTTGCGAAGGTTACTAACCTCGTTCAGGAGATTAACGCTTTGAAGGAACAAGGCATCTGGGTCTATGGCGCCGATATGAACGGCGAGGACTACAGTCGCCAGAATTATTCGGGCGGACTTGCTCTCGTTATCGGTTCGGAAGGAAAGGGCATCGGAAGGCTCGTCAGAGAAAGTTGCGACGTTATCGTTTCTCTGCCGATGAAGGGCAAAATCAATTCGCTTAACGCTTCGGTTGCCGCAGGCGTTCTTATGTATGAAATTTCCAAGCAAAGGGATTAATTAATTCGACGTTGTAATAGTTTGGAGGATACGATATGGGTTTATTTAAGAAAAAGAACAGGGGCGATGAGGATTTTATTCTCGATTTCGCTTCAAATATCGATAATTATGAAGAAAAGCCTCAGGACGATAACGCCTTAGGGGTTGATAAAGAATTTAATATTCCTTCTTGGGAAACCAGAGAGAAAATCACTGCGCCACACGCAATGACCGTTAATGAAATTCTCGGTTCGATGGATTCTGAAGGGGATAATATCCCCGATGAGGGCATAAAGCCTCGTCAACAAATCAATGCCGACGACCTTTCTAAGAACAGCTCGCTTAAACCGGAGCAGATCGAAATTAAACTCCCTGAGCAACCAAAAGAAATCGAGATGCCAATAGCTCAGGAAATGCCCGTCGAGGCGCCGAAAACTCAGGAAGCACTTGTCGAGATGCCGAAAGAAACGGCAGAGCCTCTTTTTGAAGAACCACAAGAGCTGCCTTCTTCAAAAGATGACAAAATAGAAAAAGAAGCCAACGAGCTTATTGCAAGATTAAAGCTCAAAAAGAGTCAGGCGGCAAGAGTTCCCGAAGCTTCACAGCCCGAAAAGGCTCCTGTTATCGAAGCTTCACAGCCCGAAAAGGCTCCTATTATCGAAGCTCCGCAAAAAGAAGCTCCCGCTGTTCCCGTTACGGAAGTTGCGACTCCCGTTCCTCAAAGCATTCCTACCTTGGGTGTAGCCATACCCGAACAGAATGCGCCTGCAAAAAAAGAAACCACCCTCTCCCCTGCCGCTCAGGCGCTCTATGACAGAATGATGGCGCAAAGGGCGAAGCGTCAGCTCGCGGGCGACGACAAAAGGGAGAATATTCACGTTTCGGGAGATATTTTAACCTCTACCCAAAAGAATGAGGAAAAAATCGCAGAGCCCGAAGCTATAGACACCGACATTACCCCCGTTTACGAGGATAAAACTCTGGAGTCTTTCCAAAACGAGGAAATCTTAGCCGATTCGATTTTCTCCTCTTTGAAGGATTCCTTAAAGGACGAGAATCCCCTTATCAGAAGAAAACAGGCAGAAGGGGAAAGTCTACTCCAAAAATGCAAAAACTACGTTACCCCCAAAAACGAATTCACAGAAGAAAGCATCGATAATATAATACATACCGCCGAACAGGGCGCAAGGGAAAGGCTTAACAATCTCTACGACGTTCACGAAGGCGAAAGTATAAAAAACACCTCCTCCTTCGATTTCGGAACAAGAATAATCGGGGTAGATTCTGCAAAGACGGTCAGTGTTCCCGTTAAGGTCATCGAAGAAAGCGCCGATAAAGCGGTTATTTCAAGCCATACGGGAGAAATTAAAAATTTCCAATTCAGCTTTGCCGATGGCGATAGCGAAAATATCCCCAGCGCTACAAAGATTATTGATATGAAGCTCGGCGCTACACCACATAAATCGGATACAGCCAAAATCGAGGCTATCAGAATGCACCTCGACGCTATGGCTTATGAAACCGACGAGGTTGAACTGCCGAAGGTTAAACTCACGGGGAACGACGAAAGCGGAACTTCCGATACTATCCAAAAACCCGAAATGCCTTCGATGGACGATTATAATTCCTTCGAGGACAAAGCAGGCATTAAAACCGATTTGGCTTCCAAAAGAGTCAGCCTTATCGCACGCCTTATCCCTTCCGCTTTTATTTTCCTTTTGCTCTTGCTTCTCAACTTTTTATTCAAGGATAACTTCGTTGCCGCTTCGCCTATGGGCTTCTCGGTGATTAACCTCGCCCTTTTAGGTATCGCTCTCGCTATAAACCACAACACCATCAAAGGGCTTGGCAATCTGTTTACAGGGGCTCCCGATATGGATTCGCCCGCAGCGCTTTCGGTTAGTTTTGCATTCGTTTGGGCGCTTGTTTCCCTTCTTTCGGGAAGCTTTTCATCAGCTCCGATTTTAACCCCTGTTGCGGTTTTGACCCTCGTTTTTAACCTTCTCGGAAAGTTATCTATTCTTTCAAGAATCAGCAAGGGCTTTGAAACTATGGCAACGCCTAGTGAAAAATATGCCGTAAGCTTCGTTGAGGACAAGCTCGACGCCGCAATAATGGCAAACGGCTCGGTTATCGGAGAAGCGCTCGTTACTACCGGCAAAAAAACCTTGAATATCAGAGATTTCCTGAAAAACTCTTATTCTGAGGATATACACGAAAAGAGCCTTCGCCCCCTTATTATCACAAGCCTCGCGGCATCGCTTTTGTTTGCCATAATCGGCTTTATAGTTTCCGGCGAATTTTCGGGCGCTCTTTCGGCGCTTTTGATTGCAAGCCTTTTCAGTTGTCCCGTTGGTATTCTCGCCGTGAACCTTCCCCTTTCTTCAACCCAGAAGAAGCTTTCATATTATAACGCTATGATTGCGGGACATTCGGGCGCTGAAGCTATTGCAAACGCAAATGCAGTTTCTTTTTCGGCAAGCGAACTGTTCCCTGAGGGCACGGTTAAACTTTATAATATGCACGTTCTCAACAAGGGCGCAATTGATAAATATTTAACCTCCGCCGCCGCAGTTTTGGGCGAGGCAGATTCTCCTCTTTGCCCCATCTTCAAAGAAATGATTGAGGATTCCAAAGAACCGCTTCCAAAGGCTGACAGCATAAAATACGAAAGTCGTATGGGCGTTTCGGGTTGGATTGGCGAGCATCGGGTTTTCATCGGAAACAGAACCCTTATGGAGGGGCACGGAATAAAGGTTCCCTCCTTGGAAATCGATAAAAAGATTCTTCGAGGCGGTTATTTCCCCGTTTATCTTGCTTTCGACCAACAGCTTTGCGCTTTGTTTATCGTTGGCTATGAAGCCGATCCCGCTATTACCTATGAGCTTCGTAAACTTTGCAGCACCGGCGTTACTATGCTCATAAACACAAATGACCCCAACGTAACCGAAGAAATGCTATGCGATTATTTCGGCCTTTATCCCGACCTTGTTAAGCTTCTTTCGGCTTCGGGCGTTTCCGCTTATAAAAAGAATACTGCTTTTTGCGAAAGCGTTTCTGCCCCCGCAAGCTATTCGGGAGATATTTGCGGTTTCCTTTCCCTTATAACCGCCGCAATTAACCTCAAAAAAATAACCAAAACTTCCTTCGTTTTGCAGATAATTCTTTCGGTTTTAGGTCTTGTTGCAAGCGGATATATGATTGTTAGCGGACTGATGACAAATTGCGCTACCGCCCTTCTCGGCTATCAACTTTTGTCGGGCGCTGTGGCTTATATCGTTTCAAAAATCAAACAACCTTAAAAAGGATTTTAGGTATTTATGGCTTTAGTTTCTGCAGTTTCCCTCTCAATGGGCTTTGGAGAAAGAACCCTTTTCGAAAACGTTTCCTTTCTTATTGAGCGCGGGGACAAAATAGGACTTGTTGGGTCGAACGGATGCGGCAAAACAACCCTCTTGAAGCTCATCATCGGAGAAGCCCTCTCGACAGATGGCGAAATTCATAAACTGAAAAATCTTAAAATCGGATATATGGAGCAGCACGCCTGCCATAATTCGGAGAAAACGGCTCTTGAGGAAACCCTCGGAGTTTTTTCTCATGTCTTGAAAATCGAGGAAGACCTTAAAAAAATCGAAATTGCCTTGATGACCGCCTCAACTCCCGAACTTCTCGAAAAGCAGGCAATTTTGAGAGAACAGTTTATTGAAGGCAAGGGCCTTGAAATGCGTGGTCGCGCCAAAAGCGCTCTGATAGGGCTCGGCCTCACAGAACAGGAAACAAATCTGCCCGTTTCTTCCCTATCGGGAGGTCAACGCTCAAAAATCGGCCTCGCAAAGCTCCTTTTGAGCGACCCCGAACTTTTGTTATTGGACGAGCCGACAAACCACCTCGATATTCCATCAATCGAATGGCTTGAGGAATATCTGAGCGATTTTAACGGCGCCGTTCTAATCATTTCCCACGATAGATATTTCCTCGATAAAATAACCACCAAAACCTTCGAAATAAAAAATAACAAGTTGGTTTGTTCCAACGGAAACTATACCAGACATTTGCAACTCGAAGCCGAAAGGCAGAAGACCATTGAGAGAGAATATGAAAACGATATTCGTGAAATTAAAAGAATCGAGGGCATTATCGCTCAGCAAAAAACCTTCTCAATGGAAAGAAACTACCGAACTATCGACCACAAGCAAAAATCTATCGACAGAATCAAAGAGAAACTGGTTTTGCCCGAAGCTAAAGAAAAGGCGGTGCATTTTAAATTCACTGCAAAATCGGGAACGGGCAATAACGTTTTAAAAGCAGAGGCATTAACAAGAAAATACGACGGCAGAACGCTTTACGATAATATTTCTCTCGATATAAAAAGTCGGGACAGAGCCTTTCTTCTCGGCAGAAACGGAACGGGAAAAACAACCCTTTTAAACGAACTGAGAACCTCCGACGAGGTGCAGCTTGGGGCAGGCGTAACGCTCGGATATTTCGACCAATTAGGGTTAGGACTAAACCCGAACAACACCGTTTTGGAAGAAATCTGGAGCGAATACACCTATTTGGACGAAACGACGATTCGCTCTGCGCTTGCGGTATTTTTATTTAAAGGCGAATCTGTTTTTTCGAAAATCGAAACACTTTCGGGCGGAGAAAAGGCAAGGGTTTCCCTTTGCAAACTGATGCTTTCGGGAAATAATCTCCTGCTTTTGGACGAGCCGACAAACCATCTTGACCTTCGCTCGCGAGAGGCTCTCGAAAGCGCTCTTGAGGATTTTGACGGAACGATTATTGCCGTTTCCCACGACAGATATTTTATAAATAAGCTTGCTTCAAAAATTCTATATCTGGAAGACGGAAATCTAACCGACTTTTCGGGAAACTACGATTCCTTCCTCGAATATCGAAATAAGCAAAGAGGAAAGTCAACACAAGTCGCCCCAAAAAAAGAAATGGGCGAGGGCGGAAAAGCCTATCACGAAAAAAAGCAGAAAAGACAAGACTTTTTAAAGCTTCAAACCAAAGCCCGCAAACTCGAAAAAGAAATTGAGGATTTGGAAATAAAAATAACCGAAACCGCCGAGCTTCTTAATAATTCGGGCGCAGATTATGAGAAAACGCTCGAACTTTCAAAGGAACTTGATTCGCTAAACGAAAAGTCCGAAGCTCTTATGTCGGAATGGGAAGAAGCTCAAATGATTTTAGAAGAAATGGAGGAAAATTAATGAAAACTTTATACGTTGCCGACCTTGACGGAACGCTCCTTAATTCAAAGGGCGAGCTTTCTGATTTTTCAAGGTCAACCATAAATTCTCTCATTTCTTTCGGTCTTGATTTCACAATCAACACCTCCCGAACTCCAAAAAGCGCCGAAAAGGTTCTTTCAAAACTCAACTTGAAGCTCCCCGCAATAATGATGAACGGAAGCGCTTTTTATGATAACGATAAAAAGGAATATTCAAAGCTTTTTCCAATTCCCCACCCTCTTGCGAGAAAGGCATCGGCAGAGCTTTTAAAGCTCGGAACAGAGCCCTTCCTTTTCTCTTTGGAGGAAGACGATATTTCGGTTCAGTATTCCAAAGCAGATTTGCCTCTTTCAAAATGCTTTATGGAAAGAAGATATAAATATTATAGCCGTTGGGAGAAATCCACCTATATTTCTCCGAAAAGCGATGCTCTTTATATAATCGCAACCGGCTCTTTAGATGCTCTTTCAAGAGCCAAAACGAAAATTGATTCAATAAAAGGGCTTTCCTGCTCTCTCTTTCAGCTTGACGAAGGAGGCGCTTATCTCGAAATCTATTCTTTTTCAGCCGGCAAATGGAGAGGGCTCAAGGCCTTTATGGAAATTTACGGCTATGATAAATGCGTTTGTTTCGGAGATAATCTCAACGATATTGAAATGCTGAAAAATGCCGATCTTGGCGTATGCGTTGCAAACGGCTACGACGAGGCGAAGCGTGTTTCGGATTTGATAATCGAATCGGCAGAAAGCGACGCTGTTGCAAAATATCTGATGATAGAATGGTCGAGAAATTAAATGATTAAGGTTTTATATGAAGACAAGTTTATAATAGTCTGCGAAAAACCGGTTAATATTCTTTCCGAAAAGCAGACCAACACTTTGAGAACAATGCCCGATATTATCAAAAAAATGACGGGCGCATATTCGGTTGATACCCTGCATCGTCTTGATAAAATGGTTGGCGGAACGATGGTTTATTCCAAAAGCTCGAAGGCTACGAAGGTTTTGTCTGCCGACATTAAAGAACATCGCCTCATAAAGGAATATCTTGCAATTGTTCACGGAAAGCCCGAACCTGTTTCGGGAGAAATGAAGGATTTTTTATTCAAGGATTCGGCAAAAAATAAGTCCTTCGTTGTTAAAACCCTTCGCAAGGGCGCAAAGGAAGCCCGACTTTCTTATGAGGTTTTGGAAACTCGCAAAACCGACAAAAACGAGGATATAAGCCTCGTTAAGGTTCGTCTTCACACGGGGCGCACCCACCAGATAAGAGTGCAATTTTCTTCCCGCCGACACCCACTTCTGGGCGACGGAAAATACGGAAGCCACGATAACGGTTGCTTTATTGCGCTTTGGTCGAATCATCTTGAATTTAACCACCCCGTTTTTAAAAAGCAACGTGTTTCGGAACACAGCTTCCCCAATATTGGCGCTTATCCTTGGAAGCTTTTTAAGAAAACTATTGAAAATTTAAAAGGAGAACCTCAAAATGGAAAACAAGAAAATTAATCTTTGCCCCGAAATTTCAGATGCTTATCTCGATTGCTTTTATAACACCGACGGGCCCAAAAGAAGCGCACTTTTGGTTATCCCCGGAGGCGGTTACGGTATGATTTGCTCCGACCGAGAGGGATACCCTATTGCTCAGGCTTTTATGCCTTACGGTTTTAATTGCTTCGTTTTAACCTATTCGATTGGCGAAAAGGCTAAGTTTCCCCTTCCCTTATTTGAAGCTTCTAAGGCTATGCAATATATAAGGGAAAATGCCGAAATGCTTAATATCGACCCTAAAAAGGTTTTCGTTGCAGGATTTTCGGCAGGCGGACACCTAAGCGGTGCTTTAGGCACGCTTTGGCACACCGTTGAAGGTGTTCCCGAAGGAATAAACCGTCCCGACGGAATTATTCTCGGCTACCCCGTTTCATCCTCCGAAGAAGGAGCAGGGCATCTCGGCTCGTTTTATAATATTCTCGGAAATTCAAACCCCACAGAGGAGGAATTGAAAAAATATTCCCTCGAAAACTGCGTTGACGAAAGAACCTCCCCTGCATTTATTATGCATACGGGAGACGATCAGGTTGTTCCCGTTATGGGAAGCATTTATTTGGCTAAGGCTTTAAGCCAAAACAAAATTCCTTTCGAACTGCATATATATCCGAGCGCTCCGCACGGAATTGCCCTTGCTAATGAAATCACCGCTTGCGACAACCCACTTTGGGTCAACGATAGAATTGCCGAATGGGTGCGTCTTGCAGCCGAATGGACAAAAACTTTATAAGAGGTTTTTTATGAAAATTGAAAGTATTAAAATCTGCCCCGAAATTTCAGATGCCGAGCTTATTTGTTACTACAACAGCGATGGCATAAAAAGGGACGCTTTGCTCATTTTACCCGGCGGAGGATATAACCATCTTTGTTTAGACCGTGAAGGAGATTACGTTGCCCAAGCCTTTTTAGCTTTGGGGTTTAACTGCTTCATTTTAAAATACTCTTTAAAAGAAAACGCAGTTTTCCCCCGTCCGCTTATCGAGGCTTCAAAGGCTATGCAATATATAAGAGAAAATGCCGTAATGCTCAATATAAATCCTTCAAGAGTTTTCTCCTTGGGGTTTTCGGCAGGCGGTCATCTTTGCGCTTCTTTGGGAACGCTTTGGCACACTGTCGACTGCGTGCCCGAAGGCATAAATAAGCCGACGGGAATTATTCTCGGCTATCCCGTTATAACTGATGAAAAGGGCATTACGCACAAAGGCTCTTTCATAAAAATTATAGGAAAAGAAAATCCAACTGAAGAAGAAACGGCGAAATATTCTTTGGAAAAACAGGTTGACCAAAATACCTCCCCTGCTTTTATTTTCCATTCTGCCGATGATAGCGCTGTTTCTTGTCAGAATAGTCTTATGTTTGCAAAGGCGCTTTCTGAAAATAAAATTCCCTTAGAGCTTCATATTTTCCCCTCTGCTCCCCATGGATTTGCCCTTGCAAATGAACTTTCGGCATGTAGTGATTCGCCCAAAATGATAAACGAAAGAATCGCACAATGGCCCCGCCTTGCAGCCGAATGGACAAAAACGATAAACTGAATATTTCAAATTTTAAAACCGTACTTTTTTTGTGCGGTTTTTTCTTTTGCTTTTTGGGTTATACTATTTTAAAAACTCAAAAAGGAGAAAAATTATGGCAATAAGAACCGACCTTGCGGCAGAAATGAGAGAAACTGTTGGCGATTGCGAAGGAATTACCAACGAAATGCTGAATTTCGGCTCAATAACTATTGAACGAACCGAAATTTTAAATGAAAAAGGGGCAGAAAAAATCGGCAAGCCTATCGGAAAATACACAACGATTTCCTTCGACGGCTTCACCCCCGACGACACCGAAGGCGATATTCACAATGCTATAAAAACCGAACTTTTAAGGCTTATCGGAGAGCCGAAATCGGTCTTGGTTGCGGGGCTCGGAAACGAACACATAACGCCCGACGCTTTCGGAACACTGGCCGCAGAGGGTGTTTTTGCAACACGCCATATCGAATCGGGACTATCGAGCGCATTGGGGCTGGGAAAACTCAGAAGCGTTGAAATGATAACGACGGGCGTTTTGGGACAAACCGGAATAGAAGCGGCGGAGCTTATCGGCGCCGCAGTTAAAGAAACGCAACCTCAGGCGGTTATCGTGCTAGATGCTTTGGCGGCAGGAGAACTCAAAAGAGTTGGCAGAACTATTCAATTAAGCAATGCAGGAATTTGCCCCGGTTCAGGCGTTGGCAATTCGAGAAAAGAAATAAGCCGAAAGCATTTGGGGGTTGATACCATCGCCATCGGTCTTCCAACCGTTGTCGACGCTTCTTCCTTTATGGAATCGGTTTCGGGAGAGGTTTATTCCGATTCTTTAGGAAACAGAATGATGGTTACGCCAAGAGATATCGACACTATGGTTAAATACGCCGCAAGAGCCGTTTCCCACGCAATAAATTGCGCTTTGCAACCCAATGTTGAAAAATCGGTTTTGCTATCCCTCGGATTTTAATTTTTTTTAAAAAATATGTTTACTTTTTAACTTTTTTGTGTTATAATAGCGTTGTTAGAGAACACCTGTTCGCAAAGGAGGGGTTATTATCAGAACTAAAACCGTTTGTTTTACAGGACATCGCGCACTCTCATACCAAGAGCTTGAAATAATCGATAAAAAACTCTTTCCAACCATTGAAAATTTATATATGGAAGGCTTCACGAATTTTTTAACGGGGGGCGCCCTTGGTTTTGATACCCTCGCCGCAAGAGCAGTTTTAAGGCTTAAAGAGAAATATAAAGACGTAACGCTTTTTCTCGCCCTTCCTTGCCCCGAACAAACAAAAAAATGGTCGAGCAAGGACAAAAAAGAATACGAGCGAATATTAGCGCTTGCCGATTCTCATAAATATATTTCCGACCATTTCACTAAATTTTGTATGCACGCAAGAAACCGATATATGGTTGATAACAGTGCTTGTCTGGTTGCATTTTACCGAGGAGGCTCAGGTGGTACAGGCTCAACCGTAAGCTACGCAGAGGGCAAATTGCCCTATATCATCAATCTTGCCGACACTTTCGAATAAGCTCTAAATTTTTGCACTATTTTAATTTAATTTATAAACTTTTTTGGATTTTTTTAATTTATCATTTACAAAAAAATTTATCTATGTTATATTTAATTCGTAACATCCGAAAATTTTTTACGAGGGTGAATTTAAGAAAATGGAAAATTTAAATGGAATAAAGGTTATTCTTGTTCATCACCGAATTGATTGTGAAGTTTTCAAAATCAACCGACAAAATATCGTTGACCACGACTTTACAATTTGTTTTGCGGGCAAAATGAGATATACTATCGGCGAAAAAACTATGTGTTTAAGCGCCGGAGATGCTGTGTATTGCCCTCCGGGAGTTCATATGAAAAGAGAAGAAGGAGATATTGCTTCTTATCTTTCCATAAACTTCACAACGCCAAACAATGAGCCCCTTCCTATCGGCGCACATTTACTTAACGTTCTATCCCATGAAATAAACAGCTATATCGAGCTTATTTCTTATTTGTTGAGAAAACCTGCACTTCATAACGATGAAAAGCTTCATCATCTTGTTGTTTTAACTCTTTTAAAGGCTATAGAACAGCAAGAATTTGCCCACCCGATGCCCTACGTTGAAAGAATGAAGGCTTATATCACGGAAAATTTCCGAAAGGATATTACTCTCGAAACTGTTTCGGAATTTATTAACCTTCACCCTTCTTATTGCTCAACGATTTTCAAAAAGAGCGAAGGCAAATCGGTTACTGAATTTATAAACACTATGCGAATTAACCACGCTAAAGAGCTTTTGGAAACAACCAGTCATCGCATTGGCGAAATTGGAACTATGAGCGGAATTTCCGACCCATATTATTTCTCCAGAGTTTTCAATAAAATTGCGGGAGTTTCCCCTTCTGATTATCGCAAAATCGCCAAAGCTTACGGTGGCAAATTTTTCGGTTACGTTTCGGATGAATACGAAACGTATACGTCCGACATCTATGATGACCAAACTGAGGATTAAAATAACAAAGACGTTCATTCGAAAAGGAATGAACGTCTTTTTTTGATTTAAAAATTATTTAAAAACTTCGAGGGAGCGCTCCAAAATGCCCGACATACTCGCAATAGCTACGCCGTAATTAACAATTTCAACATCTGATGCCTTGGCTGTTTTCAGACGATTTTGCATTTCCCTTTCGGAAAGCATACAACCTCCGCAGTGAATTATAAGCTTATAATCCTTTAAATTTTCGGGGAAATCTCCGCCCGACGTGAAGGAAAATTCAGGCTCAATTCCTAAGGTCTTCTTAATCATATTCGGAATTTTAACGCTACCTATATCTCCGCACTGTCTTTTGTGGGTGCAGCCCTCCGAAATAAGAACCTTATCCCCGTTTCTGAGACTTTTGAGCGCCTTTGCGCCCTCCGTTAATTGTTTAAGTTCCCCTTTATAGCGGGCAAAAAGGATTGAAAAAGAGGTTAACGGGATTTCTTTTGGCAGTATTTTTTCAACCGTTCTGAAAGCCTGCGAATCGGTTATAACAAGTTTTGGGGGATTTTTTAATTTGTCTAAAGCTTCAGAGAGTTCCGAAGGCTGACAAACCATACTGAGCGCACCCGTATCCAAAATATCCCTTATCGTTTGCTGTTGGGGGAGGATAAGTCTTCCCTTTGGGGCGGCTTCGTCAATAGGCACAACCAGAATAACGGTGTCCCCTTTTTCTATCAGGTCGGAAACCAACCTTTTTTCGTTTTCTTTTGGAGCAAGAGCGCCTATTCGGTTTTTTAGCTCCTCTATGCCCTCTCCCGTTTCGGCGCTAACCAAAACCTCGTTATCCGCAGACGCCTTTATATCTTTATGAACGTCTGCCTTGTTTAGTGCAATTATGAAGGGCAAACCCCTTCTTTGAATTTCATCTAGCAGGACTTTTTCTTCCTCTGTTTTTGGGCTTCCCGCAACACGAACTACAACCGCAATATCGGTTTTTTTGAGAATTTCTTCCGCCCTTTTTATGCGTTCTGCTCCCAAAACACCCTCATCGTCGATTCCGGGAGTATCGATTATGGTAACTGCACCTAACGGGAGCAGTTCCATCGCCTTTTTAACAGGGTCGGTCGTGGTGCCTTTAATATCCGAAACAACAGATAATTTTTGATTGGTTATTCTGTTAACAAGGCTCGATTTTCCGGCATTTCGAAGCCCGAAAAAGCCTATGTTTATTCTTTCGCCCGAAGGCGCAGAGTTCAAATTCGCCATATTTTCCCCACCTTTCGGAGTGTTTTAAAACGAAATTATACCTTTATCTTTTTTTAAGGAGAGAATTTTTGAATTTTGCAAGGCAAAAGCGCAATTAATCCTTTGTGGACTAGGGAGCTTTTTAACCAAGCAAAAACGAAAATTATACCTTTATCTTTTTTAAGGAGAGAATTTTTGAATTTTGCAAGGCAAAAGCACAGTTAATCCTTTGCGGACTAGGGAGCATTTTAACCAAGCTAAAACGAAAATTATACCTTTATCTTTTTAAGGAGAGAATTTTTGAATTTTGCAAGGCAAAAGCGCAGTTAATCCTTTGTGGATTAACGAGCATTTTAACGAAGCAAAAGCAAAAATTATCCCTTAAAACCTAAAGTCGCGACGGTTTGAGCCCTTTATATCCTCAATATTTTGCTCTGCGATAGCGCGAACCTTCTCGTTTGGAATCTTTAACAATTCACGTTTCACAACCTCGAAGCCAACCTTTTTGGTTTCTTCGGAAGCATAGTCTATCAAAAATTCGGTTAATGTCATAAGGGCGTTAGGGTGGCAACAGTTGATTATCTGACCCGATTTGCAAAGGCTCATAAAGCGGTCGCCCGTTCTGCCCTCACGATAGCAAGCGGTACAGAATGAGGGGATATGTCCCTTTTCCATAAGCCAACGAACAACCTCATCGAGGGTTCTTTGGTCGGAAACGTCGAACTGCTCGGTTTCGTGGGGACGAAGCTTCTCAGTATATCCGCCAACGCTGGTTCTCGAAGCACCGCTAACCTGCGAAACGCCGAGTTTTAAAAGCTTGCTTCTAACCTCCTCCGATTCTCTTGTTGAAACGATAATGCCCGTATAGGGAACGGCAAGACGGATACAAGCGGTTATTTTTTCGAAAATTTCATCAGAAATAGAGTTGTCGAAAACGTTGGGGTCGATATCCGAAGCCCTTTTGATTCTCGGAACGCTTATGGTATGGGGGCCAACTCCGTGAACCGCTTCAAGGTGTTCGGCGTGCATCAACAGACCTGCAAACTCATATTTATAAAGCTCAAGGCCGAACAAAACGCCAAGGCCAACGTCATCAATTCCGCCCTCCATTGCCCTGTCCATAGCCTCGGTGTGGTAGTCGTAGTCGTGCTTAGGGCCTGTGGGATGGAGCTTTAAATAGCTTTCTTTATGATAGGTTTCCTGGAAAAGGATATAAGTTCCGATGCCTGCTTCTTTGAGTTTTCTGTAGTTTTCAACCGTCGTTGCGGCAATATTAACGTTAACTCGCCTTATCGCACCGTTTTTATGATGAACGCTATAAATCGTGTTGATACATTCAAGGATATATTCAATCGGGTTGTTTTTGGGGTCCTCGCCCGCTTCGATAGCTAATCGCTTATGACCCATATCCTGAAGGGCGATTACCTCGCGCTTAACCTCCTCTTGGGTTAGTTTCTTTCGGGGAATCTCCTTGTTTTTAAGATGATAGGGGCAATAAACACAACCGTTTACGCAATAATTCGAAAGATAAAGAGGGGCGAAAATAACAATTCTATTGCCATAAAACGCAAGTTTAATTTCCTCTGCGGTCTTTTTGATTTGCTCGATTTTTTCTTCGTCCTCGCAAGCCAACAAAACCGACGCTTCTCGATGATTAAGCCCTGCGCAAACGAATCCCGTTGCGGTTTTTTTAGGGCGTGCCTTTTCTAAAATCTCATCTATAAGCTCGAAATTATTTTTATTTTCCTCGGCATATTTGAGGGTTTCTCTTATTTCGTAATCCGAAATAAACTCCTCGGCTTTTAATGATTTTGGGTTGTAATTACTCATATTTTTTCTCTCCTTCTGATGCGATATCTCCACGCTCGATAGAAATTTCGCTTCCAATAGCTCGCATTTTTTCTTTTAATAGTTCTAATTCTTCGGCGCTTTCGGCACCCGTTGATATTTTGTTATTATAAAGCTCATATTTTTTGCGGTTTTCTTGGGGGCTCAAATTCGGCATTATAACGTTTGCGCCCGAAAGAATACCTCTTTCTCTGCCGTCTGCCTCGGCGGTTCCGAGAGCAGTTGTTGCAGGGAGCAAAATATTGGGTTTTATAAGCCGAACGATGGATAATAAATAGCAAGTCAGATCGGCCGAACCCGCTTTAAAATCTTTAAACGGCGTGTTTTTATGGGGAATAAACGGGCCTATTCCGCACATTTCGGGCGAAAACTCCTCTATAAATTTCAAATCCTCAGCAATATTTTCGAGGGTCTGGTAAGGCGAGCCCACCATAAATCCGCAACCCGTTTGAAAGCCTAACTCTTTTAGGTTTTTAAGACATTCCATTCGATTTTCAAAACTCAGATTTTGCGGATGCAATTTAGAATAGTGCAAAGAAGAAGCGGTTTCGTGCCTTAACAAATACCTGTCGGCACCCGCTTTTTTCAAGGCTTCATAGCTTCCCCTTGAGCGCTCACCCAAAGAAAGCGTTACGGCGCAATCGGGGAACTGAGTCTTTATGGCTTTTATAAGATTCACTAAAACCTCGTCGGAATAAAAACCGTCCTCGCCGCCTTGCAAAACGAAGGTTCTGAAGCCTATTTTATACCCCTTTCGACAGAGCGCCAGAATTTCATCGGGCTCTATCCGATAACGTGAACACTCTTTATTGCTCTTTCTGATTCCGCAATATAAACAATCGTTTTTGCAGATATTACTGATTTCGATAAGACCTCTTATGAAGACCTTGTTTTTATAAATTCTTTGCTTTTCTTCTCTTGCCTTTTGGGCTAAATATTCGGCAAACTGAGGGGTGTAGCCCTCTAAAAGTTTCAGGTATTCCTCTTTAGCGAGGCTTCTGTTTTCTATTAACTTTTCGGCAATTAACTTGTTTTCCATATCATCAAACCTTCGAAAGGGAGGTTTTTGAACTAACTCCCTCAAGATTTCCAATCTGCCCCGAAATGGAGGAAATAACGTCCTGCGGGGCATCGAGCATAACGCTGATTATATGAATGTTTTTTGCCTTATAAGGAAGACCCATTCTGCCGATTATAAATTCGCCATAGTTATGAAGAATGGAATTGAGTTTTTCAACCATTTCCCATTTTTCGATGATAATGCTGATAACTGCAACTCTCGTTTCCATATTAAAAAATCCTTTCAAATAAAAATGCCGCACTTTAATAAATTAAAGATACGGCTAACTTTAAAAACAATATTTTTATATAATATTTCTTATAATATTTTGCCGCACCTTGTTGTCAGACTCCTCTTTCCTTCAGGTACTAACTATATTATACACTATTTGGGAAAAAATTTCAAGTTCTAATATTTGCTGAAAAAATCTCTCAAAAGATTCTCGTATTTTTCGGTTTCGATAAGCCAACTGATTCCATGTTCCGCGCCCGCAACGGTTAAAATCTCCTTTGGCGCACGGCAGGTTGCATAGTTTCTGAGGGTCATTTCGCAAGGAACGAAGCTATCACGGGTCCCGTGGATAAAAAAGACGGGGACCGAAACGGTTTGCATAGCGTTTAGCGTGTTGGCGTCCTTCAAATCGAAATCTGCAAAAACTCTGCAGAAAAAGTTGATAAGCAAAATTGCGAAATCAGGCAGAAATCTAACCATATTTTTGGCGGTGTTTTTAACGATGTCAAAGCCCGAAGTATATCCCGAATCAGCGGTTATTGCAAAAACATTTTTGGGCAAATCGAAGCCCGCTGTCATCAAAACGGTTGAAGCACCCATCGAAATTCCGCCCAGAGCGATTCTCATATCCTCTCCATAGGTTTTTATAACCATATTGATCCAATCAAGACAGTCGTAACGCTCCTTTGCGCCAAAGGTTATATATCTGCCCTCGCTTTTTCCGTGCGCTCTTTGGTGGGGCGTTAAAACGTTGAAGCCGAGGGAAAGATAAAAAGGAATCGACAAGCAAAAATCATTTTCGGCGCTTGAACGGTAACCGTGCATCAAAATCTTGGTTTTGCGACTTCCCTTGCATTTATAAAATCTCGCATAAAGCTTCAGGCCGTCTCTCGAATCCATATAAAGCTCGTCGTATTCGAGTTTCTCTAATGCCCTATGAGCCTCTTTTAGATTTTCTCTGAAGGGGTAAAGATTATGCCCTTCGGGGATATTTTCCAAATCATAGGTAGTGTGCTTTCCTCTTATGCAACAGATTCTGAAGCAAACGTAGATAAGCAGACCAAAAAGGGCTATAAGGGCGGTAAAAATCAAAAGCAACAAAATTTTCATTCTTTAAAAACTTCCTTTTTTGATGAAATAATCAAGCAGGCCATAAAAATTATCGAAAATCATATCGCAATCATTCGCCTCAATTTTGTCGCCGTCGCGAACGCCAACTGCGCGAAGACCATAACCTTTAGCGCCCCTTAAAGCATAGGGCGCGTCGTCGATAAGAACGATATTTTTTCTGCGTTTGAAAAGCTTCATGGCGCACATTTTATAAATAATTGGGCGCGCTTTGGAGCTTTTTGACTTTTCGGGGGTCATAATAAACTTAAAATAATGCTCGATTCCTTGCGCTCTTAAAGCGACTCTTGCGAGCTTTTCGGGGGTTGCAGTGCAGACCGCCATTTTGATTCCCCTGCTCTCAAAATATTGGAGCGCCTGGATAACGCCCTCCTTTATTTTGCACTGATTGGAATAAAATTCCAAAAGCAAGGGGTAGCAGTCCTTTTTATAGCTTAAAGAGGTTTTGTAAACCGAATTTATGAATTTAAGGGCGTTTTTGGTTGATAACTTTTCAATTTTTTCCTTTTCTTCTTCAGTTAGAGTTATTCTCTCTCTGGTTCTGTTGAAATAATAATCGAGAACGTCATATTTAAGATTCACCCAAAAGGGCATGGAATCTATGAGCGTTCCGTCCATATCAAATAATAGCGCTTGTTTCATTTTTTTGTTCCTTAAATTTTGCAAATGTGTTCTTCTGTTTATTTTATCATCTTTTCCCTAATTTGTAAACCCGAAAAAATCGCAATTTCGAACTGGATAGTCAAAAGACGTGAAAATAACACTCTCCGATACAAAAAAGGCGGAGCATTTCGCTCCGCCAAGAGGGTTTCGGTTATTCACTTTTACTCGAAGACATAAAACGGGAACCTATCTTAAAGCTGTTCATATATTTTTTGGAACTCTTCGTTTGTTTCGCACTGCTCTTCATAAAGGTGTTTAGGAACTCCTTGGTAAGAATTGCCATTATCCGATGTGTAAATAATTCCCCAATGAAATTGATATGCGTCAACTTCTCCACTATGGTATTCGTTGATTATTTCAGCATATTTTTCAACAATATCATTCGAATAATCGTATTTTTGAAGATGACTAGCTATATTAGCACAATAGAATATCTCTTTATCTTTAATAGCAACAAATATAGAAATCTCTTGATCCGGTACATTATTCTCTATTCGTCGAACGATGAAATCTGTACCATCTTCTGCGAACGTATTAATACGATCATCAAGTACAGAACCAACAATCGGTGATGAACATGATGTTAATAGTAACACCATTACTACACCCAATACCGCATACACTTTTCTCATAATGCATAATTGACGTATTTCTTCATACATCTCTTTATTTGTTAACATAAACCATCCTCCAAACATAGTGATTTTATAAATCACTTTATGCTCCAAGCATCGCCACAACTGTTCCCAAAGTCATTTTTCCTCTTTTATTATTTTACTAAATATTACTCAAACTGTCAACTATCTTGATAGAAAGACGCAAATCCACAGAAAAACAGAGAAAAAGGCGGAGCATTTCGCTCCGCCACAGGTAGTTATTTTTCTAATGAAACTTTTTTGAATGAAAGATTCTGTGCAAGTTCAGTAGCTTCAATTTTTGATTCTAAGTCCACGTGCATTTCCACCATATACTCGTTATCATAAGGATACCAAATCGAAGATATTCTATCTGAATCTTTTCCGCTTGTTTTATAGTAGGCTACTTTTGATTCTCCTTGAATTAACATCTCAATTTTTTTAAAGGTAGTATCTTCCAAGAATTCTTCCTCAGTTACAACTTCACCTTGCTTAGTATTTTTTCCTGTGGTAAAAAGATAGGGTGAGCTTTTAAAAAGCTTTTGTTGCGCTTTTGGAATATAATATATATGACCGTAAGCATCAGACCCATCATCATACAACGCAGAAAAGCCATATCCTACGCCTTCAAACCTCTTTTCGAAGATTAAGCTATATCCTTTTCTACCGTTTTGAAACAACATTTCGCAAACAGATTTCCCTTTATAATATGGTTCTATTATATGTCCGGCTTCTTTAACCGCCTTAATAAAAGTAAAATAATATCCATCATTATATTCTATTGGATCAGTTTCCGAAACAAATTTCTGCGCTTCATCAACACTTTTCACAACAATTTCATCATACTCATAAGGCGCGCGAGCCGGAACATAAGATTCTTCGGGATATAGTTTTATCCCTATGCTACCATCCAAGGGATGCCATCCCCTATAGTTGCCGTTAAGCGAAGAAACGCCGGAACCGCTAACAATAGATGAATTGTTGGAAACAGTTTGGCTGTTATTTAAAGACGAATTTTCTTTAACAGTCGTCGAACTTTCGGCGGTTGATGTTTCAGAAGAAACCTCTTGCACGCTTGCCACAGTTTGTTTCTCGGAAGATGTTTTATCCTTCTTCTCCGAGCTTTGGCACCCCGCAAAAACAGAAAATATTAAACTTAAACATAAAACATAACAACCAAATCTCAACTTTTTCATTCTTCCACCCGCCTTATATATAATTTCTTTTTCGATTTTCTGATTACATTTTACTAAATACTCCCTATTTTGTCAACTGTCTTGATAGCGCGGCGAAAAGATTTAGCAAACATAAAAGCAAACAGCGGAGCGTGTTTTACACGCTCCGCCGCTGAGGTTACTTTTCTAATGGGATTTTTTTAAGGCTAAAGTTTTCGATGAACGACTGAATATCATCTACAGAATAAACATAAATCATATACTCATCATAAACATAACAAATTGCTTTCGGATTCGATTTGTGATAATTCACTATAAACTCTTTACCATTGGCTTTAATCTTTTTCTCGATCCAACCTTTAGCGATAGCGTCCTCTTTCGTCCACTGCACCGCCCCTTTTTTCCCACTATCATATAAAACCGGAGCGTTTATTGCTGTCTCTATCCACTCGTCTTTTAAATAATATACAGCTACATCTTCAGACTCGCCATTTTGAGTCTCGAAACTAATCAAATAACCCACGCCCGGAATACCTTTCTCATAATGTAACCCTACAGATGCAGAAGCGAATTTTTCCTCATCAAAAAGAGAGTTTCCTGCATAATGCGGATCAACAATATAACCGTTTTCTTTAAATAATTTTATCAAACTGAAAAAGTATCCATCCCAAAAAGTGTTTGGATCTGTCTCTAAAATAAACCTCCTAACATCCTCAACGCTATCACAACCATAGATATACGGATGAGCATAAGGAGCCTTAGGTAGCGAATAGTTTTCTTCGGGATAAATTTTTTCCGCATAAGAATAGGAAGCTTGACTTGATGTTGTCCTTGAGCTGCCAGAACCTATTGATGTGTTGTTGGAAACAGTTTGGCTGTTATTTAAAGACGAATTTTCTTTAACAGTCGTCAAACTTTCGGCGGTTGATGTTTCGGAAGAAACCTCTTGCACGCTTGCTGCAGTTTGTTTTTCGGAAGATGTTTTATCCTTTTCCTCCGAGCTTTGACACCCTGCAAAAGCAGACGAAATCAAACAGAGCGACAGCACCAAACAGCATATATTGCATTTTTTCAAGTTAATTCCTCCTAATAAATATAATTTTCTATTTCCATCTTACACGCTGAACACCAAATTTCATCAACTGCTTTTTGGGATATATTCGCCATATTACTATCGTTCATTAAACACGACATTGGTCTAGGATCATAACCTTCGTTTTCCTTATTTATAGAACACATCTGCCAGTCACCATTTTCGTCCAAATATCCTGAACACATATCTCCGCCTCTACAATACTTTATGTTATCAGGTGTAGTCAATATTTCGTGATAGTGATCTTCACCTCCCATTGCATGAGACATCTCATGAGTTGCAACTGGCAAAGCTAGTTCATAATATTCTTCCCCGACATATAAATCTTGCATACAGATTTTATTATCGTTTTGAAAACTGCGATTAGCTAGATGACGCGCATTACTATCTGAATTATACAACGCACTTCCATTATAAAGAATATATATATTATCCGCCGACCAATCATTTATTTCATTTCTAAAATGATAGTATGATTCATACCGAGAGGTGCATTCTCCTATGCCTTCATCATTACAAAAAAGATTGTCTGCAAAACAATTATGCTCGTTGTTCTTGTGATTCTCGCAAGAATGTATTTGGCATATATGATTACCGATTTCAGCTTCGCTTCCCCAACATCTACCGTTATATACACTTATATCAGCCATCGCCAAACTATCGAGATCGGTAATCTCTGAACCCCATAAATCTTGAATGCTTGCATCATTTAGTTTGCAATAGTCCGCAACAGTTGCATATAATTGAGGATCATCAATCGTTATTTCTGCCGCAAAAGCAAGCTCCATTATTCTTTTAATTTCGTTTGTTATTTCGGTCGTCTTCTCTGCTGCATCCCAACAATCCCTATATCTGCCTTTAAAACAATAGTCATAGTAGTTATGGACTGTGATTTCATATTTCTTGAAGTTCCATTTTGCACCGTTTTCGCTATTTGATAAGAAAAGATATGTCCCTATTTCATTATCGTTGCCAACGGTAAGATATTTTTCAGGATACGCTTTGTTGATAATTTTATATGAGTTATCTTCACAATATAATATACGCCATAAGCCTTTATTATCATTAGAATCTTCAATCAAAACAACTTGCGAAGAATTATTAACACCAATTATTTTTTCTTGCGTATATTTAGGTATAATTTTATATTCATTGTTTCCTTGATAATCAAAAAAGAATTTCTGATTATCCGAACCGTAGTTTAATGTGTACTGACACAATCTGGTTCCAGTTTCTGTTCCGGCTTCAACAACATCTGCCGCCAGATTGCTATCAACATTCACAATGCGATATATCTGATTTTCCTTAAAATTGCGCTCAAACAACGCGATTCCTCGCATACGAGCATAAGCGGCGGTAATATTTGATGTTGACCAAGGATTGGTTGTCGGTCGGTTTATAATTCCCTGCGTTATTCGAACTCCTAAATATCTTCCTTCTTTTCCGCAAGAAAAGACGGTTTTTGTTATTCCCGAATATTTCTCGTTTCGACTATCAAAAGACGTATAGAAATTATCCGTGTAATAAAGGTCATCCAAGCTATTGGAAATATAAACCTCATAAACGCCGGTTTTATAATAATTATTCTCGGTGTTGGTTGCTATCCAAAGCTCGCCTAAATTCTTAACCGATCCCAAATCATAAGTTATATCGAGGAACAACTCGCCGGGTTTCCTGTAAACGCCCGATTTATTCAAAAATCTCAGAGTGTTATAGCTGTTGTTCGAGGGGTCAAATTGGGTTATTCCATCCCAATATATATCCATATTGCAGCTGATATCGCCATCGGTTATAGAGGCTTTTCCATAGGTTGTTGCGCCTCTTTCGCCTTCAACATTCGAAAGCCCCATAGTTCCATATTTCATGGTTTGGGTAACCCCTGTTGCAGACAGCAGATTTCGCTCAGTTGAAGCAGCACTCGGCCAATCGGAAACTGTCATAACCTCGGTTGTGTGAACCGAATCATCGGGACCGATATTAGAGCCGAATATAGCAACTCCGCGCATTCTGACATAGGCATAATCGACGTGAGACGCTGTCCAATCATAATTCTTTATTACGCCTTGTGTAACCCTTATTCCAACGTATCTGCCCTTTGCAATATCAACGAAATCAACCTTGATTATAGCAGAATCGAGCTTTTCAAGGTGGTTATCAAAATCAACGTAACGATTCCTTGGGTCGTACAGAGAAGAAACGTTATCAGAAACATATACCTCAAATGCGCCTGTTCTGTAATAGTTGTTCTCTGTATTGCTGGCAACATATATCTTATCAAGAGAATATCTGCTTCCCAAATCAAAGGTTATATCGAGATAAAGCTCCCCAACGTCTCTATAAGTTCCGTCGGGCTTTAAGAATTTCATAACCTCAAAGCTTTTCAAATCGGGGTCGTATTGAGCCAATGTATTTGGATATATATCCATATTTCCGTTGGTTATAATTCCATCGGTCATTGTGGTCTTGCCGCTGACAACAACCTCGCCCGTTCCGCTGACATTGGAGGTGAGGGTCGTGCCATATTCCAAGGTTGGCGTATCATTTAAAACAAGGTTTTGGTTTGTTGCGGCATCTTCCGGCCATTCTTCTGCCGAAACGCTATATTTGCCCGTTTTGCTGTTTGCACGATACAAGCGCCATTTTTGACTTGAGATTCCGTTATATTCTGACAAACGCACATTATTGCCTGAATTAGCGTTCGTATCACAAGTTAGAGCCATATTGGGAGCGTCAACATTCATTATTCTAACGGTTCCGTCAGCATTTTTAACAATTCGCCAATGTCTGCTGTTTACTTCCGTATAATAATCATCATTACCCATTGTGAATGGATTAATGTATCTAAAAACAACACCGCTGTTAGTTTTATATAAATACTTTCGAGCCAACTCGGTTTCGAAGGATATTTCATATATTCCATCAACCGTAGTTCCTTCAGAATATTTTGTAATTTCGAATTTCATAAACTCGGAACCATGATCTATTGCAGAACCTGTGTCCGATGATCGTGCTAAATATTTTCCTGAACCGACGTTCTTTAAGAAATGCCAATCCTCAGAAACTACCGATTCTTCTCTATAATCAATAGATATGCTTGGGTACATTCCTATGACGGAATTCTCTGTTGAACCAAATTTATATTCTCCACCCTCGGTTGTGGTCATAAGCACAAAACCGCAGTCCTCGCTTATTTTACTCTCATTCAAAGCTCCTTTCAACCAGTTTTTAACAATGGATTTTATATCAATATCATATTGTCCGTTTTGCAAAACTTGGCTTTTGAGCAACGTATTCGTTGAAATGACTCCATCGAGAGCATTGCAACAATTATTATAAGCTTGAGTTGCAGTTAATCCCGACGTTCCGAATTTTGTTTCATAAGCCTTGATAGTCATATTTGAAGTTATGTCTGTAGCTTTCGTTTCAAAATGAGCCGCGGCTATATTGTTCGGGTTGATATACGTATAATCATTTATAAAATCAGTTTTAACGTAAACTCTTCCGTCTTTATTTCCCCCTACTATCATTTTTTGAGAAGAACTGGTTACAGTATTGTCAGAAAAAGCGTTATAGGTAGTTATAAACTGATTTACAAAAGAAATATTTCCATATTCGTCATATATAAATTCTTTAGTAGGAATCGTTAAAAATACTAAATAAGGATCAATTGTAACAGGATATAAAGTCGTTTTAGATTTCAAAAATTCAGAATCGATAATACTCGTTAATAAATATTTTCCTTCTGATATTTTTTCAATCTTGTATGAATTATTATAGCATTCTTTTCTTTCTCCGTCAATATCTGAGCCTGAATCGTATGCAAATATCTCATTTATATTGAAAACTTCTTTGCCTGTTTCGGCATCAACAAACAAAATTTCTTTGCCTTTCATATTTGCAGGCTTGGCACCGGGAACGGAGAGAATAAAACTGAATTCATTCTGTCCAGTGTATTTCTCAAGAACGATATTCTCTTTAATTCCTGTTCCTATTGGGGCATATTCTATATATGTTGACTTTCCAAAAGCTTCGCCATATTCAGCATAATCTTTTTTAAGCTTTGCTTTTTTGGCTCTTTTTGTTTTAACGCCTTCTTCATCAACTGTGATCTTTTTATTGCTCCTCTTTATGTATTTTGCGTTAATAGGAGTCATCTCAACAGATTGCTCATCGGAAGAAACCAAAATACCATCTTCAATGTTTTCGGGGAAATAGGTCTTAATATTGCTTGCGCTATTCTCATAAAGATATTTCTTGTTTCCGTTGATTTTTTGGGACTTCTTTATCTTGTTATTGATGAACTTTACCTTACCGCTTGATTTCTCAATATATTTTATCGGAGCATTGTATATTTTCAAGCTCTTTGAACCGTCTTTGTTTATAGTGGTAAGGCTGGTCAATTTTTCGGCATCGGAAGTATCTAAGCCAACTGCATTTTTAACATCCTCGTTGATTTTAAGCTCTTCCGGAATTTCGGACAATACGTATTCTTCGTATCTTGTGTCTTCGATTTTTTCTTCTGCTTTGCTGTTTTCATCAGCCAAAATCTCTCCGCTTTGGCTCTGTTTCGCGCTTTCCAACGAATTAACATTCATCGGTATCCCCGAAAATACCGTAAATGCTAAACACAATGAAAGCACGAAAGACATCGCTTTAATGATGTGCTTTTTTAGCAATTTCCTTGCTGTTTTTTTGATTTTTCTCATTTTTATACCTCCTATAATAAAGTTTGCAATTTCATCATATAGTATAGGAGGCAGTATGTCAAGTCATTCGACAAAACTTCCCAAAGGAAAACATTTTTCGACAAAAACCCCCGAAATAGTGCAAACCATTTCGAGGGGGCGTTTTACAGCAATTTATTTTCTTTAATAAAGTCTATCATAAGGTTGGCGCCGATGCGGTTGTCCTCGCAGCTGGGGTGGCCGTTTGCGCCATTTTGCATTTGAGGTATTCTTAAATACTTGATATTATGTCCGTTTGCGCTAAATTCGGCGGCAAGCTCCTTCATCGCCTCGTCTAGGTAGCTTTCGGGGGTCATAAAGCCGAGAGAATAGAAAATCGGCACCTCGCCATTGAGCTTTAAAATCATCTCTGTGAAATTTTTGAGGGCGTTTTTATAAATCGACTTTTTCTCCTCATAGTCCTCATAGCATTTTTCGAGGAAGGACCAATCGTTTGTTCCGAGGTTGAGAATTATGAGATTCGGTTTTCTCTTAAAATCATAAGGCTCGCGTATTGAAGACGCAATAAAGGGGTATGCCGAGGGAACGCTGGGCCTTTGGATATCGGTTCTTTCAGAGCAAGAGCAACCGCCCATCGCAAAATCCGACCAATCGGCATCGAACTCGCGCGCTACCATAACGCCATAGGTTCTATATGCGTTTTGGGTTCTGTCTTCGTTATAAATTCTGCCCGGAAGACCCATATTATCGGCTCCTGCGGCAATCGAATCGCCGATTATTTCGATATAAAGGTCCTTGTTTTCGGGGGGCGGCAAAATTTCGCCACAAACCTTTATATCCTTTAGCGAAAATCTCTGACCCTGAGTTTCATAAACCTCAACGAGATATTTTCCCTTCGGCAAATTTTCGGCTATTTTTAGGGTCTTTTCCCCCGTTTCGGGATAGGAAATTTCCCTTTCCTCGCCATTAATAACAACCATTAAATATGCGCTGAAAATCGGGATTGAATGGGTTATAATGTCGATATAAATATCGCCTTCGCAGTCGGCATTAAACTGAAAGCCGCCACAAGCGGTCATAAATTTTATCGACCCGTCGGCTTCTTCCCAATATCTTCCCATAATTTTGATTTTTTCTTTTATTGCCATTTTCGTTCCCTTGCTTTCTTAAGAATTTTCTAACAATATTTTATCACAAAATATATCGCTTTACAAGAAAAAACGTAACCTTTATTATAAAAAGCCCGCAGACTTGAAAAATCTACGGGCTTTCTTATGTTTAAAATGTTTTTTATTTGAAGACGTTTTCTTCGATAAACTCTGCTAAAACTTCGCCGCCTTTGGTTGCGCCTGCAACGTCGGGATGTCCGTTTCCGCCGTCCTTATTGGTTGGCAGGCGAACGTAGTGTGCTTCTTTGCCTTCGGCAGTAAGTTCTTGCGCAAGTTCTTGGTAGGCTTCGTCCATATAGTTTTTATTGGTCATAAGTCCGAACGCAAAAACGATTGCAAGGTCTTCGCCATTCTTCTCATATACAAGCTCTACGAGCTTTTTAGCCTCGGTTTTAAACGCGGCTTTTCGCTCATCGTTAGTTGAATATTTGTTGTAAAGAGTTGAACCGTCGTTTGTTCCGAGGTTTATAACAACAACGTCAGGCTTTCTTTCAAAGCTATAAGGCTTTTTAGAATCTATCGTTTCCTGAGCATAAACCGAGGGAATATGGATAGCTGTTGCTTCATCTCTCGCAACGAGATATGCACCGCCACGGCAGAAATTAGACCAATCTGCACCGAGCTTTCGAGCTGCAACCGATGCGAAGGAATAATATTCGTTTCTGGTTCTGCCCTCCTCTAAGGGAACTCCTGCGGCATCTACCATATTGCTGCCACCCTCTGTTATGGAGTCGCCCAAAAATTCGATGTATCTATCCTTATTCTTTGGAGCATCAAGGGAAATTCCACTGAAGGTTATCCCTTTCAGAGTTGTTGAATATCCGCTTGTTGTATAGACCTCGAAGGTATGCTCGCCTCTTGAAAGTCCCTTTGCAAGCGGTAGGTTAATCGTTCCGCTTGAGGTTGCTTTAACCTCGGTTTCAACTCCGTCGATAACAACCGTGAAATATTTTTGCGCAGGAACGTAGACCTGTGCTGAAACGCTTCCAAAACAATTAAGCCTGAAAGCAAAGCCCGAAGACGGCAAATCAAAACAGATTTCTCCATCCTCCTCGGTTATAACTCTGCCGAGCTTTTTGAACTCCATTTCACTTGTCTTTGCCGTTTTTTCGGAATAATCAACAAACTCCGTAACATTCAAAACTTCTTTTCTCAAAATAACAGCGTCACTGACGGTTAATACTCCATTTTTATCCATATCGCAAATTGCAGTTGTCTCCTCGTTTCCGCCCGAAAGCGTTGCGTTAACAGACGCTACGACGTCTGAAACGCTATAATTTCCGTCGGCATTGGCATCGCCGATAGTGTGAAGGTTGTATGTATTAACAACCTGACCCGCAGAATGAAGCTTTATGTTCATCAACGATTCGGCATAGAAGCGGTCGGAAGCGGTTTCCCCTTCGTATTCCACCTCGATTGCGCTCATATAATGCTCAAAGCCGCTTCTGATTTCATAAACTAAAGTATCCCTATCCACGATAACTTTATTGCCGATAATTTTGAACTTAGAGCTCTGCAATTTGTCGGAATCTTGCTCATAAACTGCAACGATATTTAGGTTTTCGCAAAGTTTCATATCGATTGAAGCCACGTTATCTATTAAATCAACAGTTCCGTCGACTGCTTTTCCATTTACGGTCCAGCCCTTAAAGGAATAGCCGTTTCCTGTCAAGGGAGCAGAGAAGGAAAGCTTTGTTCCGTCGGGCTCTAATCCGCTTTTGTTTATAAAATCGCCAACGTTTGAGGTTGCGCTATAAGAATATTTCGCGTCATTTTCTTCTCCGAAAACCGCAAACTCTGCAAGCCTTATATAAGCCGCATCGTCGCCGAGATTATACTGGGGCAGGGTTACGGGCTCATATATTCTCATCGCAACAAAATTCGCTTTAACACCCTCGCCAAACGAGAAGGTTTGATAACGTCCGTCGGTTTTGGTTTCGTGCTGAACATAACGATTTTCTTCATCGAATAAATCCTCATATTCATCGGAAATATAAATATCATACTTTTTGGAGCGAAGCATAAGCTCCGATCTTTGCGCTATTAAAATAGAATCAACGATTGAGGGTTTATTCAGACAAACTATAATTTCACCATAGGTGTTCTCTTTAAACGCGCCGTCTTTCATATGTCTCATATGTGAAGTTGCTGCTTCTATTGAAACGTCTGAGAAGGTTGCAACATCACCGTCTGCAAGGTCGTTAGAGGTTGTGTATGACTTAAAGTTACCCCAGCCTAATTCATTCCCCTCGTCGCAGCCCTTTGAAAAGAAGGCGGACTTGGCTTTGCCTTGGGTTACTGCATATCCATAGTTAAGATGCGCTTCGGTTTTAAGCTTTGCTTTATATTTTTCTGCTCTTCCTTCGCTTTCAATAAAATCCTCTTCGCTACAGGTTATTTCTCCGAAAACTGCTATCTCACGAAGACGAGCAATGCCATAAATTCTATGCTCCGCAGGAACTCTTTCGGGAATAAGCGCCTTGGTTATTCTGATTCCAACATACTGCGCCGAAACGTTTTCATTAAACTTGATATACTGTCCTCTTGAACTGTTTTGACAGGTGTAAACGTATTTCTTATTGGCTTCGGAATAAAGGTTTGAAAGGTCGTTTCCGGCATAAACCTCGTATTCTTGAGTTACGAAATGAGTCTGTTGGTCGTTAACGCTTGCCAAAAGAACTGCCTCAATATTTGCCGATTTTATGAAAGAAAGGGTTATATCAAGCCAAACGCCATCGACTGCATTACCGTTTGAATCGACGAACAAGGGGGCTGCAGCGTTATTAACGGTTGCATTCAGGTCAACGTGACTCTCGTCCAGAATACCATTGGTTAATTTTCCTATTTTTGAGCTAGAATATTCAATTATGCTTTCATTGGTCTTTTCGGCATTGGTATAGCTAAAATTAACCGTCCCTGCAACGCCCTTCGTTCCTGAATAAAACGAATTATATGCAAGGTTTTTTTGGGGGTTTTTGAGCGCTTCTTCCAATCCCTCAACCGCCGACAGATCCTCATAAACTGTTACGGGGTTATCTGCCAGAGCAAAGCTCGGCAAACAAGCAAGGATAACCGCTAGAGATAACACAAATGCTACTATCTTTTTCATTTAATTTCCTCCTATTTCGATATATTACATTTGCATTATATCACAAAAGTTTCTCTTTTTCAATATAAAAATAATTCTCCTCATATAAAAAATAATAAATCTCACGTTTTAAACCGTAAAAAAAGCGCAAACACGTTGTTAATGTGTTTGCGCCTGCTGTTTTAATTATTATTTATAAATTTTTTCTTCGATGAAATCGGCAAGAACCTTTGCGCCTGCCGTTGCTCCTTCAATGTTCGGATGTCCGTTTCCACCCTGTTTGTTCTTAGGCATTCTTACGTAGTATGCTTCGCCACCTGCGGCGGTCAGCTCGTTTGCAAGCTCTTTATAAACCTCGTCCATATAATTTTCGTCGGTCATAAATCCGAAGGCGAATACTATCGGAACGCTTTTGCCATAGCCTTCATAAACCAAATCAACAAGTCCCTTGATTGCAGATTTGAAGGCGGAACGTTTTTCGGCATTGGTAGAATAAAGCTGATTAAGAAGTCCGGCATCGTTTGTTCCGAGGTTGATAACAACAACGTCGGGCTTTCTTTCGAAATCATAAACAGAGCCCTTCTTATCAATTGTTATCTGCTTATAGATTGAAGGAATATGAGTATTGCTCATTCCTTCCTTTTTAACCGCTGCGCTTCCGCCACGGGAAACTGTTGCCAAATCGGCATCAAGGAGTCTTGCGGCGATCATACCGTAAGCATAATAGGAGTTTTGAGTTCTGTCTTCAACGTAGACTCCGTCGGGACGACCGAGGTTATCTGCACCTGCGGTTATCGAATCGCCAATGATTTCGATATATCTGTCCTTAAGCTTCGGAGCATCAAGCATTTCGCCTGAGAAAGAAATTCCGCTCAACGTGAATACCTGACCCTGCGTTCCGTAAACCTCAAATTTATGAACGCCTTTTTTGAGGCCCTTCGCAATAACAAGCCCCAGCTTG
Organism: Acutalibacteraceae bacterium; assembly: GCA_045630885.1. Taxonomy (GTDB): domain Bacteria; phylum Bacillota; class Clostridia; order Oscillospirales; family Acutalibacteraceae; genus UMGS1532. The sequence goes on from JAZQTQ010000032.1 coordinate 34,536, forward strand.
CCTTTTTTGTCAACCGAAATCTCGGTTTCTTTGCCGTCGATAAGCACTGTGAAATAAGCGCTGTATATCGGAACGGAATGAATATCTATATTGAGAACAACCTCGCCATAGCAATCAAGGTTAAACAAAACGCCGGAGCCCGGATTTTCAAGATAGATAGAGCCGTCTTCTTCTCTGAATTCTCTGCCCGCAACCTTGATTTTAGCATCCTTCGAAAGGGTTTCCTTATCGGAATAATCGGCAAGCTCTTGGGGGGCTAAAAGGAGGTCTTTTCTTGCAAAAACCAAATCGGAAACCGTTACTTTTCCGTTTCCGTCATAGTCGATAGCCGTAGCGGCTTCGCCGATAACCTCTGTTCCTTTAACAACCTCAAGCGTTCCTAAAATATCGGTTACGGAAAGTTTTCCGCTAAGGTCGTAGTCGCCTGCGATTAAGGCCTTCTTGACATCTGCTTTTTGAGCGTTTGCCAAAAGCACAACATCCATACCATAGCCAACGTAATTATGCTTTTCAAGGGCGGTTTCGTTATCGAAAACTGCCACGTTTTCCATATATTGGTCGAAGTTTTCTTTAAGCTCATAAACGATGGTATTTTGAGGAATGATGATGCAATCGCCAACCATGGGGAATTTTGAGCCTGTGAATTCGGTTGGGTCGGGCCCATAAACCGCAACGATATTTAGATTTTTGGTTAATTTAACCTTAATCTCGGTCTTGTTTTTAGGCCTGTCAACAGAAAATTCTGCTTCTTCGCCGTTTACAGTCCATTTGATGAAGGATAATCCGTTTTTAGTAAGAGGAGCCGAGAAAGAAAACTCTTTGCCCTCATAGTCGTTTCCCGATTCGCTCACCAAATTTCCTTCATTGGAAGAAACTGCATAGTCATAATAAGGAACGTCATATTTGCCGAAAACTGCAATTTCGTTGAGTCTTGGATAGGACGAGCCGTCGCCATAGCCAAAGCCGGGCATCGTTACGCCCTCTAAAATTCTCAAGCCAACGTATTTAGCGGTTATCGGGGTTTCAAAAACGAAGGTTTGATATTGCGCTTTTGTTTCGTTTACAAAACAAACCTGTTTGTTTGCCTCGCTATAAAGGGTTGCATAATCGTTGCCCGCATATATTTCATATTTATTGGAACGCAAAACAACCTCGTTTCTTTGCGCAATAAACACTGAATCTATTTTAGACGCGAACAAAAGATTCATGGTTATATCAACCGACGTATTCTGCTTCAAAACGCCGTTTTCCAAGAAGCCTATCTGCCTTGCCGAGTTCGGAGTATACGCATTAATATCGGCATGCGTGGTTGTGTTTCCATCGCAAAGGTCATTTAAAGTTATGTAGGAATGGGCGCTTCCGCGATTTGCCGCAACTCCCTTATCGAAACCGCGGATACTCATAGCACCGTCGGTATCTTTCGAAGCTGCGTCGTAACCATAATTTAAGTGCTCTTTCGTTGCAAGCTTTTGTCGGCTTTCTTCCGTTCTTTTTCCGCTGACGATTAATTCTTCTTCGGCAATATTACATTTCCCAAAAACTGCAACCTCACGAAGGCGAGCGTTTGAATATTTTCTGTTCGCTGTCGGAACCTTTTCAACGTCAACGCCCTTGGTTATCTTGATTCCAAGATATTTCGCCGAAAGTTTTTGGTTGAATTTTATATACTGACCGCCGGAGTTGTTTGAAATATGATAGGTCAACTGCTTGCAGGATTCGGTATAAAGGGAAGAAAGATTATTGCTTACGTAAACCTCGTATTCCTGAGTATAGAAATGATACTGGTTATCCTTCATTGAAGCCACGAGAACCGCTTCAATCTCTGCAACATTCGGGAAATTGAAGGTTATATGAAGCGCAAGACCCGTTGCCTCGCCCGTTTCAACGTCAACATAGCTCGGTTTATTCCACGAATGAACGTCGGTATGGGTTTCATTAATGATTCCGTTGGTTAAATTGGAAGCTGAGCCGGGATAAATAATCTGCTCAACGCCATTTTCGTCGTAATAGGAATAAGTTATCGCACCCTTATTATCCTTCGCGCCCGCAGAATAAAGATAAGATATATTCTTTTCGGGGTTTTGAAGGTCGGCTTCAAGGTTTGTGATGGTTGATAGATCTTCGTTTATAACGTAATTTTCAACCGCTACTGCCGAAAGCATTGAAACGGAGCTTATAATTACGCATAACGAAAGCAAAACTGATAGCAACTTTCTCATAATATCATTCCTTTTCTGAATTAGTTTAAACTGCAAACTAATTATAATACACTTATTAATTTTTGTCAATAATTTGTTTTCTCAAAAAATAAAGAGAGAGGAAGTTTTTTATAAGAATACCGAGCGCTTACGGGGTCTTTTTTGGAATAATCAACCGAAAGAACGGCCTTTTCCGAATAAAGAATTGCAACACCGAGCTTTTTGCCTTTCTTCGCCAATTCTTTTTTTATAATTTTAAGCCTTTCATCAGGGATTTTCAAACATTCGGGAATATTCGCCGAAGAATCGCAGATTAACCTATCCTCAATCAGTTTATCTCTTAAAACGGTTTTGTCGACGCTATCTGTAGCCTTGAAATATTCAAAAACCTTTTCAAAATATTCCATCAAAGGCAGATTTTCGCCCGAAACTGCATTTCCGAAATCCCAAAACAGTTGAAAGGGGTACAGACCTGCTGTTGAGGTTAAATATTCAAGCGTTTTTTTGAATCTTCCGCTATTATAAAGCCTTTCGAGGGCGTCCTCCGCATTTTTTAACCCTAAAATTTCTTCCTCTGAAAGCCAAGGAGTCGAGATAACCTCATAAGGGGGATTTTCAGAAAAAATGCAGGGATATTCCTCCCTTTTCTCCCTCATATCTGCGCCGTATAAAAGCTTTAAAAATCCTAATTGAAGCATATCCGCCTTCAGCTTATAGCCTATATTGAAGCTGTTTTTAAAACTTTCAAGGTCTTCGCCTTTTAGCCCTGCAATAAGGTCGATATGAATATGCTGACGACCCAATTTAATGAGTTTTTCTATATTTTCGATAAGTTTTTTCGTGTTGGTTTTGCGATTTATGTCCCTTAACGTTTGCTCATTAAAGGACTGCATTCCGATTTCGAGCTGAACTGCGCCTTTGGGGAATTTTCCGAGAAGCTTCAAGGTTGATTCTTTTAAAATATCTCCCGCTATTTCAAAATGGAAGCAGACGTTTGGAGCTTTTTCTATATTCTCAAGCAGAAATGAAAGAATTTCATTTGCCCTTTTTTCGCTCGAATTAAAGGTTCTATCGACGAATTTTATAGTTTTTGCGCCCGAATACATAAGGGTTAGAATATCCTTTTTAACCCTTTCAAAATCAAAATAACGAACACCACCGCATCTTCCCGAAAGACAAAATGCGCAACGATAAGGACAACCGCGCGATGCCTCAATATAGGCGATTCTGCCTTCAAGCATATTAAGATATTCCTCGCAATAAGGAGATGGCGGGTCGGCTTCGGATATAAACGGTTCGCCCTCGATGATTCCGCCTTCCTTTCTGAAGCTTAAAGAAGTGATTTTTTCAAAATCTTCTCCTAAAAACAAAGCCTCAACAAGCCCTGCTATGGGCATTTCTCCCTCTCCCGAAAGAATAAAATCCACAAAGGGATAGTTTTCGAGAACCGCCTTTGCCCGATAAGAAACCTCAGGCCCACCGAAAAGAATTTTTGCTTCCGGTTTTTTCTCTTTTAGCGCCTTAGCCAAATTTAACAGCTTTTCTATATTCCAGATATAGGCAGAAAATGCGAAAAGCTGAGCCGAATCCTCCGATAATTTTTCTAAAATTTCATCTTGAGGCGCATTTATCGTGCTTTCGGTTAAAGCCACCTCAAAGGGCACGGAGCAATATTCAAAAAGTCCCGCCCTCAAACACCAAGGCGCCAAAGAAGAATGAATGTATTTAGAATTTAACGATACTATATTAACCTTGATTTTTTTCAAATTCATTCCTCCCTTTTTCGAATATTTTAACACATTATCAGCCCTTTTGTAAAGTCTTTATATCTCCTTTTTCAGAAGGCTTTTCGGGGTGTTACTTTATATAAATTCCAAATTTTACGTTTGATTTATGTTGACAGATAAATCAGAGTAAAGTATAATAAAATAAATTGAAATTGGAGGATTGAACTTATGGGAAATTTTTGTGGAAAATGCGGAGCTCCGTTGGAAAATGGTCTTTGTCCTAACTGCGATAAAATTATGGCAGACCCTGCTCCAAAAGAGGTTTTGGAGGATAAAAATTATCCTTGGCTATTCAGAAAGACTACGGGCGGAAAAACGGTTGCCTCGGTTTTCCTTTGCATTTTGCTGACCCTCGTTTTGCTTTTCACCTTCTCGCTGGGCGCTATAAAAAGAGGCTTATCCAAAGACTCTATCGACAACGTTTTAAAAGAAATTCCCGCAATGAATTCGGCGCTGACCTCTGTTATAACCGACCTTTGCCACGATTTCAGAAATAGCAACGGAAACTATATTTCCGAATCGGATATTAACGCTCTTGCCAATTCGCCCTCATTCAGAGCCTTTATTTCGGACAAACTCTCAACCTACGTGGATTCCGCAGTTAACGGGAAATATTGGTATATTACAGAAGATGAAATCAAACTGGCTTTGTTAACCGCTCGCGCAGAAATGAGCCTTGATATTTCTGATTCAACAATAGATAGCTTTGCAGACTGGGCTTTTAGCGGAGGAAAACTCAATAATGCCGCAAACGACACCCTTGAGGAGGCTAACGTTCCGAAAGCATTAACCGACCTTCTTTCGGGCCCTGCATATTGGATTTTGTTCGGCGTTGCTATCGCCATAGTCCTCGGCCTTATTCTGATGAATTTCTCCCAAGGCTTAAACGCAACGGGAATTGCGCTCGCTATTTCTTCAACAATTGTTGCTATACCTCTCATTTCGCTTAAATTCGCCGCCAAAAACGCGGTTAATTACATAACCTCCGGCGCGCCGAAAGACGTTGCTCTCGATTCTATCAGCGAATCTGATTCGATTTTGAAAATAGTTAGCGAAATGCTGTCCTCAAGCCTTTGGGTTATGCTTATTTTCCTGGCAGTTGGTATTGCTCTGATGATTGTTAGAAAACCGCTTTTAAAACTTTTTCGTTCCCTCTTTTCTAAAAAAGCAAAGGCTTAAACTAACCTTATAAACATTAAACGGTGCGTGGAAAATCCACACACCGTTTTTTCTTTTAAAGATATTTTATTACCGAAAATTCACCGCCCAAAAGGGTTAATTCATTTTCTTCCGTTCTTTTTCCTAAAAGGGTTTCAAATCTTCCTTCCAGTCTTAAGCTTTGGGCATTACCACCCGAATTTAAAGCAATCAAGATTTTTTCTTCCTCTTGTATTCTCTCGAAAGCAAAAAGGTTTTCACAAATTTTAATGCCTTTAAATTCTCCGCTTTTAAACTCGGAATTTTCCCGCCTTATTCTGCCCAGAATTTTATAAAATTCCAAAAGCTCTTTATCCTCGTTTCCCCAGGGATAACAGGCTCGGCAAAACGGGTCGCCAAAGCCTTCGAGTCCCGCTTCGTCGCCATAATAAATCGAGGGCACGCCGGGGAGAGTGAACTGCAAGACAAGAGCCAGTTTAAGCCTGCTTACAGCGAGTTTCCTCTGCTCGCTATTTAACCTGAAGCCCGACTGATTTTCCCTTTTTTGGGGGTGCTCGTCGGTTCCGAGAAGGGTTAATATTCTTGGGGTATCGTGGGTTCCGATATGATTCATAAGCGCATCAATTTTAGGCTTGGGATAATTTTCGAGAATGGTCATAACCGCTTCATAAATATTTTGCGCAGTTCCACCTTTTGAATAGTTTATGATAGCCTCTCTGAAGGGGTAATTCATAACCGAATCGAGCTGACCGCCCAAAAAATATCTTCGGCGCTCCCCATAGCTCGACTTATTCGTTGCATCTTCCCAAACCTCGCCCAAAATATAAGCGTCGCTTTTTTCTTCCTTTACGGCACTATTCAGCGCATCAAGGAATTTATCGGGAAGCTCATCTGCAACGTCGAGCCGCCATCCGCTTGCCCCAAGTTTTAGCCACTTTCTCAAAATTCCGTTTTGAGAGCAGATGTAATCTATATAAGCATCGTTGGTTTCCTCAACCTCAGGAAGGGTTTTGACCCCCCACCAGCTATGATAATCTTCGGGCCAATTCTTAAATTTAAACCAACTATAATAGGGAGATTCTCGGCTTTCCTGAGCCGATTTGAAATATTCACTGTCGCTTCCCGTATGGGAAAAAACACCGTCGAGAATTATTCTGATGCCCTTCTTTTTTGCGCTTTCGCAAAGGGAAACAAAATCGGCTTCGTCGCCTAACATAGGGTCGATTTTTTCATAACAACCTGTGTTATACCGATGATTCGAGGACGCCTCAAAAATGGGGTTGAGATACAAAACAGAAACGCCCAAATCCTTTAAATAGGAAAGTTTTTGCTCAATTCCCTTAAGGTCGCCCAAAAAGAAATCGTTACCGAGCGTTTTTATATCCTCCACCTGACGGTATTCGGGCTCCTCGCCCCAATTTTTATTGACAAATCTGCCTTGCGGATTTTCCTTTTCCTCCCCCGAAAAACAAAATCTATCGGGAAAAATCTGATAAATAATTCCGCCTTTAAGCCATTCGGGAGATTCCTCATCACGATAGACGGTTAGTTGCCAGGAACCGCCCTCTCCGCCTTCATAGCCACCCGAAGAATAGCCTTTATTTATAATATGCTCGCCAAAATAATTATTGTAGCCAAAGAAATACCAATAAAGCCCTGCGGGAAGCCAGAGGTCGATCTTATAATAGTTCAAGCCCTCGCTTTGGAATTCAAATTCCATTTGAAGCCTTCCAAAATCGGCATTTTTATCGTCCTTTAAAGCCAAAAAGACATAGTCCGCCCCCTCGTTTTCAGGAAGGCGAACTCTTAGCCTTATATATTCATTTTCCTTAACTGCTCCAAAAGGGGTTTTACAAACCGCCTCGCGAGAATCATAGTTTATCATTTAAAAATCTTCTTTGCATTCCAGATTGTTTTAACATAATCGTCGATTGAACGATCTGCGGCAAATATTCCCGATTCGGCAATATTATGAAGCGCCATTTTGTTCCACTTTTCACTATCGGAATAAAGCTTTTCGGAAAGCTTTTTAGCCGCAGTATAATCGGAATAATCGGCAAGCGCCATATAATGGTCGTTGTTTCTGAGCATCGAAGCAATAACGTCGCCACAGTTAAGATTTTTCGCAATAAAATCAACCGCTTCACGAAGCTTTTCGTTGCGCTCATAATAAGAATAGGGGTTATATCCCGCCCTTCTTAAAGCGTTTACTTCTTCTGTTCTCATTCCGAAAATAATGATATTTTCATCGCCAACCGCCGAATGAATTTCAACGTTTGCTCCGTCTTCCGTGCCGAGGGTTACTGCGCCGTTCATCATCATTTTCATATTTCCCGTTCCGCTCGCTTCGGTTCCTGCAAGGGAAATCTGCTCCGAAATATCGGCTGCGGGAATCATAAGCTCCGCCAAGGTTACCCTGTAATCCTCCATAAACAAAACCTTGAGTTTATCGCGAACGTCGGGGTCCTTCTTTATAAGCTCGCCCAAGGAATAAATCATACTGATTATCTGCTTTGCGAGCAAATAGCCCGGAGCCGCCTTTGCGCCGAAAATATAGGTTTTCGGAACGAAGGGCGCATTAGGGTTGTTTTTAATATAAAGATATTCCGTTACGATATTCAGAACGTTGAGGTGTTGACGCTTATATTCGTGCAACCTTTTAACCTGCATATCAACGATTGAATCGGGATTAATGCTCTCGCCATAAAGACCTTCAACATATTTTGAAAGTCTTATTTTATTGTTTCTCTTTATTTCGCCAAGTTTTTCCAAAACTGCGCTATCGCCCGCAAATTCCGCCAATTTTTTGAGTTCGGAAGCATCGTCGATAAAACCGTTTCCGATAAGCTCGCCTAAAAATGCCGACAATTCGGGGTTTGCCTGACAAAGCCAACGACGATGAGCGATTCCGTTTGTTACGTTGCTGAATTTTTGGGGCTCAAGCCTATAATAATCGTTAAAAAGATCGTCCTTCAAAATTTCGCTATGAAGCTTTGAAACGCCGTTAACGTTATGACAGCTTCCTGCACAAAGATTCGCCATTTTAACAACACCGTTTTCAACTATAGCGGTTCTTGCAACGTAGTCAGCGTCGTGGGTTTCGTTCCAAACCTTTTCTCTGAATCGGTTATCAATTTCCTTGATAATGCTGTAAATTCTCGGAAGTCTTTGCTTGAAAAGGTCAACCTGCCAACATTCGAGGGCTTCTTTCATAACGGTATGATTTGTATAAGCCGTTGTTCTCGTTACAATATCCCAAGCCTTATCCCAAGTGTAGCCACACTCGTCTAAAAGATGGCGCATAAGTTCGGGAATAACCAAGGCGGGGTGGGTATCGTTAATATGGATAGCCGCCTTTTCGGGGAGATTATCTAAAGTTCCGAATTTCCTCAAATGGCGGGCAAGAATATCCTGAATTGAAGCCGAAACGAGGAAATATTGCTGACGAAGGCGAAGACTTTTTCCCTCTATATGGTTATCCTCCGGATATAAAACCTTGCTGATAACCTCGCTCATAGCCTGCCTTTCGAGGGCTCTTACGTAGTCGCCCTGATTAAAGGCTGCCATATCTATTTCGGGGGCCTCTGCCGACCAAAGACGAAGCACGTTTACAGCCTTTCCGCCCTTGCCTGCAACCATAAGGTCGTATGGCACCGCCTTGACGGAGGTATAGCCTTCGTGTTTAACCGAATGATGATTGTCATACCATGCCTCGTTTACGTATCCGTCGAACTTAACCTCTACCGCCAAAGAAGGACGGGGCTGAAGCCATACAGAGCCTCCCGGAAGCCAAAAATCGGGCATTTCGGTTTGCCAACCGTCAACGAGCTTTTGACGGAAAATACCAAATTCATATTTTATACAATAACCCATAGCGGGATAGTTTCCATAGGTTAAACCATCTAAAAAGCAGGCGGCAAGACGACCAAGTCCTCCGTTTCCAAGACCTGCATCGGGCTCTAATTCATAAAGATTTTCGATTTTTACCCCGAAGCCTTTTAACGCTTCCTTCAGGTTTTTTTCGATTCCCAGGTTAAAGACTGTGTTTTTAAAGGTTCTTCCCATAAGAAATTCCATAGAAAGATAATAAACTATCTTGGACTCCTTTTCGCTAACCTTATCCTTGAAATCTTTTCTTTGCTCTCTCATCATATCCATCAAAACGAGGGCTGTTGCTTTATAAAAAGAATCGTCCCCCGCTTCCTCGGTTGAAAGACCAAAATTATGCGAAAGCTTAAGCGCAATTTTCTCGCTTAGCTCTTTAACCGTTGCCTTTGCCATTATTTTCCTCCGATATCATATAATAACAGAATTGCCGAATTTCAAATCCGGCAATTCCTTGAAAATCCTTTAATTTTTTGCAGCTTAAAAATTAAGCCTCAAATGCGAAATCATCATCTTCGCCTATCGGCAATGCATCGTTTTCATCGCCACATTCAATATAATACTTATTGCGCTTTTGCTTGCGGAATTTAGTTACATAAAGAACAACACCAACAACCGCAGCAGCGATTGCAACGCCGAGAGCGATTATTCCGATGAGGTGTTTCGTATCCATTTCTCTTAATTTCATAATAAACTTTCCTTTCTTGGATTAAAGTTCAACTACATTTTATATTTTAACCCTTTTTCGCCCTTTTGTCAATACCCAAAATTTACATAAAAGGCGCAAACAAACGCAAAATCTGTTGCTTAAGCTTCAATGCTAACGGACGCTTTTTCCATTCGTCTTTTTTTATTTCCTCAGAAACGTCTAGCGTGTCGCAAATATTCTTTTTAACGTCCTTGACCGATTCGGTTTCGCTGAGCCAAACACCCATTTCAAAATGGAAATAGAAGCTTCTGTAATCCATATTAACCGTTCCGACCGTTGCAACCCTGTCGTCGGCAATAAAGAGCTTGGAATGAATAAATCCCGGAGTGTATTCGAAAATTCTGATTCCCGCTTCTAAAAGCTCGCTGTAATTATATTGCGTTACGGGGTGAACATACCATTTATCCCATTTTTTCGGGGTTATGATTCTAACGTCAACCCCCGATTTAGCGGCTCGGCAGAGCGCTTCGGTGAGCGTGGAATCAAGAACAAGATAAGGCGATGCGATATAAATATAACTTCGGGCGCTGTTTATCATCTGAAGATAAATGCCCTTTGCAGGCAGGGTATCCTCCAAGGGCCCGTCGCAATAAGGAAGCAAGAATCCTTTCTGGCGATTTTCCTCCCAATTTTTATGCTCCGAAAGATATTTTTTTATATCAATTCTTTCTTTATAGCTTGTGAAATTCCACATATTAACGAACATAACAACGAAGCTATCGCTTGGCTTTCCTTCAATCTTTATTCCGCAATCCAGCCAATGGCCGAAACGTTCTTCTCGGTTGATATATTCATCGGCGATATTAAAGCCACCCGTGAAGGCAACCGTTCCGTCGATAACAACCATCTTTCGATGAAGCCTGTTATTAAGGAACATATTTGAGCTGGGTCTTATAGGATTAAAAACCGCAACCTTTATGCCCTCCGCTCTTAAATCCTCCGCAAATCTTATGTGCTGACGGTTTGCAGAGCCGAAATCATCGAAAATCACCCTGACTTCAACGCCTGCATCTACCTTCGCCTTTAGTATTTTATGAATTTCTTCCCACATATAACCCTCTGCGAGAATAAAAAATTCGATGAAGATATATTTTTCAGCCTTTTGAAGCTCCCTTAATATCGAAGCGAAAACCGCCTCTCCCGAAGGGAAATACTCCGTTCCCTCGGCAAAATATGCAGGATAGCCGGATTCTGTGCTTAAATATCTCGCCTGCTTTGCGCCCTGCCTTCCGTTGGCTCTTATCGCCTTCATAACGGTTTCATCAACCGCGCGATATTCGCTTAATTCCTCTTTGATTCTTAAAAATCTCTTTTTAAGGAAGGGGAAAACACGGTTTCCGCCGAAAATTAAATATAAAAGCCAGCCGGCAAAAGGGATAACCAATATGAGGCTTATCCAAGCAATTTTATAACTCAAATCGCCCTTCCTGCTAACAATTATTATCGAACAGATTATACTGAAGCTTTCAAAAAGAAAATATGCCCAAAAAAAGTTGTTTGTTATATAAACCGTTGAAAAAATAACGAAAGCCAATACTAATATTAAAGCGAGGGCTGTTAATATCATTCTTTTGGGGATTTTGAATCTATGTAGCTTGCTTTCTGCCATTTTATCACTTCTTTCTTCATTTTTTGACGTCTTTTTTGGAAACGGTATTTTTCTTATACATATAATTTATACCACAAATTTTAAAAAAAATCAAATTTTTTGTTGTTTTTCTTGACAATTTTCTCAAAATCAATATAATAGTTAATATGTTAATTGTTAACAGGTTAATTATCTTTGAAAAGGATGGGATTTTTTGGAGCCTAGAAAAGTTATCCGCAGCCTTATTTCGACAAACAGAATTCATAAAAAAACGGTTGACCGCCTGACCTCAGGCGTTGAAATCAAAAGAGAAAACAGATTCCTTTTGATGATGCTTGCAAACGCATCTGAGCCTTTGAGCCAGAAAGAAATCGCCAAAAAGCTTTCGATTACCCCCGCCGCAGTTGCGAGGAAGATGAAAACCCTCGAATCGGCAGGCTTTATAGAGCGCAAAAAAACGGGCGCAGACAGCCGAAGAAATAACGTTTCAATAACTCCGAAGGGGCTTGAGCTTAAAAAGGCTACCGATGCGGTTTTTGATACCGTTGATAAAAAGGCACTCTCTGGAATAACCGAAAACGAGCTTGAAATTTTCCTTGCCGTTTTAGATAAAATACAGGAAAATCTCAAAGAAATAGGAGGAACTCACAATGAAATGGACTAAATATATTAAGCCCTACACGCCTTATTTTATTCTGGGGCCTATATGTATGATTATCGAGGTTATAGGCGAGGTTTTGATGCCTAAATTCCTCGCAATGATTGTTGACTACGGCGTTGATAAAAAGACGGAGGGTATTCCCGACTACGTTAAATGGTTGGTTGATACTCTCGACTACAACGGCTACGTTATCGCAATAATGTTCGCTATGATAATAACGGCAATTCTTATGATGCTCGGCGGAGTTGGAGGCGCTTATTTCGGCGCGAAGGCTTCGGTTAATTTCGCCGCAGACCTCAGAGCCGACGTTTACAAAAGAGTTCAGACCTTCTCCTTTGCAAATATTGATAAATTTTCAACCGGTTCCTTGGTTACAAGACTTACCAACGACGTTACTCAGCTTCAGAATTTCATTAATATGCTTTTGAGAATGTGTTTGCGCTCGCCCGGAATGATGATAGGCGCTCTTATTATGGCAATCGCTTTGAATCCTCAGCTGACCCTCGTTCTCGCAGTTACGATGCCGCTTCTTCTTGCCGCTATAGCCTTTATCACAGGCAAGGGCTTCCCCCGTTTCGGCAAAATGCAATCCAAAATCGACTCTCTTAACAATACCGTTCAGGAAAACCTAACCAACGTTCGAGTTGTTAAATCCTTCGTTAGAGAAGACCGCGAAAAGGAAAAGTTCAGAGAATCTAACCAAAACCTTAAAAAAGCAGGCTTGGGCGCTATGGGAGTTATGATTTTCTTGAGCCCCGTTATGACCCTTTTTATGAATATAACCACAATCGCCGTTTTATGGTTTGGCGGAAATATGGTTGTCAGCGAAACTATGTCGACGGGCGACCTTATCGCATTTATAACCTATATAACCCAGATTCTGATGTCCCTTATGATGATTTCGATGATGTTCGTTATGTTCTCCCGTGCAATCGCTTCGGGCAAGCGAATCAAGGAGGTTATGACCGAAAATCTCGATATTAAAGATAGCGAAACCTTAACTCAGGAAGACCAAAACAGACGAATCGAAAAGGGTGAAATTGAATTCAAAAACGTTAGCTTCCGATACTATAAAAACAGCGAGGAGGAGGTTTTAAAGAACATAAACCTCAAAATCCCCGCCCATTCAACGGTTGGTATTATAGGCTCTACGGGTTGCGGAAAAACCACCCTCGTTTCCCTTATTTCAAGGCTCTATGACGCTGATAAAGGCGAAATTTTCATAGATGGCGAAAACGTTAAGAACTACACTCTTTATAACCTTCGCGAGGGCGTTGGAATGGTTTTGCAAAAGAACGTTCTGTTTTCGGGAACTATAGCCGACAACCTGCGTTGGGGCAATAACGAGGCCAGCGACGAAGAAATTATCGCCGCCGCAGATACTGCGCAGGCAGATAAATTTATTAAGGACTTCAGCGGTGGCTATGAAAGCGATTTGGGGCAAGGCGGCTCCAACGTTTCGGGCGGACAAAAACAACGCCTTTGCATAGCAAGAGCGCTCCTCAAAAAGCCTAAAATACTGATATTAGACGACTCGACAAGCGCAGTTGACACCGCAACCGAAGCCAAAATCCGCGAGGCTTTTAAGGGAGAACTTTCCGATTCAACAAAAATTATCATCGCCCAGAGAATTTCCTCCGTTCGCGATGCTGATATGATTGTTGTTATGAACGACGGAGAAATAACGGGCATTGGTTCACACGACGAATTGCTCCAAAATAACAAAGAATATAACGAGATTTATTATTCCCAGAACGATAAGAAGGAGGCAGAGGCTTAAAATGGCAAGAAGTTTAGAAGAATTAAAAAAGCAATATGCACGCTCTGCTCCTCACCAAAAGGGCGGAATGGGAATGGGACCTCGCGCAAGACATAATCCCGGAGCAAAGGGCAAGCCGAAAAACACGGCTTCAACCATAAAAAGAATGTTGGCATACGTGGCTCCTTACAAGCTTCATCTGATAATCGTTGCTCTATGTATGCTTCTTTCCTCCGCAAGCTCGCTTATTGGGTCTTATATGCTCCGACCTATAATAAACGATCTGGTAAGCGGCAACGCAACGATCGAAGAACGTCTTATTTCTTTAGCATCGGGACTCCTTTTATTGGGCGTTGTTTATTCGGTTGGCGTTTTTACCTCGTATTTCCAAGGCCGACTTATGCTCCACGTTTCCCAAAATGCTTCCGAAAAAATAAGAAACGACCTGTTTAATAAAATCCAAACCCTCCCCGTTCGCTTTTTCGATACCAACACGACGGGCGAAACTATGAGCCGATTTACAAACGACGTTGATAACATCGATATGATGCTCAACAACTCCTTAACCAGCGTTGCATCGGGAATCATAACCCTTATAGGAACCTTTGCAATGATGCTTTTTACAAATCCTATACTAACCGCAATAACCGTTGTTTTTATTCCGATTTTCTCCTTTGGAGGCGCGGCTATCGCCAAAAAAAGCTCCAAATATTACAGTGGTCAGCAATCGGCTCTCGGCGCTGTTAACGGTTATATCGAAGAATCTGTCAGCGGTCAAAAGGTCGTTAAGGTTTTTAACCACGAGGAAGAATGTGTTGAAGAATTTGAGCTTCTTAACGCCGAGCTTCGAGAGAAACAAATGAAGGCGCAGTTTTTCGGAGGAATTATGGGCCCGATTATGGGAAACACCTCTCAGATTAACTATGCCGTTACTGCGGGCGTTGGCGGACTTATGTGTCTTGCGGGAACCTTCGACGTTGGCGGTCTTTCGGTTTTCGTAAACTATTCCCGTCATTTTTCAATGCCGATAAATATGCTCTCTATGCAAACCGCAACCCTTTTCTCGGCTCTTGCCGGCGCAGAAAGAGTTTTCAACATTCTCGATATGGACCCCGAAGAAGCCGACAAGGAGGGCGCTTTGGATATGCCCGAAACCTTGGGCGACGTTGAGCTCAAAAACGTTACCTTTGGCTATAACCCAGATAAAACTATTCTTAAAAACATTTCTCTTTATGCCCATCAAGGTCAGAAAATCGCCTTTGTTGGGTCAACGGGCGCAGGAAAAACCACGGTTACAAATCTTCTCAACCGCTTTTATGACGTAGCCGAAGGCGAAATTACCATAAATGGAATCAATATTAAGGATTTCAAGCGGGAAGAACTCAGAAAAAATATCGCAATGGTGTTGCAAGATACCCACCTTTTCACAGGAACTATCCGAGAAAATATCCGCTATGGCCGTCTTGATGCCACCGACGAGGAGGTTGAGCAAGCAGCAAGGCTGGCGAGCGCACATAGTTTTATTATGAGGCTTGAAAATGGCTACGATACCATTATCACGGGCGACGGCTCAAACCTTTCTCAAGGTCAAAGACAGCTTCTTAATATCGCTCGCGCCGCTATTTCAAAAGCCCCCATTCTCGTTCTCGATGAGGCAACAAGCTCTGTTGATACAAGAACCGAGCGCCACATAGAGCACGGAATGGACCGACTTATGAAAAACCGCACAACCTTCGTTATCGCCCACCGCCTTTCAACCGTTCGCAATTCCGACGCTATAATGGTTCTCGAAAACGGAGAAATTATTGAGCGAGGAAACCACGACGATTTGCTGAATCTTAAGGGCAGATACTACGAACTATATACCGGCAAACGTGAGCTTGATTAACTTTGCGCTTCTGTCTTTTGCACTTTGAAAATAATGCTTGGCATAAGCTCTGAAACGCTGCAAAATAAAACGTTTCCTTTATAGAAAACAACTCGTTTTATTGCAAAAATCAAATTTTGCATCGTAAATAAATTTAATAGTTGCATTATAATTAATTTTAATCGTCGTATTATAAATAAATTTAATCGTTGTATTATAAAAACCACACCCCAAAGGCAGTTGCTTTCAGGGTGTGGTTAATTTATTGCAATTTAAAACTTTGAAACTTAACTCTTTTTTCAGATATTGTCATAAACCAACAAAATATTAATAATCTCGTTATTTAATCGCAATATCATAAACCGAGCGAAGGGATATTGTTTTGGGCTCGCCCTCTAAAATTTTAATGGTTTTTGAGCCTTTTTCCATATCGAAGAAGTTATCGCTTAAAATGAAATCAGAGTCGGGAGAATAAATTTCAACCGTTTTTGCATAACTTTTCGCATTCAAAGTTATTTCATCTCCATTGATTTCAAAGGAAAGTTCGGGGTTGGAAAAATCAAAATGCTTAGGAGCTGTGAAAATAACCGTACCTTCCGAAACGAACTCGCCATCCATCTCAAAGGCATACCAAAGATAGTTGTTTTCAACGTCGGTTTTTTCGAAATCCATTTCCTCAAAGCTCACAGAAGTCATCGGTTTAATCTCGGCATCAAATTCGCCCGACTTTATAACCTCGCCGTTTTTCGTTTTAAGGCTCCACAAAACCCTTCCTTTTGCCTCTTTTAAGGTTTCGTTGGTTACCGCTAAGGTTGCTTTGGTGCTGAAATCAACACATCTTTCGGCATTTATATTAGCCCTCGTTGTTTTCTCCCCAATCTCAATGCAGGAAATCATAACAGGGGCGAAGAATTTCTTTGCATAGTAGTGGAGCGCTTTATATCTTCCGTAATAATCAATACTTGCCCAGGAAGCAACGGGCCATATATCGTTCAACTGCCAATAAAGAGCGCCCATACATCTGCCTCTGTTTCTTCTTAAATGCTCAACGCAATATTTCATCGCCTCCGCCTGCAAAAGCTGAGAAGCATAAATAAGGCTTGAAAATGAAGCGGGATAGAGATAGTTTTCAGAGATACCTGCAAGGATTTTTCCGTTTGCGGCGCCGTTTCTCTGATGATTTTCCATAACTCGACTGAAGATATTGCGATCTTTCGGCTCGGTTACGGCTTCTAACGTTTTTTCGTTCGGGAAGCTCTGATACCCAAACTCGCTCAAATATCTGAAAAAGTGATTTCTGTATTCCGTGAAAGGCTTTCCGCCGTGCCAAACGTCCCAATAGTGGTTATCGCCAAAATTCTCGTTATCGGGGTCCATAAAATGTCCGCCGGAAGATGGTGATGACGGAACGTAGGGAATTTCGGGGCAAACCTCTTTGACTATTTCGGGGATAATATCCTCAAAAAGCTTTAAATACATCTTTTTGAACATTTCAACGTCAGGCTCATGCTTCCACCAGTTTGTAAGCCCTATTTCAACCTCGTTATTACCGCTGATAAGCGCAATCGAAGCGTGATGACGCAGACGCTTCAGATTATCATAAAGCTCTGCTTTTATATTTTCTTCAATCTCTTTATCGAGGTTTACCATACAACAAGCGAACATCATATCAAAGAAAATAACGATTCCCATTTCATCGCAAGCGTCGAAGAAGAAATCATCGAGATAATATCCGCCGCCCCAGATTCTGATTGCATTAAAGTTCGCCTTTTTGCAATCGTCAATAAGCTTATAGGTTCTTTCTTTCGTAACCCTTGAAAGAATATTATCCTCCGGAATATAATCGGCTCCCATCGCAAAGAATCTTACGCCGTTTACCTCGTGGCAGAAGCTTTCGCCCCATTTATCCTTTTCCCTTATAAGCTTCATTTCGCGAAGACCGATTCTTTTTTCCTCAGAATCAACAACCTCGCCATTTTCAATAATTTCGGCTTTAAGGCAATAAAGCGGTTGCTCGCCCAAACCGTTTGGCCACCAGAGTTTTGGATTTTCAATCTCTTTTTCGCAATTATTCTCTAAAGCGATTATCTCTCCGTCGGGAGATGCAAAGGTTATTTTAACCTCAGCGGGCTCGTCGGTTTTCACTGTGGGCTTTACGAATACCTTGCCGTTTTCGTGCCTTTGAACAAGGCGCAATTCTTCAATTCTTGCGCTGTTTTTACGGATAAGATAAACCTTTCTGAAAATTCCTGCATCGGGAAGACGGGGGCCCCAATCCCAACCCATCATACAATGCGCTTTTCTTACGTAGGCAAAGCCTTCCATACAATCCGCAGTACCGAATACTGACTGCTCTTTATATTTTTCCTTGATATACGCATCAAGAGATGGGAAAACAAGCTTTATTTTATTTTCGCCCGAAACCAGATTTTGAGTTATATCAAACTCCCACGTTCTGTGCATATTATTGCAAAAGGCAACAAAATTATCGTTTACGTAAATATTGCAAAGGGTGTCGATTCCGTCAAAATGAATCAAAATTTTATCACCGTTTGGGTCGATTTCAAAGCTTCTCTCGAAAGTGAACTCATTATCCATAAGCGCAACAGCCTTTAGTTCGTTATTTCGATAAAAAGGATCTTCCATAAGCCCGTTTTCGAGCAGAATCGAATAAACCGAACCGGGGATTTTGCCGGTTGTATTAAATCCGCCGCCCGAAAGCTTCCAAGCGCCACACAAGTCTATTTTTTTCATTAATTTTTCCTCCTTGATATATATTCACGAGTATTTTGATGGCGAGTGGGCAAAAATTCACCTTTTGAAAGG
Organism: Acutalibacteraceae bacterium; assembly: GCA_045630885.1. Classification (GTDB taxonomy): domain Bacteria; phylum Bacillota; class Clostridia; order Oscillospirales; family Acutalibacteraceae; genus UMGS1532. The sequence goes on from JAZQTQ010000032.1 coordinate 52,974, forward strand.
TTAAAATTACTTGCGACACTCAGGGTTGCTATTTGTATTTTATTATGATATAATCTTCATATCAATGGAATATTTGATTCTTTATTTATACTTTCTTATTATTTCGGAGGTTTTTATGGAGGTTTTATATTCGGGTCTTGACTTTCCGCACGAAAATGGAGAATTTTGCGAAAAGCTAACTTCGGATTATTATTCGGTTTATCAGTTTTCAACCCCGTTTTTATATGAAAAAAAGGGGCGACTGCATAAGGGAAACGCAGGAGATATTATGATAATGGCGCCTTCCGACGTAGTTTATCACGGACCGCAAACTGAAGACACCAGTTTCACAAACGACTGGATGTATATAGACGGAGAGGACTTTGGAGCGCTTCTGAAGAAATATCCCCTTCCGACGGGAACACGACTTTCTTTAGGCCGCCAAAACATAATCCATTCGGCAATAAAGCGAATCCGAGAAGAACAGGCGCTGAAGCATCAAGGCTTTGAAATGAAAATCAACTGCATCTTAACCGAAATGCTAATCGACCTTCACAGGCTTTTCAGAAAAAGCGTTTTGCAAACCCCCGAAGCGAGAATAGAAGCGGCAAGAGATACCATAATGTGTTCTTTGGAAAAGCCTTGGAGCCTATTAGAAATGGCGGCGCTTTGCGGATATTCACAAAGCCGATTTTCCGCTCTTTATTTAAAACGTTTCGGACGTTCTCCCAAAGCCGACCTGCTGGAAGCCCGAATAAACTGCGCTTGCGGAATGCTTAAATACACCGAACTTTCGGTTTCTGCGGTTGCCGAAAATTGCGGTTTTCAATCAATCTATTATTTTTCAAAATATTTCAAAAAGCAAACGGGGATTGCCCCTTCTGCGTACTATTGACAAATATTTATTAATATGTATAATACTAATGATGCTAATAATCATCTTGTTTGAACATAACAAACAGGAATGAGGTGTGAAAAAAATGAAATGCAATAATTGTTTTAAAGAAATACCAAACGATGCCGACGTATGCCCTTATTGCGGAGCAACCATTATAAGGGATATTTTCAGTTCATCTCCCAAAAAAGAGGAGGCTGAGGATATTTTTGCTTCCTCAAAAAATGCGTCCGTTAACTTTGACCAAATTGACTTTGAAAGTTTTCAAGAACCGATTATGGAGGATATTATCCCCGAAGAACAACCAACGCCGAAAAAGAGCCGAAAAGGTCTTGTTGCTTTCCTCATTTCGGCAATTCTCCTTGTTATGGCGGCATTTATGGTATTCGTTATATTCATCGGCCCTTCTGCCAAAATTTCGGGTTATCTCGAAAAAGGGAACTATTCAGCCGCTTTGAAGGTTTTTGAGGATAATTTCGAAAAAGAAGGCGGATTTATTCTTAACGCAAGACTTGAAAAACGTCTTGAATCGCTCTATGATGACTATAAAAACGGAGAGAAGAATTTTGAAGAATCGTCGAGAGAACTTAAAACCATCAAAAAAATGGGTGTTGTTCCTCTGAAATCCAAAACAAAAGCAACCGAGAAAAAACTCGGTCGTTTAAAAAAATCCTTTTCTGCTTTCAGACGCGCGGAAGACTTTTTCAGCGAAAACAACTATGAGCTTGCCATAAAGAAATACAGAGAGGTCGTATCCTTCGACCCTAACTATGACACCGCAAAAAACAAGCTTGAGCAGGCGGAAAACAAATTCAGAAACGATTGCCTGTCGAAGGCAGAAGAATGCACCTCGGTTTCGGATTATGCCATGGCTATTAAGACGATAGAAAATGCCCTTGAAATTCTTAAAAAAGACAAACTTTTGACAAAAAGGCTGGAAACATACAAAAAGAGCAGTCATTTAAGAAGCGATGAGCAAATAATATCGGCAGCCGAAGCGCTTGCCGCAAAAAAAGAATATGAATCAGCTATTGCAACCTTGTCCTCAGCCATAAAAAGAGGCGAGCTTAAAAGCCGAGATAAGGCCGATAAGCTTCTTAAATACTACCGAGATGAATATGAGGACATCTTCAAAAAGGAACTAAAAAATATTCTTAAAGATCACGACTATGCCGCCGCAGCAGAACTGATTTTTAAGGCGGAAGACATTATCCCCGGAAGCTCCGTTTTGAAGGAAGAAAAAGAAAAAATCTCCGATAAACTGCCCGTTTATCTTGATGAACTCAGCCCCTCAACCGCCTCAGATTGGCAGTTTGGCGGAATTGCGCTCGACTCCTTCGGCATAGACAGAAGCCTTGAATCCAACGTTATCAGCCTTTCTGTTGGTTCGCGCGCAAGCTACGAGCTCGAAAACGAATACGCTTCCCTCGTTTTAACCGCATCGGCTTCAAAAGAAATAGATACCACCGCCGAATGTAAATTAACCATAACCGCCGAAAAGAAGGATTCCGAGCCTTCCATCAGAGAATGTGTTATAAGCGCAAAAACGCAGGCGCAGAAAATAACCTTTGATATAAAAAACTGCGAAACCTTAACCTTCGAGGTTAGCGGAGAGGGCGCAAACATTATCCTTTCTTCGATAATGCTAACTAAAAATTAATACCTTGAATAAAAAATCCTCCTATGGTAGTTATTTTAATTCTACCATAGGAGGTCTCTTTTTTCTATTGTCCGTTTTTACTGGACTTGTGCAAATTTGGAGCAATCTTTTTATTTTTTTAAGGTGGGATCGTCTGTCCTTTCGAGCAAATAATCAATCGAAATGTTAAAATAATCGGCGATTTTTATTAGTTCTTGTATGCCTGGCTCTCGCTCACCGGTTTCGTAGCGGCTGATAGTATTTTGATTTGTGTTTAAGTCTAAAGCTAATTTGAGTTGAGAAATACCTTTTGATTTTCTTATTTCTCTTAATCTCATAAAATCACCTCTTGACATTATTATCCCACAATGGTATACTTAAAATATCCCAATTTGGTATATTTTAAACGTGGAGGATGATTTTATGAAGAAATTATTGGCAGTTGTTTTAGTATTGCTGTTTGCTTTTTCGCTTTGCGCGTGTTCAGAGGAAGAAAAGCAAGCTGTTGATAGCTCTAAAGCAAAAACCGAAGAGCAGTTTGGAGAAATAAGCTGGTCAAGCACGCTTGCAAAAATGTTGCCTGAGCCGAAATCCAAGGTCGGAGAGGTGCAATATGATAGCTCTGATGAATTTTGGGTAGAGATAGCAAACGTTTCCGAAGAAGATTTTAAGCTTTATGTTGATGAATGTATGGAAGCGGGCTTTAATGTAGATTATGAAAAATGGGATGACTCATTTTATGCCGACAATTCAAAGGGATATTCTCTTGATATCTATTATGATGAAGATGAAAAAATAATGGACGTTGAATTATATTCTCCCGAAGAAAAATCGGAAGAGGATGAGGATGAAGATGAAGCCGAGCCGGCGGATGAAGAAGAATCCGAAGACGAGAAAGAAACAACCAATGAAGATGAAGCTTCAGATGATATAGATCCCGATTTCAAAAAGGCGATGGATGAATACGAAGAGTTCTTCGATGAATACGTTGCTTTTATGAAAAAATATTCCAAATCCGACGGAACGGATCTATCTTTACTTACGGAATACGCGGATTATATGAGTGAATATGCCGACACTATGGAAGCTCTCGAAGATATAGAGGATGAAGATTTAAATGATGCAGAGCTTAAATATTATACTGAAGTTCAAAGCAGAATAACAAATAAGCTCCTTGAGGTGGCTTAAAAATAATTCATTTCAGGAGGAAAAATATGCAAGAAACAAAAAGCGAGAAAAGGTTTCAGCCATAGAAGAATAGAATCAAAGCTTATTAAAAAAGAGCAGATACTCCGCTTGGAGTACCTGTTTTTTTGCATACCAAACTCCGTCAAAGCGTCAGGGAAGATAAGAATATAACCGCCGAAAAGAAGGATTCCGAGCCTTCCATCAGAGAATGTGTTATAAGCGCAAAAACGCAGGCGCAGAAAATAACCTTTGATGTAAAAAACTGCGAAACCTTAACCTTCGAGGTTAGCGGAGAGGGCGCAAACATTATCCTTTCTTCGATAATGCTAACTAAAAATTAATACCTTTAATAAAGAAGACCTCCGACGGAAACATTCAGTCCGCCGAAGGTCTTTTTTTAATCCTTCGATAAATTCATAACGTTATAAGCTACAACGTTTTCTCCTATACATTCCTCAAAAATATTGTTTTTGACGGTTGCGTTTTTATGCCCCAAAAGGCAATTCGGGTTTTCGGTTATCGAATCGTGCCCAACCGTTATATGAACGGGCGCCATTCCGTTATGTGAAGATACGCAATTATAAAATTTATTGTCTTCAACAAGAAGATTATCAAAAAATCCGCCCTCGCGCCAATATTCAAAATCGGGCGCAGACAGAATCGCAGAAAGCCTGATATTACTAAATTCGCAATTTTTTATAATGCTGTTTTTGGCTTGAACAAGCAGTCCTCTTGCACGAGCAAAGCCAATTTTCGAGTCGCTGACAAACGTATCGGGCGATAAGGAAACATTTTGCATATAAAAGCCTTTTTTAAGTCCTTTCGGAAGGGTATCGAGGGTTATTTTATCCTGCGACACGTCTTCCACCCTCGCAAAGCCTATGCTATTAAAGTTTTTATCGAAAAACTCCATCGTTTCGCCCCGCTTTGCAAACATAAACTGAAGCGAAAAGCCATCTATTTCGTCCTTCGATACCACCACGCTATCTCCTTTAATTCCCGCCACGGTTAATAACTGGGAATGGATATTAAGCGCATCGTCTCCTATTCCAAAGAAGGTTGAATCCTTAACCGTCAGCCTTCCCGAAACGTTGCGAAGATGCAGACAATCCTCATTCGATGCGAGTCGCCTTTGACTTCCCTTTCTAACGCTTATATTGAGTTTTTCAAAATGCAGATTGGAGTTTCCGTCGGTTGCAAGAACAAATCCGCCGGGGCAAGAATAACACCTTAGATTTTCAAGGATAAGTCCGTTTACACTCCTTGCGTGGATAACGTAAGAAACGTAGGGGCCGGAGGAAATAAATCGGCAACTGATAGTTTGCCCGACCGAGCCGATTTCCATTGGAATATAATATGCGTCCTCGCTCTGCTTTTGCAGTTTTATGGGCGCTTCGGGCCAACGCTCGTCTATAAAGCCGTTCTCGTTTGAGGTGAACACCGAAGTGATAATTTCTCCGCCCGCAAGCCTTTGTTTATCGTTGGCCTTATATTCCTCGAAAAGTTTAAAATAAGTATTACCGCCAGATTGCTCTATAACAGTTCCTTCGGCGGAAACGTGGTTAAAATAATCAAAAGAAATATTTTCTATCTTAACCCTCTCACAAGAGGTTATTTTGAAGACGTTGGATGTTTTAGAGGGGTCGTCCTCATTAAAAGGAGAATAAGACAGGTTGATAAGTTCTGCACCCTTGCCACTTGCTGAAATCGTTATATCCTTTTTGTATTCCAATTTTATAACGGAATTTATATAATATTTTCCTTCGGGCAATATTATTTTAGTTCCGTTTTTGGCACCACTTACGGCATCTTTTAAAATTTCGGAATTTTCTTCGGCGCTTTTTATGGTATTCGGTTTCAGCGCAATTTCCTTAGGCTCTATTATATTGGAAACACAGGGCTCAAAGCTTGGCTTTTCATTTATTTTTTCTCTCATTTCGAGCATTTTTTCGTTAATTTCCTCGCCATAGGTTACGAGATAATTTACGTATTCCTTAACCTCTCTTGGACTGCTCATATTCGCAACCGAGCCCAAACCTATATTAATTAAAAGCATTATCACGAGAAAAAACGATGCGCTTGATATGGAAATAATCTTACCTCTCATAATTACCTCCCTCAAATCAAATTACAAATTAATTTTACTAAACCTGTTTTAAAAAGTCAATTTTTATTTTGCCCACATCGTTACAACTTTGTAATTGTTGCCCTTAAAAAGGCAACTTTTTTTGTTTTTTTAAGGGTGAAACGAAGGGCAGTCTTCAAAAAAACACAAGCCCAAGGAGGAGAAATACTATGGCAAAAAAATCTTTAACCGAAAAGGAATTGCTCTTTTGCAAATATATGGGAACGGGGCTTTTCCCATTTGAAGCGGCGGCAAAAAGCGGATATATATTTCCTCAAAGAGCGGCGCTGAAGCTAATGGGGAAAAAGGATATTCTTTCGGAAATCAAGAAAAACGCTCCCTCAACTCCAAAGACTTCGGAAATTGCGGCGGGACTCAGGCGCTTGGCTTTCGGAAGCGTTGCAGACGTTATCAGGCTCATAACTGCCGAGGATATAAAAAGCCTTAATCCCGACGAGCTCGAACTTTCTGCAATAACCGAGCTTAAGTTCTCAAAAGGCGGCGGAATTGAGGTTAAGCTTTGCGATCGAATAAAGGCTCTCGACGCTCTCAAAAGCCTTGCCGACGGCGAAGAAAAAAGCGACGGCGGATTATTTGAAGCTCTGGAAAAAAGCGCCGAAATGCTAGGGTCGGTGAGAGAAGAATGACCTTTAAATATTTTTCTCCAAAGCAACTCGACGTTCTTTCCTGGTGGTGTCCTTCCTCCAAAAACCGCAACCGAGATGCCATTATCTGCGATGGTGCTGTCAGAAGCGGAAAAACGCTTTGTATGTTTTTATCCTTCGTTTGCTGGGCAATCGCTTCCTTCCCCGACGGAAATTTTGCGATTTGCTCAAAAACCGTTACATCCCTTCGCAGAAACATACTAAAGCCACTTTGTCCCTTGCTTTCGTCCATCGGATTTTCCTATAAGGAAATAACCAGCCGAGGGCAAATCGAGGTTGAATATTCGGGGCGCCGCATAACCTTATGGACCTTCGGAGGCAGAGATGAATCATCAAGCGCTCTGATTCAGGGTATGACCCTTTCGGGAGTTTTGCTCGACGAGGTTGCTTTGATGCCTCGTTCCTTCGTTGAACAGGCTCTCGCCAGATGCTCGGTTGAGGGCTCGAAATTTTGGTTTAACTGCAACCCCGAAAATCCCTCCCATTGGTTCTATAACGAATGGATAAAAAAAGCGGAGGATAAAAACGCCTACTATATCCATTTCACGATGAAGGACAACCCCTCCCTTTCCAAAAAACTTATCGCACGCTATGAAAGACTCTACACGGGCGCTTTCTACGAGCGCTTTATAAAGGGGCGTTGGGTTGCGAATTTCGGGTTGGTTTATCCCCATTTTGGAGATTCTTGCATAAAAGAAGCCCCTTCCCCACCCGAAAAATATTATATTTCCTGCGATTACGGAACGGTCAACCCCTCCTCCTTCGGGCTTTGGGGACTATGTCAAGGAGTTTGGTATCGCTTGGAGGAATACTACTACGATTCCAAGCGGGAAGGCGCACAATTAACCGACGAGGAATATTATGCCGCGCTCACCCTTCTCGCCGATGACAGACGCATCGAAGCGGTTATTTGCGACCCCGCCGCCGCTTCCTTTATAACCCTTATCAGAAGGCGGGGCAAATTCCGAGTTATTCCTGCGAAAAACGACGTTATCGACGGCATCAGACGAGTTAGCGATGCGCTCAAAAACGGCAAAATTAAAATCTGCCCTTCTTGCCACGACATTATTCGAGAATTCGGAATTTACCGCTGGGACGATAACAGCATAAAAGATGCTCCGAGAAAGGAAAACGACCACGCTATGGACGATATGAGATATTTTGTTTCAACCGTTCTTTTTGGGTCTTCTCTCTCGAAAATCGCAGGACATATCGAAAGATGAAAGGAAGAAACCTAATGGAATTTTTCAAAAACAAACAAAAGCGCCGCAAAACCACCTCTGTTCAAACCTCAAGGGCGAAAAGTCTTCCCTTTTTCGGGCTGGACAACTATTCCCCCTTAGGGGGCGCACAAGAAGAAATGTTTGATTCGCTTCGTGAGGCAATCCCCGTTATCGATGCCGCTATCGATAAAATTTTAAGGTTGGTCGGCGGAGTTGAGGTTAAATGTCGCTCCTCGGCGGCGCAAAAAATGATGGATACTTTTTTAAAATCGGTTAAGGTTGGCGCAGCGGGAATTGGAATTGAAGCCTTTCTTCAGCAATATCTCGACAGGCTTCTTACCTGGGGTACCGCCGTTTGCGAAATCGTTCCTTCTTCCGACGGGCGGATTGGCGCACTTTATTGCGCAGATAACAAGGATCTCGAACTGCTTCGCGACGAAAATCCTTTGAAAACTAAAATCTGCATCAGAAGAAACGGAACGCTCGCCCCCATTCCACACCCCGAAAGAGTTATTCTTACTGCGCTTCGTCCCCTTCCGGGAGAGGTTAAGGGTAATTCGATTCTAAAAGGTCTGCCCTTTGTCAGCTCGATTCTTCTTAAAATCTATAACTGCATCGGAACGAACTGGGAAAGGGCGGGTAATCTTCGCTATGCCGTTACCTATAAGCCTTCGGGCAATATTCTTGAAAACTCCCTTTCGGGCGACGCTATCGACCAGATTTCAAACGAATGGTCGAGAGCTATGAATTCAACCGACGGTGTTCGAGATTTCGTTGCGGTTGGCGACGTTAACATAAAGGTTATCGGGGGCGAATGTCCCATTCCCGAAACCGACGTTCCCGCAAGACAGATGCTCGAACAGATTGTTGCAAAATTGGGTATTCCGCCCTTTATGCTTGGTCTTTGCTGGTCTTCGACCGAAAGAATGAGTCAACAACAGGCGGATATTTTAACGAGTGAGCTTGAAAGCTATAGAAAACTCATTACCCCAGTTTTAATTAAAATCTGCTCTTGGGAGCTTGCTGCAAGAGGTTATTTCGAAACCCCCGAAATTGTTTGGAACGACATCAACCTTCAAGACGAGGTTGAAGCGGCGAAGGCTATCCTTTATAAGGCTCAGGCGATGAGCTTTGAATCTGGCGAAAAGAAAGAGGAGATTTAATCTATGCAAAAAGGTTTTTTGGGCGAAAGCCAACCTAACAACGCTCAATTAGAGCAAATTAATAAGTTCACAAAACGCAAGCTATCCGCCGACGAGGTTTATTCCTTCTCGGTTGTTTTATGCGATAACGACATCGACCGCGATTTTGAACGTTTCACCCCGGAGGCTCTCGAAGAACTTGCCAAATTATTCATTGGCAAGCCGGGAATTTTCGACCATTCGATGAAGGGGAAGGACAATATCGCAAGAACGTATAACACAACCGTTGAATATACGAACGAGCTTTGCTCGGACGGAAAGCCCTACGTCCGCCTTCGCGCAGACGCCTATATCCCACGCACCTCATCTAATGAAGATTTCATATTGGGGCTTGATGCCGGCATTTATAAAGAGGTTAGCGTTGGTTGTTCGGTAGGCAAAAAGGTCTGCTCCGTCTGCGGCGCCGATATTAGCCACGAATACTGTTCGCACAAATCGGGAGAGGTTTATGAAGACGGAATGAATATTCAGCAATGCCATACCGTCTTGTCAGAACCGCTAGATGCCTACGAATGGTCCTTCGTTGCAGTTCCTGCGCAGAGAAAAGCGGGCGTTATTAAGCGATTCAACAAATCCGAAAAAGGAGGAGAAAATTTGAATCTCGAAAAAATTATGAAAAGTCTTGGAGAAAAAGAAATAACCCTCTCGAAAGAGCAGGGCGAAGCTTTGCTTAAAGAATTTGAAGAAACTAAAAAGATAGCTTTGGCGGCAACCGAAAAGCTCAGAGGAGATTGTTCGAGGGCGGCTCTCAAGGTTTTCCCTAAGCTATCCCCGGAAAATGCTGAAGCTCTTTTCGAAGGTCTTAGCGCAGAAAGACTTATGAAATTCAATAAGACTTTTGAAGCGGCTTTCACCGAGGAGCCTCAGCTAAAGCCCGAAAGCACGGAAACAGACGTCCGAGATTTCGGTTCTTTTAAAATTTAAAAACTGAAAGGAAGAAAAGATATGGTAAACAATAAAGGTTTTATGGAAGGCATTATTACTATGAATTGCGCCGAGCATATCAAGGAAGGGGACATTGTTACTTGCAGCGGAAACAACTCTCTTTCCGACCCCGCTCCGGGCGATAGCTTTTTGGGAATAGTTAAAAACGTTCGCAACGGCATCGCCGCAGTTCAGATTAAGGGTTATGCAAAGGTTCCCGTTGCAGAGGGTGTAGGTTTGGGCGTTCAACACGTTGCTATTGGCGATGACATAATCCTTTTCCCCGCAACAAAGGGCAGAGAAATCATCATTCTGTCGATTGATTATGACACCCAAATTGCCGAAATCATTATGTAATCTTAAATTTCAAGGAGGAAAATTATATGAATTACGAAAATATCAAGCTTGAAAAAGGAATGTATTCCGTTCCGGGCAAAAACTTTTCTCAGGTGCTTTCTTCTCTCGACCCCGACGAAAACTACAAGGGTTCTTCTTTAGAAAATCTCGACGCCTTTGGCCGTCAGCTCAAGAGATTTGACATTAAGGTCAGTGGCGTTGGTTCCGACGCAGTTTCAAAGTTTTTCCAGACCTCCGATTCTGCGGCGCTTTTCCCCGAATACGTTTCACGTGCGGTTAAACAGGGTATGGAAGAAGCCGATAATTTGAAGCAGATTATCGCAACCACAACCAAAATCGATTCTCTCGATTATCGCTCAATCTTCTCCGTTCCGACAGAGGAGGACAAGGAGCTTAATGACGTTGCAGAGGGCGCTTTTATCCCCGAAACCAACATCAGAACAAGCGAAAACTTGGTTAAACTCAATAAGCGAGGAAGAATGCTCGTTGCATCTTATGAGGCTCTTAAATATCAGCGCCTCGACCTTTTCACCGTTACTTTAAAGCAAATCGGCGCTTATATCGCAAGAAGCAGAATGAAGGACGCTATCAACGTTCTTTTGAACGGCGACGGAAATTCCAACCCTGCCGAGGTTATCAACGCTTCGGGCGATACTCTCAGTTATCAGGATTTCATCTCTCTTTATAACGGTCTTTATCCTTATGAGTTCAACACCATTATCGCCTCTCCGAAGGGTATGGAAGATATGCTCAAAATTTCCGAATTTTCCAATCCCCTTTCGGGCTTTAATTTCCAGAGCACAGGCAAAATCGGAACTCCTCTCGGCGCTCAGTTTGTCAGAACCTCCGCTATCCCCGAAGGTAGCTTTATCGGTCTTGATAAAAATTGCGCTCTTGAGATGGTTGTTGCCGACGATATTTCTATCGACTACGATAAGCTGATCGACCGCCAGCTCGAACGCGCCGCAATAACCTCAACAGCAGGCTTTGCAAAAATCTTCAAGGACGCTTCAAAGGTTATTAAGGTTAAATAATTTACACGGCGGCGGCAAGGATTTTCTTTCCGCCGCTATTTTTTAGGCGACAAGAATAAACCAGACTTAAGGAGGTTTTAATTTGAAAACTGCAAAAGACTATTCCAACACTCTTGATTGGTTTCGTTTTTTAACGGGAATCGAGGATATAGAAGCGTGTCTTAAGCATTGTCTTCCCGCTTGCGTTTCGATTCAGGCACAGGTTTTAACCCCAAAATACCGAGTTAACGCCATTCCACAGCTTTATTATGCTGCGGCGGCGCTCGCTTTTTATCACTACTGCTTAAGCCGCAAGGAAGCCGACCCAAAAACAATAGACGCAGGCGACCTTACCATCAGAATGGAGCCCCAAAAGCTTACCGCCCACGCAAAGGAGCTTTTAGACAACGCCTTTGCGGCGGCAAGACCCTTTCTAAAAAGCGGCGCAGTTTTTAAAAGCATAGGGGGTTAAAAAATGTCCTATCCCGAATACGTTAAAAAAATGCTCGAAAAAATCGGGCAGGACGTTGTTATTCATAAAAACGGAACAACCGAAACCTGCAAGGCGGTCGTTATGCCCTTGCTTTACAGAAACAAGCTCTACGTTGAGAATCAACCCTCGACCGTTGGCGAAATCGACGAGGGTTGCTATCGCTTTATAGGGCCCTTCGACGCTTGCTTTTCGCCCGATGATATTCTTTCCTTTTCAGGAAAACGCTTCGTTGCTCAACGCTTTGAAACTATAATGCTCGCAAACGAGCCTTTTTATAGTTGGGCGATTCTCCGCCCTGCCATTGAAGGTTAAAAGGAGGGTTTTTTATGAATTGTTTAGAAGACGTTACAAAAGCTTTATTCCAAAGGTTTACCAACAAATGCAAGGACGTGAAATTCGTTCGTTCTTTCCCCGAAAAGCCAACCGAATTTCCCGTTTTAGCGCCAACCGTTGCGATTTCTATAAAAAATGCGGAAATTCCCCTTTCTGAGGGCGTTTTCCTCGGTAAAACCGTAGAAAACGTTAATTGCTACGGAGTTTTTGCAAGCGTTACTTACAGCCTTACAATATGCGTTCCGAAAAAACGTTCGGGCAACGCTACTTATGAAACCTTTGATAAAATAGTTAATTCGATTCTCGGCTTGAACTCAATATACGTAACCTCAGCTCGTTGCTACGATATTCACTACGACAGAAATATGGGCGCCCTCGTTCTGCCTGCTGAAATCGACGTTAAAGCAGAGCTACTTTCTTAAAGGAGGGAAAATATGGACTTTAGCAAGCATATTGATAAATTCAGCGCTACCGTCAATGGGGTTAAGTTCGGCGCTATAACAGATTACAGCATTTCCTACGTTGAAAAGAAATACCCTGCCGGCACCGATACTACGGACCTTCCCAAAATGCACTACGTTATCAAGCTCACGAGAAGACTTGACGCGGGCGGACTCTGGCAGACCTTGAAATTCTATGATTCGGAAAAATTCAAGGTTGTGCTTCAAAGAGATGGCACTACCACCACCTTCGAAGGCTTCGAGCTTATTTCTCTCAGCGAGCATTTAGGCACCGACCGACTGATTTATCAGACAATGGAATTTTCCGGAACAAACAGAAAAACATAACAAAACCTCCTATGGTAGTTCTTTAATTCTACCATAGGAGCTGCTTTTTTACTATTGTCCGTTTTTACTGGACTTGTTCAGTGCGACCTGCGCTTTTTATTTAGCCCTTAATATCAGCCTGAGCTGCTATCAGCAAAAGAGGGAAATGTTATAGTTGTTCATACATGTCGGCAAGTTTTTTTGCACTTTCTTTTAGTTTTAATACACCATCAAAGATATTATCTGTATTATAGTCTCTTAAAAAGGAATCTGCCTCTAGAGTGAAATAACCTTGATAATTGATTTCTTTGAGCGTTTTAACAATTGCGCCAAAATCAATATTCATTGAGAAAGGAATTTGATGATTGTCGTGCCAACGGTCATTATCATGAATGTGCAAAGCTTGAAGACGATACCCCAACGCTCTTATCATATTAACAGCCCCGTCGCCCGAACCGCGCATTTCAGCATGACCTAAATCAAGACATGCAACAAAAAAATCATCATTAATAATGTCAATGTGTTTTTTGAAATCTTCACCCGTTGCACAAGCAGCAAATGAGGATTCATCTTTCGCCATGTCCCAATTCCACATGTTTTCGGTTGCGATTTTAACCCCACAGCTCTTTGCAAAAGGAAGCAGTTCTGCATACATTTCGGCATTTTGTTCAGCATTTTTATCGTTATCGGGATGAATAATGCAAATTTCACCGCCAGCCTCTGCGGTACACTCAATGGCACGCTTTAAATAGGAGCGAACAGCAGGCACACACACAGGGAAGGGTGCATGCGACTGATTGCATACAATTCCGTTATCAAGTCCTATTGTTTTGAGTTTTCTTGCAAAATTAAGATGGTCCGTTCCATTCAGCGGATTCTCATCCTGTATGGGCAGTCCTGTTTTCCAATCAATTCTGCACATATCGAACATTGAGAAATCCCAAGCATCAAAACCAGCTTTTGCACAAAGTTCAACGGCTTTTTCCATTCCAACAATTTTTGCTATTGAATTAATTTCAGTTGATATTTTCATAATAATTTCTCCTTGCAAAAAGCTTTACAATAATTGTAGCACAAAATGATACAATCCGCAATATACAAAAATCCCTCTGCTGATTTCTTGTCAGGGTGAAAATTTTGCTTTGTAAACCTAATTATTTAGATTCTTTGATTTTTAGTTATGAGTTTAGAGTTATGAATTCGGCTTTGCCGAATGTTATGATATGATTGCCCGACGATGTTAGTGTTGCCGCAAGGCAACTCATAACTTGGCGAAGCCAATCATAACTCATAACTTGCCCGCCAGGGCAATCATAGTTGGCTGCCACAAGGGCATAATTGCAAAAATATCGCCGCTGGAAAACCAGCGGCGATATTTTTATTAGCAATTAGCCCTTGATGGCAGCCAGGGTGGCGATTAACTGTGCGATGGAAATAAATCCTAAAACCATCCTTTGAAGTATACCGCCTATTCCGCATCGTTTTTATATAATTCCCGTTTCGTATATCCCTTATTTAACGATTGTTGCCTGGCAAGAACCGGGAACTGCGGCTGCGTTTGCCTCATCGGTATCGATGTGCATAGCCAAAGCATATTTAGGAGAAACACGAACTACAACGTCGCCGAAAACGGTCTTTCTGCCTTCTGTTGGGATTTCGACAGAAACGATTTCGCCATCTGTAACGCCCAAATCTGCTGCATCTTCGGGGGTCATATGTATATGACGCTTTGCTGCGATAACGCCCTCTGTGAGTTCAACCTCTCCGCAAGGGCCAACGAGCTTACAAGCGCCCGACTCTGCAACGTCGCCCGACTCTCTGATAGGTGCCTTAACGCCGATTGAACGAGCATCTGTTAAAGAAATTTCAACCTGAGTTGCGGGACGGCAGGGTCCTAAAATAGAAACGCCCTTGAGCTCTTTTTTTGCGCCGATGATGTCAACTCTCTCCTCGCAAGCAAACTGACCGGGCTGAGAAAGATCCTTTTTAGGGGTTAACTTATAGCCTTTTCCGAAAAGAATTTCAAGGTGTTCTTCGGAAACGTGAAGATGTCTTGCAGAAATTTCAACTAAAAATGTTTTCATAATTTTTTCTCCTTTGGTTTTCATATTCAGCTCCACCCTCTTTTGGAAGGTGGAGCATTTTTTACTATTATTCCTCTTCTTCGGCTTCGGGCTTTGGCAAACGCTCGGCTTTAACCTTATCTATTCTGCGTTCTTCCATTTCCTCAACCGTGAACTTAAAGCCTTCTGCTTCGAGTTCGGGGTTTTCGTCCTCTTGGGGGATTCTGCCAAGCTCTGACATAATAAATCCGCCGAGAGTATCATATTCGCCTTCGGGAAGGTCGATTCCTAAGGTTTCGCTAACCTCCTCTATCGCCATCATACCGTCGAAATGGAAAAGGTCTTCGTTAACCTCGATTACCTCCTCTTCCTCGTTATCATATTCGTCCTGCATATTGCCGACGATGGATTCGAGAAGGTCCTCAATCGTTACAATACCCGCTGTTGAGCCATATTCATCTGATACGATTGCCATTTGGATTCGCTTTTCGGTCATTTCATTGAAAAGGTCTCCGCAACGCTTGGATTCAGGAATGAAATATGCCTCTCTCATAACTCTGGATATCTTGAAGCTTGAGGGAATTGGCTTGCCTATGTATTTAAGCAAGTCCTTAACATATATTATACCTCTGATATTATCAATTTCGTCTTCATAAACGGGGATTCTTGAATAGCCTTCGCTCATCGCTATTTTGAGAATATCCTCAAGGCTATCGCCGATTTCAACACATTCGAGCTCTGTTCTGTGGGTCATAACGTCGGCAGCGACAATATCGTCGAACTCGAAAATGTTATTTATCATTTCTTTCTGGCTTTCTTCGATAACGCCCTTTTCTTCGCCGGCATCAACCAACATTCGGATTTCTTCCTCGGTTACAACCTCCTCAGTTGCATTCGGGTCGAATCCTAAAATCCTTACAACGCAGTTTGTTGAAACCGAAAGGAATGCAACAAACGGTTTTGCCAAAGACTTGATGAAAAGCAAAACTCCAACAACCTTGAAGGAGATTTGTTCGCTCTTTTGCATAGCGATTCTTTTGGGAGCAAGTTCTCCTAAAACGAGGGAGAAATAAGAAATGATGATGGTAACGAGTACCATAGAAACTCCCGAAAGCCAATCGGGGGCGGTTTTCCAACCGAAAGCATTTGCGAGCATGCCTGCTAAGGGTTCGGAAAAATTCTGTGCGGCAGAAGCGGAGGTTAAGAATCCTGCCAAGGTTACGCCGATTTGAATTGTTGAAAGAAAAGCCGAGGGGCTTTCGATCAGCTTCAAAACCTTTTTCGCCTTTGCGTGTCCGTCTTCGGCCATCATTCTTATTTTATTATCGTTAAGCGTTATGATTGCGATTTCGCTCATCGCAAAAAATGCGTTAACTAAAATAAGAACGAGAAGTAGTGCGAGCTTTAAGATAATTGAAGTCGCAGGGTCAGGGTCCATTTTTTTATTTGTCTCCATTCAAAAAATATTCTGATGCAAAAAGGGATATTTTCCCTTTTACAATCACATCAGTAATACATATATTATATTATAATCTCGATTTTGTCAAGCGGAAAAATGAGGTTTTAGAGCCCTTAAACCCTAAAAATGCTCAATTTTGACAAAATTTTAACAATATTTTTTAAATTTTCTATATTTTGCATATTTACTTATTGAATAAAAAGTGTTATTATATATTATGACATAAAATGTCGTTGTCTAACGAATTATTATTTAGGAGGAAAATTTCATGGCAAGACAAAAGAAAACCATGGACGGTAACAACGCTGCCGCGCACGTATCCTATGCGTTCACGGAAGTTGCCGGAATCTATCCGATTACCCCGTCCAGCCCTATGGCAGACTATGTTGATATGTGGTCCGCTCAGGGTCTCAAAAACATCTTCGGAACAAAAGTTAAGGTTGCCGAACTCCAGTCTGAAGCAGGTGCTTCCGGTACTGTTCACGGCTCCCTTGCAGCAGGTGCTTTAACAACAACCTACACAGCATCTCAGGGTCTTCTCCTTATGATCCCTAACATGTATAAAATCGCCGGTGAGCTTCTCCCCTGCGTTTTCCATGTTTCTGCTCGTTGCGTTGCTTCTCATGCACTTAACATCTTCGGCGACCATTCAGACGTTTATGCCTGCCGTCAGACAGGTTTCGCTATGCTCGCTGAAACCAACACTCAGGAAGTTATGGACCTCGGCGCTGTTGCTCACTTAGCAGCTATCAAGGGCAGAGTTCCTTTCCTCAACTTCTTCGATGGCTTCAGAACCTCTCACGAGCTTCAGAAGATCGAAGTTTGGGATTTCGACGATCTCAAAGAAATGTGCGATATGGATGCTGTTGAAGCATTCCGCAAGCGCGCTCTTAACCCTGAACGCCCCGTTATGCGTGGTTCTCACGAAAACGGAGATATCTTCTTCCAGCACAGAGAAGCTTGTAATGAATATTACGATGCTATCCCCGAAATCGTTGAAGAATATATGGACAAGGTTAATGCTAAGCTCGGCACTAACTACAAGCCCTTCAACTACTACGGCGCTCCCGATGCTGACAGAGTTATCGTTGCTATGGGTTCTGTTTGCGACGTTACAGAAGAAGTTATAGATTATCTTAACGCTATGGGTCAGAAGGTTGGTCTTGTTAAGGTTCGCCTTTATCGCCCCTTCTCTGCTGAAAGACTTGCAGCAGCTATTCCTGAAACCGTTAAGAAGATTGCTGTTCTCGACAGAACTAAGGAGCCCGGCTCTTTGGGCGAGCCCCTTTATATGGACGTTGTTACTGCTCTTGCAACTCAGGGCCGTGGCGACATTAAGGTTATCGGCGGACGTTATGGTCTTGGCTCTAAGGATACACCTCCTGCAAGCCTCTTCGCAGTTTACGATGAGCTCGCTAAGGACGCTCCTAAAGCTCAGTTCACAATGGGTATCGTTGATGACGTTACTAACCTTTCTCTTGATGAGAAGCCCGCTCCTATCACTGCTGCTGAAGGCACCATCGAATGTAAATTCTGGGGCTTGGGCGGCGACGGTACTGTTGGCGCTAACAAAGACTCTATCAAGATTATCGGCGACCACACCGACAAATACGTTCAGGCTTATTTCCAATATGACTCTAAGAAGACCGGCGGTATCACCTTTTCTCACTTGAGATTCGGCGACAAGCCTATCAAGAGTTCTTACTACATCAATAAGGCAGACTTCGTTGCTTGCCACAACCCCTCCTATGTTATAAAGGGCTATAAGATGGTTAACGACGTTAAGCCCGGCGGTGTTTTCCTTATCAACTGCCAGTGGTCTCCTGAGGAGCTCGAGGAGCATCTCAATGCAGAGGCTAAGCGCTATATCGCTAACAACAATATTCAGCTCTATACTGTTAACGCTATTGACCTTGCTGCTCAAATCGGACTCGGCAAGCGCACCAACACCGTTCTTCAGTCTGCTTTCTTCTCTCTTTCTAAGGTTCTTCCCGCTGAGGATGCAATCGGCTATATGAAAGAAAAAGCTCAGAAGTTTATGAAGAAGGGTAAAGAAATCGTTGAAATGAACGAGAAGGCAATCGACGCCGGTGCTTCTGCATACGTTAAGATCGACGTTCCCGAATCATGGAAAACTGCTGAAGATAAGAAGGTTGCAGACGACGTTGTTGATTCCAAGCTCGGCAAGATGGTTAAGGAAATTATGGAACCTGTTGGCCGTATGGACGGCGACAGCCTCCCCGTTTCTGCATTTATGCCTCATGCTGACGGTACCTTCGAGCAAGGCGCTTCCGCATTCGAAAAGCGCGGCGTTGCTGTTATGGTTCCCGAATGGAATGCTGAAACCTGCGCAAAATGTAATAAGTGCGCATTCGTTTGCCCTCATGCAACAATCCGTCCTTTCGCTCTTAATGCTGACGAAATTGCTGCTGCTCCCGCAAATATGAAGAAGGCTCCTAAGCCTATCGTTAAAACCGACTACACCTACACTCTCGCAATTTCTCCTCTCGATTGTATGGGTTGCGGAGTTTGTATCGGCGAATGTCCCACAAATTCTCTTAAGATGGTTCCTGCTGAAACTCAGCTTGCTGAACAAGACGTATTCGACTACTGCGTAGCTAACGTAACCGTTAAGGACGAAACCGTTGCTGTTTCTAACGTTATCTCCAGCCAGTATAAGAAGCCTCTCCTTGAGTTCTCCGGCTCTTGCGCAGGTTGTGCAGAAACCGCTTATGCTCGTCTTATCACTCAGCTCTTCGGCGATAGAATGTATATCTCTAACGCAACAGGCTGTTCTTCTATCTGGGGTGGCCCTGCTGCTACTTCACCTTACACAACCGACGCTAAGGGCCACGGTCCTGCTTGGGCAAACTCCCTCTTTGAGGATAACGCTGAGCACGGCTTCGGTATGTACTTAGGCCAGAAGGCTATCCGCGACAGACTTATCGATGATGCTAAGGCAATTGCCGCTTCCGATAAGGCTTCTGCAGAAGTTCGCGCAGCTGCTGAGGAATACCTCGCAACTGTTGACTGCGGAAAAACAAACGGCGCTAAGGCTGACGCTTTGGTTGCTGCTATCGAAGCTGCAGGCGCAGATTGCGACCTCTGCAAAGATATTCTTGCAAACCGCGAATACCTTTCTAAGAAGTCCGTTTGGATCTTCGGTGGCGACGGTTGGGCTTATGATATCGGCTTCGGCGGTCTTGACCACGTTCTCGCTTCCGGCGAAGACGTAAACATTATGGTATTCGATACCGAGGTTTACTCTAACACCGGCGGTCAGGCTTCTAAGGCTTCTCAGATTGGACAGGTTGCTCAGTTCGCTGCAGCAGGTAAGTCCATCAACAAGAAGTCCCTTTCTGAAATCGCTATGTCTTATGGATATATCTACGTTGCTCAAATCGCTATGGGCGCTAATATGGCTCAAACCCTCAAGGCAATCGAAGAGGCTGAGGCATATCCCGGTCCTTCACTCATCATCGGCTACGCTCCTTGCGAGATGCACTCTATCAAGGGCGGTATGGTTAACTGCCAGAACGAGATGAGTAAGGCTGTTGAATGTGTCTACTGGAATATGTTCCGCTTCAACCCCGCTCTTAAGGCTGAGGGCAAGAACCCCTTCACTATGGATTCCAAGGCTCCTACTGCAAGCTATAAGGACTTCATTATGAACGAGGCTCGTTATTCTTCCCTCACTCGCTCCTTCCCTGAAAGAGCAGAGGAGCTCTTCGATAAGGCTGAAAAGGCATCGGTTGAGAAATACAACCACCTCCTCCGCCTCGGCGAGCTTTATGGCAAGAAGGACGTTTAATCCAAGCGGTTTAAACCCTTCCCCAATGGGTTTTGCCAACTCTATGGCTTAATCCTATAAACGAAACAAAAATGGTGTGGACGTTTCGCCCACACCATTTTTTTATATGTCAGATGTTAATTTCCGAATTTTAGATATTATATAATTTATGAGCGAAATTGCTTTTTAATGAATATTGGTTAATATATCTTCCCTTCGCATATTTTATATCCTCGGACAGAGGATTGCAACCATAACCGTTATATCGTCGGGGTGGGATTTATCGCAACGCCTTAAAGCGCCATCGGCAATTCTTTCGGATAATTCCTGCGCTCCTGCCTCGGAAAAATTCTCTAGCTCACGACATATCCAATCGGTTTCAAGCCCGATTGCGCCATCGCTTAAAAGCACAACTATATCGTCTTTTTTGAGAAGAATCGACGAACGATCAAAGCCGACCTCTCGCAAAATGCCCGCCGGCAGAGAATGACTTTCGGCTTTTCCAACCCTTCCCGAACGACGAACAAAGGTCGGCGCCGCGCCGGCTTTAAAAAGGCTTGTTTCCCCCGTGTGAAGGTCGATACAAGCAACGTCGACCGTTGCAAGAGATTCTTCGGACGATTTATAAAGCAGCGCAGAATTAAGAATTTTTAATGAACAGTCGAGTCCAAAACCCGCTTTAATCAGCCTTTCCATAAGCCCTGTTGCCATCGCTCCATCGACCGCCGCTCTGCCCCCCGTTCCCATTCCGTCGGAAAGAAGCATAAAAAATCTTCCTGAACCATCTCCGAAATAAGCATAAGAATCTCCGCAGATTCCGCTTCTGCTTTCGGGAAATTGCGAAACGCCAATATCGGGCGAAAACCTCGGTTTTTCGGTTATATTCAGATACAGAACATCATCAATCTGCTTCAGATTAGGAGGCAAAAATTTGCGCTCACAAGCATTTTCAAGCTGATCGAGAATCTTTTTTCGGCTAATCGTTCGGTTTTCGTAGTTATGAATTTTGGCTTCTATCGTCATTCGCCCATATTTATCAACCGAACAACCGCAATCGGTTGCCAACAGATTTATTTCACGCAAAGCAGAAACGACGGTTTGGGCTGTGTCAAGGTCGTAGTTTCTCGCTGTATTAAATTCGTCGCTAAGGTCCAGAAGCATATCCGAAATACCCTCGAATTGGTCTGAAACCACCCCTCGCACGGCGGATATTCGTTCCTCGGCATCTATTCTTGAAAGATAATCGTTATAATGGGATTTTAAGCTTTCCTCCAGTCTTTCGGGGCGAAGACATTTTTTATAAAACCAAGGAGCAGAGGTTTCTAAATAGCCCTCCCCTTTTCTGATGTCAGACGCTAACTGCCCCAATGCACGAAGGGTTTCTTCCTGTTCGGTTTCCCAACAGTTGAGCCTGAAGGAACAACCTCTGCAAGCATCTTTTTCGCATTTTTTGAATATGTCGGAAGGCTCCGGAAGGTTAATTTTTCCGAGCCTTTTTGCAACCTCCTCGATAGTTCCCGAAACGTCGCCTAAAGCGCTCGAAGCCAATCTAAGCCTCATAACGAGGCTTTTTCTCATTCCCTCAAGCCCCTCTAACCGAACGGGGGGAGAGAAAAATGCGGCAAGGAATACCGCAATATTTTTAGGGCACAAAAAGAATAGAGCAATTCCAATCAAGGTTTCCAGAACAAGCCCAAGCGCTCCCTCCCCTGCGCCGAAAAGACCTATGGAAATCAGGGCGGGCGCACCATATCCCAAGGCGGTTGTAATTCTTCCTGCAGGAGAAAAAAGCCCCGAAATCAGACCCGAAACCGCATAAATGCAGACAAATTTAGGGTCGGCAGAAGCAAGGCTCAAGCAAAAACCGATTGCGGCTCCACAGGTTGCGCCTCCCGAAACCGATCCGAAACGGGATGCAGACAGAATAAGGAATACCGATGCGAGCCTACCGATTGAAAAAGACCCGATGGAAAAAGGCAGCAGAGAAATCAGGATAAGATCAATAAGTATAACTGCGCAGGCAAGCTCTTCTCCCGAAAGTCCGATACCATTTTTCAGATTGATTTTAAGCGCGCGGGATACAAAATAAACAAGACCGCCCGCCATTATTCCTTCCGTTAAATATAAAACCGCATCAAATCCGCCCGAAATAACGACGACGAGATTGCATATAGTTATAGACAGAAGGGTTATCATTCCCAAAAAGGCAGGAGAATCGGAAATTTCCTTAAAGGCGCTCGTTATCAGCCTTATGGCAACGACGGCAAAAAGCGCCGCTATATATCTGAACGCAGAATCGCCTACGGGAAAAAGCAGATAGCCTACAAACGCTCCGATTGCGCTTGACAGAGTATACTGCGCCTGAATCGAGGCGGAAAAAATAACGCCCAAGGGGGTTAAAGATGATAGCAAGCCCACTCTCGAAACAAGCAGACCGACCAATCCTAAGCCAATATGAATACCCACCTCTCGGAATTTTAAATTGAATCGGGATAAAATCCCTTTCTTTTCCCTTTTCTTTACGTTTCTTTTTAATTGTTCTTTCATTTTAAGTTTATCACCCGTTCTTTTTTGTAAATTCCTTTTGGGAGTTTTTGCCAAATTTTAGTATAGCCCTTTAAGGGCGAAAAAACTGTCGCTTTAAAGGGGCGAAAAAATGTTTCTTTTGGCGCAAACGGATTGGAATTGACGATAATTTTCCGTATTGTTACAAATTGGTTACATTTACCATTTGTTTTATTGGAAAATCTTCAAAAAATGCTTGTCAACCCCCTTTTTTGTCAAGCGCAAAACTGATAAACAAAATAAAAGCCGATATATATAAGAAAACCCTTCATTTTTGCCCGATTACCGAGCAAAAAATGAGGGTTTTTTTGCCTAAAAATACAAATTATATTGAAAAAAAGCTATAAATATACATTATGTAATCCCCATTATCCACATAGTTATCCACGTAAATTATGTCGAAAAATGGCTCCGAAGGGCAATATTGCAGTTACAAACCTGTAATAATCGTGGAAAACGTGGAAAACTACGTGGATAATTCACATAACGGAAATTTTTTCCACACCCTACAAATCCAATGAGATTTACAATTAGTATAATAATTTTTTATTGTGATAAAAAACTGAACATTTTTAATCTATTTTTATTGAAAAATTTATTCATTAAAGCCTTAATAGATTGTTGAAATTGCTAAATTTTTCGCTTTTGTTGCCTTCGCAGACGAGCGCATCAATTTCTATGAGCTCCGCCTGCTTAAAAGGCGCTCTTGAGCCGAATTTCGAGCTATCGCAAAGAAAAATCTTTTTTGAAGCGTTTTTAAACATAACTCGCCTTAAAGCCGTTTCCTCCTGAGTGCAATCGGTCAAAAATCCCTCCTCGTCAACCCCTTTAACCGAGAAAAATATAATGTCGGCAAAAATTTTCGAAAAGGTTTCCGCCGCTTCAACCCCAACGAGGCAGGAACGATTCTGCGAACCCAATGCGCCTCCCGAAGAAATAACCTTTAATTGAGATTCGGCAAGAAGCAGAAGAATTTCTATATTATTTGTTACAACGGTCAGCCCCGAACGATTCATAATCTCCTCCGCAAGAAAAAACGCGGTTGATGAGCCATCAAGGAAAATAACGTCCCCTTCTTTTATAAACGACGACGCTTTTTTGGCAATTTCTCGCTTTGCATCTATATTAAGCCTTGCTCGACGGTTGAACATAGTAATGCTCGAAGCAGAGCTTGAAGGCATCGCTCCGCCATAAGATTTTTTAATAAGACCTGCGGCAGCAAGATTTCTCAAATCTCTGCGTATGCTTGATTCGCTCGCATAAAGCTTATCCGAAAGCTCCCTTACGCCGACAAAACCACCGGCATCTTTGAGCAACGATAAAATTTGTTTTTCTCTCTCTTTATTCTGCATTCGATTTCCGCCTTTTTGATTGAAAATGATTAGAATTGCTCTGTTTTTTTGAACAATCTTTAAGTTTTGAGCAAAATTCTGACCAACTATTGATTTTTTCTGATATTTGCAGTATAACATAAATAGCAAATAAAGTAAAGTCCCAAAAGGAGCTAACAAGATGGATATAAACGAATTGTTAAAAGGTATCGACTGCGCTTGCGGAAGGCATCACAGCTGCGATATTGAAGCGGTTTACATCGAAAACGGGGCTATTGAGAAGCATTTAGGAAATTTATGCGAGGGATATAATAACGTTTTGCTTGTTGCAGACGAAAACACGTTTTCTGCGGCGGGAAACAAAACGGAGCTCTCCTTAGAATCCAAGAATTTAAAGAAGCTTATCTTCCCGAAAAAAATTCTGATTCCCGACGAAAAGGCGATAGAAAGAGTTAAAGCCGAGCTTGGGGACAGCGAATTGATTGTCGGAATAGGCTCCGGTGTTATTCAAGACCTTTGCAAATACGTTTCAAACGAATGTAAAATTCCCTACATAATCATAGCCTCTGCGCCCTCTATGGACGGATATGCCTCAACCGGCGCCGCCATGATAACGGGCGGAATGAAGGTTACTTATCCTGCGGGTCTTCCGAAGGCAATAATTGCCGATACCGAGATTCTCAAAAATGCGCCTATGGATATGATAAAGGCCGGCTTTGGAGATATAATCGGAAAATATTCCGCCCTCAACGATTGGCTTTTATCCAATGTGATTTCGAATGAATATTTTTGCCAGAACATCTACGATTTAACCCTTGAACAGGTTGAGAAAACCCTGCGTCTTTCAGGCGGACTTTTGAGAAGGGACGAAACTGCGGTTGGAGCGCTTATGGAAGCTCTTGTCATCGTTGGTATTTTAATGAGCTTCGCAGGTTCTTCCCGTCCCGCTTCGGGAAGCGAGCATCACCTTTCTCACTTCTTTGAAATTACGGGTATTTTGGATAAAACCGACTATTTCCCTCACGGAAAAGACGTTGCTTATTCTTCGGTTATAACCGCCGGGATTCGCGAAAATTTAATAAATATGACCTTCCCCGAAACGCTCGAAAGACCTTCCGACGCCACAACCGAAGAAGCTTTGGATACTCTTTATAAGGGTATTGCAGATTCCTGCCGAGAGCTTCAGGAAAAGGTTGGAAGCTACAAATCGGACAAATCCCCAATTTATAAAGAAAAAGAAGCGAAAATCAAGCAGATTCTAAGCCTTTGCCCAACTGCCGTGCAACACGAGGAAATTTTAAGGGCGGTTGGCTACTCGGTGGAAGAATTTAACAAGTTCTATGGAAAGGAAAGAATCGAAAATGCAGTTGCCTATGCCAAGGATTTAAAAGACAGATACACCGTTCTTTGGCTTAATTTCGATATTAACAAAGGAAAACTATGAACAACATAAAATTAATCGCAATGGACCTCGACGGAACCCTTACTCAACATAAAACGCCTTTAAGCCCCGAACACAGAGCGCTTCTTTTTGAACTTTCAAAACGCTATAGGCTTTTGATGGTTGGCGCAGGTCAGGTTATGAGAATTTTCAATCAGATGGAAGCATTCCCGATAGATATTATCGGAAACTACGGAATGCAATACGGCGCTTATAACAAGGACACTAAAAGTATCGACATTTTGAAAGATGAAACTGCGCCTCAAGACAAGGAAGCCTTAACGAAGAAGGTTGATGAATTAAGGCAAAGATACGGCTTTTTGGACTATGCGGGCGAAACTATTGAATTTCACCCGTCGGGTTGCGTAACCTTCCCGATTCTCGGAACGAAAGCCCGCCCTGAAGACAAGCTCGCCTTCGACCCCGACAGAATCAAGCGCAGAAAGATTTATGACGAGGTTGTTGAAGAATTTCCCGATTATAACGTTTTCGTTGGCGGTTCATCTTCGTTTGATATGGCTCCGAAGCCCTTCAACAAATATTATGCGCTCGACCTTTATTGCAAGGAATTGGGAATTGAACACAGCGAAGTTGTTTATATCGGCGACGACTATGGTTTAGGCGGAAACGATGAATCGGTTTTTAAATCCGATTTTGGTTATTTAACCATCGATAACTATTTGGATTTCCCCAAAATCATAGAGCCGCTGTTAAAATAAAGATATAAGAGTGTGTTTTTATGAAAATTGCAATTATTGGCGCAGGAATGATGGGCTCTGCCCTCGCTTTTCCTGCAAGAGAAAACGGGAATGACGTTAATCTTATCGGCACACATCTCGATAAAGAGATAATCGAAGCCACGAAAAAGACCAACCGCCACCCCAAATTCAACAAGGATTTCCCCGAAGGCATCAAGGCTTATTTCATCGAGGAACTCGAAGAAGGCATCAGGGACGTTGATTTTATAATCTGCGGCGTTAGTTCATTCGGCGTTGAATGGTTCAGAGATGAAATTCTCCCTCGTCTTCCCGAAATTCCCGTAATTTCGGTTACAAAGGGACTTATGAACACCCCCGACGGAAAACTTTTAACCTATCTCGACCTTTGGCAGGAAAAACTTGATTCTCTCGGCAAAAAAATTAAACTCAACGCAATCGGTGGCCCTTGCACAAGCTATGAATTAGTGGCTCACGACCAAACCGAGGTTACCTTCTGCGGCTCCGATATGGAGGTTTTGAAGATGATAAAATCGGCTATGAAGACGAGTTATTATCATATAAGCCTTTCGCAGGATATTGTCGGAGTTGAGAGCGCTGTTGCCCTCAAAAATGGCTATGCGCTCGGAATTGCGCTTACAATCGGACTTAATCAAAAAGAATTTGGGCTTGATTCAGAGCTCCATTTTAATTCTCAGGCGGCAGTTTTCGGGCAGGCAACCAGAGAAATGGCAAAGCTTCTTAAAATGCAGGGAGCAGGCGACCTTAACAATTTAGTTTTGGGCGCAGGCGACCTCTACGTTACGGTCTACGGAGGCAGAACCCGTCTTGTTGGAATTTTGCTCGGCAGAGGGCTCACAATAACCGAGGCTAAGGAGGAATTGAAGGGCGTAACCTTGGAATCTCTCGTTGTTGCGGGAAGGGTTGCAAAGGCGGTTAAGGTGCGTTCCGAAAAGGGCGAAATCGACGCTTCCCAATTCCCTCTCCTTTTGCACATCGACGAAATTATAACCGACGGCAAGCCCGTTAATATTCCCTGGGAAAGTTTTACGTTCGAAGGAGAATAATTATGAATTTTTGGACTGAAAGCAGAGAAAATATTTACGTTGCCGGTCATAGAGGTTGGGTTGACAAATATCCCGAAAACACTATGCTCGGCTTCAGAAAAACTCTCGAATTAGGGGTTGACCAACTCGAAACCGACATACATTTAACCAAGGACGGCGAACTCGTTTTAATCCACGATACTACCCTCGACAGAACGACCAACGGAGGCGGAGCCGTTAAGGATTTCACCCTCGAAGAAATCAGAAAATTAGATGCAGGCGACGGCGAAAAAATCCCAACCTTCAGAGAATTTATGGAACTCGTTAAAGACCACCCGACAATCACGCTCGACATCGAACTTAAGGTCTATCCTGAGGTTGGCGTTGAGGCGGCGATTGAATGTCTTGAAAAGACGGTTGATATGATCGAAGAATATAATTTCGGCGACAGAATTGTTCTTAACACGTGGTCGGGCAAGCTTCACGAGATTATTCTCGAAAAATACGGAAATAAATATCGTCAGCACCTTTATTTCCCCATCAGACATTTAGGAATAGAGGATATGGAAATCTATAAAAAGGGCTACTGCACCTGTGTTTTCGGCGTTGGCGACGAAATAACCGTTGAGGACGTTTTGAATCTCGAAAAAGAAACGGGTATTCGCCCTTGGGCAGGAACCTATGCCAGAAACGAAAAGGAAATCGACAGAGCAATTTCCTTTGGCGCTCAGCTTATAACCTGCAACAATCCCGATGAGGTTTTGGAAATTCTGCGCAAAAAAGGTTTGCACAAATAACCAAAGTCTTTCTACCATTAAAACGACACAAAGAATATAAAAAACAAAAAGCGACTCTAAGCTTTAGTTCCAAACGGAATTGGCTTGAGTCGTTTTTTATTTGAATTTTTGGCAATATGCCCAAAATATTGCTTTGCATTTTGTGAGGTCTTCCAAAATGATGGCAAAGCTATTGCAATATATATAGATTTATGTTAAAATTACTGTGTATAACGACAGATTTATTTATATGTGTTTTTTAACTGTTTTAAACAAAAGATTTCGGAGGAAAAATATGAAAAGAAATTACTCGTTTTTTAAGAAACTGCTTTCAGCGGTGCTATCCTTGATGATTTGCGCATCGCTTTTTGCAATAATACCTGCCGAGGCGGCTTTGTCGGTTTTAAAGCTTGACAAGCAAAGCTTTCTTTCGGCAACCGAAAAGACCACGATAATCAAATCGGCTCCTTCGGCAAATTATTATTCCCGTTCATCGGAATCAAGCGCATGGGAAGCCCAGATGGTTTTAACGTCTGCAGCAATTTATAATAACAACTCCTCAACCTTTGCAGTTGGTTCAGAGGGCATTGCTCAGAGAAGCTTCGGAGACTATCAGCAAGGCAACGTTATCAAAAAAATCCACACCGACGGAAAACTTCGCTATCTCGATATAACCTATGACCTCGGAAACGTATGCACGGTTACAAACGTCGCAATAATGGGCGCAAAAACAACAAAGCACGGAAACGAATCTGCCCTCGGAGCATACAAGCTTTATGCCTATCAGGAAGAAGCGGATATTGTCTCCCCTTCAAGCCTTGTTTACGATTATAACTATGCTTCCCAAACCGCAGATAGCCAAGACCCTTACCTTTATCAAACCTATTCTATGTCGGTTTTGGCAAGATTCGTAACCATAAGAATAACCCGCGCAACCGTTGCTGACGCTATGAAAAATACAAGCGATCTTTCAACAACCGTTCCCCGTCTTTTCTTCGGTGTTTACGGCGAAAGAAAATTCAACGTTACTTTAAAAACAGGAGAACTTTCAAGAAACGACGATTTGTTTGCAGGGGTTGGCGCAACCGTAGTTGTCGGCAATCCAACGGTTTACGTTTCGAAGAAAAACACCGAAACAAACCAATTTGAAAGAACAGCAATAACAGGTTATGCAGGTGCCCTCGCAAATCTATGGAACAGCGATATTGACGGAGGCGGCGAAACAATGCTTAGCCCCTACGAGCTTAAATTCGCCGAGCCCGAAGAAACCTGCCATAATTGCGGAACGGCATACGAAGCGGGAGTAAACGCAGATAAATGTCCTAATGAGGAATGTAAAGAAGGCAGGAAGGCCAAGGAATACTATACCGACGGCTCGAAACATTTCGTTGATATAGAATATGATCTTATGCAGAAAAAACAGATAAAAAATATCGTTGTTTCTAATCATAAAACTCCTATTCTCCAAACAAGTTATTATAGAATCTACGCTTCGAATTCTGTTGATGACCTTTATCTTCCAGAAAATCTGGTTTATGAAAAACGCGCAGAGGCTACAACCACAAGATCTCAAGTTTTAACTTTAGAAAACAACGTTAGCGCAAGATACGTTGCAATGCGCGTATTCAATCCTTGCGGCGGAAATGCTGAAGAATTGGCGGCAAACCCAACAACCGCTTTATACACAAACGTTTATATCCGTTTGCTCGAATTCAACGTTTTCGGAAACGAGCCCTATTCCATTAAAAACTCAAGCAGAGATATCATATCCCACACCAACTATCTTAAAACCAAAAAAAGCATAATAGAAGGAAAATCTCCTTCAAAGGCATTCGCTTTTGTTAACGGAACCGAGCATAGCCTTACCGAAGCAATCTATGAGGTTGATGATAAAGGCAACATATTAACAGACGAAAAAGGCCAACACATCTCCGTGGTGTCGAAATATCCCAATTTCACCGTGCTCACGAATGATGAGGTTTTGCACGACGATGAAATCCGATCAATAAACAATAATATGCTCTTTATCGACGACAGCGGAAATGTTATTGATGATGAAACGAAACTCTATGCTCAGTTTAACTATAAGCTCGATGCCCAAACGAACATTTCCGGTGTTGAAATCTATGGCCACTCCAACGCAAGCTATTCTCCTTCCCATATGAAATTTTCGATCGCAGACAAAGAGGAAGATCTGTTCACCGAAAACGCAACCTTTACTTCCGACGACATTCGAAGCGCTTCAAACGGAATCGGCGTAGAACTCAACGTTCCGGAATGCGGTTCGTTTGTTGGAGTCAGAATAATATGCGCAGTTATGCCAAACTGTAGCCTTAAAAGAGATCACGCCTATATGAGAATCAGAGATATCTCAATTTATGGCAACTATAAAGAGGCAGGTATTTTGCCCTCAACTTATAGACAGATTTATCACGAAAACGGCATCAGAAAAGAAGTTATGAACTCCGACGTTTCCTTCAACTGTTCTACCGATTCAAACGGTAATATCTGTGCGGGAGTTTCCGCTCAGATTAAAGCGCCCGTTTCCTTCCGCTATAACGGAGAAATCTATTCCTTCTATAGCTGGACCGATTTAAACGGAAAAACTCTTTCGGAAGATTTAATCTATGATTATAAAACCACCCCTGAAAGTGCTCAGCTTTTTGCAAACTACAAGAAAGTAACCGACAAAACGGTTAAGTTTAAATTCCTTAATAAAGCAGGCACTGTTGTTTACGAAACCGACGTTATATTCGGTCATTATCTCTCGCGAGAACAATATGAAAGTGCGAACGCTTCAATAGAAAGTATTCCGGGCTACGAGGTTGAAAAGAAGGAAATAAGTTTTGGCTCCAGAACCGCAGTTATGCCCGTTTGGAGCGAGGATATTTATAACAAAGCGGCCGAAACCGAATGCAGCTTCTCGCCTATCTTCGTTCCGGAAGCCAAAACCTATACTGTTACCTATTATGAGGACGTTCGAAATCTTAAGTTCGATACAAAGGTAACCTTTAATAATTCCGAAAGCAAGGTTTATTGGCTTGTAGATGGAATCGTGATGGGAAATAATGGCACAAGCTTCACTATGTACGTTTCGGGCGATGCGGTTATTACCACCCAAAGCTCTGCTACCGTTAATAATATCGCCCTCTTTGATAAGGCTTATATTAAAAATTATGACGGAACGGTTTTCGCGAAAATCGTTAAAACTCCTTATAAAATAGTTGAAGTTGGCGTTGTTTTTGCCGACGGAAGCAAGCTTCAGGCTTCTGAATATGATTCAAAGCTTAAGCTTGGAGCAGATAACGTTTTAGCAGTTAAGGCGGAGCATTATTCAACCAATAACGGCTTCTCTATAACCCTTAAAAATATCGGCAGAAAGAGAGTCAGAGTTGCAAGGGCTTATATTAAATATAAGTCGTCTGCATTCGGAAGCGAAAAAACCGAATATAGCAACGTTGTTTTGATTGAAACATAAAAAGCAAACAAAAAATCAGGCGAATCCTAAAGGATTTAGCCTGATTTTTATTTGCTTTTTATTATTGGGTTTTTATTTGGCGCTTCCGAGCGCTTGTCCCATTTTTATCGGAGTTTCGATTCCTTTTTGGGTGTTTTCGAAAAACTCGGACGATATTTCAACTCTATCCTTTTGGAAAAGCAAGATTATGGTCGACCCGCCATAAAGGAAGGTCCCCTTTTCTTCCCCACGGGAAAAACTATAAGCCGAATGGTGGTTTTTAATTTTACCAACCAACATCGCTCCAACCTCGATTTGGGCAACCGAACCGAAATTTTCGGTTTCGAGAAGCGTATATTCTCGGCAGTTTTCCAAGAAAACGGGGCGATTCATAAGGGCGATGGGGCGAACTGTGTGAAGCTTGCCCTTGATGAAAATATTATCCCCTTTAGCTCCGTTGTCGATATAAGAATATCTATGATAATTATGAACGCACAGCCTTATAACAACGCATTTTCCGCCCTCGAATTTTTTAGCGAGGTCATCGTTTTTAAGGAGCGTTTTTACAGAATACTCGCTTTGCTTTGCGGGAAAAACCATATCCTTTTCAATATCATAAACCGAAACGAGCCCGTCTGAGGGGCTTGGAAGCTCTTTGCCCTCGCAAAACGGACGAAGCTCCGGCTTGATAACCCTCGCAAAGCAATCGTTGAAGCATTTCCAATCGGAAGAAATATAATCCTCTTTTTTTATCGAATTATTCTTCACAAAGCCTTTTATCAAAAATTTGGAAAGGCTTGAATCGAGAAAGGCTCCCGAAACGTGCGAGAGCCATCTTGAAGCCAATGTTTTGAGCAAAATTCTGCCGAATGGGGTTTCATATAAAAACCCTAAAAAGCCTTTTTTCATAATTAAATTATTCCTTTTTTCAAAAGTACAAGCAAAATTATGAGAAGGAACTCAACAACGCCTATGCCAATCATAATAAAAATACCACGAAGACCCGGCTTTTTCATCTGGAATTTAAGAAGGAATGCAAGCCCCGTGAAAATAACCGTTACGAAATAAACAGGGGTTATATCCGCTTTAGTTATATACTGAAGAAGCAAAACGGAGGGGAAAATGAGGGCGGCAGAGGTTACGGGAAGTCCGGTGTAATATTTTCTTGTACCCGTTTCGGTCTTCTGTCTTTCTTCTTCGGTTACGTTAAAATAAGCAAGTCTTATCATCGCGGCTAAAATATAAAGAATGAGAATTGCAAAAAGCACGTATTTTCCAAGCTCAACATACCAAAGCTTCTCGTATTTTTCCTGAATGTTTCCAAAAAAGCTTGAATGACGAAGCATTGCCGCGCCGATACAAGCGGGAAGCACTCCGAACGCCACTATATCGGAAAGAGAATCTATCTGTATGCCAAACTTATTTTCAAGCTCCGAACGGTCTTTTTTAGTTCTTGCAACCTTTCCGTCGAAGGCATCGCAAAGCCCGCAGATAAGCAAGAAAAACATTCCTATATATGGATGACCGCCGCCGGAAAGCGAAACGACGATTCCCGTTCCTGCAGAAAGCAAGGAAATATAGGTTAACAGAACCGTGTAATCATAAAACCCTATCATTTTTTATTTCTCCTCAAACTGATATATTTTATCAAAACTGCAAGTCCGCAAATGATTATGCAGCTATAAAACGAAATTGAACGGCTGACAAGCTCTAAGCAAACCGCCGATTCCTCGCTCATAACCGAGCCGAATCCATCGAGCATCATATAGTCGGTTACACCCATCGAGCCCGGAACAGGAATACAATAAGCGCCGATGATAGTTTGGGTTTGCAAAGAAAAAATTGTTCCTATATTTTCGGCATTTCCGCCCGAACCGAGATATATAAACAAGGTTACGCCGATAACCGAAAGCCTTTGCAAAACGTTAAATATAAAACAGAGAAGCCAAGCCCTGCCCTTGCCCGAAAGCGCCACGGAATGACGACTGTATTCTTCAATGGCATTTTCAAGTTTTTTAAGCTTTTTATCGGCTTTTCTTATCAGCTTCATTTTCTTTAAAAACTTTATTAAAAATGCGCCGAGCTTATAAAGAATTTTGCCCTTTTTTAAAAGCATAATAAACAGGAAAAGCAGACCTATCTGGACTATATATCCGACAACTACAAGCACCTTTGAAGGAAGCGAAAAAAGCATAAAGCTTTGCGGACTTACTATCAGCGCCACGATTCCGACGAGCACCATCGCGCCCGTATAGGCAACGAGGTTTGCAACCAAGGAAAGCGTTGCGTCGGCGCCGAGCATACCGTCCTTCATCATAAAGAGCGCACTAGCGGGTTGACCGCCCGTTGCAGAAGGGGTTATTGCAGAAAAATAAATGTCCGCCGCAGAATAACTAAAACCCTTGCGAAGCCCAAAAGAATGGCCGAGCGCCCTTATCATACAAAGAAGGGCAAGCGCCTCGAAAACAATGAAGCCGAGCATAGAAAATATTGCGCCAAGGATATAATAAAACGGCATTTCATATAGTTTTTCAAGCAGTTGCTCAAAAGAAAAAGCCTCCGTCATCGAGCTTACCGCCCAGATGCTCATAGCGGCGATTGCTAAAAACGCAACCGACCAAAGCGCCTTTGAACGTCCGCTTTTTTTAGAGGAAGATTCCGTTTTATTCATAATAGTTTCCTCCTCTGAATTTAGACGCAATTTTATTAACCTTCGGGAGAATTTTATTTAATTTAAAAAGGTCGGTTAACAAAATGCCAAGTTCAACAACCACAATTCCGCCAATAATATCAACGAAATAATGCTGTTTCACAAATACTGTTGATAAAAATACAAGTATGGCAAAAATAAGGCTTCCGATTTTATAAGCAAAACCCACTTTTTTCGCCTTTATAACCCCTCTGAAACACATATAACTTGCCAGACAATGAACCGAGGGGAACAGATTGTTCGGAATGTCGGCAGAATAAATAAGCCCCGTTACCAATTCGGAAAAGCTACCGCCCGAAAGCTCCGGGAGAACTATTGCGGTTGGATAAACTATATAAAAAACCATACATATAATTTTCGCAACCATCTCAGCCGTTAAAAAACGATAACAGTTTTCTCTGCTTTCTCTGGCAATAACGATATAACCTATAACCCACTGCAAATAAGCGAGGATATAGATGTATATAAATTCAGGCACAAAAGGAAGCGCCCTATCTATTGCAGTTTCGAGGGAATAATGCTCCAAATGAACGTTAATCGGCCTCGTTAAATAATAAGCCGAAATATTAAATAAAACAACCAAAACAAGCGGGATTCTTGAATATTTCGGAATAAGCTTATCAAAGCGTTCTTTCATATCTTCTCCATAATCTGCATTTTCTGATTCGTTACATTACATTCTATCATATTTCGATACGTTTTGCAATAGGATATATTTTCAAATATATCTTAAAACAGGTTTCATTTTAATAAAAAAGAACTATCTTTTTTGAAGATAGTCCTTTTCTTTTAGATGTCCCATTTGAAAAAGTTTTCATTTTCGGGAGTGATTTCTTCTCCCAACGCTTTTTTGAGTTCCTCGAAAAATTTAATATCGAATTTTGCGTTTTCCTCTAAAAATTCCGCTTTTTCGGTGTTAGTTATCAAATAAAGGTCGATTAAATTCTCTGCGTTTATCGTTTTTGCAGAAGCTAAAAGCTCTTTCTGAAGCCTTTTTAAGCCCTCTGTGTTTGCAAGTATCGTTTCATAAGAAGAAACGAGCGCAAAGCTTTTTAGACCGCCCAAAAGCGCTCCGATATTAGAAACTGTCGGCATTTCCTCGCTTTTATAATAATACGCTGAATCACTGCCGGAAATAACTATATCATAAAGCCCCGTTTTTGCCAAAAGTCTTGTATCGTCGGTATCGTTGGTAATTTCGACCTCGGCGCCCTTCGGAAATTCAAAATCATCGCCGATTCCGCTTTCTTTCAGCACCAGAATCTTTGCTTCTTTGAAATCATCAAGCGAGACGATTTCCTTTTTGGAAATTGCAAAAATATCCGATTCAAAATTAACTGCGATAATCCTCATCATATCGTCTTTCTCGCAGAGTTTTACGGCTTCATCAAAGGGGAAAACGCCAACGTCGGCTTCGCCCTCTTTAAGCTTTTCGGAAATTTCCTCATCGTCTTTTCTGTAGTTGATATAATATGTTCCGTCGGTTTTGCCCGCATTATTATTGGATATAAGACCCGCAAAGGCAACCGAATCGCTCCTTTTAAGGGAAATATCAACAGGAGTCTTAATCTCGTTTTCTTCTGCGCTCGACGTTACCTTTGAGGTTTTGTCCTTGCCCTCTTTTAAGGGGTTTTCACTTTTGCAACCGCCGAAAGCCGACAAAACGAGCATTAACGACAGGGCGAATAAAAATATCTTTTTAAACATAAAAATTCTCCTAAAGCATATATTTTCCGTTTTCGAGCTTGAAGGTTCTTCCGTCGGGAGAAACCACCTTGGCTCGACAGTTTGGCGGAATGACAACGTCGAGATGAACCCCGTCTGCCGCACTTTTCAAATAAACCGCAATCTCTCCCCTGACGCTCTTATAAATACAGGACATTTCCCTCATTCCGTCGAGCAAAATAGGTTCGATTTTTATTTCCTTATAACTATTGGCAAGATTCTTAATTCCGCCGATGCGCTTATAATAATCGGCAAACATTCCGCCAAACATAGGATGATTGCAGGACATCATTCCCTCAAGTCCCAACCACTGCTCGCAAAGGCAGGTTGCATCATATTCCAAAACCTGCTGACCGAAGGAAGGATAGTCGGTTTGATTAAGAATTTCAGAGAGCAGTTCCCTGCCTCTCTCGTCCTGATACAAAACGCTCATAAGATACTGCGTTCCCGCAATACCCGTTGCTAAATGGCGTTTATCCTCATTTTCGATGTGGTCTAAAAGTCCCTCATAGACCCTTCTTCTGTCCTCGTCGCGAACGACTCCCAAAGCAAGCGCCAAAATATTAGGGGTTTGAGCGCCGTCCGAGAAAACTCCTTTTTCCTCGTTATAAAACCGCTTATAGTATTCGTTTATATAATATTCCCGCTTCGTTTTATAATCTTCGCTTTCATCATAAATTCCGAAAGCCGAACTGATTTCTTCCAATATTCCGAGCTGATAAATCAAATGGCAAAGTCCCGTTTCAGCGCTTGAAGCAAAACAAAGACGATAATCGTTATGCAAATTATTTTCATTGGGAGCGCACCAATCCCCGAAAATATGATCAAAACCGGTTTTTTCATAGGTTTCAATGCTTTGAGAAATGTTTTGCTTCATAACGGGATACATTTCTTCCAATATATCATAATCACCGTAATATTCGAAAAGCCTTCTGGGAAGCTCAATCAGTTCACCGTTCCACATCGGGTGGTGTCCGTTGGCGTCGCCGTGTTTTTGGGAATTGCGAAGCCAATTTCTATAATACGCTTGCATATCAAAAAGATGAATGGCAAACTCCTCAAACGCCATATTGTCCATAAGGCAGGGCGTTCTTTCATCACGGGAAGCGCAATCCGACGGGAAGGATACCAGATTTGTTTCTGCTGAACGGAATGCGTTATTATAAAATCTTTGAAGCATAGCGTTATCGGTTTGGAAAAAGCCAACGCTCTCAAAATCACTGCCGATAGTTATTTTATTTGCGGAAATCAGTTGCGCCACACCGTCCATTCTTATTTTAGCATAGCGGAAACAATGATACGTAAACCTCGGCTCATAGATTTCTATTTCATAGCCCTTTAAAATATATACGTCGGTTGCTTTTGCGTTTCGGTTAGTGAAGAAATTAAGCTCTCCCGATTCGGTTATATTTTCGGCGTGCTCAATAATAACCTTGGTTCCGGGCTCGCCCATAACCTTGATTCTGACAAAGCCTGCTCCGTTAACTCCGAAATCGCAGATAGTAACCTCGTCCTCGCAGGTTATAAAGTTTTCGCAAGGGCGAACCGCCTTTCTGATAATCGGAACGGAGGCTATGCACCTGAGCCATTCCGAAATTGGA
Source organism: Acutalibacteraceae bacterium (assembly GCA_045630885.1). Lineage (GTDB taxonomy): Bacteria > Bacillota > Clostridia > Oscillospirales > Acutalibacteraceae > UMGS1532. The sequence continues at coordinate 90,457 of JAZQTQ010000032.1, forward strand.
GAAGCCTGAGCCTCTTGCCAATCGGTTACGTCGAGATATGGACTGCTCCAATCCTTTATTTCAAGATTTTTATTGTAGGTTTCGCCATCGTAGATTGAATTTTCAACAACAGGGCTTTGATGCCAAAGCCAGCTTTCATCTGAAACAACGAACTCGCTATCACCATCTTGATACTGAATAGATATGGCGCACCAAAGTCTTTCGCCACCCTCATAAAGCCAGCCGTATTTATTAAAATAACCCCTTTGGTATCCTCTGCCGAGCCATACGCCGACGGTATTATTATCAGAAGATAGCTTGTCGGTTATGTCGTAAGCATCGCAAACACAGGTATAAGGGAAGGTTATATGACTTCCCATTGCAGGGCGCATAACCCTCATTTCTTCTAAAACCTTGCCGTTGATATAAGGCTCATAAAAACCTCTTGCGGCGATATAAAGGGTTGCATAAGCAATTTTTCTGCCCGTATAAAAGGTCTTTCTGAACAAAGGAGATGAACATTCATCGGCAGCGCATATCCATTTTGCGCCCGAAATAGTTTCCCCCATAAGACCCGTTCTGAATTCGGTTTCGGCAAAAAGCTCCTCGCCGGAAAGAAGGGAATAAACTTCAACACGATAGCAAGTGTCCGGCTTTAGCGCCTCTCCGCCATAACGAATCCCGAAGGTTTTATCGCTTTTAACAATTCCGCTATCCCAGACGATTTCATCAATAAACGCCTTAACGACGATGCGATACTCCGTTTGATAAACCGCGCGTCTGTCGGTTTTAAATTCCCATGAAAAATGCGGGAAGGGTTCTTCTAATCCTATTGGGCTTTTAAGATATTCAATTTTTAAATTACAAAGTTTGGATTTCATTAAAACTCCCCCTTTCGGACTAGTTATATTTTAAAATATTATACTACTTATTAAAAGAAAAATCAACCTGGAGATTTTCGGTTTCGGTTGAGCAAAGCTATCGCTCTCGCCAAGCGAAAACGAAGGGAGCAAAAAGCTTTTAAATATGCCCTTTTGAGGCGGATTCAGGTTTGACTGCTCGCCTTGAAGACAAAAAGAAACTCGCTGAAACGCCCACGCCCCATAGGGCAGTATTTCCTTAAAAACGTGAAATTTTGGCACAATAATACGTTAAAAAGCCATAGTACGCGACAGCGTTACTATGGCTTTTTGCCTTTTCTTGCACTCAAAATTTTCGTTTTAAGGTG
>JAZQTQ010000033.1:0-32034 GCA_045630885.1 Acutalibacteraceae bacterium
GTATACATTTCCTTTTGAACAACATCTGTAGTATCGCCAACACTTCTTGTGAATACCTCGGTATGCTCAAAAACCGGAGTTCTTATCTCTTTGTATCCAAACAATTGAGCAGTTTGGAGCATTGTTTTCTCAACAAACTGCCATTTATAACTTATATCCGGCGTTACATCAGCCGTTCCTCTCGGAGCCTTATTTTGCTCAGACATTTTAACCATTCCTTTATCAAAAATGAAGGGCGGATTTGCCGCCCTCATAAATATTAATTACTTTCAGTTTTAACTATATCACGCCAATCAAGATCTCCACGCTCAAGTCCGTGAATAAGAACTTCTGCAGTCGCAATATTAGTTGCAACAGGTATATTATAAACGTCGCAAAGCCTTAAAATTGACATTTCATCAGGTTCGTGCGGCTTTGGGTTTAGTGGGTCTCTGAAAAGAAGCACAAGGTCAACCTCATCGCAACCGATTCGAGATGCAATTTGCTGAGAACCGCCTTGATTTCCGCTTAAAAACTTAATAACGTCTAATCCGGTTGCTTCAGCAACAAGTTTACCTGTAGTTCCTGTTGCTAACAAATTATGTCTGCTTAAAACTCCGCAATAAGCAATACAGAATTGCACCATTAATTCTTTTTTTGCATCGTGTGCTATTAAAGCGATATTCAAAGTTGAACCCTCCTAAAATTATTATAGTTTTTTTAGTTTCGGCAAAGGTACATCTAAACCGTTGAGCCTATCAGCAATTCTAAGATATGAATTGAAAGCTTCGCTATCGTTATAAAGACGTCCTAACGCACTTAAATGTGATAACTCAACGTCATAAGGCACTATGCCCTTAATTTTCAAACCACTTTTATCAATAATTTCATCAATAGAAATCATATTTCGAGCTTTAAGATAAAAATAATCAAATTTATTTATAATTAAAAATCTGTTTTCAATCCCACAATTAAATAAAACGTCATCGAGAATTGAAGCAGAACGACAGCCGATTGCATCTAGTGTTTCAATAATCAACACACTGACAAAAGAAGGCAGAGATTCATAGAGAGCTTTATCAATTCCCGCAGGACAATCAACAATAATATGGTCATACAAATCGGTGATTTTCAAAAGGAATTTACCAAAAGCTGCTCTGTTGAAGCCATTAACACGCGCAGGCGCAGCAACCAACGAGATATTTTCGTCAACCTTTATAGCAACATCTTCTAACGGACGAGAGCCCAAAAGAATATCGCTCAAATCAAAGACTAAGCGCTCACTAACGCCGAGCATCAGATCGAGGCATCTCAAACCTTCGTCGCAATCTATTAACAAAACTTTCTTATGCCTCTTTTTAAGAGCTGTTGCCAAACCAACAGAAAAAGTTGATTTTCCTGCTCCGCCTTTTCCAGAGGTTACAACTGTAAGTTTTCCCACAAATTGCCTCCTAAAATACCCTTTTACTCTATTATATCACAAAATATTTTCCTTGTAAAGAAAATTATTGCAAAATCGTGTCTTGTTTTTGGTCAGCATTTTCGCCGTATTGCTTGAGAAAATATTCATCAAAAATTTCTTTTACCAACGAAGCGCTGGTATAACTTTTAAGACCATGCTCAATAATAACAGAAACGGCGATTTCCGGAGAATCAAAAGGAGCAAAAGCTACAAACACACTATGGTCTCCTCCGGGATTTTCTGCAGTTCCGCTTTTTCCTCCAACCATTATTTCATAGTTATCAAAAACTGCACTACCCGTACCATCCGTAGTAACCGAAAGCATACCGTCTTTAACAACGGAATAAGCCGATTTACTTATATTAATCTTGTTCAAAACTACCGGTTCATACTCAAAAACGGTTTCAGTTAAAGAATAGTTCATTATTTTATTTATCAAGCTTGCTTTATATCTGACGCCATTATTAGCAATGGTTGAAGTATACATACAAAGTTGCAACGGTGTGAACATATTATCAGACTGACCGATAGCAGCACTAAGGGTCATACCTGCTGACCAGGTTGAACCAACACTTTCAGAATAGTCGGAACCCGCAAGAACTCCCGTGCTTTCGGGAAGTTCGATACCTGTAGAGGTTCCTAATCCATACTGCAAACAATATTTGTTCATATCGGTTATACCGATTCTCCTGCCAAGTTCATAAAAATAATAGTTGCAAGAAACGGAAATAGCTTCTTTTACGTTAACGTTTGCATGATATCCCATACAAGTTGGTTGAGAATCCTTATAATAATCGTAAGTATGCTTGCAATAAATATTTTCAGACGATGTTACTTTATTAAGATGCAAGCCTATCGTTGCAACCGCAGGTTTAAATACTGAACCCGGAGGATATGCTCCCATAAATGCTCTGTTTAATAAAGGCATATCCGGATCATTTGCCAAATCGGCATATTTTTTCTTATAGTCATCCATAGAATAGCTCGGATAATTTGCTGCGCAAAGAATATTTCCCGTCTTCACGTTTGATACAACGACGGCCCCACCTGAAATTTCGCTGTTTTTAACCTTTAACTCCTTGATGAGTTCTTGAAGCGAATTTTGAGCAACAACCTGTAAAGTTTTATCTAAGGATAAAATAAGCGTATTGCCCGCAACGGCTTTTTTGGTAACTTTTGAACTGAGAATTTTACCTGTTGAATCTAACTCATAGGTAATTTCTCCATCAGTTCCGTGAAGATAGTCTTCATAGGCATATTCGATTCCGCTAATACCAACCTTATCATCGAATGAATAGCCTTTTTTCTTATAATTTTCCCAATCTTCTGCTTGAATTGAGCCCACGTATCCAATTAAATGAGTTGCGATATTTCCTTCAACGTATTCTCTAACCGGAACTGATTTGATTTCAACACCCTTAAGTTCAAAAGAGGACTCATACAATGCTGTCATAATTTTTTCGCCTACATCTTCAGCAAAAGTATAGGGAAGCGAAACGGAGAAATCGTTTTTCTCCATAGTATATCTAATTCCCATAATCCTTCTTTGCAGTTGTTTGTTAAGACTTTCAAGATTATATCTTGATATCATACTTTCAAAACAGTTTTTAGCGGTGGCATAAGAATTTAGCCCCAAACGATTTTTGAGTTCAGCAATATCGTCTTTATCGGATGTAAAAGCAACGTCTTTTTGCTTTAATGGCAATTCATCCTTCCAATCCTTACCCTGTAGCTTCAAATAGTTTGAAAGCACAAGCAAAGTATCGTTAATTTCTTCCATATCAATGTACGCACGATTCAAAACGATGTCATAGCCATCTCTATTAACGGCGATGGGGCGTCCGTAAGCATCGAGTATCTCCCCTCTTGCCGCCTTAATAACAGTTTTTGTTGACGTTATGCCCTCGGCTTGTGTTATATAATATTCTCTGTCAACAACCTGTAATTGAAAAACTCGTGCAGAATAAGCAACAATGACAAAAACAAGCAAAAGAGCCAAAAATATATTTCTACCGCCAATTTTTTTCTTACTTCTCATAATTTCCGGCTCCTTTCAGTTTATTTTTCGTGTTTATTGTTTTTTCTGTTTAATATAAACATAAATCCATACATCGGAATAAAATATAGAATTGTTAAGAAAGCGGAATGTATTAAACTTGTTTCAAGCAAGCTTAACTTAAGCCCTAAAGAACACCATCTGCAAAAATAATAAATCAAAGTCCACGCAAAAGAAAGCAAAAGTGATGCCCTAAAATTGTTATTAACAAATTTTTCAACTAGTATTCCACTAATATAACCGCATAAAAGCATAAATATTGTGTTAAAACATATTGAATCAAAAGCTACTGCATCTAAAAAGCTTCCGATAAAAAAGCCGAAAATTGCACCGACTTTTTCGCCCCAAAACATACCGCAAAGTATTGACGCCGAAAGCATTAATTGAGGGAACCCCATTCTGTCTTTGTTCCAAATATCGGAATATTGGATAATATAAATAAGAAAGAAAACGATACCACCAATAATATAAACAGTATAGTCGTGCATTTTATTCTTTTTCATACTTCTCCTCCGAATTAATCTGCTTTTTCGGAAACGGAGCCTTGTCCATCAAAATAAGTTATGACCATAACGTCTCTGATTTCAGTAACGTCGACCGCGCACTTGATTTGGGCAGTTATAGATGTTTGGTTTTCTTCTGAAGACAAACTCTGTATAGTTCCAACAACTAAACCTTCCGGAAAAATACCACCGCCCGCAGTTACAATTATATCGTTAAGAGCGACAGAGCAACTTCTGGGTAGATTATAGAAATCCGCAAGACCTGCAGGAGCAGTTTTTGAATTACCGCTAACAATTCCTACATCCGACGTTCTGTAATCAACACAACCGATGTTTATATCCTCGCTTAAAACAGTCGTAACCTTAGAATAACCCGGACCTGTTTCGGATATGTAACCAACAAGGCCCGAAGACGTTATGACAGGATCATAGGCCGAAACGCCATTAACTGAACCCTTATTGATAGTGAAAGAAAAGCCTTTATCCTCGTTATCTCTGGAAATAAGCGTAGCTTGTTCGAAACGGAATTCGGGGTTTTCTTCTTTTATTTCCAAAAATTCCTTTAAAAACTCGTTCTCTTTTTTTGATTCGTTATATTCAACAACTTGACTGGAAAGCTCGTCTACCTTCTTTTGAAGCTCGGTATTTTCTTTTATAAGCTCCTCGCCGGAATTTAATTTTTTATTATAGTCCTCAATGAGTTCACCAAAATACGTTGCAACGGAACGAAAAGGCTGAGCGATTGCTCCCATAATCCCCGCATGAGGTGCGATTGTACCACCAATAATGTTGATTATAATAGAAATTGCAACTAAACAAGCAACAACGCAACATATTATTTTAAAGCGTCTGCTTCGAAAGAAAAAACGCATAAAATACCACCTTGATAAAAATTATCTGTATCTTTTTCCTTTTCGGCTGGTATAGGTGTCGAACGACGTTGCATTATCCAACCATTTCATAGTACCTAAAACAGCGCAATCAAGCGCATTTTCGGCAACCTCAACACGAATACCCGTTTCTTTTTCAATAAGTTCTGAAAAGCCTGACAATAGTGCTCCGCCACCAGCTAAAACTATGCCTTTATCGATAATATCCGAAGCAAGTTCAGGAGGAGTTCTTTCAAGGGTAGATCTGATAGCATCAATAATCTGCATAATAGGATCGGAAATTGCTTCCCTGATTTCCTCAGAATTAATCTCAATGTTTTTGGGCAGTCCATCAAGGAGGTTTCTACCTCTAACTTCCATTGATTTTTCCTCACTCAACGGAAGCGCAGAACCGATCTCAATTTTGATTTGCTCTGCAGTTCTCTCACCAACAAGCATATTGTGTTTTTTTCTAATATAGTTAATTATCGCTTCATCTATATCGTCGCCCGCAACACGAACTGATTGCGCAGTAACGATGTCGCCCAAAGCTATAACCGCAACCTCACTGGTTCCGCCGCCAATATCAACAATCATACTTCCTTTAGCATCGTTAACGTCAATATTTGCACCAATTGCCGCTGCCATTGGTTCTTCGATCAAGTCAGTATCAATAGCGCCTGCCATACGCGCAGCATCATAAACCGCACGACTTTCAACCTCTGTAACACCTGCGGGAATACAAATAACAACTCTAGCCCTTGAAACTAAGGAACCTCTTAAAGCCTGTTTTATAAATCTCTTAAGCATTGCTGCGGTAACGTCGAAATCAGCAATAACTCCATCTTTTAAGGGGCGAACTGCAACGATTGATCCGGGAGTTCTTCCGATCATTTCCTTTGCGTCTTTACCAACAGCTTTAACAGCATCGGTTCTAACGTCATAAGCAACAACAGAAGGCTCACGCATCGTTATTCCTTTTCCTTTGATGCAAACCAAAGTATTAGCAGTACCTAAATCTATTCCAATATCCCTTGTAAACATTTATGTTCCTCCAAAAAATCAATTAAATTCTTTTAACGCTTCATAAGTCATTTGCGCAGGCAAACCCATAACCGTATAATAATCGCCAATTATTCCTTTTATAAACCTACAACCAAAGCCTTGGATTCCGTAAGCACCTGCTTTATCCCAAACTTCATTAGATCTAATATACCATTCAATCTCATCATCGGTCATATCAGCAAATTCAACGTCGGCTTTTGAAAAAAATAATTTTTCTTTATCTTTATTGATAATTGCGACCCCTGTATACACACTATGTTTTTTGCCCGACAGTTTTTTTAGCATTGCGAATGCATCGCAGAAATCAGTAGGCTTAGTTAAAATCGAATCATCTAAAACAACGATAGTATCAGAACCGATAACCGTAGAATCAGGAAAATCGTCGAAAATCGCTTGAGCTTTCTTTTTTGCAAGAAGTTGAACAGCATCGCCGGGAATAATATTATCAGGCAACGTTTCATCGCAATCTTTGCTAATAGTTTTAAAGCCTTCGCAAATTTTACCAAGGATTTCTATTCTCCTCGGAGATTTTGAGGCTAATATAAGCATAATAATCTCCTCTTATTATTACTAAAAAATATAAATATAAACAATAACTCACATTAAAACATAACTTTTATATATTATATCAAATTATTCATCATCATACAAGAGCAAATTTTAAAAAGAAATGAATTTTTTATAAAATTATTTATTAAATGTGATGAATTAATTGAATATCCTTTGAATTTTAAAAAAATATTGGAAAAGAAAAAGCTCGGCGGAAATTCCGTCGAGCTTGAATATCTAATAATTTTTATTGGACAGTAAATCTATGATAAACCTTTTTGCCTTTTTTCAAAACTATTCCGTCTTTAAATTCTTCACAAGAATAACTTTGATTAGGGTCTGTTACTTTAACGTCAGAAACAGAAACGCCACCTTGTTGAATAAGACGTCTTCCCTCTCCGCGGGACGGAATAAGTTCTGCTTTAATCATCATATCAAGAACGCCAATCTTTCCATCTACGAAGTCATCTTCAGCAAGCTCAGTTGAAGGCATATTCTCAGCATTAGCAGTTCCGCCAAACAAAGAACGAGCTGTTGTCTGCGCTTTCACAGCTTCTTCTTCGCCGTGAATCATTTTAGTGAGTTCAAAGCCAAGAACTTCTTTAGCCTTATTTAATTCGCTACCTTCAAGTTTCTCATATTCTCTGATAGTTTCCAAAGGAAGGAAGGTTAACATTTTAAGGCACTTAATAACGTCAGCGTCGTCAACATTTCTCCAATATTGATAAAACTCATAAGGCGTTGTTTTGTTTGCATCAAGCCAAACAGCATTTCCCGCAGTTTTACCCATTTTCTTGCCTTGAGAATCAGTTAATAATGTTATGGTCATAGCGTGAGCGTCTTTGCCTAGTTTCTTTCTGATAAGTTCGGTTCCACCAAGCATATTAGACCACTGATCATCGCCACCAAATTGCATATTACAATTGTGGTTTTTGAACAGATAATAGAAATCATAAGACTGCATTATCATATAGTTAAACTCAAGGAAAGAGAGGCCTTTTTCCATTCTTTGCTTATAGCATTCTGCTCTTAACATATTATTAACCGAGAAGCAGGCGCCAACCTCACGCAATAATTCAACATAGTTCAAGTCAAGAAGCCAATCTGCATTATTTAGCATAACGGCTTTGCCCTCAGAAAAATCAATAAAATTCTCCATTTGACGTTTAAAACAAGCGGCGTTATGGTCGATATCTTCTTTGGTTAACATTTTTCTCATATCTGTTCTTCCAGAAGGGTCGCCGATCATGGTTGTACCGCCGCCGATAAGAGCAACAGGCTTATTGCCGGCAAGTTGAAGACGCTTCATAAGAGTTAAAGCCATAAAATGTCCTGCTGTAAGGCTATCTGCAGTGCAATCAAAACCTATATAAAAGGTTGCTTTACCATTGTTAATCATTTCTTTGATTTCTTCTTCGTTAGTTACTTGAGCTATTAAGCCTCTTTCAACAAGTTCTTCATAAAGTGTCATATTATTTTCTCCTCTATTTTTCGGCTAAGGCTGAATTTATCAGTTCTTTTGCCGTATTATATAAATTTTCTGTAATATCTCCGCCAGACATTATTCTGGCAACTTCATTAATTCTGTCATCACCGGTTAAAGTTGTTACAGAAGTGAAGGTTTTATCCTCTGTGCTTGATTTTTTAATCAACATATGATTATCTGCAATAGCGGAAATCTGCGCCAAATGAGTTATACAAATAACCTGTCTAACTTTCGAAACCCTTTTTAATTGTATGCCTATCTTTCTTGCGGCTCTTCCGCTTATACCTGTGTCTATTTCATCAAAAATCAATGTTTCTACGTTATCCTTATCCGCAAGTACGCTCTTGATGGCAAGCATTATTCTCGAAAGTTCGCCACCGGAAGCTACCTTATTAAGTTGCATCAACTTTTGTCCTTTGTTGGCAGATATGAAAAACTCCACCCTGTCCGTACCTAAAGACGTATAATTTCCTTGAGTAATTTGGACCTTAAATTGAACATCCTCCATATCAAGAAATTTAAGTATTTCACAAATTTCATCACTTAATTTCTTCGAATGGATTTTTCTTGATTCAGCAAGTTTCGCTGCTTTTTCAATTAATTCATTTTGTAAATTATAAAGTTGATTCTCAAGTTCAACTCTGTTTTCTGAATTAAGAGTTATAGAGTTTAATTCATTTTCAGCGGTATCCAGGTAATCAAGAGCTGATTTTTCGCTGCCACCATATTTTCGCATAAGTTCATATAAAAAGTCAAGTCTATTTTGAATATTTGATAATTCTTCCTTGCTAAAATTAATATTCGAACTCAATACCTCTAATTCGGAACGCAAATCCTCTATGCCATAGACCATATTAACAAGCTTATCGTAAACAGAAGATGCGCTCTTATATTGCGGAAGAATTTTCCCAACTGAATTTTGGCAGCTCTTTAACGCTTCACCAACTGAATTATCAGAAACAGAAAGTATATGTAAGGTTTCATTCAAGGTTTCAATAATTTTTTCTGAACTTTCGATAATTTTTAGTTTTTCTTTTAATTGTTCAACCTCGCCAACAGTAATATTGGCATCCTTAAGTTCTTTAACCTGATAATTTAAAATATCAATACGACTGCTTTTTTCATTTTCAAACTCAATACACTTATTCAGGGCTTTTCTTGTTGCTTTAAAATTTTCAAAAGATTCCTTATAATCATCAAGCAACACCTTATTTTCGGCATAAGAATCCAAATAGTTAATATGATTATCGGGATTTAGAAGAAGTTGGTTATCATGCTGTCCATGTATATTAATAAGAATCGAACCAATCTCTTTAAAAACTGCGGTATTAACGGGTGTTCCATTAATTTTACATGACGTTTTTCCGCCAGAAGTAAGCGTTCTTTGAAAAATATAAGTACCTTCATCGTTTTCAACGTCATGTTCATCGAGCAACATCTTTGCCGCTTCAGATACATCATCAAAAACAGCGAAAACAGAGGCTTTTTCGCATCCGGTTCTTATTATATTCTTTGAAGTTCTTTCTCCTAAAATAGCATTAATAGAATCAACAATTATTGATTTACCGGCACCCGTTTCTCCTGTTAAAACATTAAGTCCTTCTGAGAAAACCGGCTCAGCGTTTTCAATAACTGCAATATTATTAATTTTTAAACTTTTAAGCAAGCTTTCTCACACCCTTCTTAACTGTTAATAATAGAAACAATAATTTCTGTAAATTCTACAGCGGCTTCAGTGCTTTCGGTTATAACAAAAATCGTATCATCGCCCGCGAGAGTTCCAACAAATTTATCAGAATAAAGTGTATCAATGGCGGTGCAAGCGGCAGAAGCGGTACCTGAATAACACTTGATAACAACGTCGTTCATTGCGTTTCTAACGCTCAAAGCGGATTTCTTTAAAATCTCCAAATATCTATCGTTACCTTCGGATTTAGCCGAATTAACAGTATAACGATAATTTCCGTTTTTATCAATAGCTTTAATAATACCGAGAGATTTAATATCCCTTGAAACCGTTGCTTGAGTAACGTTAAATCCTTTTGAAAGCAACTCGGATTGAAGCTGCTCCTGAGTTAAAACAGCCTTTTCTTTTATTAATTGGAGCATAGCTTCATGTCTATTATTTTTCATTTACTCAAGCCTCCTGTTATTTTTTCAAGACAATCATAAATTGAATCATTCTTTAATTTTATAAGTTTTACCTTCGTATTTGATAAAGAAACCGAGATCTTATCGCTTGACATTAACTTAACAGCAACCTCACCGTCTATTGTTAAAAAAGCTTCTTTTTTATCGTCAGCTTCTGTTTGAATAAACAATTCTTTTGAGGCGGGCAAAACAATCGATCTAGTAAAATATGTATAAGGGCAAATAGGTGTTACAATCATATTTTCGAGGGTTGGATCAACAACCGCACCACCCGCAGACATAGAATACGCAGTTGATCCTGTAGGCGTTGCAATAATTAATCCGTCAGAACGATATTTAAGGTCGCGATTATCAATTCTGCATTTAATATCTAACATTCTCGATATACTTCCCTTAGTTATGACCGCATCGTTGAAGGCAATAAAATTTTTAACACTGCCATCTGAGATATGCTTAACGTCCAACATTATTCGTTCTTCAATATCAAAATTGTCTTCAATAATAAGGTTAAGTTTATGTAATTCTTCGGCTTCCAGACCGGAAAGAAAACCAATTCTTCCTGCATTTATCCCTAGAACGGGTTTTCCCTTTAAAGAAGCCATTTTTGCATTATGGATAATTGTGCCGTCTCCGCCTATAATAATGCAAAAATCTGATACCTCAAATATTTTATCGGTTACTTTCAAAGATTCATCTCCGAGTATATCATAAGTATTTATATCACAAAAAAGCTCAACTTTTGTTTCCAAAAACTCAACAACCTTTTGAGATATTCGCAAAGATGTATCTTTCTCAAAATTAACAATTAATCCAATTTTCATTTTATCACCTCAAGTTAAAAGTGAATGGGATTGCTCCACAACGTTAACCGGCGTATCGTCGGCTAAATATTGGGGGTTATCAGTCTTTTGCAAGAAAGCGAGATATTCTATATTTCCTTCAGGTCCTTTTATTGGGGAAAAGGTTAAGCCTAAAACAGAAAATCCGAATTCAAGCATAAAGTTCGTCGTATTTTCAACGACCTCGATATGAACCGAAATATCTCTAACAACTCCCTTTTTTCCAACTTTATCCTTCCCGGCTTCGAATTGTGGCTTAATCAGGCAAACAACCTTGCCGTCATCTTTCAATAAAGGATTTAACGTGGGCAAAATTTTGCTTAAAGAAATGAACGATACGTCGATGGAAGCAAAATCCAATTCATCAGGAATTTGTTCTTTTGTAACATATCTAAAATTAGTTCTTTCAAGGTTAATAACTCTTTCGTTGGTTCTTAATTTCCAAGCAAGTTGACCATATCCGACATCAATCGCATACACCTTTGACGCTCCATTTTGTAGCATACAATCTGTAAAACCACCGGTTGAAGCACCAATATCTGCGCAAATGCAATCATCAAGCGTAATAGGAAAATTTTGCATCGCTTTTTCGAGTTTTAAACCACCACGGCTAACATATTTTAAAGGGTTATCTCTAACTTCTAAAACATCTGTTGGTTTAACAATCAGTCCGGGCTTATCGGCTTTTTGATTGTTTATATAAACCACCCCTGCCATTATCAAAGCTTTAGCTTTTTCGCGACTTTCACAAAAGCCACCCTCGAAAACAGCAATATCCAATCTTGTTTTTTCAGTCATTTTATCCTCCGAGAGTTATTTTTAGAATAGATTCAGCATCAAGTGAGTATTTTTCTCTTTGTTCGCCTTGCGTTGCTTGTTTAACAAACTCATTAGCTACGCAATAATGTTTAAATTCTCCTTTAAAGCCAAACTTCAAAAGTTCGGAACTCAAATATTCTCCAATAGAACCAATTTTGGAAGTTTCTTCAAAGAAATAAACAGTCTTATATTTTGAAATAGCTTTTAATAAAGTTCCATCAATATAATTTATTAAATTAAGTTTAACTAAACTGATATTCTTATCCTTTAAAACAGAATAACAACTTGAAAAAGTGTATCCATAGGAAACTACGGTCTTATCCGATTCTTTTTCAAATACATCAAATTCGCCATCACTTACAGACAAGGAGCTAACTTCTGAAATTTCTTTTCCACGCGGATAACGTATTATCCATACTCCTTTTTCTCTTCTGGAAGCTCTATTCAAAATATTTTTAAGTTCAACATAATTTGATGGAGAAAAAATACTAACGTTAGGGATAGCTGAAAACAAGTTAACGTCATATAGTCCTTGATGAGTTTCGCCGTCATTGCCAACCAATCCCGCTCTATCAACGCAAAACGTTACGGGCAGCTCGGATATTGCGGCATCGTGAATAACCTGATCAACACCCCTTTGCAAGAAAGAAGAATATACCGCAAAAAAAGGCAAAAAACCTTTGCTGGCAAGACCCGCTGCGAAAGTTACCGCATGTTGCTCTGATATACCGACATCAAAAAACCTTTCGGGATGAGCGCTTGCAAAAGTTTCAAGCCCGGTACCTTCGGCCATAGCTGCAGTTATTGCGCATATTTTATCGTTACTCTCCGCAATTTCCGACAAGGTGTCGCCAAAAAAGTCAGAAAAGGATTTACCGCTGGTGGCATCAATACCAACTTCAACGTCAAATGGGGCAACTCCATGATAAGAATTTGGCATAGCTTCAGCATATTTATAACCTTTTCCTTTGATGGTTAATGCATGAATAACAGTAGGTCTTTTATTCTTTTTAGCCAACTCTAGCATCTGTATTGTTTTTTCGATATTATGACCATCGATTGGTCCTAAATATTCAAAGCCAAGACCTTCAAATACGTTATTATGATAGATAGCGGTTTTGAGCATCAACTTAGAATTATATATAGTGTTTCTTAAAGATTTTCCGATTAACGGAATTTTGATTAAAAACTTTTCAACATTTGACTTTAAACGATGATAAGAAACGCTTGTCCTAACCTTATTGAACGACCTTGCAAGCCCACCAACGTTTTTAGAAATAGACATTTTATTGTCATTTATAATTATAATCAACTTATCCTTGGCATTCAAAGCATTATTTAAACCTTCAAACGCCATTCCGCCCGTCAACGCGCCATCGCCTATAACAGCAACCGTATAATTGCCGTTATTTTTTAATTCATTTGCCGCCGCTATTCCGCAAGCCGCAGAAATTGAATTACTGCTATGCCCCGTAACAAATGGGTCGTGTATACTTTCATCGGGGCGCATAAAACCGGAAATACCATCTTTTTTTCTAAGAGTTGAAAATGAATCAAATCGACCTGTTATGAGTTTGTGCGCATAAGATTGATGGCCGACGTCAAAAAGAATTGAATCATCAGGCGAATTAAACACTTTATGAATGGATAAAGTGAGTTCAACAACGCCTAAATTTGAAGCCAGATGACCTCCATTAGAGGAAACGGTAGCCATTATCGCCTCTCGAAGCTCTTGACTCAAAGAGTACAATTCATCAGTATTAAGTTGTTTTAAATCGTCGGGAGAATTTATCTTCCCTAATAAATTATACTCCACTAAAATTTCTCCTTAATAATTCCTTTTTAATAAAAATCCGGAAAATTCTCTAAGGTCATTAGCATCTTCCCCGAATATTTCAAGGGAAAGCAACGCATCTTCTGTTAATTTATCTGCGAGTTTTTGAGCCTTTTCAATACCCAAAATTGAAACCATTGTTGATTTATCGTTATTTGCATCGCTTCCGATTGGTTTTCCGAGAAGCTTCTCATCGCCAACAACATCAAGAATATCATCGATTATCTGAAACGCCAACCCTAAATTATAGCCAAATTTACGAGCTGAAAACAATTTCTCCTCAGAAGCACCCGATATGGCGCATCCCATCATACACGAAGCCTCAATAAGCTTTGAAGTTTTTAATTCATTAAGTTTGGTTATTACATCTAAATCAACATTTTTTCCTTCGCTTTCAAGATCAATAACCTGACCGCCTATCATACCATTCGCACCCGCACATTTAGATAAGATCGAAACACATTTAAAGAGATTCAGACTATCCTGAACGTTAGCCGAAGATAGCGTTTCGAATGCCATCGTTAAAAGACCATCTCCCGCCAAAAGAGCAATATCTTCTCCGAATTTCTTATGGCACGAAGGCAAACCTCTTCTGAAATCATCATTATCCATGCAAGGCAAATCATCGTGAATTAAAGAATAGGTGTGAACCATTTCGATAGCGCAAGCGGCCTTCAAAGCGGCCTGTTCGTTTCCGCCGCATATTCTGGAAAACTCAAGCACAAGCGTAGGTCTTATTCTCTTTCCACCGACAGAAATACTATAATTCATAGCATCGAATACGCTTTTATGAAGCGGATTTTCGCAAACAAGTATATCGGAAAGAGCCTTATCAACAATAGGCTTATATTTTTCAATTAAATTAGTCATTGTTATTTTCCTTCAAATATTCATCAATGGTTATTATTTTCTGTTTTGCTTCAGACAGTTTTTTATCACAAAGCACAGAGAGTTTCATACCTTCATCATAAAGCTTAATAGAATCATCAAGATTGCAATTGCCGCTTTCTAACGATAAAACAATTTCTTCCAATCGCTTAATAGCTTCTTCGAAAGTTAATTCTTTCATATTTTTTCTCCTTCATTAATCTTCAAAACTTCACAATCTGCAGAACCATTTGCAAATTTAACGTTTATCTTGCTGCCAACCGATATTTGATCCGTTGACTTAATAATCGAATTATTTATAGTTGCTAAGGAATAGCCTCTCGAAAGTATTGAAATCGGGTTCAAAGCATTGAGCGATTGAAGCAATGTGGTAAATTCGTTATTTTTTTCAAGAAAAACAGATTTCGATACACTTTTAAATTGAGAAAATTCGGATAAAAACTTACTTTGCTTTGAAAGAACAAATTCTGTAGGATTTTTAAAAAAGTTAGAGGAAATACATCTGTCAAATCGTTCAGAATCGGTTTCATAACGCAAATTAATCCCAACATTCAGCTTTTCTTTAAAATATTCAATTCTACCCTTAATTTCCGAAGTGGATTCAACAGCAAGCTCTGCCGCAGATGAAGGTGTTGCCGCCCTAATATCAGCAACAAAATCGCATAGCGTGAAATCAGATTCATGACCAACAGCAGAAATAACCGGAACAGGAGATTCATAAATTTTGCGGATCAAATTCTCATCATTAAAGCAGAATAAATCCTCAAAAGAGCCTCCACCCCTACCAATTATTATAACGTCTATACCATCGCAGGAATAAACCTTTTCCAACGCATTTATCATACTGTCGGGAGCATTATCGCCCTGAACTATAACAGGACAAAAAACAATTTCAATCGCAGGGTTTCTTCTTTGGGATACAGAAAAAATATCCTGAACGGCGGCGCCGGTTTCGGCAGTTATAACAGCTATTCTTTTAATAACCTTAGGTAAAGGTCTTTTGGTGTCAGGCGAAAAAAGTCCTTCTTTTTTGAGTTTTTCCTTTAATTGCTCATATTTAACCGCAAGAGCGCCAATACCTAGCGGTTGCATATCCTCAACATAAATCTGATATTGACCGTCTCTTTCATAAACCGAAACAGAGCCTCTTAAAATAACCTGCATGCCGTCGGTTGGCTCAAATTTAATTCTGGAGGCTGCGCGATTAAACATTACACATTTTATAACAGAATCTTTATCTTTGATGGAGAAATAAAGATGACCACTTAAAAAATGATTTTTAAAATTAGAAATTTCTCCTTCAACAAAACAGTTGGAAATATTTATATCACCATCTATTAAAGATTTTATATATTTATTTAATTGTGTTACAGTTAGTACCGAAGTGTTCATAATAATGCCCCTTCTTTTTTTGCGGTTAAAACAGCAACACCAACCGCATTATCGCAAGAATATTGCGGTTCAGCAAAAACGCAATCAAAATTATTTTGCAGCGAATTTTTGATTATATTGTTAGACATAACACCGCCTGCATAAACAATCGGAAGACTACCATATTTAACGATTAACTTTTCAGACATCGACAAAATAGTTTCGGAAATATAATCAATAACATATTTTGCAATATCATTCTTCGAATACCCATCTTTAAATAGCTTTTGACATTGATTCTCCAAGCCGGACAAGCAACAATCATTACCTTTTAAAACAGGTTTAGTTTTTTTAGGACTTTGACCATTAAGCGCCAACCTCTCAAGTTCGGGACCTGCCGGAAAATTAAGCCCTAACATAACGCCAACGCGATCTATAACCTGCCCCGCGTTTAAATCAAGGGTTGATGCCACAGTTTCACACTTTATAATCAATTCGTCATCGGGAAGGACGAGAATTGCATCAGTAGTTCCGCCCGAAATATGAAAAGAAAGAAAAGGTCTATCAAATAAATCAAATCTTTTTGAAGAATAAAGCGCCGCTGCAATATGTCCCCTTTGATGCGAAAATTTATGCAAAGGAACACCAAGAGATAGCGCTGACGCGCTTGCTGCAGAAACTCCGGCTAAAAAGCACGGCATATAACTGCCATCAATATCTCTGGGTCGCTCCGAAACGCCTACCGCAGAAACTTCACACTTTTCAAAATTTGAAAAGGCTTGATAAATTATATCCGGTAATGCCTTTGTGTGCAAAAATAAGGCATCAGACTGGCGCAAACCTTTCTGACCTTCCTTAACAGACAACAAACGTTTGGAATTGATAACAGAATTTGTATCAGAATTAAATATGGCAACTGAAGTTGTATAGTTACTAGTATCTATTCCTAAATAGAACGACATATCAAGCCCTCGATATGCTTCCGAGAATACCATTCACAAAAGCAACGTCCTCGCTTGATGCATATTTTTTAGCAAGCTCAATAGCCTCGTTTATCGAAACGCTAACCGGAATATCTTCAACATATTTAATTTCGTATACTGCTAATCTTAATATACAAAGCGAAACTTTCGAAATTCTATCTATTTTCCAACCTTTAAGATTGCTGCTAATAAGAGAATCTATTTCCTCAAGGTTATCGAAAACTCCTCTGAAAACTTTTTCAGAAAAATCGCTTTCTTCGTAAAACTCAGCACATATAGCATCCTCGATAATATCTTCTAACGAATCATCACGAAATGTTTTTTCGAAAATCAAAGCAAAAGCTTGTTCTCTTTCTTGATTTCTTTTCATAAAATGCACCTGCTTTTTTATAAATATACATTTATACATTATTTTATAACAAAATGATGAATATTGCAATGCTTTTTATAAATTTTATTTAATTTAATATAAAAAGTAAATAAAAATATTGAATAAATGGTATTTTCGTGGTATAATGTCAAAAAAAGTACTAAGTAATTTCAGTTTTTGAGGTGGGAATATGGCAAAAGTCGGTTTTAGAAGAGAGGTTTTGGGTTTTAATCGCCAAGATGTTATCGATTATATCAGAAAAACTCAACAAGAATCTTCTTTAAGAGAAAACGAACTTATTGAAACGCTTGATAAATTAAATAGAAGAAATTCGCAGCTCATTGATGAATTGAAAAAAATACCTGAGCTTGAAGCAAAACTAAAAATAAGCGAAGCAACTGTTCAAAAGCTCGCAGATGAGGCAGAAGAGCTTGAAATTCAAAAAGCCGAAGCCGAAGCCATGAGTAAAGACATTGCGAAAATGTATTTAGTTGCGAAATCAAACGCTGAAGCTATCAGAACCAGCACAAAAGAAAGCTCCGACCTTGCTTTTTATGAAGTTAATCAAACTATTGCTTCTATCGAAAAAGTTCACGAAGAGCTTAATGCTTTAAAGCAAAAAATCAACGATGCTTCAAGAAAATATGAAAGCGACCTCGATGTTTTAACCGCTTCATTATCAAACGCAAAGGAAACTATTTCCTCAACCTCTAAGAAGGTCGAGGAAATATCGCAACCTGTTAATATTAAAGGGAATTTCTAATGAAAAACATCAGATTATCAACTGACACTCTAAAACAAAATATTGATAAACTTTCTGCCGGAGACAAGGTTTTGCTTTCCGGCATTATTTATACATCCCGTGATGCTGCCCATAAAAGGCTGGTTAAGATGATTGAAAACAACGAGCCTCTCCCCTTCAAGCTTAAGGATTCAACCATTTATTATGCAGGACCTACACCCGCTCCAAAGGGTTCGGTTATTGGGAGTTGCGGACCAACAACATCAAGCAGAATGGACCCATATGCGCCTATACTATTGGATAACGGTATGATTTGTATGATAGGTAAAGGTCCTCGAAACAAAAACGTAACCAATGCAATTGCAAGAAACGGCGCCCTTTATCTTTGTGCAATCGGCGGCGCCGGTGCATTAGCTTCAAAATGCATAAAAAAATGTGATGTTATCGCATTCGAAGATCTTGGTTGCGAATCCATAAAAAGGCTTGAAATTAGCGAATTTCCGCTTATAGTAGCAATAGATAATAAAGGAGTTAGCATTTTTGAAAAATAAAATCATAAAGAGTCTTTCGTTTCTTTTGGCTTTTACATTTTTAGTTTCATTAGCAGGATGCAAACCCGAAAAGAAAAAAAATCTTGTTTTTGAATCAATGGTTGATATAAAAAACATCGATCCCCAACTTGCACAAAACGACACGGAATTTCAAATCGTATACAACACTTTTGAGGGCCTTTTTAAATATGATAAAAAAGGCGAAATCGTTAACGGAGTTATAGATAGCTATATCACATCGAAGAACAACCTTAAATATACCTTCGAAATTTCTGATAAAGCAAAATGGTCAAACGGAAAAAGCGTAACTGCAGATGATTTCGTATTTGCTCTGCAAAGGGCCGTTGACCCAAAAACAAAATCACCTTTTTCTTACACGCTGTTACCCATAAAAAACGCATCTAAAATTATCATTGGAGGCTCGTCTTCCTCAAACTTAGGCGTTTTTGCAAAAGCCGAAAAAACTCTTGTTATTGAATTAGACTATCCTATCAATAACCTCCCAAAACTATTCACAACGCCTATTACCATGCCTTGCAACAGAGAGTTTTTTGAATCGACAAAGGGTTACTACGGTTTAAACAGAAAATCTATTCTTTGCAACGGATTTTACAAACTGCAAAGCTGGAATACCGATTATTGCTCAATAACAACTAACGAAGAATACACTACCGAGTTCACCCCACAAATTACAGACGTATATTTTTATCTTTCTAATGAAACAGAACTGCTCGAAAGCATTGAAAAAGATGACGTTGATATTTCAATATTCAATAATTCAACCGTAGATTATCTTGATGAAAACGAGGTATCCTATAGCACCGAAAAAATATCTGACACGGTTTATTCATTAGTGTTCAATGAAAAACACGCAACGCTTAACGAAAACATTATAAACGTTTTGAAAAACACGACATCTTTCAATATTTCAGAAAACGTTTCAGAAAAATACGGAATAAACAAAACAAACTCTATTATTCCAAGCATAATTAAGGGTTACGAATATATTGCAATAGAAAATGAATTTTCATATTCAAACGAAGAAGCTCGTTCACTATTTTTAGACGCCTGCAAAGAATTGGAAACAGATCGAACCTTCCCGCCGATTTCAATTATTTATATCGACGATCCTGCCTCAAACTACGTTATTAAACAAATTGCGGCAAATTGGCAAAATATCTTCGGAATAACAATTAATCTCGAATCGGTTTCGGATAAGTCGGGATTATATTCCGCTATCAAAAATAACGAATATCAAATTGCATTAGTACCCTCTTATGCCGCAACTGATGCCGCAATATCTTATCTTAATCAATTCTCAAATAATTCAAATCTTAATAACTTTAATTTTAAAAGCAGTAGTTTTGACAGACAATTAAAAAAGTTGTTTAATTCTAATAATGATCAATATCTTGCAACCCTAAAAAAACTCATAAAATCTGTTAATGACAGCAAATATACAAAGCCGATATTCAGCGCTTCAAAACTATATTACATAGATAGCGAAATCAAAATTCCAATAAACAAATCAAACAAAATAATATATTTTGCCTTTTGTAAATAAGAAAAGCACAGACCTTGAAATACAAAGTCTGTGCTTAATTTTATGCAATTGCAAAGGCTCTTCAAATGCATATATTTGCATTTGAAATGCTTTTTGATGCGTTGGGAGAAATTTTAATTAAAACGTCTTTGCCGTCTGCGTTCGTATAAGATGCATTATGTGTGCGAATTGTTTTTGAAGAACCATACTGAGTATTAACGTTAGAATCATCGGTGTGAAGCAATTGCTTAGTATTAGCATCATATACCTCAACCTTCATAAAATACCCTAATGCTTGAGTATCAGAAATCACAGAAAATACATGACAGTTCTTAACGCTTATAACCAATGGTTGAGCATTAACGGAATTAGCAGATACACCAAACATATCAGCGACATTAGACTTATAGTCATCACCGCTTGTATTAACTTTAAAATCACCTAAAGAAACTATTGAAACGTTCTCATTGTTAACGTGGTTAGCAGGATCGATGACTTCAACGTTTTCCATAATAGGAGCGAGCTCATGTTTGGGCGTTTCATTCACGTCTAAAACGTCAGTTGAAATATTATTTATATTCTCGTAAACTTTATTAAGGTAGTTGTTAATCAGAGTAGCTGTCATAGCATATCCGGTATCATTAGGATGGGTACCATCAGAAAGAATTGATTTATTTTTTTGTGTTTCGTCCCAAAAAACGAAGGTCTGTCCATCGCTTCTAACGTAATTCTTGCCGTATAGTGCATCTCTCATACTAATCTGTGGAACATCATAATATTTTCCGGTTGGGCCATGTGTTACTTGTCCGCAATTTAATCCATAACTATTGGCCGTCATAAATAACTGAATAACCGCGCAATTATTCTTCATAGCCTTTCTTATGATTGCCTCGTGGTTATATTGGAAAGATCCTGAACCATTACCATCATTTACTGCAAATTCAACTATAAGAATATCAGGTTTATTTGATAAAATATCAGCTTCTAGTCTATATATACCAAAATTACTGTTAGTTCCACTTATGCCGGCATTAATAAATTTAATTTGTCCGGGGAACATTCTTTCCCACCAATCGCGAACTAATGCAGCATAACAAGTTTTATCCCTGTTTGAAGCTGCGGCACCATAAGTGATAGAACCGCCTAAGAAAGCAATCGTTACATCTTCTCCGTTTAATGCTTTTTTCATGGCGTTTGCAACCATTGTTCTGTTGCCTTGATTTGCAATACCGGCAGATAACATATCTTCTGTTATTCCGTAATAAACTGCATCGTTTGTAATTTTAGACTTCTCGTTAGAAAGCTTTGCAGCGTCTAAATTATATTGTTTAAAGTTCAATGCAATTCTCCTCATTTTAACTATGTCAGAAACCGTTACGCTGTTATCCAAAGAAATGTCGTGTCGATTAAGGTCGGTATTACCACTCAAAACAGCTTCAACGATGCTTGTCAAATCAGTAACAGTATACTGTTTGTCATTATTTACATCACCCATAAAAGCGAAACTATAATCAAAAAATTTATCATCTTCTTTTAAATATTCATCAGCATTTTTCTTCTGATTATCAGCATCATAAATATCAAAAGATGAGCCAATAGAATTTATTAATTCTTCTGAAAAATCATTAACAGAATATCCTAGCGGAATACCTATATGTTTATTATTGATATAAAATTTTGATAAAATATACTCAAAATCATAATTAACATCAATTGTTATCTTATCGGTAACCTTCTTAATATCAAAAACTCCATTATCAGAGTCGATCTGTGTGTCGCCCATTTTAACATTAAAACTGAAGCCTGTAGGCGCAGTAAATTTAATATGACTTCCAACAATCAAATACTTCTCATCAATTAAACTGCCTTGAGAAAAAAGCAGGAAGGACGTCTGAAGCAGAATTAATAGATAAATCTGTAAGTTCAGTTAAAGAATAGTTATCGATATAGAAAGGAACAGAACAACTTAACGAATTAATTTTAACACCCATTTTCGTTAAATTACCTGAGTTGAAAATTATAGAATATCTTGTCCATTCAGTGCTTACAGGAATAGAATGTCTGTAATCGGTTGTGCCTGAAGCAAATTGCGGAACTTTGATTGCAAAAGAAAATTGATTAGATGATTCGGATAAGTATTTATAATCAAATGATACAATATAGTTTGTATTTTGTTTGATTGATTCTCTGAAAATATTATTAGTTGTTCCTTCATAGGTATAAGTTCCCTGAAATCTATCGTCGGAATCAATAGCCGACCAAGCAGTACCATCGTTTTTTAAAACAATTCCGTTTGATTCATTAGTTTCAAAAAGGCTAAACGTTTTCATTCTATTTGAAAAACCTGAACAATTCTCAAAATTGTTATAAGCAACATAGGTTTCCGATAAACCGACAATTTCTGAATTGTTGTTTTCTGTATATGTAGCCCATGCTGAAACCGAAGAACAAACTGAAATAATTAAGCAAAGCGCTAAAGAAAAAATTTTTTTCATAACAATACCTCCCGATATTATAAATAAATTGTATATTATGTTTTTTTTGAATGTCAATAAAAAATTTCAGACTTTATATAAATAATATCTGTTTTAACAAAAAAGAAGACACTTTATAAGGGGCGTACAGTTAAGGACAGTAAAAAAGCTGTGTGGAATTTCCACACAGCTTTTAATTTTGTCTTATACCGTAGCAAGCAGGACATTTGGGCGCCCAAATGTCACTTGTTAGGAGAACCTAAAACCCTTTTCTAAACAAATATCATCTATTCGATAAATTGGAATTTATCGTTTTGAAATTCGGCCCTTAATATTTCTAAAAGACTTAAAGGAAGCCAAGAAAGTCGCGATTGCCATAAGAAAATATAATTGCAGTGCAATAGGCTGGAATGCAGCATTAACTGCTTTATATAGATGGAATCGGGTTTCTAAGTCGCTTTTATCCAAAAATCCAGCAATAAACATACAACAGAACAGTGATATGGGCATAATTGCGGTTAGCAAATAATCAAAAGTTCTGTGGGTGGTAGAGAAAAAGCCCATGGCCAAAGAAAAAAGCAAAAGCAAAGTACCAAGTATGTAAGGGGACATTTGTAGTAGCTTTGCATTGTTAAGCAACTCGCAGAGTAGCAACAATAGCGGAACGGCTACAAAAGGTATTATATAATACAATTTCTTTTTCATAGAAAAACCTCCTTCGTCAAATTCTTATTTATCGCTTAGTTGTATTATAGCACAACTTGACTAAAAAAGAAAGAGAACATTAAAAACACCCACAGTTTTTAAAAACTACGGGTGTTTTTGTGTCGTGTTGTACTGTCCTTAACTGTACGACTCTTATCAAAATGTCTTCTTTTATATATATTATTCTTTAATTTCGTTTTGAGATTCCATTATCTCAATAAATCTTTCGCCATCAATTTTCTCATTCAAGAAAAGCTCTTGCGCAACCAAATGAACTTTATCCATCGAACCTTTCAATATTTCAATAGCTCTATTATACTGAGTCATAATAATAGATTCAATTTCTTCATCAATAGTTGCAGCAATTCTTTCGGAATAGTTAGGTGTTGCAGAAAAATCTCGTCCTAAGAAAACTTCGTCGTTACCAGTTCCATAAGTTACAAGACCTAACTTTTCGCTCATACCGAACTTGGTTACCATTTTTCTGGCAAGCTCGGTTGCTCTTTCAATATCATTCGAAGCGCCCGTGCAAATATCGTCTTGAGTTAATGCCTCGGCAGCTCTTCCTCCCAAAAGCGAGCATATATCTTCTATCATCTGATTTCTGCTCATATGCGTCTTTTCATCAGTTGGAACATACATAGTGTATCCGGCGGCCATTCCGCGAGGAATAATAGAAATCTGATGAACCGGGTCTTGAGATGGAAGGAAATATGAAACGACTGCGTGCCCCGCTTCATGATAAGATGTGATTTTCTTATCTTTATCAGAAACGACGTGTGATTTCTTTTCAGCGCCCATAACAACCTTAATGGTTGCTTCTTCAATATTGGGTTGTGTTATAGCCTTTTTTCCTTGTCGAGCAGCCAAAAGAGCAGCTTCGTTCAATAGGTTTTCAAGGTCAGCTCCCGTAAAGCCTGCTGTTGAATGAGCAATAGTTTTAAGACTTACGTCAGGGCCAAAAGGCTTTCCTCTTGCGTGAACCTTTAATATTTCTTCTCTGCCTTTAACGTCGGGATAATTAACCGTTACTCTTCTATCGAATCTTCCCGGACGAAGCAGAGCTTTATCAAGAATGTCAGGTCTGTTTGTTGCCGCAATAACGATCACGCCTTGATTTGCACCAAAGCCGTCCATTTCAACAAGCAATTGGTTAAGAGTTTGTTCTCTTTCATCGTGTCCGCCACCAAGACCTGCGCCTCTTTGACGGCCAACAGCGTCTATTTCATCAATAAAGATAATCGACGGAGCATTTTTCTTTGCTTGTTCAAATAAATCTCTGACACGAGATGCGCCAACACCAACGTACATCTCAACAAAGTCAGAACCGGAAATTGAAAAGAACGGAACTCCCGCTTCTCCTGCAACAGCTCTGGCAAGAAGAGTTTTACCTGTTCCGGGAGGGCCGACAAGCAAAACGCCCTTAGGAATTCTTGCGCCCAGTTCATTGAATTTTGAAGGAGATTTCAAAAATTCAACAATTTCAGAAAGTTCTTCCTTTTCTTCGTCAGCACCTGCAACATCAGCAAATGTTGTTTTTCTTCCGTCTGATGATGGTTTTTTGATTCGAGCCTTTCCAAAGCCCATAATCTTATCTCCGCCACCCATTGAGCCCATTTTTCTTATAAAGAAAATACCGAGAACAAAGGTTAATGCGATAACTGCAAGCGAAGGCCAAGAACTTTTCAAAGCAGAAAGTCCACTACCTGCATTCGAAAGTTCGTGTTTTATAAAATTAGGATCGCTTTCCTTAAGGCCCGCATTGTTTTCTCTCACAAACGAATCATAAAAATCAAGAAAAACAGCTACGTTTGGAACAGTATAACTATGGTTATATGCTTCTGCGCCATTTTGTTTATTATTATCGTTCTTATCTTTTTTGAGATTATATTTAAGTTCTCCAGAGTTCAAATTAAGTTCACATTCAGTAATCTGATGATTTTCAAACTTTTGGATAATCTCATAATATTTTTGCGACTGAGTGCTTTGAGCGCCATATCTAACAAATGTAAAAGCAATTATCAAAACAATGGGGATACCAATATAAATTAAAGTTCTTTTAAGATTTTTCAAAATTAATTCTCCTTGAGATTGTTAAACAATCTATAATAAATTACGATTTTTTGTGTTAACTATAAATTTCTCTTTTAAGAGCACCAACAAAAGGAAGATTTCGATATTTTTCGTCATAATCAAGACCATATCCAACAACAAATTCGTCGGGTATGTATGTTCCTAAATAATCAGCCTTTACATCAGCAACACGTCTTTCGGGCTTATCAAGGAACGTGCAAATCTTAACACTGTTCGGGTTTCTGCCCTTAAGTATTTCGAGAATATAGGATAATGTCATACCTGAATCGAGAACATCCTCTACTATAAGAACATCCCAACCTTCTAAATTCAAATCCAAATCCTTAACAATTTTAACAACACCGGAGGTTTTCGTTCCGGAACCATATGAAGAAACAACCAAAAAATCAATACTGCAATCAATAGTTATTTCTCTCATAAGATCAGAAAGGAAAACGACCGCACCTTTTAAAATACTAACAAGCAAAAGTTTTTTGCCCTTATAATCGTTAGATATCTGTTTGCCAAGTCGTTGACAAATTGATTTGATTTCTTCTTCGCTAATTAAT
The DNA here is from genome assembly GCA_045630885.1 of Acutalibacteraceae bacterium. GTDB lineage: Bacteria > Bacillota > Clostridia > Oscillospirales > Acutalibacteraceae > UMGS1532. The sequence goes on from JAZQTQ010000033.1 coordinate 25,882, forward strand.
ACTTTTTCAATAGCATTCAGCATTACTTTGTCCTCCCATATTTTTATAAACAAAAATATTCTTAGAAGCAGAATCAACTTTTACCCTTTCATCAATTCCAAATAAATTTGTGAAAACAATGCCATTATCATCGCAAACAACAAATAAACCGGCTTTTTGCTTCGGAGTTAAAGCAGATTCGTTCAGAAGTTTTTTTAGCGTTTTGGTAACATTTCGCGAAACAGGACGATACTTGTCCCCATCTTCCCTCTTCCTAACAAACATTTCGCCTATAATTTTATCATAATCTATTGCATTTTTTAATAACAATTTGTTAATTTTCAAAGAATTTTCATAATTTTTCTTAGAAATTTTATAAAAATGACTTTCAAAATCAAAAGAATCCATATTAAATGGAAAATTATAATGCTTTTGATTAATTACAAAACCTTTTTTTGAAGCGCAAAAATAAAAATTATCATATATTTGCATACTCAATATTTTGCCGCACAAAACATTGATAAACTCATTCAATTTATTATAGTCTAATTTAGTTTTCGATATACCGCAAGATTCACAAAACAGAATCAAAACTCGTTTCTTCAAAGCGTCAGGAAGATTCGAAACCTCTTTTCGAAGAACGATTTCGTCATCAATAACAAAAGATAGCTCATTATATTTTCTGACTGCTTCTTCCTCTAAAAAAGACATATCTTCTCTTATATTCTCGGTAAATCTTGAAAAAGCATTGAATAAAGACGAATTAATTTCTTTTAAAGCAGGAATAACGTTATGTCTAATCTTGTTTCTGGTATAATCATTTGAAAGATTTGTTGAATCAACGACAAAATCTTGTTTAACGCTTTCAAGATAAGCAAAAATATCTTCACGACTGCAATAAATAATAGGTCTTATTATATTTCCCCTTACAGGCGGAATCCCGCAAGCGCCCTTTGTTCCGGAGCCTCTTGCGATATTAAACAAAACAGTTTCGGCATTATCTTCAGCATTATGCGCCGTAGCGATAAAATCAATAGAGTGTTTTTTGAACAATCTATATCTCTCATTTCTGGCACAAAGCTCGGTGCTTTCGCCGCATTGCTTTGAAAGCGATGGAATGTCAACAGATTCAACTATTAAGGGCACAGAAAGTCTTTCACAAAGAGAAACACAAAATTTTTCATCTCTTTCGGCTTCTTTGCCCCTTATATTATGATTTATATGAATAGCTCTTAAAGAAAGATTGAATTTTTCTTTAATTTCAACCAATCCCAAAAGCAGAGCTACAGAATCTGCGCCGCCCGAAAGACCTACAAGAACGTCGCAATCTCTTTTTAGCATATCATATTCACTGATAGCTAAAAGCATTTTTTTAATCATTAATGGAACACATCCTGAGAGGAGAATCTTGTGAACTGACCGTCCCAATGCAAATCAACATTAGCAGTTTCACCATGACGGTTTTTAGCAATAATACACATAGCCTTAGTCTGGTCGGTTGGCTGATCGCTGTCTGCACTATAATAAGCCTCACGATGAAGGAAAAGAACAATATCTGCATCTTGCTCAATAGATCCTGATTCACGCAAATCCGAGAGCGCAGGAATATGAGATGTGCCTTTTGACTCGGTTCCACGATTCAACTGAGCGCAACAAATAACAGGTATATTTAACTCTTTTGCCATAATTTTAAGATTTCTCGTTATATCTGAAACTTCTTGCACACGATTTTCTTTTCTTTCGGAAGAACGAAGAAGACCGAGATAGTCAATAATTACCAAATCGCAAGCACCATTCATTCTTCTAACCTTTGCTTTGATTTCGGGAACTGTTATACCGGAGGTTTCATCAAAATAAATTGGCGCCTTTCCCAACCTTTCGCTGGCAATTCCAAGATTTACAAAATCTTCTTGGGTTAATTCCCCTGTTCTGAGTTTTTCGCTCTTAATACAAGCCTCATTGGAAAGCATACGCTGAGCCAACTGATCGCGAGTCATTTCAAGAGAGAAAAAGCAAACAGTTTTACCGCTTTGAACGGCAACGTTTCTGGCAATATTAAGACAGAAAGACGTTTTACCCATACCGGGTCTTGCGCCGATGATTATAAGATCGGATTTATTAAGGCCCGTTGTATATTTATCAACTGCAGATATTCCGCAAGGGATGCCTATGTAATCCTTCTTTTTCTCCTCATCGTTTAAATTTGTTAAACGAACGAAGGTTTCATTTTCCATAACGTCAGCGATATGACGAAGACCTGATATATCTTTATCTTGTCGAATGTCGAAAATTCTGCGTTCAGCGTGGTCAAGAAGCAAACCGGGTTCGGCGTTACCGTCTTCCGCATCAGTTATAATTTCACGAGAAGCCATAATGAGCGCTCTGACAGTATATTTATCCCTAACGATGCCTGAATAAATTGCAATATTTGCAGAAGAAGGCACCGCCTGAGCGAGTTGGGTTAGATAAGTTTTTCCGCCAACATCGTCATAAATACCTTTTTTCTTAAGCCACTCAAGCAATGTAACGAAATCTATCGTTCTGTTTAGTTCAAACATATTGCTTAAAGCCTCGTATATCATTTTGTGTTGTGGAACATAAAAATGATAAGGCTTTAATGTATCAGCAACTAACAAAATGCTTTCAGGGTCAATTAAGATAGCTCCGATAACAGATTGTTCGGCTTCTGTTGAAAATGGAAGGTTTTCATCACCAAAACCTAAAAATGTTGAATCAGCCATTATTATTCCTCAACTTTTATATTAACGTTAGCACTAATGCCATTATAGAGTTTTACTTCTGCAGAATATTCTCCAAAAGATTTTATATCTTTCATAACGATTTTTCTGCGATCAACATCAATGCCTAGTTTATTTTTAATTTCAGCACTAATTTCTTTAGTTGTTATTGCTCCAAAAAGTTTACCGCTAGCTCCGGCTTTCGCATGGATAACGATAGTCTTGCCATTAATTGTATTAGCAGAATCTGTTGCTTCTTGCTTTTCAACGGCAATATGATGCGCCTTTGCTTCCTCTCTGCTTTTAAGTTCGCTCATCGCAGAACTATTTGCTTCTATTGCAAGATTTTTCGGAAAAAGAAAGTTTCTTGCATAACCATCAGATACACTTATAAGTTCACCTTTTTTGCCTTTTCCTTTAACGTCAGCTGTTAAAACAACCTTCACTTTATATCTCTCCTTAATCTAAAAATTATTTTTGTAGTTATTTATAGCCTCAAGCAAAACTTTATGCGCTTGACTAAAATCAGAATTCTTAAGCTGACAAGCAGCCATATTTTGATGTCCGCCTCCACCTAACTGTTCCATTATTATCTGTACGTTAATGCCTCCCAGCGAACGAGCAGAAATATTAATTTCATCGCCTTGATTTGACATAACAAAAGAAGCGTTTATCCCTTCTAAGTTTAAAAGCTCGTCTGCCGCTTGCGAACTGGCAATACGCGTGATATTATCGCTTGTTTCATCATAGGAAATAGCACAATCTTTATATATTTTAACAGAAGAAACAATGCGAGCCTTTCTGGAACAAGTCGAAATATCATCAGAAAATAGTTTTTTAACAGCGATAGGATCAGCGCCATTGGATCGCAAATATGCACAAGCTTCAAACGTTCTTGTGCCCGTATGTAGGCATAAATTTTTTGAATCAAGAATAATTCCTGAAAGCAAAGCTTCGCAAACAAGCTTAGAAGGATTATAACCCTTAATATATTGCAAAATTTCAGAAACCATTTCACAAGTTGAAGACGTTGCGGTTTCGTGATAAAAAATAACGGAATTATCTATCGCGTCAACGGCTTTTCTGTGATGATCAACAACAATAACATTAGCGCATTTTTCATAAAGCTCGCTACATTCGATTATTTCTTTGCGATGGGTATCAACAACAACCAAAACTGTTTTTTCGCCCAGATGTTCAAGAGCTTGTTCCGGCGACAAAAAAGCGCAGGAAGATTCATTCTTAATCCTCTCATAAAGCGGTTTTGCCAAGTTTTTTTCTTCGTCTATAACTATATATGAGGATTTGTTTAAAAACTCCGCAAATGAGCTCAAAGCAAATGCAGATCCCAATGAATCAAGGTCGGAAAATTTATGCCCCATCAGCATAATATTATCAGCAGAAGAAAACATTTCTTTAATAGCAGATGCTACTACTCTGGCTCTAACCTTCGTTTTCCTTTCAACAGCTTTTGAAACACCACCGAAAAACTTATAATCATTATTTGATGATTTAATTGCTACTTGATCTCCACCACGACTTTGCGCCATATCAAGAGCTTGTTTACAAAAAGTCTCGTTTTCTGTAAGAGTTTTACCACTCCTGCCAACACCAATGGAAAGCGTTACTCCGGAAACATTATTAAGTTTAAGATTTCTGACGGATTCAAGAATAGAAAATTTGTCGTCCATCAGTTTCTTTAGGGAACGTTCTTCAACTACAATAAAGGCATCAGTTGCGCTTTTTTGAAGCATTAAACAAGAAACATCTGATAACCATTTTTCTATTTCATTATGAATAGCGCTCCTTAGCGAAATAACCTCGCTCTCTCTTATATTTGCGGTTGCTTCGCGGAAATTATCGAAGTTAATCATAATAAAAACAGGACGAGTTTCTGCATACTCAAGAGCAATTTTTTTAAAATTGGTATCATCAATAAGATAAAAAACGCCATAACTGTTTAAACCATCAGCGAAAGACGAATAAACCGTATATTCTCTTCCGTTAAAGGATATTCCGTCTTTACCTTCCGACAAAACTTTATCCTTATTTAATCTCAAGACTTCATAAACGTTCATTCCATAACAATCGTTTCCCTTCAATACTGTGGAAAAGAAATCGTTATACCATAAAATTTCGCCATTTTCAGTCGTATAAATAACAGAAATTTTAAAATTTGAAAGCAATTTCGAGCCTTGAGTTGAGCCAATTCTGAAAAATTCGGAAAAATCTTTACAAAATTTCTGAAAACTAACTACTCTAACAATAACGAAGAATAGCGATGCAACAAAAATCAAGGCTGAAATCAAAAAATATTCCAAACCTATAAAAGAACAAAGAATTGTATTAACAAAGGAGCTTGCTAAAAGCAAAAAATATAACGAATAATATTTTTTGAAAAAGCCTTTATTATTCATCGCCACTCCTCCGTTCAATTTGAAATTATATTTCCATAATTATCGGCAAAATCATCGGGCTTCTTTTGGTTTTGTCGTAAAGAAATCTTGAAACGTCATCACGAACTCTCGATTTAATTGAATTCCAATCGTGTATACCTTTTATATAACATTTTTCGAGAGTATCGCAAGTAACCTCGCGAACATCATAAAACAAATCTTCGGATTCTCTTACGTATACAAAACCTCTGGATATTACCTCGGGACCCGAAACGACCTCGTTTGTTACAGAATCAATAGTTATTGTAACAACCACAAGACCGTCTTCTGCAAGGTGTTTTCTATCCCTCAAAACAACGCTGCCTACGTCGCCAATTCCAAGTCCATCAACGAGAACTCGACCCGCCGGAACTGTTTCTCCAACCTCCATTGAATTCTTTTTAATTTCAATAACCTTACCAATTTCAGTTATTAAAATATTCTTTGGATTTATTCCCATTTGTGTAGCTAAAGCAGCATGTTTAAACAAATGTTTGTGTTCACCATGAACGGGAATGAAAAACTTAGGATTAATGATGCTAAGCATTAATTTCAGTTCTTCTTGACAAGCGTGTCCCGAAACATGAACATCATACATTTTTTCATATACAACGTCAGCGCCAAGCTTCATAAGTTCGTTAATAACCTTGCCAACGGTTTTTTCATTTCCGGGAATTGGGGTTGCGGAAATAATTATCATATCATTAGGCGCTATTCCAATCTGCTTATGATCACCGTGCGCCATTCTATGAAGCGCTGACATCGGTTCGCCTTGACTTCCCGTTGTGATAATAACGACATCTCCCGGTGCATATCGCTTAACAAGTTCAATATCCACCAGGACGCCTTTAGGAACATTAAGGTAGCCAAGTTCACTTGCAACGTTAACAACATTTATCATGCTACGACCGGAAACGGCAACCTTTCTTCCGCAATTAACAGCTTCATCGATTATTTGCTGAAGCCTGTGTATATTAGATGAGAATGTAGCAACGATAATT
>JAZQTQ010000034.1:0-128038 GCA_045630885.1 Acutalibacteraceae bacterium
ACGCTTATGCCTGCCGCCTGAGATTCAGCTATGTTGGCAAAATCAACATCTTCACCAAAGAAGTTGATTGTACCTCCATCCCTCTTATGAATTCCGCAAAGCACCTTAATAAGTGTAGATTTACCTGCTCCGTTTTCACCCATAAGAGCGTGCACCTCACCGGCACGCAACTCAAACTGCACCGATTTCAACGCATGAACGCCGGAAAAATGCTTTTCTATGTTTTTCATAGTGAGAATTACATCATTCACAGAAAAAGCCTCCTTAATCGAAATCATTATCTTTTGTACACATTGACTATGTCTACAATGATATAATACATAACTTTTATCTATTTTGCAATGACTAATATTGTTTAGTTTCTAAAACAAAAATGTGCTAAAATCTACATAAATATCTTGACAATATTGTTAAATTTGCATATAATAATGCATAAGTTGTGCTATTTTGTCCTTTTTATGCATGATTATTAGTAAAGGAGTCAAGTTATATGGAAGTTATGCATCGATATAATAGCGATGAACGCCAGCACTATCTTCTGAAACATCACTACAGTTTCAAATTAAAGCCCCGTCTTTTATATGCCGGAGAACTTAAGAAGAGTGGCGGTTGGCAAGAGCATCCTCACAGTCACAGATTTTGCGAAATCATATTTGTAGTAGACGGAAAGGGTTGTACCACCGTAGACGGCAAGCGTTTAGAATTTGAGAAAGGTGATATACTTATATATAATCCTCAGGTTGAGCATTATGAGGAAAGCAGCATGCAAGAGCCAACCGAGTTTATGTTCTTCGCTCTCGACAAATTCGAAATAACTGACCTTCCGCAGAATCACCTACTCCCTTCTGACTACGAAATAATTTATCATTCAGAGGATAGCTACCCTGCGTTATATGACCTCTTAAAAAAAATGATATTTGAGTTTGAAAACAAGAAGGATTTCTATGTGGAAATTGCACAAAACATTTCCCGTACAATATTAATGTATATTTTCAGAATTATAAACTATGCCGACCAAGGATTTAATCTACATAAAACAAACGGTGTCTTAGAAAAGGTTCTTCGATTTATTGCTGAAAACTACAAGAACAACATTTCACTTGAGGATGTGGCTAATGCTTGTTACGTGAATAAATATTATTTATCCCATCAGTTTTCTAAATTCAAAGGTATGAGCATTGGCAAATATATATTGACTTTAAAAATCGAAGAAGCTAAAAGGCTCCTAGAGACAACTACGCTTTCTGTAAATGACATTTCCGAACTTTCGGGTTTCAACGACCCAAACTATTTCAGCCGCACATTCAAAAAGGTTATGGGAATGAGTCCGTTACAATACAGAAAAAGTTGTGTTGTATGATAAATAATATTAATTTATCTGTATTGACAATACCATATTTTTGATGTAGAATTATTGAAAATATTTTGAAAGGTTGTTTTTTATGTTTGACAACGTAAAATTTATAGAATTCCCAGGTGAGTTTTCACCGGAATTTAGCACAATTTCTCCCGCCCCTGTTTTTAAAAAAAGTTTCAAACTCCGCTCTAACGTTCTGTCTGCCAAAGCTTTTCTATGTGCTCCATCGTTAGCGGTAGTTTATATAAATGGTTATCCCCTAACCGATAACTTGTTATTGTCGCCAACAAGCGATTACACAAAAACACTTTGGTATACAACGCACGACGCAACCAACCTTTTAAAAACAGGTGTCAACGAAATTGCTGTTATTTTAGGCAACGGTTTTTATAACGAATCTTTAAAAACTCCTTGGAATTATGACATTGCCCCTTGGAGAGCAAAATCAAAATTCGCTTTTTCTTTGGAAATAAAAACAATTGATGAAAATATGCTGATTGAAACTGATGATAACTGGGTTGTAAGCAAAGAGCTCTCCCCCGTTACCTTTAATCAACTTCGTTGCGGAGAACATTATGATTTCCGCAAAGGTGAAAAATGGCTTGATATTGGAAATCTTGCAAGCTTTGAAGAAAAAGCTGCGATATCTGAAAAGCCTCTCGGTAAGCTCAGAGAATGCCAATGCGAACCTATCAAAGAATTTGAAAGCTATAAACCAATCAGAGTTTTCAAAAATGCAAAGAATAATCTTATCTACGACTTCGGTCAAAACCTCTCTGGATGGGAAGAAATAACCTTTGAAGGCAAACGTGGGACTGAAGTTATTATCCGTCATTCGGAAAACATTTTCCCCGACGGAACTCTGCAACTTAAAAACATGGACGCAAAGCATTTTTATGCTAACTGCGAATTTGAAACCAACCGCATTATTTTAAGCGGCGAAAAAGAAACATATAAACCTCGATTTGCATATTTTGGTTTCAGATATTTAGAAATCGAAGGTATCGAAGAAGAAAACATAACTAATATATGCTCAATATTTGTTCATCAAGACGTTAAGAAAACTACAGATTTCGAATGTTCCAACGAATTGTTTAACACTCTATTTAAACTTTCGGGTTATTCAACCCTTTCAAATCTGTTTTATATGCCTACCGATTGTCCAACAAGAGAAAAACTAGGCTGGACAAATGACGCCGCTTCCTCTGCAGAACAACTTTTAATAAGCTATGATACCTATGATCTCTTCAAAAAATGGCTACAAGATATTTATGATTCGCAAAGAGAATCCGGAGCTCTCCCCGGAATTATTCCAACCTCCGGTTGGGGTTATCCTTTTGAAGAATACAACGGACCTATTTGTGGCGCAGTTCTGTTAGAGTTACCTTTAAGAATGTATAACCTCAAAGGCGACAAAGAAATTATAAAAACCTCTTTCCCGTATATTCTTAAATATATTGATTTCCTGGATAACAGCAAAGATGAAGACGGCTTCCTTTCTGTTGGCTTATGGGATTGGCTGGGACCCTTCCCTAAAAATAATCTTCCAACTCCTCTAAGCTTTTCTTCAACAGCGCTATTGCTCAGATTCTATGAATTGGCGCTTGATTTTGCGGATATTATTGATTATGATAAATCCGGGTTGCAAGAGCGCAAAACAGCCCTTTACAACCACTTCTTTGGAAAATATTACGACGAAGAAGCGGATAGATGCACCGTTGATTCGCAAACAGCAATATCAATGATGATTTCTTTAAAAGATGATGGAGCGACTGATGGCCTTCTCAAACAATTATTAAATAAAATTGCGGAGAAGGACTATCATCATAACTGCGGAATGCTAGGTTTGCAATTCCTTTACAGAGTTTTGCATAAATATGGACACGATGACGTTGCCTATAAAATTATAAACGCCAAAGGTTATCCGTCATACAGAGATTGGATTGAAGACGGCGCTACTACTCTTTATGAAGCCTGGACGCCTGCCGGTTCTAATAATCATCATATGAATTCGCATTTCCTCATGTGGTTCTATGAAGCAATTCTCGGAATCTCAAGAAAAGAGCACTGTATTTGCTATAAAAACATAGATATTAAGCCTTTCTTCCCTGACGATATGGACTACGCTAAAGGTTACATAGATGCTCCTTGCGGAAAAATATCTTGCGAATGGTCCCGTGATAACAACACTGTTATTTATAAATACTCTATTCCGTCAAGCGTGGATTACGATATTGTTCCTCCGAAGGGATATGTTCTTGAAAGCAATGAATCCGATACGCTTATTTTCAAAAGAATTTAACCCCCCAAAAAACAAAAAAGCAACTTGCTCAATTTTGAACAAGTTGCTTTTTTATTTTTTATATTAATAATAACATATTCTCAAATTTCCATCCTTTTTAGGACAATTTTTCAATTATATTATTACAATTAAGAACCTTTTCAATAAGTTGCGTTTTCGTGAAATAATAGTGATTAGCCGCTTCGTATCCAAAATAGGGATTAAGCTTCATAAGGTTATAAAAATCCTTTGCGTTTTCTTTTTCTTCTTTGGCAATACAAACCATAGTTTCTTTATCGCCCTTATCTCTCGCGTCAACAAAAAGTGCCTGCAAATAAGAAGACCTGAAAAGCAAATAACCACCCAAAGCCGACTGTTTAAAATCATTATTCGGCATAGTATCAAGCAATTTTAAGCCCTTTTTCCATTCGTCGCTCAATTTTTTAAACTGATTGATATAAACGTCTCTGGGATATATTACGCGCCAAGCATCAATATCATCATAAGGGAAACCTGTCATAGTTGCTTTAAGTTCAGTTGACTCGATATATAATGGGTTTACGGGCCCACCATTTTGAGGTCCAAAATAAAGAGAACGAATGTGGAATGGAAATTCTTTAAAAGCATTTGAAAATAAATGAGCTGCTCGCTCGACAATTTCAGAAAACTCACCATATTCCTGCTTTAACAATTCTTTATATTTTTCATAAGATGGATCGTTTAAGCACTCGGTTGCAATTTTAAGATTAACAGAAGGACAACCGCCCAAGGTCCAACTTAGCATAGTGTGTTGCACACCTTCAGAGTTAAGGTTAGTCATATGCTCCCTGACTAAATCAAACACAGGCAGGAACGGAAGGGTGCTACATTCCCAAGTTACGTTAACCTGAACCTTAGCACAAATTTCGTGGCCTCGGTTCAACGAATGATCCCAAACTTTTTTAGAAAATTCTGAAGGTCCGATTATTGACATACTATAATCATCAACAACGCCCTCAACTCCCCCAACATTAAAAGCTTTTTTAGCCTCGCTGCAAGTTTGAATTATAATTCCTTCAGGGAGCGAATTAATACATTCATCTATTTCATCGTTTGACATAAAACTTTCCCAAGCCCAAGTCCAAGCAATCACCTTAATATCGGGGTCAACGCTCGTTGCAGATTCGTAAATTGCAGTCAAAACGTTTGAAACAAGCAAACTTGTTGGTTTTTCCTCACATATCGGGCAAGGTGTTATTTCTTTGTTCGATTTACAATGAGTTAAATATTCGGAGCAGGTTATAGTGAAAAAGCCGCCCAAACCGGGAACCGCTTCACAAAGTTCTTTAACACCCTCTCTGAGATATGCTTCAACCTCCGGTCTGTCAGAACAAAGCGCGCCATATTGATCTCTTTTTGCACCCAAAAGTTCGGGGTGTTCCTCAAAAAACGATAACGGCATACATCGGGGCTCGTTAAGATATAAGAAAACCTTGATTCCATATTTTGAAGCGATTTTTATTAACTTACGAAGATTTTCCCTTCTTGCTTCATAACCTGCGGAATATTTTTCATTGAATGGGAATTTAACAACTTGATATAATACAACGGGCAACCAAATGGCATTAATACCAACGCTCGCATATTCTTCAAGCAATTTTTCGGGATATGAAATTAAAATATCCTCATCAAGAACGTTGCTATATAACCCGCAATAGGAATATATCATTCTTATTCCGCTATTTGATTGAATTTGAATTTTTTCTGCATCAGAATTTTGCTTAAAAAAGCTGAATGGCTCTGCACCCTCAAATAAATCCGAAAAGTTTTTCTCAACAATTTCTCGAATCCTCAAGAGTTTTTTCTCTCCCTCTGCATCAAGCATCGGCTTGCGAACGGGTTCAAGATTATGCTTAACGTTCCCAAGCTTTACATAGAGGAAATCTTCGTCTTTTAAAATGTTTGAAAACTTTTCTTCACTCCAGTTTAAAAGTTTTAATATTTGCTCATAAGGAAGAATATGCCATACACTTTTTATAATCGAAATATAGCCCCTCTTTTCCCATTCGGGACTGCATTTTTGCTTTGGCAAGCCCATTTTTTCGGCAGCTTCTAAAACGTCTTCAAGAGTAGACTCCAAAGCATTGGCAATCCTTTCGGCAGACGTCGTTTCCCAAAGTCTGAAAATAGCGGCATGATAACTAGATGGAAAATACGAGATATCAAGAGGCTTCATATCTTTAATAGGCGGAAAATCTTAATAATTCATCAAAATCACTCCATTGAAACATTTGATTTAATTCTAGCATATTATTTTTGAAAATTCAATGTAAATTAAAATTTGTTTTTTGTAAAATAAAATTATAAATCAAAGAATTTCATCACTCAAAAACAACTAAAAACTTCCTCTTGCTTAATTTCTAACTGTTTTCTAAAAAATAAATTTTATCAAGTTTGTTATCCTCTGTTTTATAAATCATAACCTTAAAGCATTTCTCGTAAATTTCATATACGGCATATTTGTCAAAGGTTGCTGCTACGTCAAAATTATAGATACTGTTATATTTACGCAATGAATAATTAACGTTATGCTCATGACCGCTTAAATAAAGTTTTATGCCGTGTTTTTTACAAATACTTTCAATCTTTCCAAGACCTGTTTCGGGAAGAATGGGAGCGCCTAAATCCTGAGCTATTCCGAAATGATTTAAAAGCACGATATGAACTGCATCATTTTTCCTTGCTTCTTCTACACTTTTTTGAACGAACTCTACTACGTCATCCGTCAATATTCCATAAGATTTGTAGGTGCGTGTTGATCCCTCAACCTCGTGATTAACAGCAGGATATCCGCCATATTTCGTAAAAAATGCCACAAACGCAACTTTCTGTCCTTGTTCGTTTTCGGAATACCAAAGTTTTGTTCTAAAAAAGCGTGTATCAAAAGACGTGTCGTGATTTCCTTGAATTTCATAGTGCGGTATTTTTCCTTCTGCCCTATCGTCTATGGGGTTTTCCGGATCGCAAATTTCAAGTTTTTTCACTTCCTCAAGATATATATTATAATCTGTTTCGAAGGTTTCGGCATATCCATCATCAATAGAATCTCCGAGTTCAACTACAAAATCCAATGAACTTTCCTTGTGAAGCTTTTTAAGATGATCAAACACTCGGTATAACCAATTATAGTTCTCCCAATTATATCCAACTCCAATATGGGAATCGGACAAAACCGCAAATCGCGAAAGCAGATTTCCTTGCTCAACTTTTGGCAAATCATTCTCTGTTTTTACGCAAATCGCATCATTAACAGAAGAAATAATTTCCATTTTTTGTCCATTATAAAAGTTCGCGCTAACAAGCGCTTCTTGATTATCTGCTATTGCCTTATAATCATAAGCAGGAATTATAATATCATCACTTGTTCTGCGATCTATTTCGTTATAACTCATTCCCCATCTGCTGAAGCAGAACATAAGCGATGCTATTTTCTTCCTTTGAATAGTGGCATCGATAAGCTCAGCACTCTCCCAATTTATAGTAATACCGGCAGTTGTAAAATACGCTACATCACGATATGCACTGCCTCGACGATTTGTTTCGTCTTCAATTTTAGCGCTGATCCCTTCTATAGGAACGTTACTAAGATAATATAAAATATTATTGCAGTTTTCGATTTTTAAGCTTCCTGTTTTTGCTTTTGTGTTTTCAAGATAAATATCAACTATATAACGGCGAAAATGTGCTCTTTCTCCTTTATAATCGTTTGGAACACCCCTAAAATATGATTCGATAACATATGCAGGTCCGTTTGTAGAAATAGCATACAACGTTGTATTCTCATCTGTATTAATGTTCATATATCCAAAATTGATTTTTTGATATTTATTCCAACCTAAAAAGGTTTCGCCTTCAATACTGATTTTGGGAAGAAGTACGTTTGCATTCTGTTTCACGGCAATTTTGCCACAATCCATTTTCGATACTAACGTAATTTGTGTTTTTTTAGCCATATTAGTTCTCCTTCGAAATCATATTTCAACTGTAATTCTAGCACCGATATTTGAAATTTGCAAGCAATATTTTGAGTTTTAACCGAAAATCACATTTCCGCATTGAAAATAAAAAGAATTTATGTTATTATTAAATTAACCAGATAACACAATGTAATAAAGGTTTGATATTATGGACAACATTAAGAAATTATCCCCTGCCGATTTCTTTTCGCTTATTGGTTTAATCAGAAAAAGTTTATCACACAAAAAGGGCGGTTATATCGACCCGTTGAAAGTTTATCCCAGATTTCTGAAGCCCTCAAAAGAGCTTATGGAAAATCATTTAGGACTACTGATAGACGGAAAACTCACCAGCGCTGTTTCAATTTTTCCGACCTTTTATAAAACAGATGAGAAAGAACTCGCTTTAGCCGAAATTGAATATTGGGGAGAAACTGATATTTCAGAGGAAAAATCAAAGCTTTTAAAAAAAGCGGAAGATATTGCAACCTCAAAGGGAATTGAATATATATACTCCTTCGAGCAATTTGAAAACTTTTTACCCAAAGAAGAAAAATATATAAATCTCGAAAGAGCAATTATTTGCGATAACGAAAATATTGATGAGGTTTTCGCTTTTATGCATCCTCGCGTTTTAACAAAACACGATTTTACGGAACTTAAAAAGCTATACACCTCAGCTTCACACGAAATTTTTGATGATAATGAATTTGTTTTAGGTATTTCTTCCGGCGACTGCGAACCGATTGTTATAAAAAACAGCTCGGGTAAGGTTGTTGGCTTGTTTATAAATGAAAGTCAAAACAAAATAAGAAAAGTTTTGGTTGCGGATAAGACTTTTTTAATTCCAATTTTAAAGGCTTATTTCATTTTTTATCAGCAAGAAGAATTAAAACTCGAATTTAATGAAAATACAAAAGATTTAAGCAATAAAAACTCAACGGAAATTAAATATTTTTATAAAAAGATTGTATAATTAAAGGCGATTCACAAAAAATGTGAATCGCCTTATTTTTTAAATATCGTTCATTATTATATCATCATAGGTTTCTCTCTTAACTGCAACGTAGCTTTCGCCTTTCTTTAGCATAACTACGGGCGGACGAGGAATTCTATTATAATTTGAAGCCATACTGAAGTTATAAGCACCTGTTGTGCAAACAGCAACAATATCTCCGGTTTTTGGTTTTTGAAGCATTGTGTTTTCTGCGATAACGTCCCCGCTTTCGCAACACTTACCTGCGATAGTGCAATTATAATCTTTGGGCGCATTAGCTTTATTGGCAACAAATGCGGTATATTCAGCGCCATAAAGAGCAAATCTTGGGTTATCCCCCATTCCACCGTCAATCGCAACGTAGTTTTTAAAACCCTTTATTTCCTTAACATTACCGACTGTATAAAGAGTTAAGCCTGCATCTGCGCAGATCGCTCTGCCGGGCTCATGCAAAATTTTGGGAATTTCAATCGAAAGTCTTTTTGATTCTTCTTTGAGAACATCAGAAATTTCCTTGATAATTTTCGTTAAGTCAAGATGCGGCTCAGATTCAATATAGGGAACGCCAAAACCTCCGCCGAGATTAAGATATTCGCAATCGATTTTTAACTCGTCCTTCATTTCTTTAAGATATGCCATCATAATTTTTGCAGCATCACAAAAAGGAACCGAATCAAAAATTTGAGAACCAATATGACAATGGAAACCGGAAATAATCAAGTTTTCCTTGTTGGCACAATACTCTGTTATATCCCTGGCCTGGCCCGTTTCGATAGCGGCGCCAAACTTAGAATCAACCTTACCCGTGTTAACAGCCTCAAAGGTGTGTGGGTCGATGCCGGGAGTAACTCTAATTAAAACCTTCTGTTTGATTCCCAATTTTTTTGCATAAGAATCAACCATATCGGCTTCATCATAATTATCTATAACGAAAAAGCCGATTCCATTATCCATCGCAAGTTTAATTTCATCAATGGTTTTGTTATTTCCATGGAAAAATATTTTTTCCGCAGGGAATCCTGCTTTTAGCGCTGTATAAAACTCTCCTCCGGAAACAACGTCGGCGCCAATGCCTTCTTCTTTAGAGATTTCATAAGCCTTTTTATAGCTCATCGCTTTGCTTGCATATAAAGGATAACTTCCCTTGCCATAATATTTTTCCATCGCCTCTTTATAAAGGCGCATATTATGGCGAAGCCTATCTTCATCAACAAGATAAAGCGGTGTTTTATATTTTTCTGCAAGCATTACAGTATCCTGACCGCCGAAAAGAAGATGTCCGTTTTCGGCAATTTCAAGATTTTCGCAAAGCGAAATTTTCATATTACTCATAAACACAATCCAAACTTAAATATTTATATTTTGCTCTCTCATAAGCGCAAAAAGTTTTTCTCTGTTTTCGTCTTCCATAGGAACTAATGGCAAACGAAGGTAATTTTCGCCATAACCCATAGCGCTGACTGCCGCTTTAACGGGAATAGGATTAACCTCGCAGAAAAGCTGATTAATCAAAGGAAGGAGTTTTAACTGAAGTTCTCGGCTACCCTTTACGTCGCCCGCGAAGAATTTATCGCAGATCTCAACCGTTTCTTTAGGAAGAATATTGGAAAGAACGGAAATAACACCCATTCCGCCCAAAGACATTATAGGAACTATCTGATCATCATTTCCCGAATAGATATAAAGGTCATCGCCAACTAATTGTGCGGTTTCTGCAACGCTTGAAATATCTCCGTTTGCTTCCTTAATTGCCGAAATCATTGGATGTTTCGAAAGTTCAAGATAGGTTTTGGGAGCAATATTAACACCTGTTCTTGAAGGTACGTTATAAAGAATAATGGGTTTTGTTGAAACATCGGCAATAGCGTTATACATTTTAACAAGACCACGCTGGGTTGTTTTATTATAATATGGAGTTACACAAAGAACACCATCAACACCGGCTTCGCAAGCGTGTTTTGTTAAGCTGATTGCATAATTAGTGTCATTACTTCCAGTTCCTGCAATAACGGGAACTCTGCCATTAATTTTTTCGATCGCAAAATCAATAAGCTCTCTATGTTCTCTATCGTCAAGCGCCGGAGATTCGCCTGTTGTTCCTGCAACAACGATTGCATTAACCCCGCCTTTTATCTGAAATTCAATAAGCCTTTCAAATGCCTCATAATCAATGCCTTTTTCATTTAGCGGAGTTACTATAGCTGTTGCAACACCCTTAAAAATTAGTTCCTTTTTCATATTTCTTTCTCCTTTACGAAATAAAAGATAGCCACCGAAAACGGAAACTATCTTTAGAAATCGCCTGCTAAACTTATAACACAAGCAACAATTTATTACTTAAAAATAGCTCTCCGCTTACGCGACAATAAAACTGCTGTTAAACAGGTTTACCGGGCACGGTTTTCGCCTCGCCGCCCCTCGGCACCCGCACCTTTCATAACCGCAACGCCCAGCGAGAGCTTACACGGAAACTACTGATTACGAAATGCTCCTCTATTATTTAATCTATTTTATTTTGAATTATAATACCACTAAAAACGCTCTATGTCAAGCATTTTTTACCAAAGATTCTTATCATAAAGAACCGTCATTATCAAATCAAGCTGTGAGCTGAAATAAAATTCCAACTTATAATCGCCAAATTCATAATATATTCCCGTTGAACCATCATCGCTTTGAGGCATAAAATGGAAAGTGCTGTTTGGTGTAAATGATTTTGGCTTTTTAGCAATACAGTCCTTAACGTAATCCTTCGTAACGCCTTTAAATCCAAATGCTTTCAAATCTCCGGGAATAGCAATAGCGGCTATTTTGCTTTTATCTCCCGACAAAAGGTATTGAACTGCTTTATGCTCGCTTTCGCTCGCCAGAACAAAAGCCTGCCTGCCATCACTGGAATTAACGGTTTGAATAAAGGTTGAATACATATCTATATCGTCCCTTATGATTCCGCCATTATCGAGGATTTCCTTGCAAAATTCATCGTAAGTTTTTCCTGCCGCCGATTCAAAGAGCATATTCTTTACCGCTTCAGCATCATCACCCAAAACAACCTCGTTTTCATATTCCGGGATAACGCCCATTGAGGCAAATTTTTCAACATCAACACTATGCTTAATTTTGGCGCCGCTGCTATTTTTGTTATCCTTGTCGGAATTACTGCAACCGAAAAAAGAAAACATAAAACAAAGCAATAATAACAAAGCAATTAATCTTTTCACAAAATTTCTCCTTTTATTTTGAATGACTGCTCAAAAGTTCCGAGCGCAAATCCCAGAGCTTTTGAGAAAGGTCAACGTAATATCCATGAGGGTTCTCGAATCTCAAAACTTCATCCCACATTGTTTCTACCTGTTCTTTGCAATATTTTTGAATTTCAGGAACAGAAGGACTTTCATAAATCTTCTTACCCTTTTCAAAAATCTTGATCATAAGATTCTTGGCTGTGAAATTAGTTATAGTTTTTCTCTTCCAAGTATGAACGGGATCAAATATTTCATAAGGTTCGTTTTCGTTGATAACCTCATCAGCAAGAGCGATAACATCAGCTATTGCTTTGCCAGTTTCGTTATCAAACAGACGCCAGGTTGTTTTAAATCCTGGTAAAGTAATTTTACCAACGTTTTCGCTGATCTTAATTCTTGGACTTATTTTTCCGTCTTCTTCAACGCCAACAAGCTTATAAACTCCCCCGAAAACAGGCTCGGAAGAAGCTGTTATTAATCTTTCACCAACACAATAATTATCAATCTTTGCGCCTTGAATTTCCATATCTCTTATTATATTTTCATCAAGGGAATTTGATACAAGAATTTTGCAATCGGGATAACCTGCCTCGTCGAGGACTTTTCGGATTTTCTTTGAAAGATAGGTCATATCTCCGCTATCTATTCTAACGCCTTTAGGGCGCTTGCCCATCGGCTTTAAAACCTCATCGAACACCTTTATAGCATTCGGAAGACCTGACTTCAAAACGTTATAAGTATCGATTAGCACCGTACAATTATCGGGATAGTTTTTAGCATATACTTCGAAAGCTTTATATTCGTTATCAAAAAGCTGAATCCAGCTATGCGCCATAGTTCCATAAGCAGGGATTCCAAACAACTTAGAAGCTTCAAGGTTTGATGTTCCAACACAACCTCCAATAAAAGCAGCTCTTGTTCCAAGCGTTGCGGCGGTATCGCCTTGTGCTCTTCTTGCGCCAAACTCAACGACCGGTTTGCCTGCTGCGGAACGCACAATTCTATTGGCTTTAGTTGCAATCAAAGACTGATGATTAATCATAAGAAGCAATGACGTTTCAACAAGCATAGCCTGAATAACGGGTCCTCTTACGGTTACAATCGGCTCTTTTGGGAATATTGGAGTTCCTTCCTCAATTGTCCAAACATCACATTCAAATTTAAAGTTTTTAAGATAATCCAAAAATTCCTCAGAAAAGCAATTAAGTCCTCTTAAAAACTCAATGTCATCATCAGAAAATTCAAGGTTTTCAAAATATTCAATCAACTGATGAATACCTGCGAGAATTGCAAAGCCTCCACCGTCAGGGATTCTGCGGAAAAACATATCAAAATACGTTATTGTATCCTTCTTGCCTTCCAACAACATTCCGTTAGCCATTGTTAATTCATATAAATCAACAAGCATTGTTAAATCGTGATTCATTTTAAGGACCTCTTTTGCACTTTAATAAATTATATTTTATCATATTTTGTCGAATTTTTCAATAGCTTTTATAACACCTCAACGCTTATAACTAGCGGGATTTTTTTAATCGCCTCAACGATACCGTTTGAAACATCAATTTTTCCAATTTCTTCTTCGTTTGATTCGTCTTTTATTATAACTTTGGTTTCGCCCGAATATAATTCTGTTAATATTGCTATTTTTCTTTTAATTTGCGAATCATCGCCCGAAACACGAACAATCAAGCCTTGGGATTTTATGCTCGAATGACGTTCGTCTTCCTCTTTAGAGAGTTTTTCTTCCCTTTTATCAAACTTTTTCATACTACTGAGAATTATTTCGGGTGGCGTATCCTCGCGAAAACTTAGTCGACCCGACAAAAGAACAACGTCTCCCTCGGAAGGCTTCTGTCCATAGAAGGTTAAAACAGATTCAAAAGCAATTCCGGTTATCGTGCCTGAAACATCCTCAAAAACTATATTCGCCATAGTTTTATTTGATTTGGTTATTTTAGTTTTAACAGATGCTATCATACAAAGCAGAGTAACCTTTTCCTCGTCCTTATATGCACCTGTTTCTTCGCTTTCGAGAATATCAGAAATTCTGTCAACTCCCAATGCCGATGCGTTTTCTTCATAACTTTGCATCGGGTGGTCGGAAATATAAAATTCCGTTGTTTCCTTTTCGTATTTCAAAATTTCTGCAAGCGTATATTCATCGCAATTTTGTATATTTAATCCCATCGCTTGATTTATGTTTTCAGAGAAAAGAGATAACTGTCCGCCTGAAAACATTCTTCTTTCGCTCTCAATTCTATCTGCAATCAAATCTATAGAATTCATAAGAGCTCTTCTCGAATATCCAAAACTATCAAGAGCTCCGCATTTAATCAGACTTTCAAGAGCTCTTTTATTCATCTGCAAGCTTTTTAGCCTGGAGCAAAAATCAGATAAAGATTTGAACTTTCCGTTTAGACTTCTCTCCGAAATAATTCCGTTGATAATATTCCTACCTAAATTTTTAACCGCCAAAAGGCCGAAACTAATTCCATCGGGCGCACATTCAAAATTCCATGAACTTAAATTTATATCAGGTGTTAATATTTTAAATCCAAGTTTTTTACATTCCTTTAAATAACTGTTGAGTTTTGATGGAAAATCGAGCACGCTCGAAAGCAAAGCCGCCATATATTCCTTTGGATAATGGCATTTAAGATAAGCCGTTCTAAAAGAAACATGAGCATAAGCCGCCGCATGGGCTTTGTTAAAAGCATAGGACGAAAACTGCGTTATTTCCTGGAACAATTTGCTAGCCGCTTTTTCGCTTACACCTCTTTTAATCGCTCCTTCAATAACTACATTGCCTTTTTCATCGGTTTCTCCATAGATAAAGGCAGTTCTTTCTTTCCTTAAAACATCGTGTTTCTTTTTGGACATAGCTCTGCGAACAATATCTGCTCTACCTAGAGAATAACCCGCAATATTCCTGAAAATCTGCATAACCTGCTCTTGATAAACTATACAACCATAGGTTACGTCGAGAATCGGTTTTAAAAGCTCGGTATCATAAGAAATTTGTTCCTTATTATGCCTGAAATGAATGTATTTTGGAATATATTGTTTAGGTCCGGGACGATATAGAGAGATAATCGCAATAAGATCTTCAATATTTTCGGGCTTCATAGATCGCAAAACTGCCCTCATACCCGCAGACTCATATTGAAAAACACCCTCAGTATCGCCGTTTGCCATTAATTTAATCGTTTCTTCATCAGAAAGAGATATATTTTCAATGTCAAAATCAGGTTGTGTTTTTTTAATGTTTTTTTGCGCATCGTCAATAACCGTCAGGTTTCGAAGCCCTAAAAAGTCCATTTTAAGGAGTCCTAATTTATCGAGATTAGTCATTGTGTATTGCGCAACTACGACATCATCACTTTTTGCAAGCGGAACGTATTCCGAAACGGGCTTATCCGTAATAACAACACCTGCGGCATGGGTTGACGCATGGCGAGGCATACCCTCGATTCTTTTTGCCATATCGAGAACTCTTTTAACGTCGGGACTATTATCATATTTTTCTTTAAGTTCTGCGCTTTCTTCAAGAGCCTGATCGACAGAAAAACTGGTTCTTGGGATAAGTTTCGCAATCGAATCGCAAAGCTGATAAGAAAGCGCCATAACTCTGCCTACATCTCTCACTGCCGCTCTTGGTTTTAACGTTCCGAAGGTTACTATCTGCGAAACATAGTCTTCACCATATTTTGCGATTACATAATCAATAACCTCTTGACGGCGAACGTAACAAAAATCAATATCAAAATCAGGCATTGAAACCCTTTCCGGATTCAAAAAGCGTTCAAATAAAAGGTTATATTTTATTGGGTCAATTCCAGTTATTCCGATAGTATAAGCTGCAAGACTTGCGGCGCCTGACCCTCTGCCGGGACCTACGGGAATATTTTGAGATTTAGCAAAATTAACGAAATCGGCAACGATTAAATAATAATCGGTGTAACCCATCTTAATAATTACATCAAGCTCATATTCAAGCCTTTCAATATATTCAATCGGTGGATTATTTGAAAATATTTTATTAAGTCCTTCGAAACATTTTTCACGAAAAACTTCTTTATGGTTTCTTTCTCCCAAATCTATATAAGGAAGTTTGATTTTACCAAATTCAAAATTAAAATTACATTTTTCTGCTATTTTATTAGTGTTCTCTATCGCTTCCGGAACATTTGCGAAAAGCTCCGACATTTCATCAGAGGATTTCAGATAAAATTCATTTGTTGAAAAAGAAAGCGGATTTTCTTCTTCTAAAGTATGGTTAGTTCCGATGCATACCAAAACGTTTTGCATTTCAGAATCGTTTTTAACGGTATAATGCACGTCATTGGTTGCAACTAAAGGGATTCCCGTTTCTTTCGATATGCGCAAAAGCGAAGGAATAATTCTTAGTTCTTCGGGATAGTTATGATTTTGGAGCTCAAGATAATAATTCCCTTCTCCAAATATTTCAAGATGCTCCAAAGCGGCATTTTTTGCTCCTTCATAATCCCCCATAAGAAGTTTAGAAGGAACCTCGCCGGCAAGGCAAGCAGAAAGCGCAATAATACCCTCGCTTTTTTCTCTTAAAAGCTCTTTATCTATTCTGGGTTTTGAATAAAAGCCTTCTGTAAAGCCTTTTGAAACCAAATAAATAAGATTTTTATATCCAATCTCGTTTTTGCATAAAAGTATGAGATGGTTGTACGCCTTATCTCCCTGCTTTTCCTTATCGAATCTGCCCTTCGGAGCTACGTACACCTCGCAACCGATAATTGGTTTAATTCCTTTTGAAATAGCTTTATCATAAAAATCAACCGCACCAAACATTGAACCGTGGTCGGTTATCGCAATCGCCTTCTGTCCGTTTTTTTCGGCAGCGTCAATAAGCTCGCCAATTCGGCAAGCTCCATCCAACAAACTATACTCCGTGTGGACATGAAGATGAACGAAATTCATTTAATTATTTTCCTTCCAAATTTTCGGCTATTTCAATGATTTTATTTAAACGATGATTAAGACCCGATCTTGATAAATCACAAAGCTTTGTTAATTCATTTAGAGACATTTCCGGATTTTGATTTCTTAAAAGCGCAACTTGTTTTAATTCTTCGGAAAGGTTTTCAAAAGCGCCTGTTTTCATAAGCTTGTTTATAGCTCTGTTTTGTTTTACGGCGGCATTTACCGTCTTACCAATATTTGCGGTTTCGCAGTTTTTAATTCGATTAACTCTGTTTCTCATATCATTCAGCATCGCAACGTCAATAACCTCAAGTGCTTTCTTCGAATCGCCTAACAAAGCCAGAAAATCCGATACTTTCTCGTTCCCTTTAAAATAAACGACAAAATAATCGCCTCTTTTTGATAAACCTGATTTTAATTGTTTTGTTGCAAACAGCGCTTCCAAAGAAAGTGCAACCGTTTCAAATTTTGTTTTTATCTCTGCATGGAAACTTTTATTTGGGTCGGTTATGGTTCCGCCGGTCAAAAAAGCGCCCCTCATAAATGAATCAAAGCACTTTTCACAAACTATAACATCAGTTACATACTGAACGGTTATAAAATCGGCATATATCTTTCCAACGTTTATTATATTGCCTTTAAGAGCATAATTTCCTTTATAAATAATCCTTTCGGGGTTAAATCCATATAACGATTTAACAAGACGCGCGGCCTTATCTGATATTTCTTTCATATCAGAAGAAAAGAAAATATCCTCATTGGAAAAATTCCGGCTAAGCAGAAACATACCATACAATTCGGCATATTCGCAACAACCGGAAATTTTAATTTTGCATAATTCAGTTTTTAGTTCACCTGAAAATGACATAATGCCTTCTCCTGATTATTTTTCAATATCTCTATGGCTTATTGATGCATCATAGCCTTTTTCTTTAAGGAATGAAAAGATTTCCTCCGCAATTGTTACAGAACGATGTTTTCCGCCCGTACAACCAACTGCGATAACAAGTCGGCTCTTGCCTTCTTTTTCATATAGCGGAGCAGAATATTCTATCAAACTCAAAACTCGATTTAAAAATTCTTTGCTTTCTTTGGCATCTAATACGTATTTTTTAACGCTTTCGTCAAGTCCTGTTTTGCTTCGAAGTTCCGAAACATAAAAAGGATTTGGAAGGCATCTAACGTCAAAAACCAAATCTGCTTCACTTGCCATTCCATATTTATTTCCATAAGACATACATTGAATCTTCATTGAATTTTTGGAATTATTAAGGAAAATATCTAAAATCTGATTCCTTAATTGTTTGGTTGAAAGCAACGTCGTATCAACAACGTAGTCCGCCTTATCTTTAATTATTTCAAGACGTTTTTTCTCAATGGCAATAGCTTCGGAAATTGAGATATTAGACGCTGAAGCTAAAGGATGAACTCTTCGATTTTCTCTATATCTTCTGATTAATTCTGATTCGGAAGCATCTAAAAACAAAACCTTAGGTTCGATTCCCATATTTTTAACCGAAAGCAAAGTATCATTAATTTCATTAAACATTTCGCCGCCTCGAAGGTCGGTTACAACGGCAATTTTTGAAAGCTCGTCCCCACCCTTCAAGCTCAAATCAATAATCGAAGGAATTAAAACAGGAGGCAAATTGTCTATAAGATAATATCCGATATCCTCGAAAACGTCGGCAGCGAGGGATTTCCCCGCTCCTGACATTCCTGTTATAATAACAAACTGCAAACTAGCGTTTTCCAATTACTTTAACCTCCGGCTCAAGCATAATGCTTGTTTCAAGAAAAACGGTTTCTTTGATTTTTTCCATAAGCAAAATCACATCATGGCAAGTTGCCCCACCTATATTTATAACAAATCCGGCGTGCTTTTCGCTTACCTGTGCGCCGCCAACCGTCGCGCCCTTCAAATTGCATTTTTCAATAAGCGCGCCTGCAAAATTACCTGTTGGTCTTTTAAACGTACTTCCTGCGCTCGCATATTCAAGGGGCTGTTTTTCTCTTCTTCTTGAAAGAAGTTCATCCATTTGGGCTTTGATATTTTCCCGTCTTTCAGGACTGAGCCTAAATTTCGCGCTTATTATGATTTTATCGGTTTCTGAAAAAATGCTTTTTCTATAACCCAGTTGCAAACTTGACACGTCGGCTTGAACAACATTTCCGTTTTCATCGATATAGGTGCACTCCTTAATTACGGCACTGATATCCGAGCCGTATGCCCCCGCATTCATATAAACCGCTCCACCGACAGTTCCGGGGATTCCCCAAGCAAACTCGAACCCCGAAAGTTGATTCTCCAGCGCAGTTAAGCAAAGTTTTGAAAGCTTTGCGCCCGCAAAAGCAGTTATTTCAATAGCATTATCAAGTTTTACCTCATTAAGTTCGGTCAAGCTTATAACTGCTCCTTCTATTCCCAAGTCTGATACAAGAAGATTAGAGCCGTTTCCCAAAACAAAATAAGGTATTTCGTGTTTTTTGCAAAGATTTAAAACGAGTTTAATTTCATCAATATTTTTAGGCTCAACGAAAAAATCAGCGCTACCTCCAATTTTAAACGTAGTGTGATTTGCCATTATTTCATTTTCTCTGAAATTGATATTCCTCTCATTCAGTGCTTCGCAAAAAGCGGTTGTATTCATTTAAACAACACCTTAATCATAAATTTTATCAAGCATAGCGGCGCCGATGATACCTGCATCATTACCAAGCTGAGCTGTTTTAATTTCAGTTTGTTTATCAATATTTTTGGAGAATCTTTCGTCAAGGAAAGGACGGATTCTTGAAAGAAGGGTTTCTCCTTCTTTGGAAATTCCGCCTCCTATACAAAGAATTTCAGGCTGGAATACATTGATTATATTTACAATTCCCACTGCAACATAATGGCAATATTCATCAACCACCTCTTCGCCCCATTTATCTCCTAATCGCATCGCATCAAAAGAAGTTCTTCCGTTTACTGCATCAATATCCCCCGATACGAGGTCCCACATCTTGCTATCTTTATGTTCGAGCATTTTGGCTTTAGTTTGGCGAATAAGGGCAGTTGCAGAAGCATACGCCTCCCAACAACCTCTTCTTCCGCAGTTACACGGTTCGCCGTCAAATTTTATAACGGTGTGGCCTAATTCACCACCTGCGAAATTGCTTCCCAAGAGCATTTTTCCTCCGATGATTGTTCCGCCGCCAACACCGGTTCCTAACGTTATTGCAACGAAATCACTTGAGCCTTTTCCTGCTCCTGCAATCATTTCACCAAGAGCGGCTGCGTTTGCATCATTATCAATATGCACCTTTTTGCCTATTCTCTCTTCCAAAAGCGCAACAATAGGAGCATTTTCAAAGCCAAGGTTATTTGAAAAGCCGATTATACCCGTTACCGGGTTTACAGAACCGGGACAACCAATGCCAACAGCTTCAACTTGCTCTATAGAGATTTTTGCATCTTCAAGCGCAAGATTAACTGCTTTTGCAATATCATCACAAATTTCTTCTACAGGTCTTGGAGCTCTTGTTTTAACTCCGCCTTTACCAACAATATTATAGTTTTCATCAACAACGCCAACTGCAATATTTGTTCCGCCTAAATCAATTCCAACTCTAAACATTTTAATTTTCTCCTAATTTTAAAAGGGATCAACCTCTTTATTTTCTTTTGCAAGTTCGGGGTCTTCCATTCCAAGTTTTGTTAAAAGTTCTGCCGCTGCATTATATCCAAGTTTTTTCTGCCTGTTATTCATAGCCGCAACCTCAATAACAACAGCAAGATTTCTTCCCGGTTTTACAGGGATACTTACCGACACAACGTCTAACCCTAAAATATTCGTAGTTTCGGAAGTTAATCCCATTCTATCATAAACCTTATTGGAATCCCACGCCTCCAGATTTATAATCATATCAATTTTTTCGGTTAGTTTAACAGAACCTACGCCGAATATTCTTCTTACGTTAACGATTCCTATTCCGCGAAGTTCAATAAAATGCCTTATGTTTTCGGGCGCAGAACCAACAAGGGATTTAGAAGAAACCTTTCTTATTTCAACCGCATCGTCAGCTATAAGACGATGACCTCTTTTAACCAGCTCTATTGCGGTTTCGCTTTTACCTATTCCGCTATCGCCCAGAATAAGAACACCCTCGCCATATACCTCGACAAGAACGCCGTGTCTAACAACTCTCGGAGCCAACTGAACGTTAAGAAAAGCAATAAGAGCTGACATAAAAGAAGATGTTGCGTCGCTTGTTCTTAAAATCGGTATTTCATATTGCTTGGCCGATTCGAGCATTAAATCCGAAACGGGAAGACTGCGGGTTAAAACAACTACCGGCGGTTTATGTTCAAAAAAAGTTTTGATTATCCTTTCGCATTCTTTTGGCGTGTGGTTATAAAGAAAGCTATCCTCGCTTCTTCCTATAACTTGAATTCTGGCATCGTCGTAATATTCATAATCTCCGCTGAACTGTATACCCGGTTTATTAATTTCGGGACTATAAATTAAAATTTCTTCCGGTTCTTTTGGAGAATAAACAACCTCTAGAGAAAAATCTTTAATTATCTTTGAAAGCGGTACTGAATATTCCGTTTTCATCGAGTTCACTCCCATCTGCTTTTAATATCCTTCCATATTATACTATATATTTTCTGAAATTAATAGATGTAAATTAAACTTTTTTCATTTTTTTCTTGAAAAATTTTCGCTTTTACCTTATAATATGCTTATATTATTATGTAAAAAGCAATTTTGGAGGTTATTTTTTATTATGAAACTCGGTATTGTAGGTTTGCCAAACGTCGGCAAATCAACCCTTTTTAACGCTATCACTTCTGCGGGTGCCCAATCTGCAAACTACCCTTTCTGCACAATTGAGCCTAACGTTGGCATGGTTTCGGTTCCCGATGAAAGACTGGATAAATTAGCCGAAATGTATGACCCTGATAAATTCACACCCGCCACTATCGAATTTGTTGATATTGCAGGTCTTGTTAAGGGCGCATCTAAAGGCGAAGGTTTAGGAAATAAATTCCTTTCTCATATAAGAGAGGTTGATGCAATCGTTCACGTTGTTCGTTGCTTTGAAGACACCAACATAGTTCACGTTGACGGTTCAATTAATCCCGAAAGAGATATTGAAACTATAAATCTCGAACTCATCTTCTCCGATATGGAGATGGTTGAAAACAGAATCGCCAAGGTTTCAAAGCTTATGAAGGGCGATAAATCTCTGGCTTCGGAAGTTGATTTCCTTAAAAGACTTTATGATCACCTCGAATCTGGTCTTCCCGCGCGTTCTTTAGAAAAGACGGAAGACGAGGAAGGCTTTATGAAGGACGTTGCTTTGCTTTCTTCAAAGCCCGTTATTTATGCTTGCAATATGAGCGAAGATGATTTTGCCTCAGGCGTTAATTCCAATCCATTCTTCAAAAAGGTTGAAGCATTGGCTCTTAAAGAAAATGCAGAAACGCTCCCAATCTGCGCAGAATTAGAAGCACAGATTTCGGAGCTTTCGGAAGACGAAAAAGAACTGTTCTTATCCGAACTTGGACTTGAACAATCAGGTCTTGAAAGACTTATAAAAAAATGTTACGCTCTTTTAGGACTTATCTCTTATCTAACCGCAGGAAAACCTGAAGTTAGAGCGTGGACAATAACTAACGGCACGAAAGCACCTCAAGCCGCTGGAAAAATCCACACAGATTTTGAAAGAGGATTCATAAGAGCTGAAGTAGTTTCATTTGATGACCTTATGGCTTCGGGCACTATGGCTGCCGCAAAAGAAAAAGGTCTTGTCAGAAGCGAAGGCAAAGAATACGTTATGCAAGATGGAGATATAGTTTTATTCCGATTTAACGTTTAAAAAATTTATTTTTAGGAGATTAGCGAAATGATTTGGCATAGTTCCCCTATCGAAAGCGTTATTACTGAGCTTAAAACAAATCTGCAAACGGGTTTATCTTCTCAAGATGCTCAAGCAAGGCTCGATAAAATTAACAGCAAGCGAAAAAAGACAAAACAAAAGACCTCATACCTGTCAGCGCTTCTTAAAGAAATCAAATCCGCAACATATATTTTTATGCTTATTATGGCTGTTGTTGCAATAGTTTTTCATTTGATTTTTAACGAGTTTAGCATTACTGAAGCTGTTGTAATAATGGCATTAACCATTATTAAAGCAATATTAACCGCTTTTGTTAAATGGCATTATCTTTATGACATTGATAAAATGAAATCGGCGGAAAAATCAACCGTAACCGTTTTAAGAAATGGAAAATCAATGAAAATTGATTCTGATAAGGTTGTTCCCGGAGATATTATATACGTTACCGAAGGCGACTATGTTCCTGCAGATGCTCGTCTAATTAAAATTACAGAACTGCACTGCGATGAATATAATATCACGGGCGAAACCGTTCCGACCCAAAAGAACACTTCTGCTTTGCTTCAAGATATTTCTCCTATTGAAGAACGCGAAAATATGATTTTTGCAGGATCTCATATATTATCAGGAAGCGGCGTTGCCGTTGTTACAGAAATCGGAGATTACACCGAATATGGCAAAAAGACTATTGAAACAAAGGAAGATAACGGATTTATGCTTCCTCTAGAAACGCGACTTTCCCAGCTTGGAAGACTTTTAGATATAGGTCTTGTCGTTGTTTCAATGATCCTTTTCATATTAGGTCTTATCGTTAATCTTGTAAACGAGAATACGTTTTTAAATTCTCTTTTCAATTCGATATTCTCTGCAACCGCTTTATTAATGACCTTCCTTCCCTCTCTTATCACGCTTATAGCAACCGCTTCAATTTCCAGAGGCATCAGAAGAATGAAAGCAAGCGGTATATCCATCTTTGATCCCAAATCAATCGATAAAATTGCTAAGCTTGACGTTATCTGTGCAGACAAGACGGGTTCTTTCACGCAAAGCAAAATGGTTCTTACTCAAATGTTTGACGGATTCAATCTTGTTAACGTCAAAACCGAGCCTGTGTCAGGCGAATTTAATTTCCTGCTCAGAATTGCAGCGCTTTGTTGTGATGGCGAGGTTAAATTGGCTAACGGACGTAGAATAGAATCGGGAGATTCAACCCAGACAGCGATCATTGCCGCTTCTATGGAGCTTTTAGGGCTTAGCAAATACGACCTCGATAACATTTACCCCCGAATGGCTGAACTACCATTTAACCCTGACAGAAAGCTTATGACCACAGTCAATCTTATAGATGGCAGCACTTACGCAATCGTCAGAGGTTCTGTTGAAGCCCTTTCGGAAAAATGTTCGGGGGATATTCAGCCCTTCCTAAAGGCCGCAAATGAAATGAGCGAAAAGAACTTAAGAGCGGTCGGTGTTGCAATAAAGCCCATAGATGAATATAGCCCTGACCTCTCCCCCGACGAGCTCGAATGTAACCTTAATTTTGTTGGTATTCTCGGACTTGCAGATATGCCAAGACTTGATTCCAAAAAGGCGGTTAAAGCTTGTCAAAAAGCAGGTATGAAGGTTATAATGTTCACGGGAGATCACCCTTCCGCCGCTTTCGCAACTGCGCAAAAAATCAGAATTGCAAATTCCGAAGAACAAGTTGTTTCAGGCGAACAAATCTCTCAGATGAGCGACGAAGAATTATTAACGTCTATCGAAAAATACACTGTTTTTGCCAGAGTTACCGCAGATGACCGATGCAGAATAGTTGAAGCTTTAAAGGATAACGGACACATTGTTGCCACTACAGGTGATAGCGCTCAAAACACCGCTTCTCTTCGCTTGGCAGACATCGGCTATTCTTTAGGCAAAACGGGTAGCGATGTTGCAATTTGCTCCTCTGAGGTTGTTATCGAAGACGATAGCTTTTCAACTGTTGTTGAATCAGTTAGAGATTGCCGAGGCATCTTCCATAATATTTCCAAAGCCTCAAAATTCTTCTTGGCTTCTGCTTTCGGAATGATATTCTCAATTCTTTTGGGTTATTTGATTTTTGGAACTGCACCAACTTCAGCCGCAATAATTTTGCTTTCAATTCTTTCGGCTTCTCTTATGCCTCTTGGAATGGTTTATGAAAAATCGGAAAACAAGGACATTAATCTAACAATCGACAACGACGCAAACATTTTTAACTCCAAATACCTCGCTGACGTTATTTTTAATGGTGCTATTTTCGCAATAACCTATCTTGTTGCCCATTCCATAGGGGCAAGCATGGAAAGCGTTATAGACGGCACTTCCGCTTCGAATTTTGCCATTATAACAACCGCTATCACTCATTGGTTGTCGGCGATTATGTTGAGAAACGAAAACACCTTTATAAGTTTTGATTTTTCCAATAAGCGAATATTTATTTTTGCAGGTGCCGGATTTGTAACACTGCTCGTTTTAAGTCTTATTTTCTTCAATATCGGCATTTTAAATTGGTTTATATGTTTACTCATCGCTCTAATATCAACCTTCGTTTTAAACTGTATTAAGGTTATCAGAGCTAACTAAAAAATAAGAGAGTTAGGCAATTCGCTTAACTCTCTTTTATTATATAAGAAAACGCCAAGTCTGGAAGCTAACGCAAAACCTTGACGTTTTTTTAAATTGTATTTTAATCTTCTAACGTATCCAACTTTTCGGTATGGTTATCGCCAAAACCAAGCATTGAAAGATTTAGTTCAACACAATAATCATCCGGTTGAAGAATAAGTATTTCGACAGTTGGTTTTTCATACTTTTTTTCATTTTTGGATATTGTACCTAATCGTCAAGTTTCCATAGAGAAGATTGAAAAAGTAAAATCGACAAGCTTTTTGCGAAACTTGTCGATTTTTGGTGGAGGCGGCGGGAGTCGAACCCGCGTCCAAAAGCATTTCCGTAAAGGCATCTCCGAGTGCAGTCATTTTATTGGGATTCCCCTCACCTTGCGCCAAATGACAGGCTCAAGGCTACGGTAGTTTCTAATACCTGACGGATGCCGAAACACTCATCCGTTCATGTGCACCGCTAATCGACGCCCTTTTCTTGAGCGCGGTAATTCAAGAAAGGACGGCTGCTATTAATTAAGCAGCAAGAGCAACTTTATTGTTGTCGTTTATTTTTTAAAAATTGCGGATTTTAAAGCGGTTCCGCACCGCTACTCGCTTCCCTTACTTCAACACCCCTGTCGAAACCTTTACGCCCCCATATATAATAATATTGCTCTTATTTATCGATTTTGTTCTTTCATTGCTCTGTCAATATCTCGTTCAGCGGATTTTTTCGCCATATCTGCACGCTTATCGTAGAGTTTTTTACCCTTACAAAGCCCCAACTGCAGCTTAATTCTGGAGCCTTTAAAATAAAGAGAGAGAGGAATTAGGGTTAAACCTTCTTGCTTTGTCAAACCAAAAAGCCTTAAAATTTCTCTTTTATGAAGCAGAAGTTTTCTTTCACGTCTTGAATCTCTATTGAATATATTTCCTTTTTCATAAGGACTTATGTGCATTCCTTTAACGAAAATTTCACCCTCATCAATAGAACACCAAGCGTCTTTAAGATTAACTCCTCCTTGTCTAACAGATTTAACCTCAGTTCCACAAAGGGCGATACCGGCTTCAATAGATTCAATAACAAAGTAATCATGAAGCGCTTTTCTGTTAACCGCAATTTGCTTATTATTTTCTTTCACCGATATCACCTTCTTTTCTTTTTTCTGCAGATTGAATTTTATCACAAAACTGCGATTTTTTCAACAATATTTTTTCGACAAAATTGCCCTCTTATATACGCTTGCCAATCCTCGGAATTGCCTCGTTTTTAAATTCATCAAAGCAATCGTTATCCAAGGCTTCTCTGATATCTTCCATAAGCTTATTATAGAAATGCAGATTATGAAGCACCGCGAGCCTCATTCCGAGCATTTCTCCTGCTTTAAGCAAGTGTTTTATATATGCTCTAGAAAAGTTCTTGCAAGCGGGACAGTTACAATTCGGGTCGATTGGCAAAGGATCTCTATCATATTTTTGATTATTAAGATTTATTATACCGAGAGATGTGAACACGTGTCCATGGCGCGCATTTCGGCTAGGCATAACACAATCAAACAAATCGACACCTCTTGCCACACCTTCTATAATATTAACCGGAGTTCCAACCCCCATTAAATATCTGGGTTTATCTTTTGGCATAAAAGGTTCAACCGCCTCGATAATACGATACATTTCTTCAGCGCTTTCACCAACTGCAAGTCCGCCTATTGCATATCCCGGAAGGTCGAGTTCTGCAATTTTTTTCATATGTTCAACCCTCAAATCAGCATAGGTGGAACCTTGATTTATACCAAAAAGCATTTGGTTCTTATTAACAGTATCGGGCAAAGAATTAAGCCTCGCCATTTCTTCTTTGCAACGAACCAACCAACGATAGGTTCTGTCGCAAGAATTTTTAACGTAATCTCTGGGCGCAGGATTTTCAATACACTCATCGAAAGCCATAGCAATAGTCGAGCCCAGATTAGATTGAATTTGCATACTTTCTTCGGGCCCCATAAAAATTTTTCTTCCGTCGATATGCGAATTAAAGGTTACGCCTTCTTCTTTAATTTTTCTGAGAGATGCCAAAGAAAATACCTGAAATCCACCACTATCCGTTAGAATAGGTTTGCTCCAATTTGCAAATTTATGAAGCCCGCCCATTTCTTTAACGACCTTATCGCCCGGTCGCAGATGCAAATGGTATGTATTGCAAAGCATTACCTGACAATCAACCGTTTCCAAATCAGGCGCAGAAACTCCGCCCTTAATTGCGGCGGCGGTTGCCACATTCATAAAAGCAGGGGTTTGAACTGTTCCGTGAACAGTTTGAAATTCGCCCCTTCGCGCAGTTCCATTATTTTTAATAAGTTTATACATATTTTACCTCTTAAACATTAAATCATAAAATCAGCATCGCATCGCCAAAGCTGAAAAATCTATATTTTTCTTCAACTGCTTGCTTATAGGCATTCATTGTGTTTTCATAGCCGGCAAATGCAGAAACGAGCATAATCAAGGTGCTTTCGGGAAGATGAAAGTTTGTTATTATTCCGTCCATACATTTAAACTGATAACCGGGATAAATGAAAATATCGGTATCTCCGCTGCATTCTTTGATTTCGCCAATATTTGCGATACTCTCAACAGTTCTGCAGCTAGTTGTTCCAACACAGATTACCCTTCCGCCTTTTTCCTTGGTTTCATTAATTAAGTCTGCGGTTTTCTGCGGCATATAATAATGCTCGCTATGCATTTTATGCTCGGTTAATTCCTCGGCTTTGACGGGTCTGAACGTACCTAGTCCTACGTGAAGCGTTACGAAGCCTACGTTAACTCCCATTTCTTTTAATTCTTGGAACATTTCGGGAACAAAATGCAAGCCCGCAGTAGGAGCGGCGGCGGAGCCTAAATTTTTAGAATAAACAGTTTGGTATCTTTCTTTATTCTCAAGTTTTTCCTTAATATAGTGTGGCAACGGCATTTCGCCAACTCTATCAAGAATTTCATAAAAATTACCTTGAAATTCGAAATCGATAACACGATTACCGTCTTCCTTGACTTCAACCACTTCACATTTAAGCTCATCAGAAAAGATAAATCTTTTTCCGACCTTTGCTTTTTTACCCGGTCCCGCTATTGCTTCCCATCTGACAGACGATATTTGTTTTAAAAGCACAAATTCACAAAGAGACCCTGTATCCTCGCGCTTACCGAACATACGAGCAGGCAAAACCCTTGTATCATTTAAAACGAGGCAATCTCCCGCCTTTAAATAATCAAAAACATTTATAAATTTCTTATGCTCAACCTTCCCGCTTTTTCTATCAAGAAACATCATTCTTGAAGCATTTCTTGGCTCTATAGGGGTTTGAGCAATAAGTTCTTCAGGCAAATCATAAAAGAAATCGCTTTTTTTCATTAAAATATCACCGATTTTTCATATAATTATTTGACAACAGTCAAAATGTTTGTTATTATTTAATTATACAGCATAAAACGCTTTAGTTCAATAGTTTTTTAAGGATGTGTTATAAAAATGGTTAAAATCATATTAATCGGTGCAAACGGAAAAATGGGTTCCGCCATAACTGCAACCATTTCTAACGATAAAAATTGCGAAATAGTTGCAGGTGTAGATAAATTCAAAGGCATAGAAAGATCCTACCCTGTTTATGATTCTCCGAAAGATATAAAAGAGAGCGCAGACGTTATTATTGATTTTTCCAATCCCGAAGCCTTGTGCGACGTTTTAGATTTTGCAAAAGAGAATAAAATTGGTCTTGTAATAGGAACGACAGGATTAAGCGACGAGCAATTAAAAGAAATTGACGATGCGTCGAAAATCCTTCCTGTTTTTAGTTCCTTTAATATGTCGTTAGGTGTTAATCTGCTGGTTGAGCTTTCAAAAAAGGCAGCTTCGATTTTAGGCGATTCCTTCGATATTGAAATCATAGAAAAGCATCACAATCAGAAAATTGATGCTCCTTCAGGAACCGCTTTTATGCTTGCTAACGCCATCAATGAAACCCTTGATAATTCAATGCAATTTGAATACGACCGCCATTCCAAAAGAGAAAAAAGACGCGAAAAAGAAATTGGTATTCACTCGATTAGAGGCGGAAACATTGTTGGCGAGCACGAGGTTATTTTCGCAGGTAACGACGAAATAATAACTCTTTCTCATTCCGCCCGATCAAAAGCTCTATTTGCAACGGGCGCCGTTAATGCGGCAAAATTCCTGGCAAACAAACCTGCCGGAATTTATTCTATGAAACATCTTATTGGTTAATTTTTCTAAAAGGAAATGCTCTGCGAGTTCGCAGAGCATTTTTTTATTCTTTGATAAAACGATATTCGTCGTTTTCATAGCCCAAAATAACCCTATCGCCTTTTTTAATCGTACCGTCTAATATCAATTCGCTTAGTTTATCCTCAATCCCGGATTGAATAGCACGTCTTAATGGTCTTGCTCCATACACCTCATCAAAACCTGCATCGGCAACTGCTGATATTGCAGTTTTATCAAAAGATATTGCTATTCCCAGACTCTCTAATCTGACTTTTAAAGTATCGAGCATTTTCTCAGCTATTTTATAAATATCACCTTTGTTTAATTTGTTGAAAACAATAATATCGTCAACTCGATTTAAAAATTCAGGTTTAAACGTTTTCTTAAGTTCTGATAAAACGTCGTTTTTCATTCTTTCTTCATCCATCTCGGCGGAATCACCTGTCGAGAACCCGAAGGTAGTCTTCTTTTCGGTTATAAATCTAGCGCCTACGTTGGAGGTCATTATTATAACTGCGTTTTTGAAATCAACTCTACGCCCTTGAGAATCGCTTAATATTCCATCGTCAAGAATTTGTAATAAAATATTAAACACGTCGGGATGCGCCTTTTCAATTTCATCAAAAAGAATAACGGAATAAGGCTTTCTGCGAACCATTTCTGTTAGCTTTCCACCCTCATCGAAACCGACGTATCCAGGAGGAGAGCCAATCATTTTTGAAACTGTGTGCTGCTCCATATATTCAGACATATCGAGCCTTATCATAGCATCTTCGTCGCCGAACATAGCAGAAGCCAAAGCTTTGCATAGCTCTGTTTTACCAACGCCTGTCGGTCCTAAAAATATAAACGAACCTATCGGTCTTTTGGGGTCTTTTAAGCCAACTCTACCTCTGCGTATTGCTCTGGAAACGGAGGAAACTGCTTCGTTTTGCCCAATGATTCTTTCGTGCAACTCGTCCTCTAATCTCAACAAACGTTGGCTTTCTTCTTCGGTTAATTGAGAAACGGGAATTCCGGTCCATTTTGCAACAATTTCTGCAATTTGAGTTTCATCAACCACACCGGAATAATGGCTATTCTTTTCCTCCCATTGTTTCTTTGTTTCCTCTAGTTCTCCTCTAAGTCTTCTTTCGTTATCGCGAAGCTCGGCGGCTCTCTCAAATTGTTGAGCTCTGATGGCTTCGTTTTTCTCTTCGGAGAGTCTCTTAATTTCGGTTTCTTTTTCTTTCAGGTCGTTTGGCGCTGTATATGCCTTCAATCTTACTTTAGAGGCCGCCTCATCGATAAGGTCGATGGCTTTATCAGGAAGGAATCTGTCCGAAATATACCTTGATGAAAGCTTAACAGCGGCAGAAAGTGCATCGTCGGTTATTTTAACCTTATGATGTGCTTCATATTTATCTCTAAGACCTTTCAGAATAAGAATAGCATCCTGTTCGCTTGGTTCTCCAACCGTTACAGGCTGAAATCTTCGCTCTAAAGCCGCATCTTTTTCAATATTTTTCCTATATTCATCAATAGTTGTTGCGCCGATTACCTGCAAATCTCCTCTTGCAAGCGATGGCTTTAAGATATTTGCGGCATCGGTTGAACCTTCTGCTGAACCCGCTCCGATAATTGTATGAACTTCGTCGATAAATAAAATCACATCGCTCGAATTCTTAACTTCATCAATTATAGCTTTGATTCTTTCTTCAAAATCGCCTCTGTATTTAGTTCCTGCAACCATTCCTGTTAAATCTAAAGAAATAACACGTTTATTTCTCAAGATTTCCGGGGCATCATCTGCGGCGATTTTTAATGCAAGCCCTTCTGCTATTGCAGTTTTTCCAACTCCGGGTTCTCCAATCAAGCAAGGGTTGTTTTTAGACCTTCTGCATAGAATTTGAGTAACTCTTTCGATTTCTTCAAGTCTTCCAATAACGGGGTCTATTTTCCCCTCTTTTGCTTCCTTCGTTAAATCTCTTCCGAATTTTTCAAGAGTCGGAGTGGAATTTTTTTCATTTTTACCTGATTTCGATTTTTTATTTTCAACAAATTGGCGAGCATCGTCGATACTGAGCGCTTCATCAAGCAAACTACCGGCATCTCCGCCTAATTCCTCGATAAATCTTGCGGCGTAATTGTCTGTATCACTTAAAACTCCAATCAGAAGATGTTCCGTACCAACATAAGATTTTTGCTCTGCTCCCGCTTCTCTTATTGCTGATTCTATAACTCTTTTGGCTCTTGGAGTTAAATGGTCGGGTGTAAGCCTGGTCGGACTACCTCTGCCGATACGTGTTAGCAAAAGTTGCTCTAAATCTTCGGCAGTTATTCCTCCTGCATTGAGAATTTCCGCAGAAGCAGACGTTTCTTCCCTTAAAAGCCCTAATAAAAGGTGTTCGCTTCCGACATAGGTATGCCCAAATCTGCCGGCTATATCTATCGCTATATTAAGAACCAGATTCGCTCGTTCAGTGAATCCGTTGAAACTATATCTCATAAAAAGTCCTCCTTAAATATTAAGAAAATAATTTTTTAAGGGATTCTAAAAAACCTTCCTCCCTTTCAATTATTTGCAAAGCTATTGATTGTAGGTTTGCTATTGCTGCCGTTTCTGTTATACCAAGCGTTATACTATTCAATAAGCTATAACAGAAGGGTTGATTATTATATCTTGGTAAATTTATCTTAATTAAATTAAAACCAATTTTAGAAACCGATTCAGATATATGATAAATTTCTCCGAGTTGCTCAGTACCTTTTAAAAGCATAACAACACTCGCTCTCATTCCCGTTCCGATATCTGCAGGATTTTCTGTTAAATATCCCAGTTGTTCGCTAAAAGCAATTTGAAGCTCCTCGGAAATTGCGTTATCAATGACGTCTGCCGTTTTATAAGCTTCCTCCAAAGATAATCCGCTATTAACAACCGATATTTTAATATGGTCCTGCTCCGAAAGCATTATGCCTATATTTTCATCTTTGGACAAAAGAAGAATTTTATTCCTTCTATCACTAATAAATTCCTGACTGACAAGAGATTTATAAAACAAATGCTCAATATCATCATTTGAAGCAAATTCCATATCTATTCTTTTGAAGCCGAAAGATTCGCAAGCTTTTGAATTCGCGACCGCAGTACAGACAAGGTCGTTTACGGCTCTTTTTTGTTCATCATCCAATCGGTCGGGGAAAGCAAATCCCGCAAGATTTCTTGACAGAGTTATTTTAGAATAAATTGCAATACCTTCATTATTAAGCATTTTCTTCCCTTCCCTTCAATAAATTTATTTCATCTCGGATTTTTGCCGCTAATTCAAAATTTTCAACCTCTACTGCGTCTTTAAGCTGTTTCTTAAGTTCTTCAATTCTAGACGTTGAACTTAATCTTGGAGAGGAAGAAAGCGGAATTTTCCCTTGATGATGAGTTGCGCCGTGTATTCTTCTGAGGGTTGGATAAAGTTGACGATAAAAAGTTTTATAACATTCGGCACAGCCCATTCTACCCTTGCTCGCAATATCCGAAAAAGATGCTCCACATTGTTTGCAAACGTCTTCATATCCTTTTGGCATTTTGGGATTAAGCGCTTCATCATCAAAAGCAGAAGCCATCATATTCATAATTCCGAGTCTTCCGAATCTTCCCAAACCTGCGCCCGAAGCACAGTATCCACAAAGATTCATATCCGTAACCCTGCCATTAATAACCGTGTGTATATGAGTTGTTGCGATATACTTACCGCATTTTTCACATTTCATTTGTTTTAACTCCTTTCAGATTACAGCAAAGATAAAAACATCTGTTTTAACAAAGCCGCTCTAACGCTTGCTTTCGCTTCATTTGGAATATGATAAAAAACGTTGCCCGACAAAGCCGCCTCCATTAGCATCGCTGCCTCTTTGGAAATTAATTGAGAATGTATACAATTCTCAATTATAATTCTGGCTGTTGATAGATCAACCTGACTTCCCATCGAATTAATAATATGCATTATCGCCGAGGATTTTGACAGGCTAATTCTCGTTATTCTTATATATCCGCCGCCACCTCGCCGACTCTCGATAATATAACCGTGCTCAGGCGTGAACCTAGAAGATAATACATAATTTATCTGACTTGGCACACAGCCTATCATTTCGGCAAATTCATTTCTTTGAATTTCCGCAACATTATCTTGAGAGCTATCAAGCATTTCAATTATTCTTTTAGAAATAATATCACTTAATCTCATTTTACACCTCTAAAAATAAAAGTTTGACCTTTGCTGACTTTATTATAAATCAAAGGTCAGGAAAAGTCAATACGTTGTTTTGAAATGTTTAAAATTTATTAATAATTCCTCTTAGTAACACTTTAATTAGCCTTTGAATAGTATGTTCTTGAAGGCAGAAAGGAGGAAAACATAATGTGTAACAACGGATTTGGCGGATGCGGCTGCTTGTGGATCATCATAATTCTCGTTTTATTGTGCTGCTGCGGAGGTACCGGCAACAACAATAGTTGTGGTTGCGGTTGTAGCGATAATAACTGCTGCTGCTAAAATTTTCTGCCGATAAACTCGGCTAACAAAAAGCCGTCTGGATTTCCAGACGGCTTTTTTATATTACGATGCATCTTTTAAATTATTGTTTTGTTCCACGCTTTGGGCGGTTTCGAGCATATTTTCAGCGAATATAGCGTAGCCTTTTGTTGTGTCGTCGACTAATACGTGAGTAACTGCGCCGATTAGTTTTCCGTTTTGGATTATAGGACTGCCCGACATACCCTGAACTATACCGCCCGCTTTAGATATTAGGTTTTGGTCGGTAATTTTAATGAGAAAATTTTTATTCCCTTCATCATCAATTATCTTTAAAACCTCGCAAGAATAACTTTTGGGCTCGCCGCCATCAATAGTTGTTAAAATCTCTGCTTCGCCTTCCGATATTTCAAAATTGAACGCTACCGGATATAGATTTTCTTTCACTTGTTGCTCGCACACTGAATATATTCCATTTGGACTATTGGTTATCGCTTTTGAATATTCCGAAAACTTAAATCTGCCAAGCAACTCGCCTGCTCTTCCTTTTTTGCTTTTAGCAACAGAAAGTATTTCTGCTTCAACTAGGCTTCCTTTATTTATAGAAATCATTTCGCCTGTATCACTATCGCAAAGAGGATGTCCGAGCCCTGCAAGTATTTTGTTTTCACTGCTATAAAACGTCAATGTTCCAACTCCTGCGGAACTATCACGAACCCACATTCCAAGATGATATTTATTATCTTCGGATGACAGAACCGGTTGAACCGTTGTTTTGAAAACGCTATTATTTCTCGAATACACGACCTCTAACGGACCTTCACCTACCGATTCAACAATTTTTTCAACCTGACTGTTTGTAAAAACATTTACGTCGTTGATTGAAATAATATAATCTCCGCTTTTTAGTCCGCTATCACTTGCAGGGCAGATTTTTCCGTATTTTGTCGGAAAAGCAGATAGGTTTATTATTAAAACGCCGTCTGTATATAGTTTTATTCCAAATGGTTTTCCTAAAACGTTAACGTAGCTTCGGTTTTGAACACTAACCGAAGCTTCTTTTATAGGAAATACTCCGAACAGCTTGAAAACTACGTTATAGCTCTGCTTTTGAAATTCTCTTGAAACCGTTTCGCACGCATTTTCTTCTATATTGAAGCTTACTGCAAATGGCATTTCAAGATTATTTATATCGTCAGCTTTATATTTTGTTTGCAAATTTGAATACGCATAACACATCATCGCTATTAAAGAAAATGCAAGCATAAAAAGCAATACACAAAATCTTTTATATCTCTTTTTCATTATTATCCCCCATTTAATTTCTTATGTTTTTATTTTGCTTCAAAAAGCGCAAAATAAAGAGGGAAATAACTTCTCGAAATGCTAATTTTTTTTAAAATCGATTTTTGAACAGACCAAAGTTTTTTCTTTGGTGCGGTGGGTTTATGCCGACAAGAACTGTATCGGGGCCGATAACCTTAATTTCATTCCACGGAATTATAATATCATCCTCTCGGCCTAAAACACCGAAGCACCTGCTCCTTCCAAA
Source organism: Acutalibacteraceae bacterium (assembly GCA_045630885.1). Taxonomy (GTDB): domain Bacteria; phylum Bacillota; class Clostridia; order Oscillospirales; family Acutalibacteraceae; genus UMGS1532. The sequence goes on from JAZQTQ010000034.1 coordinate 35,681, forward strand.
AATTACCAACGCTATAAGGCGTCCGCTAGAAGTATCTATTTCGACATCGCAGACGGGTCCTAACGTTATCCCGCTATCGACACATACCACCTGCTTATCCCGAAGCTCTGAAATTCTACAACCCATATATAATTCACCTCTAAAATTCATTAATTCAATATATGGATTTTGGGGTTAATTTATGAGCGTTTATACGTTCCCTTTAATTCTGTTTAAAGCCGATTTTTCTAACCTTGATACCTGCGCTTGACTTATTCCGATTTCTTCCGAAACCTCCATTTGCGTTAATCCGTCAAAAAATCGCAATCTAAGAATTTTCTTTTCCCTTTCATTAAGGTTTTTTATCGACTCTTTAAAAGATATTTCATCTATCCAATTTTCATCGTCATTTTTATCTCCAATTTGGTCTAAAACATAGATAGTATCCCCACTATCGGAATAAACCGGCTCATACAAGGAAACGGGATCAACGACGCTTTCTAAAGCTATAACCACCTCGTGTTTTTTCAATCCTAATTCCTTTGCAATTTCTTCAACTGTTGGCTCTCTTTGTAGTTTTGCTGTTAGTTTTTCCTTAACCTGCATTGATTTATAAGCAACATCTTTTATAGAACGACTCACTCGAACGCTATTATTATCACGTAGGTATCTTCTGATTTCTCCAATAATCATCGGCACGAATATTGTTTGACGAAATAAGAATAAACTATTGTTTTAGGGGGAAAATATTTTAAAGGAGAGCAAAAAATATGAAAAAGAATACCAGAGAAGAAACAAAATCCAAAAGAGGTTATCAAAGAAATTCAGACGATACTGCTTTTGATATAATAACAAAATACGGAACCTATAATATTCAACCTACCGCCGATACTGAAAATCCTTACCCGAAAATCGCTCAGGGTCTTCCAAAAGAAAAAAGCGAACGAAAAAAACATTAAAAAAAGCACCCCCGAAGGGTGCTTTTTAATCATATATACAAGCCTGCTTCTCTTAACTTCTTTTGAAGAATCGATACATCTATTTCACAGGCATTTTTATTAGTATCCTTTGCTATTGCAGATGCAGTTCCAACTGCCTGACCTGTCATAACGCAGGTTCCTTGAATACGAGTGCTTGAATGTGCGATATGGTCGGAGGAAATACATCTTCCGCAAGCGAGAAGATTGGAAATATCCTTAGAAGCAACAGCTCCAAAAGGAATATCATAACAATCTCCTTTTATGCTACCTCCGATGGCTCTCGCCTTTCCTGTCGGATCGTGAATATCAATTATGTATGAGCCACGAGCAATAACGTCGGGGAATTCTTTACAGTTTATTGCATCAATTCCGCGAAGAATTGTTTTTCCAACCAATCTTCTTGTTTCTCTAACTCCAAGAGTGAAACCGGACTGTAAATAATAAGCATTTTCGAATCCGGGAATAAATGTTTTGAGAAAATCAACAAGAGCAATAATTTGCTTTTGCGCAAGCAATTCTCCCCTATTGAGATCTTCTGAATCCGAACCGTTTATATTAACGACTCTCGACATATTTATAACCGCAACGCCTTCTCTGTTTGAACGAGTTACCAAAACTCTGCCTTGAGGCATAGGAATGGCATCTCCTGTTATTTCAAATCCACAAGTACCGGCAAATTTCCAATCCATAAAGCGTTCTTTGGTTATTCCCAAATCGCCGAATTTGAGGTCTTTGTTATTTAGCGTATATGCTTTATCAACGTCAACACCGCCCATTAGGAAGAAAATCGAAACAGGTTGCATCATTCCCTCGTGTCCATAACCCTCAAACTTATTCTCGCTGAAATGCGATTTATTAAGGCCACTTTCAACCAGAGCGTCAAAATCTCCCGCTGCGCTTCCTAATGCATATTCCGCACCTGACAATGCCACCAAATCAGCATCGCCGCTAGCATCAATAAAGGTTTTGGCAACTATTTTTGTTAATCCCGATTTATCGCAAGCAACACATGATTTTATTTCGTTATTTTCAGTTTCAACCGAAATCAAGGTTGAGTGAAAACGAATTTCAACACCTGCTTTGTCAAGCAAATCAATCAGAACGTATTTTAAAATATGGGGTGATGCAATATCAGATATCTTGCCTTTTGCTCCGCAAGAGCAATATTCTTTGCTTAAATTTATTGTTTCATCACATATTTCATCAACAAGTCCGCCAAAACGTTTACCCGAAACCGTTGTAACAGCATCTAACGGGGTTACGAGTCCTAACGTTGCTTGACCGCCAAGAACTCCACTTGATTCGATTAAAACTGTTTTACAACCATTTCTTGAAGCCGCAATCGCTGCAGAACAGCCCGCTAAACCTCCGCCTATAACAACTGTATCACAAAAAATTTCTTTATTAATATTTAAAACAACATTGTTCATAATAACAATCCTTTCCTACCATTTCGCTGAACAGTTAAAGAAGTCCGTTCCAATGAAGCCAACTTGAGCAAAGTCTTCGGGATTTGCCCTGATAATATAATCAATATAAGACATAATAACCTTTGCCATAAATTTATATCCCATCGGATTCATATGTCCGCCGAGGAAGAATGCCTTTCTGAATTCAGGAGAATCATAATCAGTTCCATATTTGCAAAGGTCCAGAACATAAGTGTAGTCAAACAAATTTGCTAATTCCTTCAAAAGCTTTGTATGCTCGGCAATTATTGTTTGATCTCTGCCTTTCGGGAATCCAACGAGAAAAAACTTAGCTTTAGGCTGAATTTCCTTATATCTTTGAATAATTTTTCCATAGTTTCCGGCAAAGGTATCTTTATTATTGTTATAGTCATTGAGATCAATGTCATCAATCGAACCTATCGGTTTTTTTCGATTACATAGGTCATTAACTCCCAGCGCTATTATATAAGCCTGCGCCTTTAATTCCGGATTCCAAAAGTCTTTACTTTCCGCGAAAGATTCGCAGTATTCACGGGCAGTCATACCGCCTCTTGAAAAATTATAGACTTTGCTGCCTGTCTCTCTGGCAAGAAATTGACCCCATGAATATTCAAAATAATCATGGTAACCCTTCTCGCCATTTTCGTTGAGCGATTCAAATTCACCCGAAGATAAACTATCTCCAACGCAAGCTATCGTTCTAAAAATCGAACAAAAACCTCCATCGGAAACTATATTATCAAGCGGATTTTCGCCCTCATTAATAAAAAAACGAGATATATCCATTTTTTACACCTTCTAAAAACACCGCAGACACATTGAAAAGTGTCTGCGGTTAAAATGATATTAAGCGCCTAAGGTTACTTCAACCTTATAAACATTACCGGAGGTTTCGGGGTTGAGAACATTGCCTTCAACCTCTTTACCGTTAACGATCATCTTAGAAACGCCGCAACAAACCTTATTGGGGTTCTTAACAGAAATTTCAAAGGTATTTCCACGGAATTTACGAACGATAGTGAAGTCTTCCATATTGTGGTCTACGCAAGGATCAATAATCAAACCGCTATAATCCGGACGAATGCCGAGAATGAATTGAGAAATAGCAACAAAGTTCCAAGCTGCAGTACCCGTTAAGAAAGAGTTCTTAGCCTCGCCGGGCTTCTTAGCATAAGCAGGCTTACCACCAACCATCTGAGCATATACGTATGGCTCAAGACGATGAACTTCACTGAATTCCTCAACATATCCGGGAGCAATTCTTTTATACATTTCAAATGCTTTATCGCCGCGACGTGCTATTGTTTCTGCGCACATAAGCCAAGGATTGTTATGGCAGAATACACCGCCGTTTTCTTTATAACCGGGGATAAATGAACCAATTTCACCGATTTCAGGATTAAAGGTGCTATAAGGAGGATCAAGAACAACAAATCCATAAGGAGTTGCAAGACGCTCCCAACAGCTATCAAGGGATTTTATATTCATTCCTTGATCCTTGCCGATTTCTGCCATTGAGCACCAGCCCTGTGATTCGATAAAGATTTTTCCGTCATCACATTTTGAAGAACCAATAGGTCTGCTAAAATGATCGTATGCACGCAAGAACCATTCGCCGTCCCAACCATCTTTGATGATTGCTTTTTCCATAGCTTCAATATGTCCCTTTGCTGCTTCTGCTTCATCAAGCTTTCCGATTAAGCGGCAAATCTTTTCGAAATCTCTACCATAATAAACAAACTGACCTGCAATCATAAGACTTTCTGCAGTTTTGCAATCGGTTTTCTCTGTTCTCTGGAAGCTCTCGCCAACAGTATTAGACATACAGTTAAGGTTGAGGCAATCGTTCCAGTCAGCTCTTCCGATAAGCGGTAGATCATGTGGTCCTTTGTTATTAACAACGTGATAGAAAGCGCGTTTTAAGTGGTCGAACATTGTATCAGCAAGTTCTTCTTTATTCTCATAAGGAACCATTTCTTCAAGAAGTCCGAAATCTCCTGTTTCCTTAATGTACGCTGCGACGGAAGCAATAAGCCACATTGGGTCATCGCCAAAGTTGCCGCCGATTTCGTCATTACCCTTCTTGGTTAAAGGCTGATACTGATGATATGCTCCACCGTCAACAAGCTGAGTTGATGCAAGGTCTATAACTCTTTGACGAGCACGTTCCGGAGCCAAATGAACGAAACCGAGAACGTCTTGGTTACTATCTCTGAAGCCCATACCTCTGCCTATTCCACTTTCAAAATATGAAGCGCTTCTGGACATATTAAAGGTGATCATTGTTTGATACTGATTCCAGATGTTAACCGTTCTATCCAATTTCTCGTCGGCACTCTTAATTGTGAATATGCTAAGGAGTTCATCCCAATATGCCTTAAGCTCTTCGAGAGCTTTATCAGCCTTTTCAGATGTATTGAATTGCTCCATCATTGGATACGCATTTTCTTTATTGATTACGTTAAGAGCCGTCCATTTTTTATCCTGCTCATTTTCAACATAGCCAAGAATGAAAACAAATTCTTTTGTTTCGCCGGGTTCTAATTCAACGTTTAAGCAATGAGAACCGATTGGAGCCCAACCGACTGCAATAGAATTTGTAGGAGCGGTTTCGCAAACGGTTACGGGGTGGTCAAAGCCATTATAGATACCTAAGAAATCCTCACGGTCGGTATCAAATCCACAAATATCAGCATTAACGCTATAGAAAGCAAAATGATTTCTACGCTCGCGATATTCTGTTTTGTGATAAACAACGTTACCTTCAACCTCAACTTCACCAACAGAGAGGTTTCTCTGAAAGTTTGTTTGATCATCAAGGCCGTCCCAAAGAGCGAACTCGATGAAAGAATGAAGTTTTAATTCCTTCTTAGCGTTGGTGTTGTTTGTTAAAGCAACCTTCTGAACCTCTCCGGCATAGTTTAGAGGAACAAAGAAGGTGCATTCAGCGGTAACACCATCTTTTTCGCCATGCACGACAGTATAACCCATACCATGACGACATTCATATTTATCAAGAGGAGTTCTCATAGGTCTGAAGCCAGGGCTCCAAACAGTATCTCCGTCTTTTATGTAGAAATATCTTCCGCCATCGTCCATAGGAACGTTATTATAACGGAATCTGGTGATTCTGCGAAGTCTTGCATCACGATAGAAACTATATCCACCGCAAGTATTGGAAATCATCGAGAAAAATGACTCGTTTCCAAGATAGTTAATCCAAGGATAGGGCGTGTTAGGTGTTTCAATAACATACTCTTTCCTCGCATCATCAAAATGACCGAATTTCATAAACATTAACCTCCATTTTGCCGTTGAAACAGCATTTTATTTAATAATATCATAACATCGCAAAAAATACAATAAATAATTTGCATATTTTTTTGTTTTTTTGACAAAAATTATTCGCAAGGACGGTGAAAAAGTATGGTTATAAAAAACATTGATACAAATGGAAACACAGTCGACTTTAAGAAAATAGAAAATTTGGTTTTATCAAACAAGATTTGCAATCAGATCCTATCAAATACTCTTGAAAATATTTCGGAGGATTATGAAAATGAAAAAGGATAAAATAACTGCGCTTTACGTTAGGGTTTCAACAGATGCTCAAGCAGAAGAAGGATATTCGATTGATGCTCAAAAGGAAATGCTTTTAGGATACTGCAAATCCAAACAAATAGAAAACTACGAGTTTTTTATAGATGGTGGGTTTTCGGGGAGCAATATAGAGCGTCCCGAAATGTCAAGACTTATTGAAAAAATCAAAAGCAAAGAAATAAAATCTGTTGTTGTTTACAAGCTCGACAGACTATCAAGAAGCCAAAAAGATACCCTTTTTCTAATCGAAGACGTATTAAATCCCAACCAAACAGAATTTGTTTCGCTCAACGAAAATTTAGACACCTCAACCTCTATAGGCAGAGCGATGCTCGGCATTATGTCCGCCTTTGCTCAACTTGAAAGAGAAACAATTAAGGAACGAACCCGAATCGGAATGAAAAAGAGGGTTGAAGCCGGTTTTTGGATGGGCGGAGGCAAAGTTCCTTTTGGCTTTGATTACGATAAAACAAGTGGAAAACTCATAAAAAATCAAGATTCAAACGTCGTTAAAAAGATATATGAAATGTATATTGACGGCCATTCTGCTAATTATATCGCCTCGGCGTTAGGCTTTAAATATGACCAGCAAATCATTCAGATTATTAAAAGAAAATCTAATTACGGCTCTATTATGTATAACGGAAAAGAATATGAAAACTGCCACGAAGGAATTATAGATAAAAGCCTTTATTTGCAAGCAATGACGGAAATGAAAAGGCGGTCTAAACAAAAAGTTCCAACATCAAAATACCTATTAACAGGTCTTTTGGAATGTGGCGAATGCAAAGCTAAATTAAGATATCAAAAATGGGGCAAATATTCAACAAAAATAGTTTGTTATTCCAGAGAAAAATCAAAAAAATATTTGATTAAAGATGAAAATTGTTCGCTTCCGATTTTTGATTCTGAAATTATCGAAAACTATGTATTACAAGAAATTTTTAAAATCAAAACAAATTCGATTAAGCCCAATAGCGAGGATAAAATAAATGTTATTAAAGAGCTTAAAGAAAGAAAAAGACAATTTGAAAATGAACTTAAAAGACTATATTCCCTATTCTCAAAAAGTGATGATGATATACTAATCGAAGCCATTGAAGAAGCTAAAGAACGATTGCAGAACATCAAAAAACTGATACAGTCCGAAGAAGAAAAAGGTGTTGTAAGCAAAGAAAAAAAGTTAATATTCGATAAACTTGACAACATAAAATCGATATGGAAATACATCTCAATACACGAGCAACAACAATTCATAAGAAGCATTATTGAAAAGATTGTAGTTTCAAAAACAAGTATTGAGATTGTTTATAGGCTATGATTTCGACAAATAATATTCATCGGCACGGCATAGGTTGAAAAACGCACGTTTTGAGATATATCAAAATTATCTATCGCTTTTATAAGTCCAATGCAACCAACCTGGAACAGATCGTCCGGATTTTCTCCCCTGCCTACGAATCTTTGAATTACACTTAGAATCAACCTTAGATTGCCGTTTATAAGTTCCTCCCTTGCTTTCATATCACCTTCTTTTACTCTTTTTAAAAGTTCCTCTTTTTGCGATTCTTTTAAAACAGGTAATCCTGCCGTATTGACTCCGCAGATTTCAACTTTGTTATACTGCATTTTTTATTCCTCCCTTTATATTCTCATTATTACCTTTTAAAACTTTTGGAATACAAAAAACAGGAATATATATTTTTTATTCTTCGACAAAAAATGCTTGACAAATGAAATTATTTTTATTAACAAAAAAACCACACAAAAAATGTGTGGCTTTTTTCGTTATTTTATCAGCTTATATATTTTAAACGTGTGATGAGCAACTCTTTTTTCTTCGGGCGGAAGCTTCATATAATCACCATATAACTGTTTCAGATATGCGTCATAGTTCTTAACCGCCGGAAGCTTTAATCCTTCAAATTCAATTTCTTCCAAATCAAGATAGTCAGATTTTGGGAATTTTTCTTTATAAGTATACACTGCGCAGATAAGCGAAAGGCTATCGGCTTCGTCGAAACTGATTTTAGAAACTGCGTCCATATACCATTTATATATTCTTTTTGCACCCAGAATCTTACAAATTATAATCGGCAAAGGTTTTATAATAAATGCTCTTAAAAAGCCGTCTCCTTTAAATAAGGCAGAATTAGAAAATATAAACATCTGGCGGAGAATTTTTATCTTTTTTGCGAGTTTATTATATTCTTCTTCGCTTGAAGGAACCGCTTCTATCGGGAAAAGGTCGATTCCGAAATATCCGCAAGTTTTCTCGCTATAATAAGCATCAACACTGACATAATCCATATTACAAATTCTTCCGTAAAGCCTCGAATGATACGGCAAGTTTTCTCTTGAAAAGAATCTGCAACTTTCAGGCATTTCATCAGCAAGCTTTATGAGTTTATCATAATCTGGGCGAAACATCGAAATATCAACGTCATCGTCCCAAGGAATAAAACCTTTATGACGAACAGCGCCAAGCAAAGTTCCTTGAGTTAAGCAATATCTGAGATTATGCTGTTTACAGAAAGAATCAAACTCTTTTAAAAGTTCAATTTCAATCGCCTTAATTTCCTTCATATCGGTAATTTCGGCGCCTCTCTTAATTTCGCAAATTCTCATTTTTCTATCCCCACAAATTTTATAATTCTTTCGCAACTCTTGTCGTCTTTATAGAAATTAACCTTTTCATTTATGTCGGATCTTTCTGCTTGATATTCGTCTATACCATTTACTGTGTCCTCAATAAATTTATAGAAATCATCGGCGTTCTTCATCTTAGCGCCGGGCATATAATCAAGCGGGTTTTCAAAAACAAAGCCCCTGTTTCCCGAATAAGAATCGATATCATCGATCGTGAATGCCATAGGTTTATCAAGAAGCAGATAATCGAAGAACACAGAAGAATAGTCGGTTATCAAAGCATCGGTTTGCTTTAACAGAGAATAGAAATGAATGCCTTTATCTTCCAGCTGAGGATTTGTTAAACAAAGAATATTTGAATGACTTGAATAATTAAACTTCTCCATATTTTGCGCATGATGAAGTTTTAGTATTAGTAAAGATTCGTTTTCTTTTAGTTTTTGATTAAGCGCCTCAACGTCTGAAATTGTTGCAAAAATCGGAAGACCGCTTTCGGTTAAAAACTCCCAATCCGTATCTCTTTGAACCTCGTTAAATGAAAAACGATAGGTTGGCATCCAAACGAATATTTTCTTATAAGATTCAGGGTCGATATCAAGTTTTGCAAGCTCATCGACGTTATCGAAAAGATAGTCATTTCTCGGATGACCATTAATAATAACCCTTTCAAGTTCACATCCGAAGCTCTCGGCAAAAATCGGGCGATAAAGCTCCGACGTTGCTGTGATATAAGTGAAAAAATCGTATTTATAATCAGGGTCGATTGTTTTGTTGATTTTTTTGAAGGTTGTAGCGTGCCAAAAATCAACCGATTTTTGTTTCTTTGTTGGCATTATTGCAAGCATTTCATTATGATAGAAAATATATTTGCAACGCATTATGCTCCAAATTGACCAAAAAACACTTATAAATTTAACGTTTTTATATCCCAATTCTTTATAATCATCGGGATTCTTAAGAGCGCAAATAATTTTATACTTTTCATTATACCCGTTATCGATAAAATGCTTGAAAAGCGCTTCACTATTATCATATAAATTAGTTGTTGAGAAGAACAAAATGGACCTATCGTTTTTCGGAATAAACTTATTTACAAAAGAAAGTATTCCACAAAGCCCAAAATAAATTTTTCTCTTTGCTTTTCCCTGTATCATCCTTTAGCCCTCTCTTTCAGAAGTTTTATCAACCAAAAAGCTATGTTTAGGAAATCTCTTGCTAAAAGGCGGAAGCGACTCATATTCTCCGTATGTTATCCTTAAAATCTCATCATACCCGCAAGGAATCGGAAAATTATAATTTTCAAAACTGATATTCTGAGCTTTATCAAAGCAACTTTTCGGATAAGTTTCTCTGTTTGCCGAATAAAGACTTCCGTAATTTATAAGTTTAGAAGAACCCTTACCATTGTTCTTTTGCATTAAACCGTTAATTATTTTATGCAAAAATTTTGGTGTTACAAAAAGCGATGCCACCTTCAGTAGTGCATACTTTATTGAACCATAGTCATGAGAATACCCGGTTCTTTGCCAAAGCATAATCTTAAATAAAGTGATAATTTTTTCGAGTATTTGGCATTTTTTATTATTCATTGGCGCATCGTCCAACGGGAATATATCAATTCCGGGAGACGTTGAAAGGCCGATTCCCTCAAGACGCTTATTAATAAACTTTGTTTTTCGTTTTAATAATACCTTTGCGCAAATTGTCCAATGTTTTGGATTTGTTTCAAAACAATCCAAAACGTAATCCTCGCCGAGTTCGCTTGGAGCTATCGCAATGAATTTCTTATATTCCTCTCGCTTCATACAGATATCAACATCATCGTCCCAAGGAATAAAACCATTGTGTCGAACAGCGCCCAACAACGTGCCCTCAGTGAAATAATATTCGATATTCTGCTTTTTACATATAGAATCGACCTTTTTCAGCGCATCTAATGCAATTCCCTGAAGTTCTTTAACCTCGTAACAAGTCCTGTATTTTCTTAAAAATTTATCAATATAAAGTTCGTCAAATTGGTTGCCAACGTTGAAAATATTAGAATAAATTTCAAGAAGCGCTTCTTTTTCCAGTTTAACGGGGTTATTCTTCAATCTCTCCACATTAACGGAAGAAGCAAGACTTTCTATATCATTTTCTTCCTTTAGTTTTGGAAATTCGATGCCTAAATATTTAAGCAATCGGAAAAATCTATAAACAGACTGATGGTGTTTATCGACATAAAAGAGCTCGTCTAACGTTTCAAAAATATTTTCGAGCCATTCTTTGCCTCTTTTATCGATGCAATCTTCCGTATGCTCAATCATATATCTCCAAACGTAAGCAAGACTTACAGCGACCGAATGGCCATGAGAAAAACCATATTTTGTTGTTAGTTTATAACTCATCGCGTGCGGCGCAGTTGTTCGAGAAATATTAATGGCTTGTCCCGAATAATTTGAAGCAACAGAAATATTGGTGAGAGCGTCTTCATCATTACTTAAATAGCCATAAAGATTTGCAAGAATAGTTCTGATTGCGGTTTTGGCATATTCAATGCTTTCTTCTGTTGAATTAACAGACCATAATGACTCTATCGCCTGACAAAGAGCGTCAAGAACAGTTGCTCTTCTTTGATAATCAGATAAAGTTTTAAGAAACTCAGGTTCAAGAACAACAAATTCAGGAATAATACTATCGCTCGTTACGGATTGTTTCTCTCCGTCTTTATAAAACACAGCAAATTTTGTTGATTCACTGCCCGAACCAGCTGTTGTTGGTATACACAAATGTAAAACTCCGTTATCTGTGTATTCGCCCTTTAAATAATCAGATTCTTCGGGCAAACTCGAAAAAAGTTTTATACATTTTGCAACATCAATTGTGCTGCCGCCACCAACAGAAATCAAAAGATCACAGTTTTCTTTTTTAAAGACCTCAATACCTTTAAGTATATCCTCATAACAAGGATTTGGGGAATAATCGCTAAAATAAACGATATTCAAATTGAGGGATTCAAAATACTCTTTTAAAAAAGACGAATTATATGTATTACTGCAAACAAGGAGCGGTTTTAACGCTCCTATTTTTTTGATTATTGATTTTATATTTTGATACGAACCAAAGCCGCTATAGATAATCTGCTTTTTATAAGACAATATAAAAACCTTCTTTTAAGTTGTGATAAGTTATTATTTTTTTGGGTCGCCTGTTATTGAACGATAAACCTCTGCAACTTCATCAACATCTCCGCTGGCGATGATTTTGCCATGCTCCAATATTATCGCTTTATTGCAAAGACGCTGAACCTGTTCGACAGAATGAGAAACAAACAAAACGGTTGCGCCGTCTTCGAACATATCACGAATTTTTTGTTCGCTCTTTTTCCTGAATTTCGCATCGCCAACCGATAAAACCTCATCGAGAATAAGAATTTCAGGTTTTATTATCGTTGCAATTGAAAAGCCCAGTCTGGAGCGCATACCCGACGAATAATTTTTAAGGGGAACGTCAATAAATTTGCCGAGTTCCGAAAACTCAACAATTTCGTCATATTTACTTTCAAGGAAAGAATGAGAAAACCCAAGCACAGAACCATATAGATATATATTCTCTGCGCCCGTATATTGAGGATCAAAGCCTGCGCCAAGTTCAAGAAGCGGAGCAATTTTGCCACGTCTTTTAACGCTTCCTTCTGTTGGGTCATAAACACCTGCAATAACCTTTAAAAGTGTACTTTTTCCGGCACCGTTCAGGCCCAAAATTCCAAGTCTATCACCTTTATCCAAAGAAAAGGAAATGTCTTTTAACGCCCAAAACTCATTATAATGAATATCACGTTTTAATGATTTAATAATAAAATCCTTCAAAGTATCAACCTTTTCACGACTTAGGTTGAACTTCATACTAACGTTATTTACTTCGAGAATTTTCTTAGCCATATTCCATTTCCTTTCATTAGATTTCAAGAATAAACTTATTCTGCTTTTTGAAGAAGAAATAAACTCCAATAACAATGCAGATAATTGAGAAGGCAGTTGAATATGCGAACATTGCCAAATCAAATGGCGCATCGCCTATAATACAATTTCTGAAATTGGTTATGATGCAGTAAACTGGATTAAGATAAATGAAAGCCACTTTCCAATCAATGGCGCCGGAAGAAAAAGCAGACATCACCGATGTGAAATTAAGTTCAACAGCGCTATCTCCCAAGAACGACGAAGGATAATAGAATATCGCCGACATATACATAAGAAGTGTTGTTAAAACTGTCCAAAGGTATTCCATATCTCTAAAGAAAACACCAATTGTTGCTAAAACCATTCCAACTCCATAAGAAAGCAAGAATACTTGAATCAAAGGAAGCACAGAAAGAAGCCATTTAAAGCTTGGATAAACTCCAAGAACACAAGAAACAATAACCAAAACAATTAAAGAAATTAAGAAAATAACGTAATTATATAGCGCTTCTGAAAGAGGATAAAGATATTTAGGCACATAAACCTTTTTTATCATACCGGCATTGCTTCTGATTGATTTAAGACAAGATTTAGTCGTTGATGAAAAACACTGAAAAACCAGACGTCCGCAAAGAATATAAACGGGATACGTATGGTCTCCCCTGCCAAGCAAAGTTCCAAAAACAAAGGTCAAAACAATCATCATTAAAAGCGGTTCTAAAAGAGTCCAGATAACGCCAAGATATGACCTTCTGTATCTCAATTTAATGCCCTTCTTAACGAGTTCCATAAGAAGGAATCGGTACTTAATAAAATTATCTAATATCTTACTCATACTACACCTTTAATCTGCAAAATTATAATTCTATATAGAAAATTATACCACTTTTTCAAAAACAATTCAACATTTATATTCTTTTCTTGCAAAATTGTAATATTTCATATTTTTATCAATCTAACAAAACTAGTTATTAAAACATATATTTTGCGTAGTTTTAAGCGGAAAAACGACAACGTTTCTGCCATTTTTCAATTCTTCTGACAACCGAACAGCATTAATTTGACTGTTTTCATAGGTCTTGTAATAATATACGCCTTCATCGACGTTGCAACAACTTGTATATACAGTCTTTTTTGAGCCTTGGTCGGACAGAACGCTTCCATCAACAATGCTAACAGACGACATAATATGAAAAAACTGCGAAACTATTGACGCTTCATCGCTATAATTTGCTGAATTGGATTTTAAAAATGAGGCTCTAACAAATCTTGACATAGATGAAAAATCTCCGGGTAGTCCTATTGCTCCAAGACCTGCGCTATATTCTTTAATTGCCATCTTAAACGCTCGGTTTTCAGAGTTATTTTTTGATGATAAACCACTATAATTATTAAGATTTAAAAGCTGAATATCTATTGGCGGAGAATTAGTTAAAACCCCAATCGGATTTTCTATAAACGCTAAGCCTTTTTCGGTTTGCTCCAATACATAGGATTCTTTTTTATCTGAAACAATCCAATGAAGCGGAGTTGACGGGAATTTTTCGTTAAACGTTTCGTCGGTTATATTAACATTTTCGAAAAGTTTTTTCGCTTCGGAAACAGACTTAAAATTAGATAGAAGATAAGGGATTATTTCGAAAGAAGGCAGATTTAATGCGTTTTTTGTTGGCTGGCCATAAACCGCATAGTGAGGAAAATTCAGCGCTGCAACGCAAAGCCCTTCTTCGTTTACTCCTTCATAAAACAAGGGATAGCCCTCAAAAAGAGTTGCTATCCCTATTAATGCATAATGCTTGCTTGAATTTTGCCCACATCTTAATTTGAAATCAAATTCACGCGGAGCTATAACAACGCTTTCCCCATAAGAATATTCCAAATCAAGCGTTCTTCCAAAATAATGATTATTGTTTAAAAAACTAATAGCTGTACACATAATATAACCTTCCTTTCAGATTATATTATTTCCGCTTTTTTATTAATCAATTATTTCTTTATATAAATTTTCAACGGTTTGAGCAAACACACTCTTATCAAATTTTTTCGCCATCTCTGCGCTCTTTTGACCCATTTTTTGAGAAATCTCATAAGATTCGGTTATTTTTTCAAAACCTTTAATAAATTCGTCATACGTATTATATGTAAAACCGCTTTCCCCGTTCAATATAACGTCATCAAGGCAGGAATCTTCTCTGCACAAAAGCGGAAGCCCGTTTGCCGCCGCTTCAACATAAGTTAAACCTTGCGTTTCACTCGTTGAAGCGCTAACAAACATATCTCCGAGCTGATAATAATAATGAACCTCTCCCGGCTCAACCATACCCGTGAATATGATTTTATCTCCTACGCCGGATTTTTGCGCAAGTTCTTTGAGTTCATTTTCAGCGGGACCAACTCCCACTATCAGAAAATAAACGTCGTTAAAGGTTTCGCTCATTCTTTTAAAATAATCAATAAGCTCAGGAAGATTCTTTTCGGTTCCGAGACGACCAAGGTTTAGAAGCACGCGACTCCTTGCGGGAATACCGAGTTGAAGCCTTTTTTTCGCTCTTTCTTCTTCTATAATTCTGACCTTATGCTGTTCTAGATTTATTCCCGTTGGAATGATTTTAATAGGTTTTTTAAGTCCATAACCCAACAAGGTTTTTTCAACCTTTTTGGTTGGAGTTATCACAACCCTAACAGGCCTTAATCTCAGTTTAGATAAGAAGCCAACAACCGCTTTAGCGCTTTTTTTCAGGGGCAAAACGTAGCCGATATATTCTTCATACATCGTGTGATAAGTATGCACTATCGGTGCGCCTGTTTTCCTTGAAATTTTCTTTGCAAAACCCAAAGTAAAAAATTCACATTGACTATGAATAACATCGGGCTTCCATTCGATTAACTCTTTTATCAAATGATGACAAGAAGCAAAAGACATTCTGATGTCGGGATAAACAGCGCCCAACGGAAGCGATCTGATAAAATAAACGTCGCCTTCTTTATAACTTCTGTGCGTTTCTGAAAGAGTTAATATTTTTACCTCGTGTCCCATCTCAACAAGTTCTTGGAATAGATTTTTAACCGAGGTTACAACTCCATTAGTTTTAACTGTATATAAATCGGTGGTAATTAAAATCTTCAAAAAGATTCAACCCCCTTAAATTTTAAATGAAATTAACAGGGTTATAATACCACTTTTACGAAAAAAAGTCAAGATTTCCGAAAGCAAAAAGCGACGGTAATCCGCCGCTTTTATTTGTTTATCGCAATATTTCCGATTACATCATAAGAATTAATCAGAACATCGGAATTTTCAATATAAAGGCAAGAAATGTCGTTTTTCTTTATATAGCTTTTTATGCCCGAAATAAAATCATCGCTATAAATAACGTCGATATTCACGTTTGCGGATTTCGAAATATCATATAGAGTTTTTAGTTCACTTGCACGTTTTTGAGCAGAAGAATTTTTAGGCTGTATCGTTACTACCTTAAGAACATCCTCGCCTCTTTGCGCAAAATTTTTCGCACGCTCTATAACCGATATATAAGATTTTTCAGGCAAAACACAAACAACCACGTTACCTTTTGACATAGCATTTCTCCTAATCTAACAATTAATTTCATATTAATATTATATATTTGAAATGCTAATAAATATTATAGTTTGTTTGAACTGTTTGTGAATTTTAACCTATACTTTTTAAAACGTGCAACTCATAAGGTTCAAGTTTTATTGTTTGTTCATAAACTTCTTCGGATATGATATCTTTAAACTTACCGTCAAATCTGAATTCGCCCGTTTTTCCGCCAACAGAAGCAACGATATACAACGTATCATCGCCCAAAACTCGTTGTGTTACCATCAAACCGTCGTCAACGTCATAAACTTTAGCATCGGCTAATTTTGCCGCTTTCTGCATTATTCTTATGAGCTCTTTGTCTTCGGGAAGTGTTCCAAGCATAACAACGCAGCCTTTTCCAACCTTCTTAACAAACGTTGCGCACTTGCCGATAAGCGCAGAATGTCCCTCTTTAACCGTTAGCCACGGCTCGAAATCGCCATCATCGAACAATTCATAAATTGCGCTTCCGTGAACCGGCTCGCCTTTTTCATTTTCTAAAGTTATTGAGTTGTTATCATCAGGAAGGATATATGAAAGTCTGGTATTGGTAATATCTTCAAAAGAGCCATAGGGAGAGGTTTTATATTTCGTACCGATTTTCGTCCTTATATCGCTCATAGGTCCGGTAACCCAAACACCACCATCTTTAACCCATTCTGCAATTCTCTCGCTAAAGTTATGTTCCTCGAAAGTATATGCAGTTGGGGTGAAAATAAGCTTATATTTTTCAAGATTTTCCTGAGCATCTATTACGTCGGGATGAATACCTGAAGAAACCAATGTTTTATAGAACTTATCCATTAAACCGCAATCTTTATCGAAAGCCGGGTTTATTACCTGAGTTAATTTTATATTCCAATTAAGAGAAGTTAAAAGCAATGCAGTATCTGATTTAACCTTATAGTCCGTTATGAAATCAGATATTTTTTCTATTTCCGAAACTGCTTTTTTGATTTCTCCGTTTGCATAAGTATATCTGCCCGACGTATCAAGAACTGCACCATGCATAAGCTCATGACCCGCCCAATGAGTGCGCCAAAGCCAAAACAGATTTGCGGAACCGCCCAAAACAATCGGGAGCCACGTATTCATATACACGAAACCTTCGCCCATAAGAGAGTGTCCAAAGCCTGTTGAACCATTCCAGCAAGGTTGCGTTTCTGTATTCCAAAAAGGTTGCTTTGAAAAGTTTCTTAAATAGTCCATCCATTGCGCTACTTCTAAAAAATCAGTTTCGTAATGGTTGAATTGAACAACGTCCAGAGGTTCGTGAAGTTCTCTGTAATCGAACCCGTTGAAGGGGTCAACGTCTGTTCCAACCGGCACAGACGAATATTTCTTAATAATCTCTGCTTGTTTTCCAACGAATCTTTTATGTGCATCAAAATGCGAAAGGTTCCATTCGAGTCTTATATGAGGATTGTGCCAGGTGTTAAAAGGCATGGGAATATCCTCAATTTCGTCATAAGCCTGACTAAATAAATTGAGGTTCCATTCTTTATTAATGGTTTCAACGTTACCATATTTAGCTTTTAGATGCCTATGGAAATCTGCAATACAATGTTCACAGCAACAACCGTGGTTCCAATGGTATATTTCATTATCAATCTGCCAACCGATAACGCCCGCATCATTTGCAAATTCACTAGCGAGTTTTTCAACGATATTATATGAGTATCTTAAATAATCGGGATTGTTTGAGCAACAATGACGCCTTCCCCCATGACTTGTTCTAACGCCGTTTGGGTCTAAAGTCATCATTTCGGGGAATTTTTTCGCTAACCAGCTTGGTGGAGTTGCAGTTGGAGTTCCCAAAATCACTCCAATTCCCGCATTGTGCATTTTATCAACAACTCTATGAAGCCAATCAAACTCATAAACACCCTCAGAGGGCTCCATTTTCTTCCATGCAAACTCGGCTATTCTTACAACGTTAAAGCCACATTCGAGCATTTTTTCAATATCAAAATCTATATTTTCTTCATCCCAATCTTCGGGGTAATAGTTAGCGCCAATTAAGATTTTGTTCATAAAAACTCATCCTTTCACATTTTAAATGCAAAATAATATGCAAATTTTTTCTACTTTAATTTTAAGAAATAAAACTTTTTTCAAGAAAAAATTATCAGTTTTATTCCGGTCTGCATTTCACTTGACAGAACGTTTGCCGATAATTTCAACAAATTCAAATTTACTTCTTTATTATTTTTTTGCACCAAGTTCGTTTATTACATTCAGGACACATCAAGTAACGAGTAGTTCCTCTGTGCATCGCCCACAATGCTTGCGAATAAGTAGGCACAATTTCATAACCGCAATTTTTGCATTTATAAGCGCCCACGCTGACTTCAAGCTTTAGCACATATAAACACGGTATTAAAAACACAACGCAAACACCAAGAATAACAACAAGCTGCCAGACTCCTTCGGGAACCAAAAACACTGCAACAAAAATACCTGCAAATAGGGCCGTCAGACTTACAATTATAATTACCCACATAGAAGACCAAATTGTTTTATTTTTCTTCTCTATTTCTTTTGCCATATCCAGCAAAAGCTGTTCGTTTTTCTGATTATCATTATTTTCCATATTACTTTCCTCACTACTTAATAATTAATTTAATCTTTTTCCTTGCTCGGATTATATATATTACTTATTTTCTCCAACATTTCTTTTTCCGTCTTGCTGTTGCTCATAATTTTCATCACAAACAGGTATTATATACACGCTCTCGTGTGTAGTATCGAAGATGGTACCTATTTTTTATAACGCGATTTTTCTCGAAATTTCTGCTATTTGTTTATTGTTTAAAAGGCTATTAGCAAGCACCCAAACGTGATGGTAGTAATCTTTTTTCTGTTGTATTTTTCATTTTCTCAAATTTTAACTTTCAGCAATATTATTATCTTTTACATTTTCGCTTGCCTGATAATTCATAACAACCTTTGCAAGAGCATTATCCCATATATCTTGCAATTCGTCAAGATACTTTTATGAAAAACAAGTAACAAACATCGACCCTTCGACCACTTTGCCTTTTAGCGTTCGCTGTTCGTCCGCAGTATGCGCTCCCGCGAAAACCTGAACCCCTTAGACTCAGAAAAATTGCAAGAAAAAAAGACAGTCGAAAGACTGTCTTTTTTTGGTCCGAGTGACTGGAGTCGAACCAGCGGCCTCTTGAACCCCATTCAAGCGCTCTACCAAACTGAGCCACACCCGGATATAAGCGGATCTTTAAGATCCGTTTAATTTTGATTACTCTGCAAAGCCTGATTCAACAAGCTCTACTAATGCTGTTACTGCTGCTTGCTCATCAGAGCCATCAGCAATAATTCTTATCTCGCTTCCGCCCAAAATTCCCAAAGACAAAACACCGAGCAAGCTTTTTGCATTAACTCTTCTCTCTTCTCTCTCAACCCAGATAGAAGATTTAAACTCATTTGCCTTCTGAATGAAAAATGTTGCAGGACGAGCGTGTAAACCAACCTGATTCTGAACAACTACATCTTTAACGTACATAATATAAATCTCCTTCAAATAAGTCAATCAAGTACGATAATTATTATACCACATTTTATTCAATAGTCAATAAATTTGTTTAAAGTTTTTTGTAGTTCTCTTTTTAGGCTAACCAAAAACTAAAAATTTGCCTATTATTTGTGCAAGTTGCTTAAAAATTACACACATTTATTGTGCAATTACTTTAAATCCTTCGCCGATTTTTTTAGATTTTCAACAAAAATCTTTTCTTTTTTGTTAAATTCAACATTATTTAACATCTCAGGTCTTCTATTAAACGTTATTTCGATGGATTTTTCTTTGCGCCATTTAGTTATATTGGCGTGATGGCCGGACATAAGCACGTCCGGAACAGTTTTCCCTCTCCACTCATAAGGCCTTGTATATTGAGGATACTCCAAGAGTCCCGAAAAATGGCTTTCTTCTTCAAAACAAACGTCTTCAGACAATACTCCCGGCAACAGCCTCGAAACCGCATCTGCAACAGTTAATGCGGGAAGTTCTCCGCCTGTTAAAACATAATCGCCAACAGATATTTCCTCATCAACTATTTCTTCAATAACTCTCTCATCGATTCCTTCGTAATGTCCACAAAGCAAAACGATATGTTCCCTTTCAGAAAGCGCGCAAGCTTTTTTCTGGCTGAAGGTTTCGCCCTTCGGGGACATATATATCGTTAGCGGCTTTTGTTCACATTCACCAAAAAGCGCTTGAAAGCAATCATATATAGGCTGTGCGCTCATTATCATTCCCATACCGCCGCCATAAGGAGCATCGTCAACTCGGTTGTGTTTATCGGTTGTATAATCCCTGATATTATGACAATATATCTCAACCTTGCCTGACTTCACTGCTCTGCCTATAACACTTTCGTGGATATAACTTTCGCACATTTCCGGAAACAGAGTTAGAATATCAATCCTCATCTTCAAATATACCTTTCAGCGGCTTAATATAGCCTATACATTCTTTTACGTCAACCGACACAATAACATCATCTATTGCAGGAACAAGATATATTCCTTTTTCGTTTTTTATATGCCAAACGTCGTTTGCAGGCGCATTAGTAACATCGCAAACCTCGCCCAAGAGCAAATCGGTTTCTGCATCGTATATCTTGCAACCAATTAATTCTTTTATAAAATATCTATCACCGATATCTGCGTCTTCGCGAGAAATATATAAAACTGTATTCCTCATTTTTTGGGCTTCGTTTATATCGTTAATTCCTTCAAGCTTCATCAAAACGATATTATTAGCAGGTCTTGACGATATAACCTTTATAGATTTTTGACCCTTATCGTCTAAATAAAACTTCTTGAATTTTGTTAAAAAGGCAGGCGAATCACACCAAGGATTAACTCTTACCTCTCCTTTTACACCATGCGTTGAAACAATTTGCCCACATTCAATATAAGGAATAAGCATAATTTTCACCTCTGATAAAAAAATAAAGCGGTCTTTAAAGATTAAAGACCGCTGAAAATACCACAAAGCACAATCAAAATGCCTATTATTAGTCTATCTCGACTGCAACCTTTTGACCTTCGCGGTTTGCGGCAGCACGCATTACAGTTCTGATAGCCTTAGCTATTCTTCCCTGCTTGCCAATAACACGGCCCATATCATTCTCTGCTACATGGAGATGGAAAACAACAACGCCTTCCTCATTGGGCTCGTCAACAGTAACGTTAACAGCATCAGGAGCTTCAACAAGACCCTGTGCTATAGAAACTAACAATTCTGTCATTTAGGTTTCCTCCATTAGATTAGATAGCACCGTTCTTCTTTAAAAGAGCCTTAACGGTGTCGGTGGGCTGAGCGCCGTTAGCGATCCATTTCTTAGCCTTTTCGTTGTCAATATTAACAACTGCGGGGTCCTTAGTAGGATCATAATAACCGATTTCTTCAATAAAGCGGCCGTCACGGGGGAATCTAGAATCAGCAACAACTACTCTGTAGAAAGGAGCCTTCTTTGCACCCATACGACGAAGTCTGATTTTAACTGCCATTTATTACACCTCCTAAAAAAAGAATTATATAAAAAACAGTTTGTTTCTGTTTAATATCACATTGGGAATCCGGGCGGCATACCATTCATTCCGCCACCCATTCCATTAAGCATACGTCGCATCTTTTTGCCACCCTTGCCTTTGGAATTCATTTGCTTGAACATTTTCTTCATTTGCTCGTATTGTTTTAAAAGTTTATTAATGTCTTCAACAGTTGTTCCTGAACCCGCCGCAATTCTTTTTTTGCGAGATGCATTTAAAATATCAGGTTTTGAACGCTCTTTTTTAGTCATCGAATAAATCATAGCTTCGATGCGAGCAAATTGTTTTTCGTCAACATCAACGTCTTTAAGCTGATTTCCAACTCCGGGAAGCATTGATATTAACTGCTTAATTGAACCCATCTTCTTGATCTGTTGGAACTGACCGAGCAAGTCATTAAGATCAAACTTATTTTCTTCGAGTTTTCTTGCCGCCTCTAACGCTTCCTTTTCATCGATTTGGTCTTCAACCCTTTCGATAAGAGAAAGCATATCGCCCATTCCAAGAATTCTCGAGGTCATTCTATCGGGATGAAACTCTTCGAGGTCGTCCATTTTTTCGCCTGTACCGACAAATTTAATAGGCTTACCCGTTACCGCTTTAACAGAAAGAGCCGCACCACCTCTTGTATCACCATCAAGCTTTGTTAAAATAACGCCGCTGATTTCAAGCAGATCATTAAACGCTTTAGCGATATTAACTGCGTCCTGACCAACCATTGAATCAATTACGAGGAGAATCTCGTGAACATCTATGGCATCTTTGATTCTTTCAAGCTCTTTCATCAGTTCTTCATCAATATGAAGACGACCCGCAGTATCGAGAATCATAAAATCATGGCCATAATCACGGGCATATTTTAAAGCTTCTTTAACTGTTTTTTCAGGTTTTTGCGTTCCTCTTTCAAAAACCGGAACGTTAACTGATTCACCAACGACCTTTAACTGGTCGATAGCGGCGGGGCGGTATATATCACAAGCAACGAGCATTGGTCTATGCCCTTGCTTTTTAAGCATTTTTGCAAGTTTTGCGCTATGGGTTGTTTTACCGGAACCTTGAAGACCGCACATCATAATTACGGTTGGGATTTTAGAAGACGTATTGAGCCTTGCTTTTTCTCCTCCCATAAGAGCGGTTAATTCATCGCGCACGATTTTAACAACCATTTGCGGAGCAGTTAAACTCTCCATAACCTTTTCGCCAATACATTTTTCAGTTACGGAATTTGTGAAATCTTTAGCAACCTTATAGTTTACGTCAGCTTCAAGCAAAGCAAGGCGAACCTCTCGCATGGCCTCTTTAACATCTTTTTCATTTAGTTTTCCTTTTGATCTCAGACGTTTAAAAACACCCGAAAGTTTATCTGATAAATTATCAAATGCCACGCTCCGGTTCACCCCTTTATTTCGTTATAAGTTGTTTTATTATTTCTAGTTTCTGCTTTTTTTGAATATTTGTTTCGCCTATTATAAGCTCATCAAGATTTTGCAACGCTAGTTCGAGCCTCTCGCTTATCTCAGTTAAATGAAGTTTTTCTTCAAGCAAGTCAAGCTGATTCTGCGCTCTGTGGATAATATCCATAGCGCCTTGACGGGAAATATTTAGGTTTTCGGAAATCTCAGATAGCGAAAGATCTTCATTATAATAATAGTCTAATGCTTCGCACTGCTTTTCAGTTAGCATTTCGCTGTAAAAATCAAGCAAACGCGAGTATTTTAGGTCTTTTGGCATATCATCACCCTTTAACGTTTAGCATTATAACACAATTTATGCGCTCTGTCAAGTATTTTTACTTTACAGATAAAAATTTATTGATTTTTCTTAAATTCTTTAATTATCGTAATATTTAGTTTATTTTATTAATTGTAAATGCATTTTTTATCTAATAATTTAAAGATTTACTTAATTTTATTAACTATATATTGAAAATTCAGTTTGACAAGAATATTTTTTCATGTTATAATTGCAAAAAATTCATGCGGAGGTAAAATTTATGAATCTTCCTGAGATGTTTGGTTGCAAAGTTTTTAACAAAAGGGTTATGAAGCATCGTTTATCCCCTCAAATCTATGATGCTTTGCAATCCACTATTAAAAATGGTGCTCCATTAGAACTTAACGTTGCTAATGAAATTGCAACCGCCATGAAGGAATGGGCTATAGAACTTGGAGCAACGCATTATACCCATTGGTTTCAACCTATGACCGGTATAACTGCAGAAAAGCACGATAGCTTTATTTCCCCCGACGGAAAAGGCAATATTATAATGGACTTTTCGGGCAAAGAACTCGTTAAAGGCGAATCTGACGCTTCCAGTTTTCCAAGCGGAGGAATCAGAGCAACCTTTGAAGCCCGCGGTTACACAGCCTGGGACCCCTCCTCTTTTGCTTTTGTTAAAGAAGGTTCGCTATATATACCAACAGCATTTTGTTCATATAACGGCGCTGCGCTCGATAATAAGACACCGCTTTTGCGCTCGATGGAAGCTATTGATAAAGTTTCTATGAAGGTTTTAAAGCTATTGGGTGTAACCGATGCAAAAAGAGTTATTCCAAACGTTGGCGCAGAGCAAGAGTACTTTATAATCGATAAAGAAACTTATTTGCAAAGAGAAGACCTTATTTACACAGGAAGAACGCTTTTCGGTGCAAAGCCTCCGAAAGGGCAAGAGCTTGGCGACCAATATTATGGTCAACTTAAACCTAAAATCATCGAATATATGAAGGATTTAGACCAAGAGTTATGGGCTCTTGGTGTTAATGCAAAAACAAAGCACAACGAAGTTGCTCCCGCGCAACATGAGCTTGCCCCTGTTTTTGCTACCGCAAACGTTGCTACTGACCATAATCAGCTCACTATGGAGATTATGAAAAAGGTTGCCGACAGACACGGTCTTGTTTGCCTTCTGCACGAAAAACCATTCGCAGGTGTTAACGGAAGCGGTAAGCACAACAACTGGTCCCTTTCAACAAAATCGGGCATTAACCTTTTGCGCCCGGGCTCGCACCCTGAAAAGAACACAAAATTTCTCCTTTTCTTGATGGCTGTTATTAAGGCGGTTGACGAATATCAAGACCTTATAAGAGTTTCCGTTGCATCAGCAGGCAACGACCACCGTCTTGGTGCCAACGAAGCCCCTCCTGCAATTCTTTCTATGTATTTAGGCGATGATTTAGAAGAACTCATAAAGGATATTGCAAACGGAATCGAATATGAAGCCCACGAGCGAAATATTATGGACTTGGGCGTTAAGCAAATCCCGAAATTTATGCAAGATACTACCGACAGAAACAGAACCTCTCCTTTCGCTTTTACGGGAAACAAATTTGAACTTCGTATGCTCGGTTCTTCTGCTTCGATTTCAGCTTGCAACATTACTTTAAATACTATTGTTGCAAAAGAACTTGACGAGTTTTATGATATTCTTAAAGATGCAGATGACATTGATAAGGCTATTTATAAAATAGTTGCAAAGACATATAAAAACCATAAGCGCATTATTTTTAACGGCAACGGTTATTCAAAGGAATGGGAAGAAGAAGCTGCAAAAAGAGGATTGCACAATTTAAAAACGACTCCTGATGCAATTCACACGATGCTTGAACCGAAAAATATTGAGGTTTTCGAGAAATACGGAGTATATACCGAAGAAGAAATTCGCGCAAGACACGAAATTTACCTCGAAAACTACTGCAAGGTTATTGCGATTGAGGCACTAACTATGGCTTCTATGATTCGCAGAAAAATAATTCCCGCAGTTCTTGAATATCAAAAAACACTCTCTGAACTCATCGCAAGCAAAACGTCTATCGGAATTGACTGTTCGACCGAAAAAGAAATTTTAACTTCTATTACTGAAGACACCAAGTTAGCATTTTCAAAGCTTATCACTTTAGAAAATGCACTTGAAAAGCGAGAAACAATTGAAGAAATTCAAGAAAAGAGCGAATTCTATAAATCTGAATTGTTAGGAAACGTCGAGGCATTGAGAGAAGTAGTTAATAAACTCGAAGCCTCTGTTTCTGCCGATTACTGGCCGGTTCCAACTTATTCCGAAATGCTTTACAGCGTTATTTAATTTGATTGTTATAGCAAAAAGGCAACCAAAAAAATGGTTGCCTTTTTGCATCGAAAGGATATTTTTTATTTAGCAAACGGCTTTAAGCCGCTTTGTTAAAACTTTGCTCAACCGCTTTTTCTTTTTTGCAAAACTTCTTAAATAATTTTCTTTCAAGTTTTGCAAGTTTGGTTTCATTAAAAAGTCCCCAAATGAAAAATACAGCAAGAGATAGTTCGATTAATGTTTGAATTAAATACGTGTTAGTCATTTATTTGTACCTCCGATTTCTTTCTACAATTATATTATAGAAGCCTAAGAGTCCAAACAATGGGACTTTAACATTTTAATTCGAAAAATATTAATTTATTGTTTTCTGGCTATTTTATATTCATCATCGAGATTAAAATAGGGACAATCCTTATAGTCGCTCGACAAAAATCTATATAACTCATCTTCATCGAGATTAACCAGGCACTCATAAACGTCCTCATCTTCATCGTAAACGTAATTTACACATAATTCGCAATTTGATTTACCCATATTCCCTACTCCGTTCTAAGCGCCTCAACAGGGTCTTTTTTAGCAGCTATTCTAGATGGAATTAAGCCTGCAATCAAGGTTAAAACAACACTTATCACAACCAAAATCAATGCACCGCCAAGCGGCAACACAGCTTTAAGATTCGCAATTTCGGTTAATTCAAAAAGAATTATATTGATTAAAACGTTGCACGCCAGAGAAACAAAGATTCCAATAGCACCTGCGGCAAAGCCCACAATCATAGTTTCTGCATTAAATACTCTGGATACATCACGTTTTGATGCGCCTATAGACCTCAATATACCGATTTCCTTTGTTCTTTCGAGAACTGATATATAGGTTATTATTCCAATCATAATTGAGGAAACAATCAAAGAAATCGCAACAAAAGCAATAAGAACATAGGATATTGAATTGATAATTGTTGTTATTGAAGACATAAGAAGCGCTATATAATCCGTATATTCAATTCTATCTTCTTCTTTAACGCTTTTATTATATTTTTCAATATCTTCAGAAATAGCATCCTTTTCTTCGAAGCTTGAGGAAAACAAATTGATTTTTGAAGGACTTCCTAAATCAACGTATCCAAGTTTTTTTAGATTTTCTTCAAGGCTGGATTCCGACATTTTTGCCGGCATAATCGAAGAATCAGAATAAATTTTTGCAAGGTTATCCTCTGATAGTTGCGGAACTAAGGCATCAAAAGCAAGCGCAATTTCATTTGTTGTCATTATAGTTATAGCGCTTTGAATCTGTGCCGCTTTTTGAGCCGCAAAAGCCGTTGCAAGCATTTCGTCTGCCGCAGTTTCAAACTCTGAAATATCAAGCGTTTCAAAATAATTTCTGATAGTTTCAGCGTTTGTTTCTGCATCTTCCGGTATTCCGGAAACCAACATTTCGGTTATCTCTTCTCTTGATTTGCCGTCGGTTGCCGCCGAAATATAGGCAGAAAGTTCAGAATCGGTTGGAATAGATGCTATCTGAGGATAAATCGACGCCTTCTTTACAACGTCTATCTCTGAGAAATATTTTCTAACATCTGATGCTTTTTCAGAACTCGAAGGTTCTTCAAAGTCGTCAGGCTTAAATGGTAAACCTGTTAAAATATCGGTTTCAGTGTTTTCCAATTGTTTTTTAATAATATTATTTTTTTCAGAACGATCGACAACATATTTGGTCAGTTTCGACGTATAGCCTATTGCCCCGTCCATCATATTGGAAGATTTATCCTCTTTGGGGCGCAAAATACCCGTAACCTTTATATCGATTCCGTTGTTATAAAGAGATTTAAGTCCTGTTTCGGTTTTTGAAACGTCATAATAAGATTTTGTTGCGCTATCATAAGCATAAAAATCCGAAGCGAGAATAACTTTAAATTTCTTTTTACATATTTCTTCGTAAGTCCAGCTTTGAGTTTTGGTTTTGATTTTTTCGCCATTCATAAAAGCCTTCATTACTTTGTTCATATCTTCACTTGAAGCAAGTCCGAGCGCATACAAGCAAAGGTCGCTTACCTCGTTATTTTGATTAACGATAAGCACAATTTCATTATATTTCTGAGGAAGTTTTCCATATATAACGTCATATTGCTCAGAAACCAATGAACTGCAAGCCTCTCCGTTCATTCCCGAAAGCATTTCTTCCCAAACGTTCATATTTGCAAAAGGGGATGACGAGGACATCATCATAGAACTCATAGAAGTTGCGGTTTGAATCGCAGATTCGCCATAAAGCTGATTCATAAGTTCGTTTATATCTGATTTAACAATCTCGCCCTCAGAGTTTTTAGTATATATATTCAAATCCAGATTATAGCTATACTGAACCGCCGTTAAGTCTTCTCTGATTGGACTGTTTTCTTTCTCGATATAGGTTTTAAATTTTGAAAGATTGTTGACATTTTTCTCGGTTGAACTAAATGCGTTCATCATTTCATACAACGTAGAACTTGAATAAACCTTATCTCTTTTATGATTAATTTTTTTATCGCTTGCCCCCATTATATTCTTCATAAGTTCCGTTGCATCAACGGTTTCTGCCTCGATGGTTATTGGATATGAAGATAAAGTATCCTCCTGAACGTCGTCAATATACGCCTGAACGCCCGATGAAACAGAAAGGATAAGGGCAATTCCTATTATGCCGATAGAACCTGCGAAGGAGGTTAAGAACGTTCTTGCTTTCTTTGTTAAAAGATTATTAAAAGAAAGGCTCAGAGCAGTTAAAAAGGACATAGATTTGCCCTTGCTGTTTTTTGTTTTCTTCTCTTTCTTAATTTCCTTATTTTCAACCCTAAATTCATCAGAATCGGATACGATTTTTCCATCTAAAAGCTTTATAATTCTGGTTGAATATTTTTCGGCAATTTCGGGGTTATGCGTTACCATAATTATAAGTTTTTCTTTGGAAATTTCCTTTAGAATATCCATTATCTGAACGCTTGTTTCGCTATCAAGCGCTCCCGTCGGCTCATCTGCCAAAAGGATTTCCGGATTATTTACCAATGCTCTCGCGATCGCAACCCTTTGCATCTGTCCGCCAGACATTTGATTCGGCTTTTTATTGATTTGGTCGCCCAGTCCAACCTTCTCAAGCGCCTCGATTGCTCTCGCTCTGCGTTCCTTTTTAGAAACTCCCGAAAGAGTTAAAGCGAGCTCAACGTTTGCAAGAACAGTTTGATGCGGAATAAGGTTATAGCTTTGAAAAACAAATCCGATTTTATGATTTCTATAGACATCCCAATCGCTATCCAAATATTCCTTAGTTGAAACACCATCAATAACAAGGTCGCCCGAAGTATATTTGTCCAGACCACCGATAATGTTTAAAAGGGTTGTCTTTCCGCAACCCGACTGACCGAGCACTGAAACAAATTCGGATTCTCTGAAAGAAAGCGAAACACCTTTTAGCGCCTCAACCTTTGTATCTCCGGTTATATATTCTTTAACTATATTTTTTAATTCTAGCAAAAGCATCTACCTCCGCAAGCATTAGTTTATGAAATAATTATATAATTTATACCAAAAAATGTCAATTAATAAACTGTAAATATTATCGCCTAGCTAAAACCGAAGCTAGGCGATAATTAATTATTCTTTACTAAATTCTAAAAGCTCTAAACCTTCGTTCTTTTCAAGCGCCCAACGAATATTCCATTCACTTGTAAAAATAAGAAGATTATTGTTTTTCATATCCTGAACCCATTTTGTATCAGACGTAAGGTTTAGCTTTTTAACATCAATATCTTTATTAACAATCCATCTGATATGCTGATAAGACAGGTTGTTTCTTCTGATATCGACGTTATATTCATTTTTAAGACGGTATTCCAAAACCTCAAATTGCAGAACGCCTACAACACCCACAATAACTCTTTCAAATCCGCTTGAAGGTTCATGGAATATCTGAATTGCACCTTCCTGAGCTATCTGAGATATACCCTTTACAAACTGCTTTCTTTTCAAAGTATCTATCTGCTCGATTTCCGCAAAATGTTCCGGAGCAAAGGTTGGGATTCCTTCAAACTGAATCTTATTTTTAGCTTCACAAACCGTATCTCCGATTGAGAAAATGCCGGGATCAAAAACACCGATAATATCTCCCGCATAGGCTTCTTCTATGATTTCTCTATCCTGAGCCATCATTTGTTGCGGCTGGGAAAGCTTGATATTCTTGCCGCCTTGAAGATGATAATATTCTTTTCCCCTTTTAAATTCTCCCGAACAGATTCGCATAAATGCAATTCTATCTCTATGGGCTTTGTTCATATTGGCTTGTATTTTAAAAACAAAGGCAGAGAAATTCTCTGAAAACGGGTCAACAGTTGTTTCTTTGGTTTTTCTCGGAAGCGGAGATGTTGTCATTTTAAGGAAGTTTTCCAAGAAAGGCTCAACACCGAAATTGGTTAAAGCGGAGCCGAAGAAAACCGGACTTAATTTACCGTGTCTAACCTGATCTAAATCAAACTCATAGCTCGCGCCATCAAGCAATTCAATTTGATCAACAAGATCTTTTCTCATATACGGGCCTATAAGCTCGTCAAGTTTTTCCGTATCGGTTATGTCACATTCGATAGCTGTTAGTTTATTCTGTCCGCTATGAAATTCATTGAAGGTTAAAATCCTTCGGTTTTCTCTATCGAAAACGCCCTTAAAATCAACTCCGCAACCTATTGGCCAGTTGATAGGATAAGTTCCGATGCCGAACTCTTTTTCAAGTTCGTCAAGAAGTTCAAACGGATCTCTGGCTTCGCGGTCAAGCTTATTGATAAATGTGAATATCGGAATATCTCTCATTGCACAAACCTTAAAAAGTTTTCTGGTTTGTGGCTCGATACCCTTTGCGGCATCAATAACCATTACTGCGCTATCTGCCGCCATAAGCGTTCTATACGTATCTTCGGAGAAGTCTTGATGTCCCGGAGTATCAAGAATATTTATGCAATATCCATCATATTCAAACTGCATAACAGAAGATGTTATTGAAATTCCTCTTTGTTTTTCCAATTCCATCCAATCGGATACAGCATGTCGAGCAGTAGCCTTGCCTTTAACCGAGCCCGCAAGCTGAATAGCGCCTCCATATAACAGAAATTTTTCAGTTAAGGTTGTTTTACCTGCGTCAGGATGGGAGATAATCGCAAACGTTCTTCTTCTTTCAATTTCTTTCTTTAAATCTGCCACTTGGTGTTCCCTCTCGTTTATTTATTAATACACCCGATATTTTACCACATTTTAACTGATTTATCAAGCAAAAAAATCCACCGCAAAAAAGCGGTGGAAAACAACAGTTTATTCTTCAGTTTTCTTTATTTTAAACGCTAGTCTTAATATTCCTCTCAAAAACTTTGGACTTTTTACAACGACTACCTTCATAGATATGTAACCCCCTCAGTTTCTTGGCAAACAAAGACCGAGAACAATGACGGCAATAGCGAGAAGAATTATCAAAACTCTGGTTGGACAATAGAAGGCAATTAATGTTCCAATTCCAATGGCTGAAAGGCATCTGAGCCCTGACGTTTTGCTTCTGAACAAAAGAATCAACTCTCCCTCTGCGTTTGTTCTCTAATCACATAATACACAGAAGGTTTTATTTATGTTACAAATTTATTTTTCAGCAACGACGAGAACGTCTCCTGATTTCAAAGAAATCAAGCCGCTTTCTCCTATAATTTCGTTACTGACGCCTAAAGGAGAACAATTATCAAGAATATAATCTTCAAGCGGATATTTAAAGCCTTCAAGAGTTATTTTGGCGGCATTTTTCAGCGCAAAAATCGAAACATAAGGCATTTCTTTATTTATTATTGCCTTGTTTTTAACAAAAAACATTTCGCTGCGCTCGGTAATAAGCCTTATGTTAAGACCTTTCAAAAAATAATTATGAGCGGCAAAAATTGCTGCAAGACTATGTCCGGGTCTTCCGCCCCAAGCGCCAAAAACAGTTACATCGGAAATTTCATTTGAAAGGCAATATTTTAAAGTTTCTTCAAAATCGGTTTTGTCTTTAATTTTAGGCAACTTAATTATTTCTGTTTTTTCGGGAAGATTATTGCGCACAGAATCAAAATCTCCAATAACAACATTCGGTTTAATTCCAAGTGATGCTAAATAATCATATCCGCTGTCAGCCGCGATAATACAATCAAAGTTTTCGAGCGATTTATTTAAAAACTGCAAATCACGAATTTCGCCACCGCATACAACAGCAACGCTTTTTACTTTCCTTTTAGCATCCATTCCTTCAAATCCTTAATTTCATTGTAGAGATTTATGTAACTATTATAACGGCTTTGGGAGATTTCGCCTTCATCTACCGCCTTTTTTATTGCGCAACCCTTTTCCCCCGTATGAGAGCAAGATGTAAATTTACATTCACCTAAATAATCCGAAAAATCCTTAAAGCAAGCGGGAAGCTCATCTTTAGATACTACCTCGCATTTTTCGAGGTCCATTGACGAAAAACCGGGAGTATCTGCTATATATCCGTCTTTTGAGATTGGATAAAGTTCAACGTGGCGGGTTGTATGTCTTCCCCTGCCTAATTTTTCGCTGACTTCCCCTGTTGCCAAAGAAAGTTCAGGAAGAATCGCATTAAGTATGCTTGATTTACCCACGCCTGAATTGCCTGTAAAAACAGATATACCCTTTGCTTCAAATAAACAAGACTTTAGTTCTTCCAGGGTTTCGGGTTGTTTTGCGGAAACAGAAAAAGACTTATACCCTGCCTTTTCATATAGGTTTTGCCATTCTTCGAGGTTACCCATATCCGATTTATTAAAAACAATAATCGGTTCAATTCCCTTGTTTTCGGCGATAGCAATTATTCTGTCAATTATAAGCGCATTTGGGGAGGGAGTATTTTGCGCAGAAACTATAAAAAGCCTATCTACATTCGCAACGGGAGGCCTTACGAGGCTGTTCTTTCTGTCAATAACCCCTTCGACAACGCCCTTTCCGTCCTTCAAAACGGAAAACTCAACGTTATCTCCAACGAGTATATTCCCATTTCTCCTCATATTCCCTCTTGGCTTACATTCATATACCAATTCACCGGCTTCTACATAGCAGAAGCCGGCAATCATTTTTCTTAAAACACCTTTCATCTTGCGCCACTATTCAAAGATTGGATAATCTTTATATTCCTTTGTAACCTTAAAATCGTCCTTTTTAAAATCAGCCTTCATTTGCTGATATTTATAACGATTTCCCGATGCATCCATAAGGTAAACGTCGAAGGTTTCGGTATCTTTGGTTGATTTGATTTCAAATCCCACAAAGCCTTCGTTGGTATAACTTGAAATAAATCCACTGGCATAAGTTTCGCTAAGGCCTTCTAAAGTTACGTAGCCTGCATCAAAAGCGCAATCAGGAGGAAGCGTTACGGTTACATAAATGCTGACAACGGGTTTTTGCCCCTTGCTAACCGTTATATTGATTTTCGTTCCTTGCTTTACAGTGTTTCCTTCTTTTTCGCTTTGGTATATAACATAACCTTTTTGCGTTTCGCTATATTCATAAGAAACGTAACCTAACTCTAGCTTGGCATCTTTTAGTTGTTCCTCGACGTCTTCTTCTGAAATATCCAATAATCCGGGAACCTCGGTGTAAATAATTTTCTTACCTTCGCTTATAAATACTTTAAGCTCAGTATTGGGATAAATCAAGGATTCTGCCGCAGGTTCTAATTTGACAACATTGCCTTCGACGATTGCATCATCATTAATCTTTTCGAATACAATGTTTTTAAAACCTCTTTCCTGAAGCTGTGCTACTGCTTCGTCCTTTTCGATATCTTCTACGTGCGGAACCTCAATCATATCTTCAAACACCGCAACGTGAAGCGTTATTTTATCCTTCTTTTTAACTTCTGTTCCTTTTGCGGGTTTTTGCGTTACAACCTCGCCATTTTTATATTCAGATGGGTCTTTTTCAACCTTAACTATCTTAAAACTATATTCATCGTCGCCATATTTTTTATTTATCTCTTCAAGAGTCATTCCAACAAACTGAGGACATTTGGAAGGTCCTGAGCTTGTTGTAAAGTTTTGATAAATTTCTTTTCCTAAGAAAAAGAGAATAACAACCGCCAAAGAAATCAAAACACCCGTTACAATCGGAATCCATACGTTTTTATTTTGCACTTTTTTGATTTCTTCTTTTTCCTCTTCCTCCTTAACAATTTCGGATTGAGGAATAAATCTCGTTGGAGCGTTATCAACATAATAATTACGCTCGAACGTTGCCGCAGGATCCCTTCTAAAAGCTTCAAGATCACAAAGCATTTCTGCGGCAGTCTGATAACGTCTGACTATTTCCTTTTCCATAGCGTTCATTGTTATCTGGACAAGACCTAAGGGAATTGTTGGGTCAATTTCTCTCAATGGCTTTGCCTCATTCTGAAGCTGCATCATTGCAACTATAACTGCGCTTTCAGCTTCAAACGGAAGCTGACCGGACAACATTTCATACATTATAACGCCAAGAGAATAAATATCCGCTTTTTCATCGGTTACTTCGCTTCTCGCCTGTTCCGGACTGATATAATGAACCGAACCTATGGCTTTATCGGTTATTGTTTTATAATCGCTTCTTGCGAATCTTGCTATACCAAAATCCGTTACCTTTATGGTTCCCTCGTGGGTCAACATAATATTCTGAGGTTTAACGTCGCGATGAATTATACCCTTATCGTGAGCATGTTGAAGCGCTCTTAATATCTGCATAATAATGCTGACTGTATTCTTCCAGGGAATTTTTTGAGAACTTTCGATGTATTGCTTAAGGGTTATACCATCGATATATTCCATAACGATATATTGAATTAAATCTCCAAAGCTAACGTCATAAACCTTAACTATATTTGGATGAGAAAGAACGGCAATAGCCTTTGATTCGTTTTTAAATCTGCGAACAAATTCTGCATTGCTGACAAATTCTTGCTTTAATATCTTTATGGCAACAATTCTGCTTTCAATGGTGTCATAAGCCTTATAAACTACTGCCATTCCACCAACGCCGATTATTTCTCTGATTTCATATCTTCCGTCTAATCTTTTTCCAACGTATCTATCCATTATAACCTTCCTATTCCAAATAAAAGTTAATTTGATAAAACAACAAGAGTTATGTTATCTCCTCCGCCGTTTTCATTAGCGGAATCAATAAGAATTTGAGGATATTCATAAAAGTTTTTATCCTTGATTTTTTCTTCAATCTCTTGAACGGTTAGATAATTTGTTAAGCCGTCTGTGCAAAGAAGAATGCAATCATCATCGGAAAAATCAACCTCGTTATATTCAATTCCGATTTCTTCAGAAACACCCAAGGCTCGAGTTATAACGTTCTTATTTGGATGAAGCTTGGCTTCTTCTTCGGTTAACTGACCTTTATCAATCATAGTTTGAACAATTGAATGGTCTTTTGTTATCTGATTTAGCTTATTATCTCTTATAAGATACGCTCGACTATCTCCCGCATGGGCTATATGAGCAATACCACCGGAAATTATAACGGCTACAACGGTTGTGCCCATTCCGGATAACGAACCGATGGTTCTTGACATATCATATAATCTCACGTTTGCGCCACAAATTGATGATTCAAGCAAAGCTCTTATAGAATTTGAGCTCATTCCTTCGTGATATGAAGAAGAAATATATTCGGAAATGATTTTGACAGCATTTGCACTGGCGATATTTCCACCATTTGCGCCTCCCATACCGTCGCAAACAACAGCCCAAGCAGTGCCTTCAAGCAGTTCGCCTGCGGCATAAGAATCCTGATTACTGCTTCTGACCAGTCCCATATCCGTTTTGCTTGCTATTCTCATTGAACCTCGCCTCCTTCAGAGTTATGTTCTCTTCTTAACTGACCGCAAGATGCATTTATATCTGCGCCCAGCGTTCTTCTTATAGTTGTTGTTATTCCCAGCGATTGCAGTCTTTCCTGAAACGCTCTGATTCTTTTTAAATCGGGCTTTTTAAAATCCCTTTCAACAACCGGGTTTGCAGGGATTAAATTAACGTGGCAAAGCAATCCTTTAAGCCTTTTTGCCAAAAGTTTAGCATCTTCATCGCTATCGTTAACCCCATCAATTAAAGCATATTCGAAAGAAATTCTTCTTCCCGTTACCTTTAAATAATCTTTGCAAGCCGAAATTAATTCATCAATATTATATCGTTTATTAACCGGCATTACAGAGCTCCTAACCTCATCTCTCGGCGAATGCAGCGATATCGAAAGGGTTATCGGCACATTAAATTCAGCCAACTTATTTATTCCGTTTACGAGTCCGCTGGTTGATAACGAGATATGACGAAGGCCTATGTTTAAACCTTTTTCATCTGAAACGAGCTTTAAAAACTTAACGGTGTTATCAAAATTATCAAGCGGCTCGCCCATTCCCATAAGAACAACGTTTGAAACCCTTATCCCGTTATCTCTTTCGGCTTTATGGATTTGGGAAAGAATTTCTGATGCGGTTAGATTTCTTAAAAGTCCGTTTATTCCCGAAGCACAAAATTTACACCCCATACGACAACCGACCTGAGTTGAGGCACAGACCGTATATCCATGATGGTATTTCATCAAAACTGATTCTATATATTCGCCGTCTTGCAAACGATAGAGGTATTTTATAGTTCCGTCGATTTCTGAAACAAGCTTTTTTTCAATATTCACCGATGCGATATAACTGATTTCGGAAAGTTTTGCTCGCAAAGCTTTGGAAATATTGGTCATTTCTTCAAAACTTTCGGCACCCGACTGAAGCCAAGAAAAAAGCTGTTCACCCCTGAAAGCGGGCTCGCCTAATTCTTTCATCAACGCTTTAAGCTCGGCGCTATCCATCGATTTGATATCAAGCTTTTCCATTTTTCGCCTACTTTCTTCTGAGTATCGCAAAGAAAAAGCCATCACAGCGCATTTTGCCCGGAATCAGATGAACAAAACCATCGGCATTTTCATCTTGGCTTGCTTTTTCTAAAATAAATTCGTTATTATTCTCTAAAAACTTTTTAACTACGTCTTCGTTTTCAACCTTACGCAAAGTACAAGTTGAATACAAAAGCCGGCCATTCTTTTTCAAATATTTAGCGCTTGTACTCAAGATATTATACTGCACGTTAGGTAGATTTGTCAAATCTTTAGGGTCTTTATATTTTATTTCGGGTTTTCTTCCAATATCGCCGAATCCCGAACAAGGCACATCACAAATTATTTTATCAAAAAGGCCAAAATCCTCATTAAAAATGGTTGCATTATTTTGAACCGCTTTTATTATTCCAATACCGAGTCTTTCGGCTCCATTTTGAATAAGTTTAACTCGATGAGCATGAAGGTCGCAAGCGATAATTTCCCCTTCATTTTGCATAAGCTCTGCCGCAGTAAACGTCTTTCCTCCTGGCGCCGAGCAAACATCAAGCAAACGTTCTCCTTTTTGGGGAGCGAAAGCATTTAGACAAATTTGGGAAGCCATATCCTGAACGTGGAAAAATCCATTTTTATAAGAATTGCTTCTTTCTATATCTCCAAAACCGCTTATCCTGTAACAATTTCCAAGTTCGGTTTCGTTATAAGATATTCCGTCTTTTTCCAATTCCTTTTCAAAGTCGGCTTCTAAAAGGTTATTCTTCCTAATATATGTATCCGAAGGAAGAAGGGCGCTTTCAAGCATTTTTTCTGCATTTTCAACGCCTAAATATTCACAGAGTTCCTCTACCAACCATTTAGGACAAGAATATCTTGTTTCCAGATCCTCAGGAGAGTTTCCTTTTGGAAGATTTACGGGATTTCTCAAATATGCTCTTAATATTGCGTTGACAAATCCTGAAGCATACTTTTCCTTTGATGATTTGATAAGCTTAACCGTTTCATCAACTGCAGCCATTTCGGGAACTTTATCCATATATATTATCTGATAAAGCCCTGTTCTGAGCGCAATAACAACGATTGGCGAAATCTTTGAAAGCGGTTTTGAGGAATATTTTGAAATAATCCAATCAAGGGTTATTTTTCTCTCAATAACACCATAAAAAAGCGCCGACGCAAATCTTTTATCCTTTATGGGGAATTCTTGCGACTTTAAAACAGAATCCAAGGTTAAATTCGAATATCCGCCTTTAAGTTCAGTTTTAACAAGCGCATCAAAAACAATTTTTCTAATATTCATAATTCTAATTTCTTCTGTTATTACCTGTAAATCTCAATACGTAATAAAGCAGTGTTAAAAATGACTGTATCATTGCCGCAACATAAGTTAGCGCTGCGGCGGTTAAAACTTTTTTGGCTCCGTTTGCTTCCTCTGAAGAAAGAAGATCGCCCGAATTAATCGCTTTAATTGCGCGGCGACTTGCATTAAATTCAACAGGAAGGGTTACAAGCTGAAAAACAAAAGTTGAGCCAAACAAAATAAGACCTATAACTGTTAAATCAAACATATTAATAGCCGAACCGATTAACACAAGAAGCAATCCGATTACCGGACCATACTGTGCAAAAGGAACAATCGCCATTCTGACCTTTATCGGTGCATAATGTTTGGCATACTGAACCGCATGACCCGCCTCGTGAGCCGCAATACCGACTGCGGCAATCGTTGGGGCATCATAAACTCCTTCCGAAAGCCTTATAACGTTAGTTTTGGGGTCGTAATGGTCGGTTAAGTTACCCGATATTCTTTCAACCTTAACGCCAAAAACACCATTCTGCTCCAAAACCTGCTTAGCGGCTTGAGCGCCGGTTAATCCTTTATGGTTAGTTATTTTCGAATATTTCGAATATCTGGATTTAACAAGAAACTGAGCTGCTAACATAATAGTTAAAGAAACAGCGGCAATCATTAAATATAAGGGGTCGAAATATAAGCCATAAAATCCCATAAATTTCTCCTATTTTATAATAAAACCTTTCTCAATTCTCGATCCTCTGAGAAAATCCGATGCATACATTCTTCTTTTGCCTTCGGGTTGAATTTCGAGAAGCTCAACGGCTCCGTTTTTGCAACCAACAATAAATTTATCGTCGGCAGCCAAAACCTCGCCTTCATTTCCTTTTAACTCAGATTTAGAAACACTATACACCTTTATTCTTTTGCCATTTAAGAAAAAATATGCACAAGGCCAAGAATTATATCCTCTAACCGCCCAATCAATTTCTTCCTTTGTTTTGGAAAAATCAATAAGCGCCATTTCTTTGCTTATCATAGGCGCATGACTTACGCCTTCATTTGGTTGTTTTTGAGGTATAATAGAATCAATATTATCTAAAGTTTCATCTAAGGCATTAGCACCAAGCAAAGCCAATTTATCGTGGAGCGAATCAGCGGTATCGGTGGGCTCTATTTTAATTTCTTTTTTCAGAAGCATATCTCCCGTATCAATACCTTCGTCCATCTGCATAGTCGTTACACCTGTTTTATCATCGCCGCAAACGATTGACCACTGTATCGGCGAGGAGCCTCTATGTCTTGGAAGCAAGGAAGCATGGACGTTTATGCAGCCGTATTTGGGAAGTTCCAAAATTTCTTTAGGCAATATTTTTCCGTATGCGACAACAATTATGGCATCGGGAGAAAATTCTTTTAATATATCGTAGGCTTCGCCCGTTCTTAAAGATTTAGGCTGATAAACCTTCAATCCCAACTCCTCAGCTCTAACCTTAACGGGAGGCGGGCAAAGCTCATAACCTCTGCCTTTAGGCTTATCAGGCTGGGTGAAAACTCCCAAAACGTTATGTTTTTTTGCCAATACTTCAAGGCACCCAAGAGAAAAATCCGGAGTTCCCATAAAAACAACATTCATTAATTATCCCTCGTTTTGAAAAGAAATTACTTTATCCATAAACAGTATGCCGTCGAGGTGGTCGATTTCATGACAAAGCGCTCGAGCAAGCAATCCGTCGCCTGCTATTTCATATTCATCGCCATATCTATCAAAAAATCTAACCTTAACCTTACGCGGTCTGTCTGTTACACCCCAAACTCCGGGGCAAGAAAGGCAACCTTCACTCTCGTTCTGACTACCCGACGCTTTGATGATTCTTGGATTAACAAGCTCTATTGCGCCATCACCAACGTCGATAACGCAAATTCTTCTGAGAATACCAATTTGCGGAGCGGCAAGGCCGCATCCATCCATATCATACATAGTATCCTTCATATCGTCTAATAACTGCGCCAATTTTTCATCAAAGTTTTCAACCGGACGACAAACTTTTCTTAAAATTGGGTCTGGATTTTTAACAACCTCTCTGATTGCCATTTAATTTCCTCCTATTTAAACTATGCTTTCAGGGTTTATATCAATAGAAATAGAGGATTTTTTCGAAAAATCATTTTTATAAAAATCGTCCATTACTCCATTTAAAAGCTCACCAAATCTTGCGAAAGACTTGAATTTAACAAGCAACCTGAATCTATATTTATTATTAACCTTGGGAACGTTTGCTATTGCAGGACCCAAAATATTTATTTTTACATCTGAAAATTCATTTTCTACCTTTTCTTTTATGAGTCCGAAGACCAAAAATGCTGAATCGCTCGCACTTTGTCTGCTTTCGGATTGGATAACTATTTGCGCTAAATCACAATAAGGCGGATAAATCATCAGCTTTCTATTAAGAATTTCAGAATCATAAAAAGCCTCATAATCCTGAATTGCTGAAAGTTTAATAATATTATTATCGGGGTCTATCGTTTGTATAACGGCCTTACCGGGCGAATTTCCCCTACCTGATCTTCCAACAACCTGAGTTAACAATGAAAAGGTTTTTTCAAAACTTCTGAAATCATCGCTATACATCGAACGATCGGAAGAAAGAACACCTACCAGGGTTACGTTTGGAAAATCAAGTCCTTTTGCAACCATCTGAGTTCCGAGCATAATATCGTATTCGCCATTTGAAAAAGCAGTTAAGCTCTTTTCATAGGCGTTTTTAGTCATTGTGCTATCGGCATCCATTCTAAGGATTCTGGCGCTCGGATAAAGCGTTTTCAGTTCTTCTTCAACCTTTTGCGTTCCAACTCCTAAATATTTCATATGCTCTCCGCCACAGACGGAGCACTTTGAACTGTAAGGTATGGAATGTCCGCAATAATGGCAAAGAAGCCGTCCGTTCGCCGAATGATACGTCATAGAAATGCTACAGTTTGGACAGGTTACAACCTCTCCGCAAGAAGCACAAGAAACGAAGGTATTATGTCCTCGACGGTTAAGAAGCAATATTGCTTGCTTTTTAGTTTTCAAAACCTCAGTTATGCTATCTGACAAATAACGACTGATAATCGATTTGTTACCCTCAAAGAGTTCATTTTTCATATCAACAGTTACTACTTCGGGAAGTTTTGCGCTACCATATCTATGCTTTAATTTCAAAAGATTATATTTGCCCGAAAGAGCCATTGAAAAAGATTCAACGGAAGGAGTCGCCGAGGCCATAATAAGCATACAGTTGTTAAATGATGCCCTGAATCTAGCAACGTCCCTGGCATGAAATTTCGGACTTTGTTCTGATTTATAAGTATGTTCTTGTTCTTCGTCGATAATTATAAGTCCGAGTTTTTCAAAAGGCGCAAAAACTGCAGAGCGAGTTCCGATAGCAACCAATGCGTCGCCATTCTTAACCCTTTTCCATTCATCCATCCTCTGCCCTAAAGACATTGCGCTATGAAAAACTGCAACGTTATCTCCGTATCTTTTATTAAAAATGCTTATGGTTTGCGGAGTCAGAGCGATTTCAGGCACCATAACGATAACGCCGAGACCTTTTTCAACGACCTTATCCGCCATTTTTAAAAAGACTTGAGTTTTTCCGCTTCCCGTAACACCGAAAAGCAGGTTCGCAGAATAGCCTTTATCATATTCGCTTAATAGCCTATCAAACGCTTCCTGTTGTTCTCCCATAAGCTTTATTGCCGTTTTTTCCGAGGGAGAATAGTTATAAGGTTTTCGATAATATTCTTGTTCGAAAATTTCAACGACACCATTTTTCTCAAGTGTTTTAACAACCCCTTGAGTCAAACCCGTGAAATAACAAATTTCTTTAACACTACATTCGCCCGTCTGTTTTAAAAGTTCAACAATTTCTGATTGTTTCTTGGTTAATTTAACATCATCAAAAGCACTTGTCAGCCTAACCATTTTAACGGCAGCATCGCCCATTTTTCTGGAAGCGGTATCGCTTCTTACGAGTGCGCCCTTTTTATAGAGATTTTCAAGAATTTTCGAATCTCTTTGAAAACCGAAATCTTTTAAAAGCTTATCTCTTTCAAAAAGAGCCATTGAATTTCTCAAATAGGCAAGAATTCTTGCCTCATCTTCATTTACAGACCCTTGGAATTCTTCACAAATTCCATAAGATATAACGGTTTTGAGAGAAATTCCAACAGGCAGAAGAATTTTAATTGCATCAAAATATGTGCAAAAAGTTCTCTTTTTGAGAATTTCCGCAAGTTTTAGCATTTCGTCATTTAAAATAGGCTCTTCATCGAGCAACGCAATAACGCTTTTTAGCTTTTCGCTTGGCAAATCCGTTGCTCCGACAACTTCAACAATAAGGCCTTGCCTCGTACCTATTCCATTGCCAAACGGCACAAGAACTCTGCTTCCCGGCTTCGCTTTTGATAAATCATTTGGGAGAAGATAGTCATATGGCTTGTCAATACGATAAACCGCTTGATCAACCACAACTCGAGCTATCAAAACGCTATCCATGACAAGCCACCTCTTTTCATTATAATTTTAAGAAATTATTTATCAAGTTCTTTTGCAAGCTCGTTCATTGCAAGGGTAACAGGCTTCTCGATAATGATCTCATTATCTCTCTCTGCTTTTTCGGAAATTTTGCGCGCTCTCTGAGCCACGTCTAAAACCAAGTCATAACGGTTTTCATAATCATTAATAAGTTTACCTATTGCGGGATTCAGCATCTTTTAACACCTCGTTTATTATATTTATTTTTCGTTCTTTTTTGGAACGGTCGCTGACTATTATTGCAACAAGATCGCTAACTGCCTGAGATAAATCATCGTTTATAACGATATAATCATATTTTTCGGCATTACCAATCTCATCAATAGCTATTTTTAATCTGCCCTCTATCTGCTCCTCGGTTTCTGTTCCTCTTGAGCTCAATCTGTTTTTGAGGACCTCAAAAGAAGGCGGCATTATAAATACGCTTATTGCGTTTGGATACACGCCTCTTACCTTCTCTGCGCCATTTATATCAACCTCGACGATAATATCTTCATCATTTTTTATTGCTTCGTCAACCGGAGCCTTCGGAGTTCCATAATAATTTCCAAGATAAATATTATGTTCAAGCATTTCGCCGTTTTTTAAGGCTTCCTCAAATTCTTCTTTGGATATAAAATGATACTTACCGTCTTGAACTTCGCCCTCTCTCATCGCTCTCGTTATAGAAGATATAGAGAACTTAAGCTCGGGACGAAGCTTGAAAACTTCGGAAAGCACAGTATCTTTTCCTGAACCCGAAGGGCCGGAAACAATAATTAACTGTCCGTTATTCATCAATTTCTTCCTCCTTTTCGGCTTCCATAAATCTCTCCGTTATCTTATCGAGAGACATATACGAAAGAACTATATATTCGCTATCAGTGAAAATAACTGATTTAGTTTTTCTGCCTTGAGTTGCATCGATGAGAAAACCTCTTTCTTTCGCCTCGCTGACAACCCTTTTTATGGGAGCCGATTCGGGGCTTACAACCGAAATGACTCTCTCGGCTGATATTAGATTTCCGAATCCAATATTAACTAGTTTCATTTGCGTTCCTCTTACTCTATGTTCTGAATCTGCTCT
This sequence comes from Acutalibacteraceae bacterium, assembly GCA_045630885.1. Classification (GTDB taxonomy): domain Bacteria; phylum Bacillota; class Clostridia; order Oscillospirales; family Acutalibacteraceae; genus UMGS1532. The sequence continues at coordinate 79,386 of JAZQTQ010000034.1, forward strand.
CTGATTTTTTCAATTTCAGATTTTATGTCAACGACAGCTCCCGCAATCTCTATATCCTGAGCTTTAGAACCGATTGTGTTAGCTTCCCTGTTCATTTCCTGAACAATAAAATCGAGTTTTCTTCCAACAGCTTCTTCGCTTTCAAGAAGTTTGCAAAGTTGACTCATATGACTTCTTAATCTGACAGTTTCTTCGCTAACGGCAAGTTTATCCGCAATAATTCCGGTTTCAAGCAAAAGCCTTTGTTCGTCGATATTTATATCTCCTAAAAGGTCTTTCATTCTTTGTTCGAGTTTTTCTCGGTATTCTTTAACAGTTTGAGGAGAACGTTCCTCAACAAAAGCTACTTTTTCTTCGATAAACTTAACTCTGGATACAACGTCCTCCTTAAGTTTTAAACCTTCAACGCTTCTCATTTCAACGAAATTATTGATAGCATCCGTTGCAACATCTTTTACGATGCTCCAAAGCAAATCCTCGTCCATCTCGCTTTTTGTTATTTCAAATATTTCGGAATTTCTTGAAAGCGAACTAACCGAAACATCGTATTTAACCTTATATTCCTTTGAAAGCTGTTTTAAAGCCGAAATATAAGCATCGGCAAAAGGCTTGTTTATATTTATAACCGTTTCGCCCAACGCAGAGGTGTTAAGGGTTAAAAACAAATCAACCTTTCCTCTTGCAACCCTATTAGAAACTAAAGTTTTGAGTTTATCTTCAAGAAACGCACATCCGCGAGGAACTCTTGGAGAAAACTCAAGATATCTATGATTTACAGACTTAAGCTCAACCGAAACCTGAATACCTTCAACGACCGCCTGAGCCCTTCCGTAACCTGTCATACTTCTAACCATAATCTCACATCTTTCAACATATCAAATTATTAATATATTTTACCAAATTTATACCCCGTTTGTCAACCTTTTAAGCCCTTAATTAGAGCTTAATATTAAAAAAATTAATATTTATTTAAAAAAGGCTTGACTTTTTGAGAAACTTATCATATAATATCACTTGTTCGAAATATTTGCTGCTATGGCTCAGTCGGTAGAGCGCATCCTTGGTAAGGATGAGGTCACCGGTTCAATTCCGGTTAGCAGCTCCAAATCCCGTTCACTGTAATGAGCGGGATTTTTATTTATTTCATCACGATTCGCAATTTTGTTTGTTGACAAAATACAATATGGTTTGCTATAATACCCTCATAAGATTTTTTGAGGGTGTTTTTTATGAATACAATAAAAATTAACAAAGACAAAGCTTTATTAATTGCTCATCGCGGACTTTCCGGAATCGAACCTGAAAACACAAATTCTGCCTTCGTTGCTGCGGGCAATCGTTCTTTTTACGGAATAGAAACAGATATTCATTTAACGACCGACAACAGGTTTGTTATTACGCACGATAGCAGTCTTTTAAGAACGTCGGGCGAAGACGTTAACGTTGAAAATGTTAGCCTTAGAGCTTCTCAAAGCGTTATTCTTTTTGATAAAGATAAAACACAAGACCGAATTGATTTACGCACCCCAACTCTTGAGGATTATTTAAAGATTTGCAAAAGATACGAAAAGCATTGCGTCTTAGAACTTAAATCAAACTTTACAAAAAATCATATTAAAAAAATCATTAAAATCATTGAATGCTTCGGCTATCTTGATAACGTTACCTTCATTTCTTTTAATTATAAAAATCTTCAAAAAGTTAAAAGTCTTCTTCCAAATCATTCCGTGCAGTATCTTTTCTGGGTTATAACGGATGAAATTCTCGACCGTTTAGTAACAGACAATATAGACGTTGACGTTCATCACCCCGCCTTAACAAAAGAACTGGTGGATAAAATTCACAACCTCGGTCTTAAGGTTAACTGTTGGACGGTTGACAAAAAAGAAAGAGCAGAAGAACTTGTTTCTTGGGGCGTCGATTTTATAACGACTAATATTCTCGAATAATTTTGGAGTATTTATGAAACGTTTTTTGATTTTATTAATAATTTCACTACAAGTTTTATTGCTATCCGCTTGCAAAAACGAAGAAGTTTTTGGGGATTATTCTTTAACCTATAGTTTTTCTGAAAACTCTGCAGTTCATAGTTCAAATTCCGAAAAAGAAGAAGCCTCAACACTTGAGCTTTCTTCTAATACAAAATGCGCAGAACAACACGAAATTGTGAGTTTTAAAAACACTATATATGCGGGAGATAAAGCAAACATAAAAATAAAAGGATTACCTTCCACCGATTATTCAATTGCCGTTTTCTATTCTTCAGGTCAAAGCAAATCTAAGGATTTAATAACAAAAAGCTCAAACGAAAACGGAGTTGTTTTCTGGGAATGGCGCGTTGGCTTTAATACTAAACCCGGTTGTTACTCGTTAATTATTTCCAAATCGTCGGAACAAGTAATAAAAACCGAATTCAACGTTATATCAAGAGATGCTGAATAGCACTATATTCATAAAGGTTTTCGTTTTTGCTATATTTTGCAATACGAAAACCTTTTTAATATTTATTTTATTGAAAACGGTGAAAAATATGTTATAATATTAGTAAAAACACTTGAGGTGATAATATGAAGTTAAACTATAAAAGAACAACTTTAATTGGATTTGCTTTTATGTCAATTCTCGCTTTTTGGCAATTCTATGACCAAGTTATTCCTTACGTTCTCGAAAATATTTTCAACTTGGGAACGCTCGAAACTAACGCTATAATGTCAATCGATAATGTTTTGGCAATTTTTATGCTTCCTCTCTTCGGTGCAATTTCAGATAAAACCCGAAGTCCTCTTGGAAAAAGAACCCCTTATATTCTCTTTGGAACACTCGCTTCAACCATCCTTATGGTATTCTTAGGCTTTTTCACAGATGGGAAAAACTTTTATGGGTTTATTATTACCCTTATGCTGACGCTAATCGTTATGGCGGTTTATCGCTCCCCCGCAGTTGCGTATATGCCCGATGTTACGCCTAAGCCTCTCAGAAGCAAAGGAAACGCTATTATTAATCTCGTTGGTTATATCGGCGGAATTTTCTCAATGATAGTTATGATGTTCACTCTAAAAAGTGAGAAGAATGCTGACGGTGTATCGGTTTATTCAAGCGGACAAGCTTTTCTGCCCACCTATATAATCATCGCTTGTTTTATGCTCGTTTCGGTTATCATTCTCGTTTTAACTATTAAAGAAAACAAAATCTCTAAAGAAGTTATCATAGAAGATGACCTAGAATCGACAGAAGAAAGCGCCAAACTTCCAAAACCGGTTTTTAAAAGTCTTGTTCTTATCCTCTTATCGGTCTTTTTATGGTTTATGGCCTATAATGCCGTTACTACCGCGTTTTCAAGATACTGCGTTGAAGTTTTAAATGCAGACCTATCCGCTTCTTCCAGTTATCTTTTGGCAGCAACTGCTTCCGCCATTATTTCTTTCGTTCCATTAGGTTTCGTTTCAAGTGCTTTAGGACGGAAGAAAACCATTCTTTTAGGAATTACAGTTATGACTATTTGCTACGCCTCGGCTATGTTCATTTCTGAAAAAACTCCAATTCTCTATGTTTTGTTTGCCATCGTAGGCATTGCTTGGGCAGCTATAAACGTTAATTCATTCCCTATGGTTGTTGAAATGAGTTCGGGTTCTCAAGTTGGAAAATACACGGGCTTTTATTATACCTTCTCTATGGCGGCTCAAATTACAACTCCATTGGTTTCGGGCTTTTTAATAGACAATCTAGGTTTTGGCTACTCTGTTTTATTCCCCTACGCCGTTCTTTTCTCGCTTCTTTCATTCGTTACTATGTTTTTTGTCAAGCACGGCGATTCAAAGCCACAGAAAAAGACGTCCGTTCTTGAAAATTTTGACGCAGAGGATTAATTATGTTAGGTATTCTGTTGACTATCATTATAATAATTTTATTAGTTCTTTTATATTTCTTCTTAATTTTGCCTTCTCTAAAAAAGCACCCTGACATAAAATTATTAGAAGACCTTTATGTTGCGCACAGAGGTCTTCACAACATAGAAAATAAAATTCCGGAAAATTCTATTCTTTCATTCCAAAAAGCTATTGAAAACAATTTTGCTATTGAAATAGACATTCATTTGACCGCAGACAAAGAAGTTGTTGTTTTCCATGATGACGACCTTAAAAGAGTTTGCTCAGACGAAAGAAAGATAAATGACGTTTCCCTTAAGGAATTAAAGACGTTATTTCTCTTAAACACCAATCAAAAGATTCCAACGCTCAAAGAATGTATTGAAACGATTGATGGAAAAGTCCCCTTGCTCATTGAATTTAAGGTTGATAAAAACAATTGGAAGGTCCTTTGTGAAAAGGCTAACGAAGTTTTAAAAAACTATGAGGGTAAATATTTTATTCAATCCTTCTTTCCGCAAGTTTTATATTGGTATAAACACAATCGCAAGGACATTTTAAGAGGTCAACTTAATGCAGGCCATTTAGGAGACAAGCTCTATCATAAGATTGCCGAAAACTTTCTTACCAATTTTTTAGCTCGTCCGCATTTCGTTTCTTTCGAATATATTTTCTATAATAAACCAATAAGAAAATTCATAACAAAGCTGGGCGCTTTCCCTGTTGGTTGGACTTTCCCATCACAAGAAAATTTAGCTAAGTTAAAATCAGAATTCAAAACATATATTTTCGAAAACTTTATTCCCAAAAAATAAATATTACCAAATTTTAAATTTTACCAATACTTATTGAAAACATAATTTAGTTATGTTATACTCAAAATAAAGGAGATGACCTCAATATGAAAGTTACTTTAAATACTGACGAAAAAATTGTTAAAGTAATAAAAGAAGGCTTAAAACAAACCGGTGGTTATTGTCCTTGTAAAAGAGAAAGAACCGCAGAGAATATCTGTATGTGTGAAGAATTCAAAAATCAAATAAAAGACCCTCAATTCGAAGGTTTTTGCCATTGTATGCTATATTATAAATCAAAATAAGGAGATAAAAATGGAAGTTACTGTTACTAAATCAAATTTTGAGCAAGAGGTTTTAAATTCGGATATCCCTGTTCTTGTTGACTTTTGGGCAAGCTGGTGTGGCCCTTGCATGATGCTCTCCCCCATCATCGAAGAAATCGCAAAGGAAAATGCAGGGAAAATCAAGGTTTGCAAAATTAACGTTGACCAGGAGCCTGAACTTGCAACAGAGTTTGGAATTATGAGCATTCCTACTCTTTACGTTTTCAAAAACGGCGAAATAACCGCAAACTCTCTGGGATATAAACCCAAAGATGAAATTTTAGCAATGATTTAAGGAATTTAAAATGAAAAAAGAAAAGAACGTCCAAGAGGGCAAAAAAACTTGGAGCAATTACTATTGGTATTATTATAAATGGCATATGGCTTTTATAATTATGATTATTATCGCAATAGTTATCTGCACTGTTCAATGCGCTAACAAAAAAGAACCCGACTATTATATCGTTTTTTATTCGGATAGTTATGCTGATAGCGAATTGTTGGACAAGCTTGCTAATAAAGCCGAGAAATTTGCCACCGACAGAAATGAAGACGGCGAGGTTTATATTCAGGCACTTAACTGTTCCTTCTATCCTTCAGATCCAAACCTCAGATTGACGGCTAATCAACAAGCTAATGCTCAAATCCAAAATAAAGAGGCTGTTATTTGGATTCTTGATGACGCAGGAATAGAGCAATTCTATTCAGAACATAATCTTGATATTTTTGGAACTAGCGATTCCCTTCCCGACTATGATTCACACGCTCTGTATGCCAAAGATTCAAAACTTTCCGGTATTATAGAAAAAGTTGGGAACGATGAAGAATATTACATATTTTTCAGATATCGCAATGGTGCCGATGAATACAACGAAATGGGCGAAAAAATCATAACCTCTTTAATTAAATAACACTAAAAAACGGTCGCTTAAGGAAATTCCTTAAGCGACCTTAATTTATTTTAATTATTTATAAAGAGGACCATAAAGCTCGCAAGCTTTTGCGTCTGCTGCTTCAAGATTTTCAGTTCCCATAAGACCCCAGGAATGCGGACGATAAATTTCATCGCTATCAACGTTATGCATTGTTACGGGGATTCTGAGCATTGAGCAAAGAGTGATAAGATCCTTACCAATGTGGCCGTAAACCCAAGCGCCGTGGTTTGCGCCCCATTTTGCCATAACGGTGTAAACGTCCTTAAATGCACCCTCTCCCGTAAGTCTTGGGCAGAACCAAGTAGTAGGCCAAGTTGGGTCAGTTCTCTTATCGAGTTTATTATGAACCTCGCCATCTATTACAGCCGTATAACCTTCCGCAATCTGCATAATAGGTCCAACGCCCTCAACGATAGAAAGACGAGCCATAGTACAAGGCATTTCTGCTCCTGTTTTAAAGTGTGAAGAGAATCCGCCGCCTCTGAAATATTCATAGTCGGCTCTGCACCAATCGGAATTATCAAGGCAAGCTTTGATATCCTCATCAGTCATGTCCCACCAAGCTTTCATACAGCCTTCGCCTTTTTCGTTTTTAGCAGCTCCGGTTGCATCGAGAGCAGTAGAACCTGAGTTGATAAGATGAATAATACCATTCTTAGCCACTCCTTCGAGTTCTTGACCTGTTACTCTCTTAACTGCATCGGGGCTCCAATAAGTTCTAACGTCTGAGAACAACGGAGCATAACCGGTTAACATATTAAGAAGAAGCATTGTTATACCGTTAAGTGTATCATTCTCGGTTGCAAACGTCATTGGCTGACGCTTTCCGTTCCAGTCGAACGTTGAGTTATTAATCGCTTCAGTGAAGTCTGCATTGGGGAGCCAATCAGTCCATTGACGCTGACCTTGGAAGCCTGCGGCAATAGCATTTCTGCCGAGCGATTCCTCATGCCAACCCATTTCAGAAAGTTTTTCATTGCCCTTCATAAGATCCTGAGTAATAAGAGTGAGTTTAGCAATAAACTCCCAATCCTTATCAGGGTCGATAACCTTGGATTTCTTAACTATATCTTGGAAATCCTTATTTGCATTTTTATCAAAGCCTTCTTTACAGTTATCTTTAATCCATTTAAGAGCTTTTTCATATTCATCGTGGTCATATATTTCGAGCTTAATTCTTCTGAGAAGCTCGGTCATATCGATCCATTCAGGGCGAAGTCCTAAATAGTTTTGCATAAAGTTAGCGTCGCAATAAGAACCTGCGATACCCATAGAAACGCCGCCGATGTTAAGATATGCCTTACCTCTGATGCAACCAACTGCAACAGCACAACGAGCAAATCTTATAATTTTTTCTGCAACGTCATCAGGTATTGACGTATCTGTCATATCTTGAACGTCGTGTCCATAAATCGAGAACGCAGGAAGTCCACGCTGAGCATGAGCAGCCATAACTGCTGCGAGATAAACAGCTCCGGGACGCTCTGTTCCGTTAAAGCCCCAAACTGCCTTTAAAGTTTGCGGATCCAAATCCATAGTTTCGCTACCGTAACACCAGCAAGGAGTTACAGAAAGGGTTGCACAGATGTTTTCGGTTGAAAATTGTTCCGCGCATTTTGCGGCTTCCGCACCGCTTCCGATTGTGCAATTAGAAATAACACATTCAACAGGAGTACCATCGGGATATTTTAAGGTTGAAGAAATAAGCTCTGCGGCAGCTTTTGCCATATTCATGGTTTGAACTTCAAGGCTTTCTCTAACGCCACCCCAACGTCCATCGATAACGGGTCTGATACCAATTTTAGGATTCATTTTTTACACACCTCATTTATTTTTTCCGAAATTCACAATTTCGCTAATTCAAGAATACCTTCTATTTTGTATTTTTTCAATATTCAGTCCTTAAATATACCGAAAAACTCATAAATAAGATGCAAAGATACATAAAGCATCTTGACAAATATGATAAAATTATATTAAATAATAAGGCTAACCGCTAATGTTTCAAATATTCTTTTATAAATCGATGTTATTTCGCTTTCGGGCAAAGGATTCTCCCCTTTTCCGCATTCAATTGTAAATGCAGGCTTGCCGTAAGTTTTTGAAAACCAATCCTTAAAGCCTCCGCCTTGCGATAACTCTTCAGGAATTTCAACCGAATATCCGCAAAGCATTGCAAGAATATTTGCCAATCTTGCCTCATCTTGATTTGAATTTTTCCAGCCATAATATATAACCTCTCCTTGTGTATGCAGAGTTACCAAGTGATGCGGTTTTATGGCTTTGCATAAATTAACCAAAGAAATGGTTTCAAGCTCTGAATGAGGATATTTTCCGCAAAATTTCATATATGAAGGCTTTGCAAATCCATATTTAGATGAAATTTCTGCTGTTCTTTCCCAATCGGCATCAAAATTTCTGTTGATATCAACCCCTAAAGCGTTAGATTTCCACTTTGAGAAGTCATCACAAAGATTTAATATGCTCTCTCGTCCATTAAGATTAGCCATTTTTCCTTTTCTTGATATTTCGCAACCGTCAGGATTGCTCATAGGAACAAAAACAAAACTGCGATATTTCAGCATTCTGTTAATATCAATACCGCTTAGTAATTTTTTATCATATACGCAAATGCAAATATCTTCGATTAATTTCAAAAGTATAGTTGCTGTTATGCTTTCATTTCCGTGCATAGCTCCGCAGTACAGTGCACACTCTTTGCCTTTTCCTATTCTTAAAAGTCGGATTTCTCTATCACAACAGGTTTTGCCAATGCATATTGATTTTAGAAAATCATACTTATCGCACATTTTATTACATATATCCAGCAAATCCTCGTAATCATAATAAATGTCTTTTATTATTCTCACTATAAACACCTCTTAAAATACTTATGAAAGAAGCGATTATTAAATGAATTTACAAGAAAAAAGAATAAACTCAGAATATAAATTTAAAGGCAAGATCATTAATCTGAGGCTTGATGAAGCAATGCTCCCAAATGGTCAAACAGCGAAAAGAGAAATAGTTGAACATAATGGTGGAGTATGTGTTGTTCCGTTAACAGATAAAAACGAAGTTATAACTGTTAAACAGTTCCGTTATCCTTATATGGAGATAGTTAAAGAAATTCCTGCGGGCAAAAAGGATATCGGCGAAGAACCGCTTGAATGTGGTATTAGAGAATTAAAAGAAGAAACAGGTTGCACTGCGGAAAAATTTGTTTTTCTTGGTGAACTTTATCCAACCCCCGGTTATTGTGGCGAAATAATTTATATGTATGCCGCTGTCGGCTTATCCTATGGCGATAACAACCCCGACGACGATGAATTTCTATATATAGAAAAAACGCCTATCAATGAATTGATAGACGAAATAATTAACGGAACTATAAAGGATGCAAAAACCCAAACCGCAATACTGAAAGTTAAATACCTTTTAGAAAACGGAAAACTCTAAAAAACGAAAACGGATACTGAAAATCAGTATCCGTTTTTAATTATTTAAAAAATGCTAAAGTTAAATACAAGCGCTGCAAAAACAATCGAAACCATCGAAAGAAGTTTTATAAGAATGTTAATTGAAGGGCCTGAAGTATCTTTAAATGGATCGCCAACTGTATCTCCAACAACTGCCGCTTTATGACAGTCGCTTCCTTTTCCGCCATGCACTCCGCTTTCGATATATTTCTTAGCATTATCCCAAGCGCCGCCGGAATTAGACATAAATATTGCCATCAAGAAACCACTGATTGTTGCGCCTGCAAGCAAGCCAACAACAGCTTGATAACCGAGAATCAAACCAACAACGATAGGAACTACAACTGCAACAATCGTTGGAAGAACCATCATCTTTAAGCTTGAACGAGTACAAAGGTCAACACAAGATGCATAATCAGGATCCGCCTTGCCTTCCATAAGTCCGGGAATCTTTTTGAATTGACGACGAACCTCTTTAACAATGGACTGCGCTGCTTTACCAACAGAATCCATAGTTAATGCGGCGAATACAAACGGCAAACAAGCGCCAATGAATAATCCAACCAAAACAACGGGGTTCATAATATCAAAATTAGCTGCAATAGCTTCTCCTGCATCCTTCGCAACCTCTTTTATTTTATCAATATAAGAAGCAACAAGAGCTAAAGCTGTCAAAGCTGCAGAACCGATAGCGAAGCCTTTTCCTGTTGCGGCTGTTGTGTTACCCAAAGCGTCAAGAGCATCTGTTCTCTCTCTAACCTGAGGATCAAGACCTGCCATTTCAGCAATACCGCCCGCATTATCTGCAACAGGACCATAAGCATCGGTTGCAAGAGTAATACCGAGGGTTGAAAGCATACCAACAGCTGCAAGCGCAATACCGTAAAGTCCCTTTGCGGCATCAGGATTAGTTATGGAACCTGCACCAACAAAGAAAGCAACGATAATACAAATTGCGATAATAACGATAGGAAGAATAGTTGAAAGCATACCAAGACTAATACCGCCGATAATAATGGTTGCAGAACCGGTTTCGCTGGTATCAGAAAGGTTTTTAGTTGGTTTATAGTTATCTGACGTGAAATATTCAGTTGCTTTTCCTATAAGAACACCCGCTAAAAGACCGGCAAGGATAGCAAAATAGAACATATAATTACCGAGAATGTAATAGGTTAACGGGAAAGAAACAACCGCAATTACTATTGCACTGAAGTTTGTTCCACGGCTAAGAGCTTTTAAAAGATATTTCTGCTCTGTGCTTTCGCCTGTTCTAACAAGGAAAGAACCAACAATAGACGCAATAATACCAATAGCGGCTAATAGAAGGGGTATTGACATCGCTTTAAGCTGTTCACCCGCACCATTGAAAGCGGCAACACCGAGAGCCATACAAGAAATAATGGAACCAACATAGGACTCATAAAGATCGGCACCCATACCCGCAACGTCGCCAACGTTATCGCCAACATTATCAGCAATAACCGCCGGATTACGTGGATCATCTTCGGGAATTCCCGCTTCAACTTTACCAACAAGGTCAGCGCCAACGTCTGCCGCTTTGGTAAATATACCACCGCCAACACGTGCGAACAGAGCCATCGAAGAAGCACCCATACCAAAGGTTAACATAGCACTTGTTATAGCTGCCGACTCATATCCTAATCCATATTTTAGAATTATAAACCAAATGGAAATATCCAAAAGTCCCAATCCAACAACTGTGAATCCCATTACTGAACCTGCGGAAAAAGCAACTCTTAATCCATTATTAAGGCCAGAAATACAGGCATTAGCTGTTCTTGCATTTGCATAAGTTGCAATTTTCATTCCAATAAATCCTGAAAGAGCTGAGAAAAATCCGCCCGTTACAAATGCAAAAGGAACACAAAAATCAAGTAAATTGAAAATTGCCATTGCAAGAAGCAAAACAAACATAACTCCAAAGAAAATTAAAACAACAGAATATTGTCTTTTGAGATAGGCGTTTGCACCTTTACGAATTGACAACGAAATTTTCTGCATTTTCTCATTGCCCTCAGAGAATTTCAAAACTTTTTTTGCGGTTAGAATAGCAAATAATATTGCTATAAGGGCACCTGACAAAGCAATAAACGGCAAGTAGTTTGTTAAAAAATCCATAATATACCTCCTGAATAGTGGTAAAATATATAATACTCCAAACAACATACATTGTCAAGAGATTAACAATTATTTTTAAAAAACAGTTAACAATATAAGCAATATTTGCAGTATTTTTATTAAAAATCACAATAATTTTGCATATTTTTAAGATATTTCAAAATATTGTTCAGAAAATCCTGATGTTTTTAATATATCAAGAAGTTTTCTAAGGGCTTTTCCGCGATGACTGATTGCATTTTTTTCTTCCGGAGAAATTTCAGCAGCAGTTTTTCCAAATTCAGGCAAGAAAAAATACGGGTCATATCCAAACCCATTCTCGCCTGCGCGGTTTTCTGTTATTTCTCCATACATATAATCTTCTGCGCTAAATATTTCTCCTGTTGGAGTAACTAAAACAATTGAGCAAGCATAATGCACAGATTTATCTTCTTTATCTTTAAGATTCTCAATAAGAAGCTGATTATTCGCCTCGTCATCACCATGATATCCACAATATCTCGCTGAATAAACACCCGGTTCATTATTTAATGCGTGAGCGCAAATTCCGCTATCATCGGCAAGCGCACAACAACCCGAAATTTCTGCTATCTCTTTTGCCTTCTTTAAGGCGTTATCATAAAATGTTTCACCATCTTCAATAGTTTCATGGCTAATATTCGCTTCTTTTAATGAAACAATCTCTTCAAAGCAATCACCTAAGATTGCTTTTATTTCTTTTAATTTATGATTATTATTAGACGCAATTATAAGTTTCATTTGATCTCCTTTATAGGGCGAAAAAGCGCTTACCCGAAAAAACGGGTAAGCGCATATTCAATTCTTAGAAATTAAGAATTAGTTAACAGCGGTAACAACACCTGAACCAACTGTACGGCCACCTTCACGAATAGCGAAACGGAGACCTTCTTCGATAGCGATAGGAGTGATAAGCTCAACATCCATCTCTACGTTATCACCAGGCATGCACATCTCTGTACCTGCAGGGAGAGTGATAACACCGGTAACGTCAGTAGTTCTGAAATAGAACTGAGGACGATAGTTGGTGAAGAAAGGCTTATGACGTCCGCCTTCAGCAGCTGTCAAAACGTAAACCTGACCATGGAACTTGGTGAGGGGCTGAATTGAGTTAGGAGCGCAAAGAACCTGTCCGCGCTCGATATCAGTTCTCTGAACACCACGGAGGAGAGCACCGATGTTATCGCCAGCCTCAGCATAGTCGAGGAGCTTGTGGAACATTTCGATACCTGTAACAACAGTCTTAGATTTCTCATCCTTAAGACCAACGATTTCAACTTCGTCATTGAGCTTGAGCTGTCCACGCTCAACTCTACCAGTTGCAACAGTACCACGACCAGTGATGGTGAATACGTCTTCAACAGGCATAAGGAAAGGAAGGTCTGCTTTTCTATCAGGAGTAGGAATGTAGCTATCAACTGCATCCATAAGTTCGATGATAGGAGCATATACAGGATCAGAAAGATCATTAGAAGCGCAATCGAGAGCCTGGAATGCAGAACCCTTGATGATAGGTGTATCGTCGCCGGGGAACTCATACTTATCGAGAGTCTCACGGATTTCCATTTCAACGAGCTCGAGGAGTTCTTCGTCATCAACGAGGTCGCACTTGTTCATGAATACAACGATGTAAGGAACGCCAACCTGACGAGCAAGAAGGAGATGCTCCTTAGTCTGAGCCATAGGACCATCAGTAGCAGCGATAACGAGGATAGCGCCGTCCATCTGAGCAGCACCGGTGATCATGTTCTTAATGTAGTCAGCATGTCCGGGGCAGTCAACGTGAGCATAGTGACGGTTGTCAGTTTCATACTCAACGTGTGCAGTGTTGATTGTGATACCACGCTCTCTCTCTTCAGGAGCCTTATCGATGTTTGCATAGTCTTCGAACTGTGCAAAGCCCTTCAAAGAAAGGGTCTTTGTGATAGCTGCGGTAAGTGTGGTTTTGCCGTGGTCAACGTGGCCAATAGTACCAATGTTAACGTGGGGCTTAGATCTGTTAAATTTTTCTTTTGCCATTGGAATTTCCTCCCTTAATTATATGAAAATTTGATTTTTCGCATTATATTACGAATGCTTAATTGCATTGTACCAAATATTTCAGTAAAATGCAAGAGTTTTTTGCAAATTAATCCTGCTTTGTTCTTGAAGCAATGATTTTTTCTGCAATATTCTTCGGAACCTCTTTATATCCGTCGGGTTCCATTACATACTGACCACGTCCCTGAGATTTGGAACGAAGGTCGGTTGCGTATCCGAACATATCGCTAAGCGGAACACGAGCATTAATCTGCTTAACACCGCCTGCTCTATCTTCAAAGCTCTGGATTTCGCCACGGCGAGAGTTGATATCACCGATAACGTCGCCCATATATTCTTCAGGAACAATAACAACAACCTTCATTATAGGCTCTTGAAGAACGGGGTCTGCTTTACGGCAAGCGCTCTTGAATGCCATAGAACCGGCAATCTTAAACGCCATTTCAGAAGAGTCAACTTCATGATAAGATCCATCATAAAGTGTAACCTTAGTATCAACTACAGGATAGCCTGCGAGAACACCAGCCTGCATTGCGCCACGGATACCAGCGTCAACAGCAGGAATGTATTCCTTCGGAATAGCACCGCCGACAATGTTATTGATGAATTCATAGCCCTTACCTGTTTCGTTAGGCTCGATGGTGATTTTAACATGACCATACTGACCCTTACCACCAGACTGACGAGCATATTTCTCATCAACACTTGCAGATGTGCGGATTGTTTCTTTATAAGCAACCTGAGGCTTACCAACGTTTGCTTCAACCTTGAATTCACGAAGAAGTCTATCAACAATGATTTCGAGGTGAAGCTCACCCATACCGGCAATAATTGTCTGACCGGTTTCTTCATCAGTATAGCACTTGAAGGTTGGGTCTTCTTCAGCGAGCTTTGCAAGAGCCAAGCCCATCTTTTCCTGACCAGCTTTTGTCTTGGGTTCGATAGCAACACGGATAACAGGATCCGGGAAGTTCATGGATTCCAAGATAACAGGATGTTTCTCATCGCAGAGAGTATCACCTGTTGTTGTATTCTTTAAGCCAACTGCAGCGGCAATATCACCTGAATAGCAGGTTTCAATATCTTCTCTGTGGTTAGCATGCATCTGCAAGATTCTACCGATTCTTTCTCTATTATCTTTAACAGAGTTATAAACGGTTGAACCAGCATCAACTTTACCTGAATATACGCGGAAGAAACAAATTTTACCAACGAATGGGTCGGTTGCAATCTTAAATGCAAGAGCTGCAAAAGGCTCGTCATCAGAAGAATGTCTAACCTCTTCTTCATCAGTTTCAGGATTCACACCGCGGATAGCCTCAACGTCTGTTGGAGCAGGCATAAAGTCAACGATAGCATCGAGAAGGGGCTGAACGCCCTTATTACGATAGGAAGTTCCGCAGCAGATGGGAACCATTTCGCCGGCAATTGTTGCCTTGCGGATAATCTTTTTCATTTCTTCAACTGTAGGTTCGATTCCATCGAAATATTTTTCCATAAGCTCTTCGTCCATTTCAACAACAGACTCAATGAGATTATTTCTATATTCTTCGGCTAATTCTTTAACCTCTTCGGGAATCTCTTCACGACGAACGTCTTTTCCGAGGTCGTCGTAGTAAATTTCTGCATCGTTTTCAATAAGGTCAACGATTCCTCTGAATGTGTCCTCAGCACCGATAGGAAGCTGAATCGGAACAGCATTACATTGGAAACGATCTTTAACCATAGAAAGAACGTTATAGAAATCTGCACCCATAATGTCCATCTTATTAACATAGATCATTCTGGGAACTTTATAATCGTCAGCCTGTCTCCAAACAGTTTCTGACTGAGGCTCAACGCCGCCCTTTGCACAAAGAACGGTTACAGAGCCGTCGAGAACTCTCAATGAACGCTGAACTTCAACGGTGAAGTCAACGTGTCCGGGGGTGTCAATTATATTGATACGATGGTCCTTCCAAAAACAAGTGGTAGCAGCAGAAGTGATAGTAATACCTCTCTCCTGCTCCTGCTCCATCCAGTCCATTGTTGCCGTACCGTCATGAGTTTCACCAATCTTATGGTTAACTCCGGTATAATAAAGAATACGTTCGGTAGTTGTAGTCTTACCGGCGTCAATGTGAGCCATAATACCAATGTTTCTTGTCATATCAAGAGTAACTTTTCTAGGCATAATGTCCTCCAAATTTTACTTTTGTCTTGATGGAATTACCATCTATAGTGAGCGAACGCCTTATTAGCTTCGGCCATCTTATGAGTGTCATCGCGCTTCTTAGCTGCGCCACCCAAACCATTAATCGCATCCAGAATTTCGCCTGCTAAACGCTCTTTCATTGTTTCTTCAGAGCGAGAACGGCTATAAGTTGTTAACCAACGCAAGCCCAAAGTCTGCTTTCTTTCGGGACGAACCTCGAAAGGAACCTGATAGGTTGCACCGCCCTTACGAACAGCCTTAACCTCTAACTGGGGCATTACATTTTCCATTGCTTGATCAAACACTTCAAGGGGCTCTTTACCTGTCTTTTCTTTGATGATGTCGAAAGCACCGTAAACGATCTTCTGGGCAACACCCTTCTTACCGTCGAGCATAATGTTGTTGATCAAACGGGTAACAATCTTTGAATTGTAAACCGGATCCGGCAAAACGTCACGTTTTGCTACAAAGCCTCTTCTTGGCACTTCACTTCCCTCCTTCACATTAATGATATCATAGGTACTCGAGCGACAAATTTCTCGTTGGCACCAAGCACGAGGCGAAATATATGTTAATCGCCACTGCTTGATTATACAGTAGAGAATTGTCAATTCTAATTATTTTTGCGCATTTAGTTTTACTTGGCTGCACTTGCCTTAGGACGCTTGGCACCGTACTTTGAACGGCTCTGCATTCTGTTTGCAACACCCTGAGTATCCAAGGTTCCTCTTATGATGTGATAACGCACACCAGGAAGGTCCTTAACACGGCCACCACGAATAAGAACAACGCTATGTTCCTGAAGGTTATGACCGATACCGGGAATGTAGGCAGAAACTTCGATACCATTTGAAAGACGAACTCTGGCAATCTTACGAAGAGCTGAGTTAGGCTTCTTAGGAGTTGAAGTTTTAACCGCTGTACATACGCCACGCTTTTGAGGAGAAGCTACGTCTGTTGGGCGCTGCTTCATTGAGTTAAATCCCTTCAAAAGAGCAGGAGCCTTTGCTTTCTTCTCGAGCGTTGAACGACCGTTACGCACCAATTGGTTAAAGGTTGGCATATTACACCTCCTCACTTAAAATATAGACATAATGATACAAGAGAATATATTCATATATTCCCAAATACGCATTTTATCACATAGTATAACCATTTGTCAAGCAAAAACCCCAAAAAAGTTGATTTTTTTTGGGGTTTTACTCATTTTAATTGAATTTTAAGCTAAATCTTCCTCTATAGCTGCTTCAAAATCGGTTTCAATAGCTTCACTTTCTTCGTTTTCATCGTGATAATAGCCATTAAGTCCGGTTCCTGCAGGAACGAGCTTACCGATAATTACGTTTTCTTTAAGGCCGAACAGAGGATCAACCTTACCGTGGATAGCAGCATCTGTGAGAACTCTTGTTGTTTCCTGGAAGGAAGCTGCAGACAAGAAAGATTCGGTTGCAAGAGAAGCCTTTGTTATACCAAGAAGTGTTGGTTCGTAGGTTGCAACAGCGAGATTTTCTTCCCCTGCTGCGATTCTTGCTTCGATTTCTGCATTCTGAGCATAAACCTCGCCACGGTCAACAAGCGTTCCGGGAAGGAGCGTTGTGTTACCGGAATCAACGATTCTGAATTTCTTCATCATCTGACGAACGATAACTTCAATATGCTTATCATTAATATCAACACCCTGCAATCGGTATGCGCTTTGAATCTGAGCGATGATATAATCCTGAACTGCATTGGGGCCCATAACTGCGAGAATATCCTGAGGAGCAACAGCGCCTTCTGTTAAAGAATCTCCCTTGTTTACATAAGCGCCATCAATGATTCCTGAACGGAGGTGATAATCATAAGGAATAACGTATTTCTTTTCATCAACATTTTCCTTATCAGTTACATAAACAACTGTGTTTCTCTTTTCCTCGCCAAGACGGATAACACCTGAAATTTCAGATATGATACCCGCACGCTTAGGTCTTCTTGCTTCAAAGAGTTCTTCAACACGAGGAAGACCCTGTGTGATATCCTCTGCGTTAGCAATACCACCGGTATGGAAGGTTCTCATTGTAAGCTGAGTACCAGGTTCACCGATTGACTGAGCAGCGATAATACCAACAGCTTCGCCAACTGTAACCGGTTTCTTTGTTGCAAGGTTCTGACCATAGCACTTTTTACAAACGCCATGTCTTGAACGGCAAGTTAAGATAGAGCGGATTTCAATGGAAGTCATACCCATAGAATCCATAGCTGCAACAACCTTTTGAGCATCAAAAGAAGATAACATATGCTCGTTGTCCATAATTACAACGCCATCTTTATCACAAAGAGGATTAAGAAGATATCTTCCCTCCAAACGCTCTGCCAAAGGCTCAATTACAGAGTTTCCTTCTTTAATATCAGAAATTCTGAGGCCTTCAACGGTTTGACAATCGTCATCACGAATAATAACGTCCTGAGAAACGTCAACAAGACGACGAGTCAAGTAACCTGAGTCAGCCGTTCTAAGAGCGGTATCGGCAAGTCCCTTACGAGCACCACGAGAAGAAATGAAGTATTCGAGAACGTTCAAGCCTTCACGATAGTTAGCACGAATCGGAACTTCGATAACCTGACCTGAAGTATTAGAAATAAGTCCACGCATACCTGCGAGCTGTCTGATCTGGTTCATAGATCCACGAGCACCGGAATCTGCCATCATATAAATGGGGTTAAACTCATCGAGGTTATCTTTAAGAGCATCAGCAACATCATCGGTTGCTTTATTCCATATATTAATAACTTGTGTCAAACGCTCATTGTTACTGATAAGACCATAATCAAAATCATCGTTAACTGCTTCAATTTCATTTTCAGCATTCTTGATGATTTCTGCTTTAACAGGAGGAATAACAGCATCAGAAACAGCAACTGTTATTGCGCCCTTCGTTGAATACTTAAATCCTGTTGCCTTAATGTTATCAAGAACAATTGCAGATTCGCTTGTACCATGAATTTCGATACATCTATCAACGATTTTACTAAGCTCTTTCTTGCCAATCTTATTAGCAACAAGGTTTCCTTCCTTATCCTTTTTGAAAGGAGAAATTTCAAGGTCTAATTCATGACCCTCAACGGTTCTGTCAATGTAACCGAGGTCCTGAGGAATAGACTCATTGAAAATAAGGAATCCAACCGTTGCATCGATGATACGATAGAACTTCTCACCGTCTTCTTTTTCGCCGAACATTCTAACCTTGATAGGAGAATGCAAGCCGACTACTCCCTCATTATAAGCAACAATTGCTTCGTTCTTATCACGGAAAACCTTATCCTTTCCGGGCTCATCGTCTTTAACGAGGGTTAAATAATATGAACCGAGAACCATATCCTGAGTTGGAACGCAGACAGGTTTACCATCAGAAGGTTTAAGAAGGTTATTTGCTGCGAGCATTAAGAATCTTGCTTCAGCCTGAGCCTCTGCAGAAAGAGGAATATGAATAGCCATCTGGTCTCCGTCGAAGTCAGCGTTATAAGCTGTACAAACGAGGGGATGAAGTTTAAGTGCTCTACCCTCAACGAGAACAGGCTCAAATGCTTGGATACCAAGTCTATGAAGCGTTGGAGCACGGTTGAGAAGAACGGGATGCTCTTTAATAACTGTTTCGAGTGCGTCCCAAACCTCATTGCTTGCTCTGTCAACCATTTTTCTAGCCGACTTAATATTACCAACAGCGTTAATTTCAACCAAGCGTTTCATAACGAATGGCTTAAACAACTCAAGAGCCATTTCCTTCGGAACACCGCACTGATACATTTTAAGTTCGGGTCCAACAACGATAACTGAACGTCCTGAATAGTCAACACGCTTACCAAGAAGGTTCTGACGGAAACGTCCCTGCTTACCTTTAAGCATATCGGAAAGAGATTTTAAAGCTCTGTTGTTAGGTCCTGTTACGGGTTTACCACGTCTGCCGTTATCAATGAGAGCATCAACTGCTTCTTGAAGCATTCTCTTTTCGTTTCTGACAATGATATCGGGAGCGCCCAATTCGAGCAATCTCTTAAGACGGTTATTACGGTTTATAACTCTACGATAGAGGTCATTAAGGTCGCTGGTTGCAAATCTGCCACCATCGAGCTGAACCATAGGACGAATATCAGGAGGAATAACAGGAAGAACGTCCATAATCATCCATTCGGGGCGATTGCCCGAAAGACGGAAAGCTTCCAAAACCTCAAGACGCTTAATAAGGCGAGCTCTCTTCTGACCACTTGCGTCCTCAAGTTCTGCTTTTAGGTCTTCACAAGTTGCTTCGAGGTCAATTTCCTCTAAAAGGCGCTTAATTGATTCTGCGCCCATACCTGCTTCAAACTCATCGTCATACTTCTCACGAAGCTCTCTATACTGAGTTTCTGTTAAGAGTTGTTTCTTTTGAATCTCATTAACAGAGCCCGGATCGATAACGATATATTGAGAGAAATAGAGAACCTGCTCCAGGTTTTTAGGAGTTACATCGAGAACTAATCCCATTCTTGAAGGAATGGTTTTGAAATACCAGATGTGAGAAACGGGAGCGGCGAGCTCGATAGAGCCCATACGCTCACGACGAACCTTTGCACGAGTTACCTCAACTCCGCAACGGTCGCATATTTTGCCCTTATAACGGATTCTTTTATACTTTCCGCAATGACATTCCCAGTCCTTAGTTGGTCCGAAAATCTTTTCGCAGAAAAGTCCATCACGTTCGGGCTTTAATGTTCTATAATTGATGGTTTCAGGCTTTTTAACCTCGCCATGAGACCAAGAACGAATCTGTTCAGGAGACGCCAACCCTATTTGGATTGATTCAAATTCAATGCATTCCATATTTTAAGCTCCTCCTTATATTAATTGTAGTCTTCTTCAGAAGCATCTGAGAAGTCGGGCTCAAACTGCTCAACGATTGCCTCGCCGTTTTCATCTTCAAGACCAAAGCTATCAAGACTTCCGTCTTCAAGAACTGTTTCCATTTCGAGAGTATCGTCTGCCGGAGCAGGAGCGAGACCCATATCATCATCTTCATCATAGGTCTGCTTAAGGTCGATTTCATTGTTATCTTTATCAAGAACCTTAACGTCAAGAGCCAAGGACTGAAGTTCTTTAATAAGAACCTTGAAGGACTCAGGAACGCCCGCTTTAGGAACATTAAGGCCCTTAACGATTGACTCATAGGTCTTAACTCTACCAACAACGTCGTCGGATTTAACGGTTAAGATTTCCTGCAAAGTATAAGCTGCACCATAAGCTTCAAGTGCCCAAACTTCCATTTCTCCGAAACGCTGTCCGCCGAACTGAGCTTTACCACCCAAAGGCTGCTGGGTAACGAGAGAATATGGACCTGTTGAACGAGCGTGAATCTTATCGTCAACGAGATGATGAAGTTTAAGATAATACATATAACCAACGGTTACAGGGTTATCGAAAGGCAAGCCTGTTCTACCGTCAAACAACTGTGTTTTAGCATCGTCATTCATAGGAATATGAGAGAAGTCGATGCCAGCAGTATCTTTTCCTGCAAAGTCTTCTGCCTTAGTGGTTTCTTCGGCAAGCTTGAAGCACTTTCTGATATCGCTTTCGTGTGCACCGTCAAATACAGGAGTGCAAACCTTCCAGCCAAGAGCCTTTGCGGCAAAGCCTAAGTGAACTTCAAGAACCTGACCGATGTTCATACGGGAAGGAACACCGAGAGGGTTAAGAACGATATCAAGCGGTGTACCATCGGGCAAATAAGGCATATCTTCGCTCTTGAGTATTCTTGAAACAACACCCTTATTACCATGACGACCCGCCATTTTATCTCCGACAGAGATCTTTCTCTTCTGAGCGATATAACAACGAACAACGAGGTTAACACCGGGGTTAAGTTCGCTTGAGTTTTCTCTGTCAAACACCTGAACGTCAACAATAGTTCCGTATTCACCGTGTGGAACTCTTAATGAAGTATCGCGAACTTCTCTTGCCTTCTCGCCGAAAATAGCGCGAAGAAGACGTTCTTCTGCAGTGAGTTCGGTTTCACCCTTAGGAGTTACCTTGCCAACAAGGATATCCCCTGCGCGAACCTCAGCACCTACACGGATGATACCTCTCTCGTCGAGGTCTTTAAGAGCATCTTCGCCAACATTGGGAATATCTCTTGTTATTTCTTCCGGTCCGAGCTTGGTATCACGGGATTCTATTTCGTATTCCTCGATATGAACTGAAGTATACATATCGTCTCTAACGAGTTTTTCATTAATCAGAACAGCGTCCTCATAGTTATAACCTTCCCAGGTCATAAATCCGATAAGAGCGTTCTTACCAAGACTGATTTCACCATTGGAGGTTGCAGGACCGTCAGCAATAACGGAGCCCTTTTCAACTCTATCACCAACCGAAACAATCGGACGCTGATTGATACAGGTTCCATGGTTTGATCTCATGAATTTAATAAGGTTATAATCCTTGATTTCGCCATTATCCTGATTAATAGTTATTGTATTAGCGCTAACACGGGTTACAACACCTGCTTCGTCTGCCAAAACAACAACACCGGAATCAACTGCCGCTTGATATTCCATACCTGTTCCAACAAGCGGATTCTCCGTTTTGAGAAGCGGAACTGCCTGCTTCTGCATGTTTGAACCCATGAGCGCACGGTTGGTATCATCGTTCTCAAGGAAGGGAATCATAGCAGTTGCAACAGAAACTACCATTTTGGGCGAAACGTCCATATAATCTACTTTTGTACCCTCGATTTCAAGGAAGCTATCACGGAATCTTGCATTAACCTTTGCGTTTGCAAATACGCCGTTTTCATCAAGAGGCTCATTAGCCTGAGCTACGATGAAATCATCTTCCATATCGGCGGTCATATATTCAACTTCGTCAAGAACCTTACCTGTTCCCTTCTCAACCTTTCTGAAAGGAGCCTCGATAAAGCCATATTTATTTATCTTTGCATAGGTTGCAAGATAAGAGATAAGTCCAATGTTAGGACCTTCCGGAGTTTCGATAGGACACATTCTTCCATAGTGGCTATAGTGAACGTCTCGAACTTCGAATCCTGCACGATCTCTGGAAAGACCGCCCGGTCCAAGCGCAGAAAGACGACGCTTATGAGTTAACTCAGAAAGAGGATTGGTCTGATCCATAAACTGAGAAAGCGGAGAAGAACCAAAGAACTCTTTTATAGCAGCAGTTACAGGACGATTATTGATAAGCGACTGAGGAGTCATAGTATCAAGATCCTGCGACTGTAATGTCATTTTTTCTCTGATAACTCTTTCCATACGGGAGAAGCCTATACGGAACTGATTCTGCAAAAGTTCGCCTACGCAGCGAATACGACGATTGCCAAGATGGTCGATATCGTCAACGTCGCCGATTCCCTCATAGTTGAGGTTAACAATATAGTTAACAGTTGCAAAGATATCATCGGGAGTGATATAGTTTGAAACGAGCATACCATGACTCTTGAGTTCGTCATCCGGCTCTGTTTCAGAAGACATATTAATTTTTATTGCCTCGATAAGGTCATCATCATTATCGCAGCAAGATTTGAGATAGTTAAGAACACGGAAAGAAACCTTATCATAAACAATCTCGCTAACAGCATCATAAACCTCAGCGGAAACGTGATCCTTAAGGTCAACCATACCATTAGAAAGAACCTTGATTTCGTGTTTTTCTCCCTCGTGGTCTATTACATCTATATAATACTCGTTAACACCGAGCTTTTCGAACTCGATTGCCTGCTCCTTAGTGATTCTGGCGCCGGGTTCTGCTAAGAGCTCGCCGGTTAAAGGATCAACAACAGGGCGGGTTAACGTTCTGCCGATAATACGCTTAACAGCAGAAAGCTTTTTATTATACTTATATCTACCAACCTTTGAAAGGTCATAATGACGCTCATCAAAAAGAAGATTGTTAAGATGAGTCATCGCACCCTCAACGGTTGCAGGCTCACCGGGACGAAGTTTATGGTAAACTTCGATAAGAGCATCATCAGGGCTTATAATTGTATCCTTATCTAAGGTTGTGAACAAACGAATGTCCTCACCGATAAGGTCAATAATATCCTGATTTGATTTAAGAGAAATTCCCATATTGAACTTTTCGCAAGCAAAATCGAGAGCTCTCAAGAAGGTTGTTATAAGGAGTTTTCTATTCTTATCGATTCTAACGATATAACTATCGCTCTGCTCTGTGCCATATTCAAGCCACGCACCGCGATTAGGAATAACTGTTGAATTAAAGAGTTTTTTACCGGTCTTATCAACCTCTACATCATAATAAACACCGGGAGAACGAACGAGCTGAGAAACAACAACACGCTCTGCACCATTTATAACAAACGTGCCTGATTCTGTCATAAGCGGGAAATCGCCCATAAAAACTTCGTTCTCTTTGATTTCGCCTGTTTCTTTATTAAGAAGTTGCGCACGAACTCTAAGGGGTGCGGCATAAGTCGTATCCCTTTCTTTACACTCCTTAACACTATATTTCGGCTTATCATCAAGACGATAGCTGATGAAATTGAGGATAAGATTACCTGTGTAATCTGTGATAGATGACATATCACGGAATACCTCAGCCAAACCCTTATCAAGGAACCAATTATAGGAATCCTTCTGGATCTCGATAAGATTCGGCATCTTAATAACCTCATCAATTTTCGAGAAAGACATTCTCTCATTGCTTCCAAGCTTAATAGGCTTTACATCTACCGTTGTCGCCATAAACATTGATCACTCCTTTATTTATTTAAAACGACCTGTAATGGGTCAATAAGATGGCCAAAAGCACACAATTCGCATATTACCGCATATTAACCCATACTTAGTGTATTTTACAAGTATATACCTATTTTTTTCAATAGTCAAGTCTTTTTTTGAAAAATTTTCTATTTTTTTCGAAATTTCGCTTTTTTCTTATATTTTCTTGATAAAAAAAGCTACTGCACTCCCTAAACCGGGTTATATGCAGTAGTTTTTTTACACATAAAATCTAAATTTCCACTTGAAATGGCTCTCTTGCAATAAAATAATATATACTTTTGAAGCCAATTTGTTTTAATTCCTCAATCGCTTCTTGAAAGTTTCTCGATGCATCGCTGCTTTTATGAGCATCAGAGCCAAGGGTTATAAGGCGACCGCCCATATCGTAATACTTTTTTAGCATACTTTTGTTTGGCATAAAATCCCCCAGCACATCAACAGATGACGTATTTAGCTCTAATGCTATTCCACGAGAAATAATTTCCTCGAAAATCTCCTCAATTTTTGCACTGTATTTTTCAAGACTGATACCCATTTTATATCTACCGTTTATATACCTCAACGGACATTCCAAATGAGTTAAAATATCCAAATCTATTTTTTCCAGCATTTCTAGTATATCATCGAAATATGCATCTAAATAATTTTCAATAGTTTCTTTTGAAAAAGCGGAGAAATCAATTTTTGAATAAGGCTCTCTCATATTCTCAAATTGAACACAATGCACCGAGCCCAAAACAACGTCATAGTTTTTCATATTAATTATGCGATTATAGATCTCAGGGTACCAAAAGCCTTCGCTTATTTCTACCCCCGAAAGAATTGTGCATTTATCTTTATATATTTTACTCAAACGAACGCTTTCATCGTATGCTTCCGCTATCGGCTCAAAAATTTCCGTCTTGGAATAAACATGAGTATCAAAATGATTGGTTACTGCGAAAATTGTTGTTCCTTTATTTATCTGCGCTTGCGCCATTTCTTCAATTTTGCAACTAGAATCGTGGGAATGTTCTGAATGAGTGTGCATATCGGCTATCTTCATTCTGTTTAGCCTCCAATTGTTTTCAACTAATACATTAATTATATATCAAATTGTTTTTTTATTCAACCTTTATAAAAAAAGCAACGACTAAAATTTCAGCCGTTGCTTAATTCTTTATTTAGTTCACAAGATAACTATGCGGATTAATTCTAACACCACCGCTATAAACTTCGTAGTGCACGTGGTTACAGCTTGCATCACCAGTCATACCGATTTCGGCAATCTTCTCTCCTCTTACAACCTTTTGTCCTACAGAAACATCGAGAGAGGAACAATGCGCATATCTTGTTCTGATTCCGTTGCCGTGGTCGATAAGAACGTTATATCCCCAGCCATAAGGCGAATATCCCGATTCAATGACAGTACCACCGGCAGATGCGTATATAGGATTGCCATAAGATGAAACTATGTCCATTCCTTGATGTGAATACCCGCCGCGCCATTCGCCGTAATCAGAAGAAACGTAATAGTTGTTCTTAACAGGGAAATCCAAAGAGAATCTCTCCCCTGTTCCAACTGTTATCTTTTTAGAAACGGGCTTTTTGATAACCTCTTTTGAAACTATTTCTTCTTTAACGGGTTTTCCGTTTTCATAAAAAACCTTGACGTTTACTTTTTGTTTACCATTTACACCGTTTCTGGTGATTACTGTTTCGCCTACCGGGTAACTATCACTCTTGCTTTTTTCTGTTTTATATGAAATTTTTTCAGTTCTTGTTTCGCTTTTATATCCGCCAACCTTGATTTCGCTATCGTATAACATTTCGAGAAGTTTTGCTTCGTCGATAACAGCCGAAATATCAAAATATCCCTTTTTGATTTCAACAGCATCGAGAAATTTAATATCTTCAATTCCATTTTGCTGAGATTTCAGAAATTTATTTTGGGTGTTTTTTATTTCGGCTTCACTTTTTAAAACAGCATAAAGCTCATCATTAATATATAAGCCAAATAATTCTTCTGCGTTTTCAACCTTTTCAATAATAGTATCTTCAAGGTCTTTTGCATTAAGCACAGAATCAACCGAAGCCACTGTTTCTTCTATCTTAACGGATTTTATATTCTTTTTGATAGCTTCATCGCTATTCTTTTTTATATTGGAAATAGCCTTTGTGTAGACATTCCTTGAAGAAACGTAGCCAATCGTTTCTCCCTTATAATTAACCTCCAACGCATAGCTAACATTGAAAGATGCAGTTCCAACAGAAATGGAAGTTATAATAAATGCCGCTACTGCTATTGCAATGGTTTTCCTGCTTATTTTTGTTTCTTTTGATTTTGCGCCTTTTTTCGCAGCGCTTAGAGTTGACTTTGTACGGCTTAATATTTCCGACATTGTCATCCTCATCAAATCATCCTCTCTGTTGGCAATATGATTACAAGTTTGTTACCAACAAGTATTATTATAAACAAAAAGTTACA
Source organism: Acutalibacteraceae bacterium (assembly GCA_045630885.1). Taxonomy (GTDB): domain Bacteria; phylum Bacillota; class Clostridia; order Oscillospirales; family Acutalibacteraceae; genus UMGS1532. Next base: position 106,410 of record JAZQTQ010000034.1, read on the forward strand.
AAATTGCAATCTTTTTATTATAAAGATTACAAAGTTTGTAACTTTTTATGCTTTTTAACTAAATATTCAGTTGTAATTTGTGCAAATTACACATAAAACAGGTCTTCTACCTTATAAGCAGAAATTACTTCTTTCATTTCTTTAGCTTCTTTTTTGGCCGAAGCTAAATCATGTTCAAGATAATTTCCACATTCAATTTTTGAAACTCCCGGAATTTGACCCTCAAAATCAGCAATAAAATCAAAGGTTTCTTGAATGAGAGAAATAACATCGCTTTTGGAAACGTTTCTTACAAGGAAATAAAACCCTGTTCTGCACCCCATTGGACCGAAATAAATGATTTCATCTTTGAATCTGCTATTTCTTGCAAAGGTTGCAAAAAGATGCTCAATAGTGTGCATAGCGGCATTTTCAAGATAGTTTCCTCCATTGGGAATTTTCATTCTTATATCATAGGTTGTTATATCTCCATCGACACGACTAACATAGATTCCTCTTTTCAAGGTGTTATGATCAATTTTAAAGCTTTCAATTTTCTCCATTTGCTTCCTCCCTTTCTCGAAGCCTTTTTTCATACATATCATCGGTTATTGCGTAGTAGTAAAGGTCATGCGGAGCGCCTTTGCACCAAACCGCTTTTTTCATAAAGCCTTCACATTCCATACCGACTCTCGAAGCCAGATGAATCGAACGGGAATTTTCTTTCATTATTCTTGCAAAAATTCTTACAAGCCCAATAACGCAAAAACCATAATTCATTACAGCTTCTACCGCTTCCGAGGCATAACCTTTGCCCCATGCCGTACTTTTTATGCCGTAGCCGATTTCAGCAACCCGAAAATCTTTATCCATATTGGTAAAGCTACAAGTTCCTATAACCTCGCCCGTTTCTTTAAGCTCTATTACCCAAGTCATATATTCCCCTTTTCTTACTGAAGCCAGAAGCCAAGAAATATATTGTTTTGTAACGCTTAAACTTTCGTGCACGTTCCAATCGGCAAATTTTGCGGATATTGGAGATCGGCAATATTCATATAAGTCCGCCGCATCGATTCTTTGAACTTTTCTAAGAATAAGACGCTCGGTTGAAAGTTCAGGAAAAGGTCTAAAATATTTTAAATACAACGCTACTACCTCTTATTAATTAAAACAAAGTCATTTGGTTTGTATCAGGAAGATCGTCAAGCGCACCCACTTGATTCAGAGTTTCAATAACAGCCTTTGAAACTCCTGCTTCAACCTGAAATTCGAGTTTTGAAAGATAATCACCTTTTTGAGCCGCTTCGTAGAGCGCAATCGCAGCGTTTGTTCCAACGCCAGGAAGCGCACCAAATGGCAGACGCATTTTTCCATCTTCGGGGAGATATTTCACAGCGTGTGATTTTTCAAGAGAAACGGGCAAAACGTCAATTCCTCTTGCCATCATTTCATTAAAAATTAAAAGGTTATTATAAACTGCCGTTTCTTTAGCCGACGCCTCTCTGCCTTTTGCCTTTATTTCCCTCATATAGCTTCTTACAGCTTCATGACCTTTAATAAGAACAGAAACCTCTACGTCTTCGGGACGAGCTGTGAAATAAGCGCAATAAAACTCTAACGGTCTGTGCACTTTATACCAAGCAACCCTTAACGCCGAAATAACGTATGCCGCCGCATGAGCCTTCGGGAACATATATTTAATCTTCATACAAGAATCAATATACCATTCCGGAACGTCATGTTCACGCATTGTATTTAAGTGTTCCTCTGTTAAAAGCTTTGTAGCTTTACCTTTTCTAACAATTTCGGTAATTTTAAAAGCCATTGACGGATCGACACCCTTGTGCATAAGATAAACCATAATGTTATCACGAGTACCGATAACGTTTGAAATTGTGCAAGTTCCGTTATCTATAAGGTCTTTCGCATTACCAAGCCAAACGTCGGTTCCGTGTGAAAGTCCCGAAATCTGCAAAAGGTCGGAAAAGTTTTTGGGTTTAGCATCAAGAAGCATTTCTCTAACAAAGTTTGTTCCAAATTCAGGCAAACAGAAGGTTCCGTTTTTCGAATCAATATCCTCCGGAGTAACACCAAGCGCTTCGGTTGACGTAAATAAACTATAAACTTCGGGGTCGCTCATTGTAACATCACTTACGGATATGCCGGAATATTCCTCAAGATACTTATAAGTCGTTGGAATAACGTGTCCAAGTTCATCAAGTTTCAAAATCGTATCGTGAATAGAATGGAAATCAAAGTGTGTTGTTATAATATCGGTGTTAACATCATCTGCGGGGTGCTGAACGGGACAAAAATCATAAATTTCTTTATCTCTCGGAACAACTATCATTCCTGCAGGATGCTGACCTGTAGTTGTTTTTATCTTTGAATTTTCAACCATTGAAGCCAATCGATTCATTTCGGCTCTGCTTAAAGTTATATTCTTCTTTTCGCAATACGCCTTAACGAAACCAAAGGCGGTTTTTTCGGCGATAGTTGAAACTGTTCCTGCTTTAAACACGTTCTCTGCACCAAACAAAGATTTTGTGTATTCCTGAACGTTATTCTGGAATTCATTTGAGAAGTTAAGGTCAATATCAGGAACCTTATCACCATTAAAGCCCAAGAAGGTTTCAAAAGGAATATCATGCCCATCGCGGATATATTTAGTTCCGCATACAGGACAATCGGCTTCGGGAAGGTCAAAACCTGAGCCAACAGAACCATCTGTGAAAAATTCAGAATGACGGCACTTCGGACAAACATAATGCGGTGGTAAAGGATTAACCTCCGAAATACCTGCCATAGTTGCGGCAAACGAAGAACCAACAGATCCACGAGAGCCTACGAGATAGCCGTTTTCTTCGCTATATGCAACGAGTTTTTGAGCTGCCATATACATTATTGAGAATCCGTTTTTGATAATCGAAGAAACCTCTTTATCCAATCGCTTTGAAACAACCTCCGGAATAACTCCGTTTTCGCCATAGGTGTTCATTGCTCTTTCCCAACAAATTCTATGCAAATCTTCATCGGAGCCTTCAATAACAGGCGGATAGTTTCCATCGGGAACGGGAATTACGTCATCATCAATCATTTCGGCAATTTTTTGAGGATTGTCTATAACAAACTCCTTGGCTCTATCTCCAAAATAATCGAAATCATCAAGCATTTCTTGCGTAGTTTTAAGATAAAGCGGTGCTTGAAGGTCAAAATCCTCAAAGCCTTGACCTGCCATAAGAATTTTTCTTACAATTTCGTCCTCTTTTTTGAGAAAATGCACGTCGCCCGTTGCTACAACAGGTTTTCCAAGTTCATCTGCGAGAGCAACTACCTTTCTGTTGAAATCCTTTATAACGTCATAACTAACAACGTGGCGGAATGCATTTGGAATAGGTTTACCGGTTTTCTTATCAACGCCATCAGGCTTTTGAGAATCCCTTATCATAAATTCGTTATTTCCAAGGGGTTGAATCTCAAGATAGTCATAATATGATGCAATTCTTTTAAGTTCTTCATCGGGCTTGCCTTCAATTATTGCACGATAAAGCTCGCCGGCTTCGCAAGCACTTCCAACTATAAGGCCCTCTCTATATTTATCGAGATTCGTCTTTCTGGTCGTTGGTCTTCCATGAAAATCCTCAAGATGTGCTAATGAAACCAATTTATATAAGTTTTTAAGTCCAACAAGGTTTTTAACAAGGATAATCTGATGGTATCTGATTTTTCCTATTTCCCTTGCCGTCATATTGGAAATATCATTCTTTTCATCATCAACGAAATAGGCTTCGATTCCATAAATAACCTTAAAATCTCCGCCTGATTTTTTTATCGATTTAACTGCGCCTGCGGCAGACGGATAAGCCTGAACAACACCGTGATCGGTGATTGCAATAGCTTTATGTCCCCATTTATAGGCAAGATTAACTATATCCTCTCCTGAAGAACAAGCATCTTTTGAGGACATATTCGTATGACAATGGAGTTCAATTCGTTTTTCGCCTTCATAAAGGTCATATTCTTCATATTTTTGTATATCAGCAAGAGCCCTTACGTCGACGATAAATTCATTAGACCATTTATCATATTTATAAATTCCGTTAACAATAACGCAAACACCATTTTTAATAAGACTTAACTGCTCAAAAACCTCTGGCTTTAAGAACATTTTTGCATTAATCGAGTTGGTGTAATCACTAAAACTGAAGTTAACGCCTTTCATGGGTCCGCGCTTTGTGTTAACGTCTCTGACCTCAACTGAGGATATCTCTCCCCAACCACAAAAATCGACCATTGCCTCCATATCGTCGGGCGGAAGAATATCAATAAGCTTTTTAACGTTTGTATCAATATTACTGCCATAGAAAAGGCGTGCGGTATCTAAGAAAACGGGAAGTCCATCGGAAGGTTTTTCCCCTTTAGGGTGTTTCTTCGCTTCGGGAAGTTCTTTGGGAATTATATCTTTTTTAGGCCTTGGCGCTGCCTTTTGGACAGGAGGCGCTACAGGAGGTGCTTCTTCCTCGATTGGAGGCGCTTCGTCGGGTGGCGGAGGTATATCAACAGGTGGTGAAGGCGGATCAAAATGAACAAGATCCATTTCAATTTCGGTTTTCTCGGTTATGCCGGTAAATTCAACCGAAACCTCTATTCCAAATTGGTCTTTAACATAATTAGAAAAACGTGTTGCAAACATACAACTGTTCATCGTTGCAAGACCTCCGTGCTGAAGGTCTATTGTTAAAATATTATTGCTAAGCGAATATTTAGCGCCCTCCAAAAAGCCATTCAACTGGCAGGTTTCTCCTTTAAGCTTTTCGGAAATATCTTTGCAAGCGGAGGGACAAAAGGTTCCGCTTGGAAATTTTAAATTAAAATTTACGCTCTTTAAACAAAGCTGCTCCCTTAAAAGACGAGCAACTTCATCAATTATCACTTTTTTAACGTATTTTGCACAATCAACGCTTGCATTCAAGATGCGCTTTTCTTTATCTATACTACAGTTTTTAACTACAGCGCCTTCAAAATGCTTTTTAAGTTCGCCTATGTATCCACCGAAAAGGTCGGCAAAATTAACATCTGTCATTTTTCTTCCTCTTGATTTTTTTACATTTTATCTATTTCTTTAAGCAGTTCGCAAAGAAGTTCATCTTCGGAAACCTTTTTAATTATCTCGCCTTTTTTAAATATAAGGCCACATCCATCTCCGCCCGCAATACCAATATCAGCATCACGAGCCTCTCCGGGACCGTTAACTATACAACCCATTATCGCAACGGTTATATTTTTTTGACACCCCTCGAGCATTTCCTCAGTTTTTTTTGCAAGCTCAATCAGATTGATTTTCGTTCTTCCGCAGGTTGGACAAGAAACAAATTTAATTCCATCATTACGAATTCCGACGGATTTAAGAAGGTCTATCCCCGCTTTTACTTCCTCTATAGGTTCATCGGTTAGCGAAACCCTGATGGTATCGCCAATTCCTCTTAACAAAAGTCCACCGATAGCAGCAGAAGATTTGATTATGCCCATTCTTTTTGTTCCCGCTTCAGTAACACCCAGATGCAAAGGATAATCACAATGCTCTGCGGCATATAGATACGCTTCATACATTCTTTCAGCGTCTGAAGCCTTTAAAGAAAGCACTGTATCATAAAAATCAAACTTTTCAAGCAGATTTATATGATACATTCCGCTTTCAAAAAGCGCTTCGGCCGAAGGCCTTGCATATTTTTCTAAAATATGCTTTTCCAATGAGCCCGAATTAACTCCGACTCTTATCGGAACACCGGCGATTTTACAAGCATTTGCAACCGCTTTAACCCTTGATTCATCGCCAATATTACCCGGATTTATTCTTATTTTATCAACGCCCGCCGCAACGCTTTCGAGCGCTAACTTATAATCAAAATGAATGTCGGCAACCACAGGAATATCTAAATTTTCTTTAAGCGCATATATAAGTTTTACAGCTTCCATATCAGGAACTGCGGCTCTTATTATATCACAACCCGCTTTTTCAAGTGCTTTAGCCTGAATAACGCTATTTTCGATATCACTTGCAGGTACGCTAAGCATCGACTGAACACTAACGGGTGCATCGCCACCAATAAAAGTCTTTCCAATTTTAACTTTTCTCGAAACTCTTCTTTCCATAAAGCGCCAATGCGCCCCCTTTATTTTCTAAAATAAGCCTATAACATCCTTTAACGTTATAAACGCAGCAAACAGCATCAACAGAATAAATCCTGCCGCATGAACCACAGATTCATATTTTTGCGGAACAGGTTTTCTGAATATCATTTCAAACAAGATGAATATTAATCTTCCTCCATCAAGCGCAGGAATCGGCAAAAGGTTGAAAACCCCTAGGTTTATCGTTATAAGACAAAGCATCGGCAATAAAACGCTCAAACCCATAGTGGTTGCTTCTCCCAATGCCGAAGCAACGCCCACGGGACCCGAAACTTCATTTAAGGAAAACTTTCCCGAAATCAAATCAACCAAAGAAAACAGCACTGTTCGCGAATAAGAAACCGTGTATTTCCCAGCAGCAACGATAACTCCACCAACCGTTTTTTCCTCGCCAACCAGCCAGAAATCTCTTTTGAAATACTTTATGCCTTTTTCTTCTTCTATTTCAAAACGAACGTTTTTAAGTTCTATTTCCTCGCCATCTCTTTCAACAACCAAATCAACATATTCATCTTCAACGGCTGAAAAAGCATACCCTAATTCGGTTTCGGTTATACAGCTTCTTCCGTCAACCCTCAAAATTGTATCCCCTGCTTGCAAGCCTGACTGACAACTAACCGCATTTTTATCAAAAGAATGAACGGTTGTTGTTCCGATAAGGCTTCCCGAAAGGCTTGTTGAAAGATATGTTACCAACAGAACAAATCCAAAAATGATATTAAAAAGCGCTCCAGCAATAACAATCAGAAACCTTCTCCATGGTTTCTTGTTGCAAAAAGCCTTAGGGTCGTTACTTCCTTCATCCTCGCCTTCCATAGCGCAATAGCCGCCAAATGGAATAAGTTTTAAAGAATAAAGAGTTTCTTTTCCTTGCTTTTTGAAAATTGTTGGCCCAAATCCGATTGCAAATTCATTAACTCGAACTCCAAGCATTTTTGCGAAAATAAAATGTCCAAATTCATGAATCACTATCATTAATAAAAACAAAAGAATCGCTATTAAATAAGGCCAAACGCTTCCGAAAAAGGAAGCAAACGAAAACATTGGAACTGGAGTTATCTCAAACACCGCCTTTGAAATTTATAAATTATTAGAAGTTTTTAAAACAAACTCCCTGGCTGCTTTATCAGCATCAAATACATCTTCAATTGAAAATTCTTCGGTCTTCTTTTGATTTTCTGTTGCCAAAGCCACCAATTCGCCTATTTGCAAAAACTTAATTTTGCCCTCCAAGAAGAGTTTTACAGCCATCTCATTCGCTCCGTTTGCAGCGGCAGGTTTAAGGCCACCCTCATCTACTGCATTTATGCAGGTTTTAAGGCAAACGAAGGTTTCAAGATCGGGCTCAAAAAAGCTCATATTTCCGAGTTTGGTTAAGTTCAAATCCTCTCCGGGACATTCGTTTCTTGCAGGATAAGTTAAGGCATACTGTATAGGTAAACGCATATCGGGAAGGCCTAACTGAGCGATAACAGCGCCATCTCTTAACATTACTGCTGAATGAATTATACTCTCCCTATGAACAACAACTTCTATATCTTTTGCAGAAACTCCAAAAAGTTTTACAGCCTCGATAACTTCAAGGCCCTTGTTCATAAGAGTTGAAGAATCAATCGTTATTTTTGCACCCATCGACCAATTCGGATGCTTAAGCGCCATTTCGGGCGTTACGTCTTTAAGTTCTTCCTTGTTTTTTCCAAAAAACGGCCCGCCCGAAGCCGTTAATAGTATTTTTCTAAGCGAATTTTCCGGCACGCCCTGAAGACACTGAAAAATCGCAGAATGTTCGCTATCGACAGGGAGAATTTTAACCCCTTTTTCTTGCGCTTTATTTATAACAATATCGCCTGCGGCAACTAATGTTTCCTTATTTGCGAGGGCAACGTCGCGTCCGCTTTCAATGGCTGCTAAGGTTGGATTTAATCCGGCAATACCAACGATAGAGTTAAGAACAATATCGCAATCCGTTGATGCGGCACAAATAATTGATTCCTCGCCGCCCAATACCTTAATGCTTGTATCAGCAAGAGAAATTTTTAGTTGTTTTGCAGCTTTCTCGTCTGCAACGCAAACTAATGATGGCAAAAATTCTCGCGCCTGCTTTTCTAAAAGCTCGATATTTCTTCCGCCTGCTAAAGCCTTAATTTTATAATTATGCTTTCTTGCAACGTCGAGAGCCTGCGTTCCGATAGAACCCGTTGAGCCTAGCAAAGAAATTGTTTTCTGCATAATATATTATTCCTTTTATCTTTAAATTATCTCGAAAAAACTTAAATAGCCATAAAAACAAGGGGCGATTAGCAAAACGCTGTCAAATCTGTCAAGAACACCGCCATGACCCGGCATCAAGTTTCCGTAATCTTTAATTCCGCATTTTCTTTTAAGTTGGGAAGCAAAGAGATCTCCAAGCATACCAACAACTGACAACAATGCCGCACATACCAGAATATGTATTAAATTTATGTCTTTATAACCTAATGCGCTTGTATAAACAAGATATAAAACATAGGTTAAAAGAAGACTTCCTGCAACGCCGCCAAAGGCGCCTTCAACCGTCTTTTTGGGGCTAATTTCGGGGCAAAGCTTATGCTTTCCCAAAAAACAACCAACAAAATATGCTCCGGTATCTGAGCCCCAGGCATAAATCAAGCAAAGATAAAAATAAAACAAACCAAATTCAGATTTTGAAGACAAGAACAAAAGCGATGCAAAAGCAAAGGAAAGCATTAATGGGAATGCTACAGCCGAAGCTATTGTTGAAATATCGGCAGTTTTATGACATTTTAAAGTTAAAAATACAACTCCAAGCACATAAACAAGGAACATTATGCTCGTATAATTGCCATAAAAAGCTATTATAAACGGAGCGAAACAGGAACAGATAACTCCCAAAATGGCAAAAGCCTTATTTTTAACGATTCCCGTTTTATATAAAACCTCGTATGCCGCAATCCCCGACAAGGCGCAGAACATTATGGCAAAAGCATAAGGGAAAACTCCCTGCAATAATATAATTCCAATGAAAAGCGCCAATGCTGCTGCCGCCGAAATAATTCTTATCTTCATTTTTTCACCCCATAAAATAAATTATACTCCGCCAAATCTTCTGTTTCGGTTTCCAAAATCACTTATTGCTCTATCGAGATCGCTCGGCTTAAAATCAGGCCAAAGCACGTCGGAAAACCAAAATTCAGCATAAGCAGACTGCCAAATAAGATAATTAGACAAGCGATATTCTCCACTCGGTCTTATTATAAAGTCGGGGTCGGGCTGGCCTTTAGTATAGAGAAATTCCCCAACCGTTTCTTCGGAAATATCCTCCGCCTTTATTTCACCCTTTAAAACCGCCTCATTCATCTTCTTAAATGCAGAAACAAGCTCATCACGTCCGCCGTAGTTTAGCGCTATATTAAGATTCATTCCCGTTGCATTTGCGCTTTCTTCCTCGGCTTCATTTATGAGCTTCTTTATATCGTCTTCAAGAACTTCGATATTTCCGATGAATTTAACCTTGATATTCTCGTCCTTAAAGTTTTTTGCATCCTTTAAATAGTCCCTTAAAAGGTTCATAATATTATCAACCTCTTCTTTAGGACGCTTCCAGTTTTCGGTTGAAAAAGCATACACCGTCATATATTCAAGGCCGATTTTATTGCCGTGCCTTGCAATTGCTCTGAAGGTGTTGGCTCCTGCTGAATGGCCTGCGCTTCTGGGCAGTTTTTTCTTCTTTGCCCATCTTCCATTACCATCCATAATAATTGCGATATGCCGAGGCATAAGCCCCGGCTCGCATATTTTTTTATTCTCTTTTTTTCTTTTAAATAGCGCCACTTAAAGACACCTATCCCTTAAAGTTAATTTAATTAGATTGCCAAGATTTCCTTTTCCTTATCGGCAGTCATAGCGTCGATTTCTGCAACGAATTTATCTGTGCTTTTTTGAATCTTCTTTTCGCCATCTGCCTGCTCGTCTTCGGTTATTTCATTATTCTTCTTCATAGCCTTGATAGCATCGATTCCATCTCTTCTGCAATTACGAACGGCAACCTTTGCATCTTCTGCCATCTTTCTAACCTCTTTTGCGAGTTCCTTTCTGCGCTCCTCGGTTAAAGGAGGGAAATTAAGACGGATACAGTTTCCGTCGTTTTGAGGATTGATTCCGAGGTCTGATGTTAAAATAGCCTTTTCAATTTCTCTGAGGGTTGTTTTATCCCAAGGTTGAATCTGGAGAGTTCTTGGATCCGGAGTTGAAATAGCCGCCATCTGATTGATGGGGGTTGGAGTGCCATAATATTCAACCTGTATTTTATCAAGAACCGAGGCGTTTGCTCTGCCTGCGCGAACTGTTTTAAAGTTTCTGTCGAGAGCACCTAAGCATTTATTCATTCTCTCTTCCATATTGCTGATAACTGTTTTCATAAAAATTTCCTCCAATGATTATTTAACTATTGTGCCGATAGGCTCGCCTGCTGCCGCCTTGACAATATTTTCAGGGTCATTAAGATTGAACACGAGGATAGGAAGCTTATTATCCATACAAAGAGATGCCGCTGTGCTATCCATAACGTGAAGCTCTTGATTAAGAACGTCCATAAAGCTCAAAGTGTCGTATTTAACTGCGTCGGGATTCGTTTTCGGGTCGCAATCATAAACACCGTCAACGTTAGTTGCTTTGAAAATGATATCTGCATCTATTTCAACCGCCCTCAATGCGGCGCCTGTATCTGTTGAAAAGAAAGGATTTCCGGTTCCGCAGCCAAAAATAACTACTCTTCCCTTTTCAAGATGACGAACCGCCTTGTTTCGGATATAAGGCTCCGCTATCTGACGCATTTCGATAGCAGTTTGAACTCTAACCGTAAGTCCAACCTTTTCCAATCCGTCTGCAAGACCTAAAGAATTGATAACGGTTGCGAGCATTCCCATATGGTCTGCCCTGGTTCTATCCATTTCGCCGCTTGATCTTCCTCGCCAGAAGTTTCCGCCGCCAACAACGATAGCAACCTCACAACCCATATCGACAGCATCTTTTATGCTTCTCGAAATGGTCATAACAGTATCGAAATCAATACCGGACTTATTCTTTCCGGCAAGAACTTCTCCGCTAAGCTTTAATAAAATTCTCTTATAAGCAGGTTTCATTCTAAATTACCCCCATATTAATTTATTATATTTTACATTAAATCTTTCAATATGTCAATAAACATATTAAGAAAAAACGGCACATTTTTCAATATGCCGTTTAAACTATTATTGGTTAAAATGTTTTTGCTCGGTTTTTCCGAGAACGTAAGACAGCATATCCTCAACCTCAATAACGTCATTATGACGCACGGGAAGGCTCTCAAGCTCTGCCAATCCCTTAGGAATTTCGATACCTGTCTTATTCTCAATTTGCTTCATAACTTCAAACTCATTTTCATCAGGTGTTTCACCAATTGAAGATAAAACTGAAGTTGCAAATTTATAAGGTGATGCAGTTGACAAAACAACTGTTTTATTTGCATTATTAGTGGATTTTTGGAATTTTTCCGCAACGTTCCAGCCAACTGCGGTGTGAGTGTCACAAAGATAACCGTATTTCTCATAAACGTTTGCGATAGTTTGGGATGTTTCCTCGTCATCGCAACAATCAGCCATAAATTCGCTTTGGAGTTTAGAAAGAATGGAGTTATTTACAGTGTATTCGCCCTCTGTTTTAAGCTCTGACATATATTTTGCAACAAGCTGAGCATCGCAATCACTGAGCAAATACAAAAGTCTTTCAAGATTGCTCGAAACAAGGATATCCATAGAAGGCGACGAGGTTTTATAAAATTCACGTTTACGGTCGTATTTTCCTGTGTTAATAAAGTCGGTTAAAACGTTATTTGCATTAGATGCGCAGACAAGAGTATCGATAGGAAGGCCCATCTTTTTAGCAAAATAACCCGCCAAAATATCGCCGAAATTACCCGTTGGCACTACAAAATTAACGAGGTCGCCTTTTTTTATTTCACCCGAATCTACAAGGTCGGAATAGGACTTGAAATAATAAACAATTTGAGGAGCAAGTCTTCCTATATTAATTGAATTTGCGCTGGACAAACGGATGCCTTCAGGCAAAATATCGTTTTTATCAGATTCGTCAAAAATATGCTTAACTCCGGTTTGAGCGTCATCAAAATTTCCACGAACTGCGCATACGCAGACGTTTCCGCCCTTTTGGGTTACCATCTGCGCTTTTTGAATATCACTAACACCGCCATAAGGATAGAACACAATTATTCTCGTTCCCTCAACATCGTGGAAGCCGTGTAATGCCGCTTTGCCGGTATCTCCGCTTGTTGCGGTTAAAATAACTATTTCGTCTTTACAACCGGTCTTCTTCATAGCGCCGGTTATTAATTGCGGAAGCATTGATAATGCAACGTCCTTAAATGCGCTTGTTGGACCTCTGAAAAGTTCGAGAACGTATTTATCGCCAACCTTAACAGTTGGAGTTAGGTCTTCCGTTTCGAATTTACCGGTATATGCTTTTGAAACGAGCTCGTGCATTTCTTCTTTTGAAAAATCATCAAACAATGCGCCGAGGATATATTCCGCCATATCCATAGCAGAAAGGCCTAACGCCTTTTCCCAATCAAAAGATAGCTCGGAAAAATCGCTCAACATATACAATCCGCCGTCAGGCGCAATACCCTTTAATATCGCACTTGAGGGGGTTGCTTTTTCTTGATTGTTTCTTGTGCTTTGATAAATCATAAAAATCTCCAATCTTTTCTTGCATTTTCAACTCTTATATGATATAATACTTTGAGTTAGATTTCAAGTCTTTTTTATTTTAATCTAAAATTTATTTATTTTCAAGCATTTTTTTACTACGGGGGATGTTTAAATGAACATTGCTATTCTCGGATTCGGAACTGTTGGCTACGGTGTTTATGAGCTTGCTCAAAAGGCAGAAAATATCGAAGTTAAATATGTTTTGGATCTTCAAAAACACGAAGGATTAACCGCAAAAAGCGTTACAGACATAAACGAAATTCTTTCTGATGCTTCTGTTGAAACAGTTGTTGAGCTTATCGGCGGACACAGACCTGCTTATGATTTTATAGTTTCATCTTTGAAGGCAGGCAAAAACGTTATCACCGCCAACAAACTTGTTATATGCGAGCATTATGAAGAGTTAACTGCTCTTGCAAAGGAAAATAGAGTTGCTTTGAGATACACTGCGGCAGTTGGCGGAGGCATTCCCTGGCTTATTAATCTTGAAAGAACAATTAAGACTAGCGCTATTAATTCCGTTCGCGGAATTTTTAACGGAACTACTAACTATATTCTCGACGCTATGCACCGCGACGGAGCGCAATTCAGCGTTGCTTTAAAAGAGGCTCAAAAGTTAGGTTTCGCCGAAGCCGACCCCAGTTCCGACATCGACGGATTGGATACTAAACGAAAGATTGCAATTTCGGCAAATATTTCGTTCGGAGTTTCGGTAAGCTCTGATGAGGTTGACGTTATCGGAATCAGAAACGTCTGCGCTGAAGCCATTAAAGATGCTGAAGCACACGGATATATTTGCAGACTTATCGCAAAGACAAAGAAAACCGACGAAGGTATCGCCGCTTGGGTTGAACCGACTTTTGTTAAAAAGGATACCGTTTATTCGAGCGTTACCGAGAATTTCAACCACATTTTGCTCGATGCTCAAAACGTTGGCCCTCTTAGTTTCTTTGGCTACGGTGCAGGAAGATATCCAACCGCTTTCACTGTTATTAACGACTGCATTGATGTGGCAAACGGCAACAAAAAAACATACAATGAAAATATGGAAAAGGTTTCAATAAACAACGAAATCGCTTCTCATAAATATTACATAATAACGAATTGCGATATTCCCGACGGTTTGAATATATCTGAAAAATGGAAATATGGCTTCTTGCTTGAATCAACATCGGTTAAATTCATGCATTCAATTTACAAAGAAATACTCAAAAAAGACCCACAAGCTTTTGTTGCGGGCGTTTATTAAGGATTGGAGATAGAAAACGTTATGTTTAAGGTTTTAAAATTTGGCGGCTCCTCTATGGCAGATGCAAGCCAATACAAAAAGGTTAAAGACATCGTTCTTGCCGAAAGCTCAAGAAAGGTTGTTGTTGTTTCTGCAGCAGGCAAAAGATTTTCGGGAGATAATAAAATAACCGACCTTCTTTATCTTTGTTATGCTCATATTCAATACGGTGTTGACTGCGAAAGTATTTTTGAAATGATTGCAGAAAGATACAAGCAAATCAGAGACGATCTTCGCCTCAAAACCGATATTGAAGCCGAACTCGATGCTATTCGAAAAAAAATAAAATCAGGTATTACTCAAGATGAACTCGTTTCCAGAGGAGAATATCTTTCGGCGATTCTTCTTGCTGATTATCTTGGATATAAATTCGTTGATGCAACAGATTGGTTGACCTTCAAATTCGACGGCACTATCGATACCGATAAATCTTATTCAAGACTTCAGAATATTCCATACGAAAAAGGCATCGTTATTCCCGGCTTCTATGGAATTTTACCCAACACAAAAATCCGTGTTATGACCCGCGGCGGTTCCGATATTACAGGCGCTTTGGCAGCAGCTGCTTTCAGAGCCGACGTTTATGAAAACTGGACCGACGTTTCGGGTGTTCTTATGGCAGACCCCAGAATCGTTGATGATCCCAAACCCATCAAGCACATAACTTATGATGAGCTTCGCGAACTTTCTTATATGGGAGCTCAGGTTCTCCACGAAGGAACTATATTCCCTGTTAAGAAAGCAAACATTCCGCTTAATATCAGAAATACTAACGCTCCCGATGATCCGGGAACGGTTATTATGAAGGCTTGCGACGAAATTGATAGCGATGATAATTTGATTACAGGAATCACCGGTCGCCACGACTTCTCAATTATCACTGTTATGAAACACGGTTTTTCAGCAACTGCCGGTCTATTGAGAATAATTACGGGTATTTTTGAAAAGTATGGCGTTTCAATTGAATATGCTCCTTCGGGAATCGATTGCTTCTCTTTCGTTATGCCAACTGCAAATCTTGAAGATAAGCTTTATAACATAATCGCAGAAATTGAAACCGAAATTAAACCCGATAAAATTGACGTTGTTGATAAAATTTCCATAATTGCCGTTATAGGAAGAAAAATGGCGTTTAAACCCGGTACGTCCGGAAAACTTTTCGCAGCCCTTGGCGAAAACGGAATCAATATCAGAATGATTTCTCAAGGTCCTGATGAAAGAAATATTATCGTTGGAACTGATAATAAAGATTATGAAAAAACAATAAAAGTTATCTATGATAGCTTTATCAGATAAGGTGGTCTATTATGAAAAAATATAACGTTGCAGTTCTCGGCGCAACCGGTGCCGTTGGCAGAGAAATGATAAAACTTTTAGAGGAAAGAAACTTCCCCGTTGAAACTGTTAAATTTTTAGCTTCCAAAAGAAGTGTTGGAAAACTTATCCCCTTCTGCGGTAAAGAAATTGCAGTTGAAGAAGCAACAAAAGATTCTTTTGAAGGTATGGACATAGTTTTGGGCGCAGCAAGCAACGAGCTTGCTAAAGAACTTGCTCCTCACATAGTTAAAGCAGGCGCTGTTTTCGTTGATAACTCAAGCGCATTCAGAATGGATAAGGACGTTCCCCTTGTTGTTCCTGAAATTAACCCCGAAGATGCAAAAGCACACAAGGGCATTATTTCTAATCCTAACTGTTCAACCATCATCACATTGGTTGCCATAAACGCTCTTAATAAGCTTAGCCCCATCAAAACCGTTATTGCTTCTACGTATCAAGCGGTTTCGGGAGCAGGAGCAGGCGGCCCTATCGAGCTTGAAGAAGAAACTAAAGCCCTTATCAACGGAGAAGAAATCAAACCTCAGATTTTCTCACATCAGATTGCACAAAACCTTATTCCTAAAATCGGAAGCGGTCTTGATAACGGTTACACAACCGAAGAAATGAAAATGCAAAACGAAGGCAGAAAGATTATGCACATCGACGATCTCCTCGTTAGTTGTACCTGCATTAGAGTTCCGGTTGTTCGTTCTCATTCTATTTCGGTTATCATCAGAACAGAAGATAAGATTTCTGTAGAAGATGCAAGAAAGATTATCGCTTCTGCTCCGGGTTGCAAACTCGTTGACGACCTTAATAACAACGTCTTCCCTATGCCTATCGACACAAGCGACCAAGACCTTGTTTTCGTTGGAAGAATCCGCGAGGATTTAACAGCAGACAACGGAATCAATCTTTGGTGCTGCGGAGACCAGGTTAGAAAAGGCGCCGCTCTCAATACCATCCAAATCGCAGAACTTCTTATATAATATAAACAAAAAGCATCGGCTTGATTTCAGGCCGATGCTTTTACATAACTATAACCCCAGAGATTATTATCTTGAAGGAATTAAAAGGGATCCTCTTGATATTCGTTGCAACACGTCTATGGCAAGGCTCTCTCTTTAAGACGGAAGATTCGAAGAATGTGTTAATTACTGCGACGTTGCTATAAAAAGATTGACCCTGAGAAACGAACTCCCAACCGATACTGAAGCTTTTTATTTAAAAGGTTTAGCCCTCACGTATTTGGGTAAAAACAAAGAAGCCTACGATATTCTCTATAAGTCCGCTTGGAACTATACCCACAGAAGCGTGCTTTGATGCACGTTCTTTTAGCACAAAAACTAATAGACGAAGGCTACTATACTCTTGCTGAAAAAGTTCTTTTCGATGGAATAAATATGCCAAAATCTTATGGCGAAGCTAAAACCTTCTTCAATCAAGAAGCTCATATTTATTACCTTTTGGCTTCTATTTATGAATTATCAGGAGAAAAAGAAAAAGCTTTGAATGCTTATAAGACCGCCTCCGTTTCTAAATCATCAGTTTCTGAAATTTCACTTTTCCGCACCCTCTCGCTCAAAAAGCAAAATCTACAAGATGAAGCCGATTTTGTTCTCGACGAAATGTTATCGGTTGCAGATAATTTTATAGTCAATTGTGATTTGCGCTCTTATTATGGAGTAGGCTCTCCTTCTCCAATGCCTTTCGAATATAACATTGAGAAAAACAATCTGACCGAAGGTTATATTTTAAAAGCGTTTGCTCTTCTTGGAAAAGAAGAACTCATCGAATCTTTAAAAACTATCGAAAAGGCTCGCGAGCTAAATCCTTATGATTTCAGAATCTTCACCTTCGATAAAATTAAAAATCTTTTTAATTAACATCAAAGCAGGCTCTCCCTTTTGGGAAAGCCTGCTTTTTTAGCTTAATATATCAAAACGATTTAATTTTATCTTATTTCATGCTGTTTTCATAAGATTCGATCATCTTTTTAACCATCTGACCACCAATAGAGCCAGCCTGCTTAGATGTTAAATCACCGTTATAACCCTGCTTGAGGTTTACGCCAACTTCGTTTGCAGCTTCCATCTTGAAGCGGTTAAGAGCTTCACGTGCCTCGGGTACTACGTTCTTATTAGCCATTTCGTTTTCACTCCTTTGTCTTTTTCTTTTGCGTTTGCAATATTATTTTATGACTTATTATAATTTTTATTATCGGCAATTATAGGAAGTTTTTTGGGATTTTTTTCAATATGCTATATCTATTGGTTCTGTATCTGTTAAAAGCAAAATCCCGAATGCGGCAAGAAGGGCATAATCGGTTATTCTCTCTTTTAGTTTTACCGGGTATTCCCTCGGCTCTATTTCTTTTCCATTTAGAGTTTCTATTCTTCTTTGCAAGCAAACCGATGCTGTATCTTCGCCAACGCTGGATAACATCAAAGTATCGGTGTTCGACATTCCACAGGTTATTGTTTCTATATTATTTTGTTTTAATAATTCGAGAGCACCTATATCTCCCGAATAAACGATTCCTTTATAATCTTGCGGAAGTTTTAACTGCGATGCGCTTGAAATTTCGCCCGTCATTACTATTATTCCGGTCGTTGTGTTTATATTTGCTTTAGATGTATATTCTATTATAAGGAAATCTGACTCGCCTCTTTTTTCGCGAATAGTTGAACCGCAAACCGAAATCATTCCGTAATTTGATAAAACTCTTTTTATATCTTCTGCAACAAATCCGCCTGTTAATCCATATAAAATGATTGTTGTCATATTCTACCTCATTCTTTTTTCTTTTAGAATATTTTGGCGCACTAAGTTGCGTTTTATTCTGAATAATTCTTTTATTCTAAGCAAAAACTAATTTTGGACATAGAAAAGAAGGAGTTGATTATTTTGTTCGATAGAATATGTCTGCTTTTATCAATTATTGGTTGCCTTAACTGGGGACTTGTTGGTCTTTTTGAATTTGACTTGGTGGCTTGGATCTTTGGCGGCTCCGATGCTCTGCTTTCAAAGATCATATACACTGTTATCGCTCTTGCAGGTATTTGGTGCATTTCCCTTTTATTCAGGGACAGAACAGAGGTTATCGACAGAGCGGATTAACAAAATTCAAAGGCTAAAAAATTAAGGTGTTTTTCTTCAAGGAGAAAAACACCTCTTTTTTATAAAACTTTATAACCTTCGTTTTCTATAAGCTCTTTGAGCGCTTTATCAGAAATTTCTGAATTTAATTTTAGTTCGGCTATTCCTTTTTCGTGGCTGACGATTGCTTCGTCGACCTCTGCTAAATTTTCGAGAAGCTTTTTAACTCTGGCTTCACAATGAACACACATCATACCTTCGATTTTTAAAGTTTTTTCCATTTTCTTTTTCTCCTTTTTTAGCTTTTCAAAATTTATAAAATTCAACCTTAAAGCATTAGAAACTACACAAATGCTCGAAAGACTCATTGCCGCTGCGCCAAACATCGGATTCATTTCCCAACCAAACAAGGAAATGAACGCTCCTGCTGCAAGCGGAATACCAATAATATTATATATAAACGCCCAAAACAAGTTTTCTTTAATATTTTTAAGGGTTTTTCTGCTAAGCTTAATTGCATTAACAACCGTGATAAGTCCCGCTTTCATAAGAACTATATCTGCGGAATCAATAGCAATATCAGCGCCTTCGCCAACTGCTACGCCAACGTCGGCAACGGTTAAAGCAGGAGCATCGTTTATGCCATCACCGACCATAACGACCATTCCTTGCTCTTTAAATCCTGAAACAACTTCGGCTTTATCCTTCGGCATAACCTCTGCAATAACGTTATTAACTCCTGCGGTTTTTGAAATAGCTTCTGCAGTATTTTTGTTATCGCCCGTTAGCATAACCACGTTTATTCCCATTTTCTTGATTTCTTTAATGGCTTCTGCGCTGTCATTTCTTATTGAATCGGCAACGGCAATCAACCCTAAAAATTCTCCCTCTTTAGCAAAAAACAATGGTGTTTTTCCTTGCGAAGAAAGTTCTTCCGCTTTATTTCTGATAGTTTTCGGAATTTCGGTTTCTTTTGCAACAAACTGCAAATTACCGCCTATTACTCGCTTTCGCTCGATATTTCCCGATAATCCGCTTCCCGAAAGCACCTCGAAATCATCAACTGAAAATCTTTCGATTGCTTCCGATTCTGCTTTTTTAACAATTGCCGATGCCAATGGATGCTCGCTCATTTTTTCCAGCGAATAGGCATATTTTAAAAGCTCGGTTCTGTCTTTTTGCTCCAATATATCGGTTACTGCCGGAACACCTTTAGTTATTGTTCCGGTTTTATCAAGAATAATTGTTTTGGCTTTTCCGACTGCTTCCAAAGATACTGCCGTCTTAAATAAAATACCATTTTTGGCGCCAACGCCGGAGCCTACCATTATCGCAACAGGAGTTGCGAGGCCAAGCGAACATGGGCAACTGATTACAAGCACCGACACAGCGCGAGCGATGGAAAACCCTATCGTTTGACCTAAAAAAAGCCATATTATAAACGTTATAATCGATATACCTATAACTATTGGCACGAAAATTCCCGATACTTTATCGGCTGTTTTTGCTATAGGCGCTTTTTGATTAGATGCATCTGTTACCGTTTTTATTATTTCAAAAAGTGTTGTATTCGAAAGTTCTTTAGTTGCTTTGCATTTTATATAGCCGTGCATATTTATCGTTCCTGCAAAAACAGAGGAATTTTCGCTTTTGTCCGACGGAATGCTCTCCCCTGTTAATGCCGATTCATCTACCGAGGTTTCTCCGAAAATAACTATTCCATCAGCCGGAATACTCTCGCCGGCTAATACTATAAAAACGTCCCCTACTTGAACTTCACTTGCAAGAATACTAACTTCTTTTCCTTCTCTTTCAACCCTCGCAAGCTTTGGCGAAAGGTCCATAAGTCCTTTTATGGCGCTCGTTGTTTTACCCTTTGAATGAGCCTCTAGGGTTTTCCCTATCGTTATCAAAACTAAAATCATCGCTGCGGATTCAAAATACAAATTATGAAGATTTTTGACTCCTCCCATAGCAATTTGAAGAACGATATAAATGCTATATAAGAAAGAAACACCTGAGCCCATTGAAATTAGTGTATCCATATTAGGACTCTTATTCAATATGGCTTTAAATCCGCTAACAAAGAAAACCCTGTTAATAAAAATAATGATACCGGTTAAAATCATCTGCAAGAGTCCTATAAACAAAGGGCTATTATGCAAAAATTGAGGCAATGGCAACGACAACATATTATGCCCCATTGAAATATACATAAGCGGGATTAGAAGACCTAGAGAAACAATTAAACGCTTAAGTGATTTTTTGGTTTCTGTTCTGCCTTTATCTTCTTTTGTACCCTGAGGGAAGGCTTTATATCCGGCTTTTTCAACTGCAAATATAATTTCCTGTTCGGTTACTTCTCCTTCAACCGTCATTGAATTTGTTAAGAGATTCACTTGGCAAGATTTTACTTTTTCAAGCGCAGAAACCGCCTTTTCAACCCTCATACTGCAAGCGGCGCAACTCATACCCTCAATATCAAATTTTTTGATTTTTAACACCACCTAAAAACCTTCGCAACCAAATGACTGTTACGAAGGCGTTTTTAGCATTAATATTTTCTCCAAACCATTTTGTCAACGATTCTTGTATAGCTTTGGATTAATTTTACAACCTTGGTTGAAACGTTTTCTTCGATATAATCAGGAACGGGAATACCGAAATCCTCCGCGTTGTTCATTTCTACCGATGTTGCAACGGCTTGAAGCAGAGAGTTTTCATCGATACCTGCGAGCGTGAAGCAAGCCTTATCAAGCGCCTCGGGGCGCTCGGTTGAAGTTCTTATGCAGATTGCGGGGAATGGTTTTCCAACAGACGTGAAAAAGCTTGATTCTTCGGGCAGAGTACCGCTATCAGAAACAACGGCAAAGGCATTCATCTGCAAGCAATTATAGTCGTGGAAGCCCAGAGGCTCATTGGTGCGCACCCGGGGATCCAACTGAAAATTCGTTGCCTCCAGCCGTTTCTTGGAGCGGGGATGGCAAGAG
>JAZQTQ010000035.1:0-30803 GCA_045630885.1 Acutalibacteraceae bacterium
TGCTATGCACAATACACGTTTGCGTATCACGCAAACAACAAAACTATTGCAATCGAATGTAGCTGACAAGCATAAGCTTGTCAGAGGCAGAATTTATTCTGCCAAAACGGTTATAACCGTTTTCTACAATATCGATTATAATGAATTTTATCACAAAGTTATTGCGAAAATTTTAATAGTTTATTAATTCTCTATAAGCTCTTTCTTTATATATCCGCAAGCGGCGTGAATTTCTCCGCCCTCGCGAATAAAGTTTTTGAGCGCCCTTTGAAGGGAGGTTTTTTCGGGAAGGTCTTCGGAAAATTCCTTTTCGTCAACCAAAAATACCCATTTATACCAATCCATATTCGGATATTCATAAACCTCCGTTATATCGAAGCAATCGGCAAACTGAAGGATTTTTGAGCCTTCCTTCAGAAGTTTTTTGAGTTCGGGTGAAAGAAGCCAGGTTATACATCTTATCGGAGCGCCCTTATAAAGGGGGAAGCGTTCGTCGAAAAATCTTCTTGCCTCCTTCAAAGATGACTCCAGATTTTCTTTGGTCATAACGGCATCAGACGGAATATGTATTGCTATCAGATACTCCCCGTCAACCAACCTTTTTTCATATTCAAGGCAACCGATTCTGAAAAGGTAAAAGCCGATTTGATGATAAGTCCAATCCGCGCGGTCAAAATAATATTTTGAGCTCATTTCATAACGCTCGTTTAAAAACCTTGTGAAACAAGCGAAGGTTTCGAAATATATTTCATCGCTGATGTTTAACTCTTTGAATTTTTTATGTTTCAAAGCCGCCCACATAAGCTGAAGCGCCAGAATCCGAAGGTTATCGGGATCGGGCTCAAGCATTTCTTTTATTCGCTTTCTCGTTTCTTCGGTTTCATAAAAAAATCGGTTATCTATATCCTCTAAAAGAGGGCGAAATTTTTCAATATCAAGTTCTTTCGCCCTTTCTAAAACCTGCTCCGCAACGTCTTTTTGAAGACCGATTCCTTCAATTAATTGTTCTAGTTTCATTTATATCTCCACAAACTCTGCTTCGGGCATTACGTAATCCTGCTTTTTCTTTTCGTCCTTAGGAGTTTTGGGCTCTTTATCAAGCTTATTCATAACGAAGCCTGCCCAAGGAACAGGATAGAATCTTGTTGAGTTTTTAGGCAATACCTCTCCTGCGACAGAGATTATTTCGGATAATTTAACAGATTCAAGGATAAGGCTGCAATTAGCTTCGCCCGAAACTACCGCCGAAGAAGCCTCGTCTACGCTTGAGGTATATTTAATATGCGCTTTTTTGAGTTTTTCATCGTTGAGCCCAAGAACGTTCTCAATAATGAGCTTTTCGATAATATTTGCGCCGATTTCTCTTGAAGCGGAGGAAAGCTCAGGCAAAAGTTCCTTTTTATCAAGGTCTGCTTTAAGCTTCAAAATATTATATTTCTTTCCGTCGAACATCGAGAAAGCAATATCTCCGTTTTCCTTCATATTCTTAATCTTCAGCTTTGCAGTTTCCTGAGATTTAGTTGTTGAAACGTCGAAATATTCGCCTGCGGCAGTTGTGAACTTGCCCGAACTGAATTTTGGCAAGGAATGAATTATCTTATGAACTGCACGAGGTGCCATTTCACGAGTTTTGGAATCAACCAACATCATCATAATATAGTCGGCTTCGTTTTCGCCCATTTCCTCGATGATGCCCTTTTCAACCAAATGCTTACGATAGCGAAGCGCCGCCTCATAGCGATGATGACCCTCTGTTATATAAAGCTTTTTGCCCGCCATATTTGCGCTTATTCTATCAACCTCGATGCTTCTCGGACAAGCCCAGAATTTATGGGTTACTCCATTTGCATCTTTGAAACTCTGATCGGGCTCGCGATCGGTTAATTTACCCATCGATTTTTCAATTATTCCCTTTTCGTCCTCATAAATAGAGCAAACGGGACTGATATTTGTGCATATAGATTTCAAAAGGCAATAACGATCTTCCTTCTTGATGGCATCAGTTTCGAGATGAGGAAGGATAATTCCTCGCTCGTAGTCATAGATATAAACTCTGCCGATAAAGCCTCTTAAACGATATTCATTTCCATCAAGCTCAAAGGATTGCTCATAAATATATAAGCCCGCCTCGTCGTCTTCCTTGATAAGACCGTCCTTTATCCATTTATCAATTACTTTCTTTGCCTTTTTAAAATCAGCAGAATCCTCTCCCGGAGCTTCCAAGCGAACAATATTGTGCGTATTTTTCTTTGTAAAAGCCTTTCTTTCGGTTTCTGTCAACAGATTATAAGGCGGACAACACAAATCGCCTATCTTTCCTGCTTTTTCTGTGAATCTGAATCCATAAAAAGGTCTAACTATTGCCATAAAAACATTCCTTTCTCGACAAATTTCGGTATTTTTATAATTTTTTCGGCATTAGCATATTTTAAGCGCATTATAATACAATATCATACCACAAAAACAACACAAAATCAACACATATATTTAATCTTTTTTAAATATAATATATTTTATATATAAATACATTTAACGCAAATTGATAACGAAATCTGAATTTCGAAAAAAATAAGCCTCGCAAGAATCCTTGCAAGGCTTATAAAACTTTATGATTTTTTGAAATTAAAGAACGCAATTAAGGAAATCCTTAGTTCTTTGTTCTTTCGGATCAGAGAAAATCTCCTCAGGAGTACCTTCCTCAACGATAATGCCGTCCGCCATAAAGAGAACTCTGTCGGCAACGTCGCGAGCAAACCCCATTTCGTGGGTTACGACAACCATTGTCATACCCTCGCTGGCCAGCTCCTTCATAACCTGCAAAACCTCGCCGACCATTTCGGGGTCGAGCGCACTCGTAGGCTCATCAAAGAGCATAATATCGGGGTTCATAGCAAGCGCACGAGCAATAGCAACACGCTGCTGCTGACCGCCGGAAAGTTGATGCGGGAAAGCGTCAACCTTATCCTCAAGACCAACTCTTTTCAAGAGATGCATTGCATTTTCGCGAGCTTCCGCTTTATTGCGTTTTTTAAGATCAACCGGCGCCAACATAAGATTTTGCAAAACGGTTTTGTTTGCAAAAAGATTGAACTGCTGGAAAACCATTCCGATGTTCTCGCGAACCTTATTTATGTTTATTTTCTTATCTGAAATCTCGAAATCATCAACAACGATCTTGCCACCTGTTGATTCCTCAAGACGGTTTAGACAGCGAAGAAAAGTTGATTTTCCCGAACCCGAAGGACCGATTACAACGACAACCTCGCCCTCATAAATATCAATATCAATTCCGTTGAGAACATCTAGTTTTTTAAAGCTTTTCTTAAGACCCTCAACGTGGATTTTAATATTTTTAGTGTCCACGATTCATCCTCCTCTCAACAATCTTTGCAAGTTTGGAAAGGATGGTTATGATAATCAAATACATAATGCCGACAATTGCCCAAACCTGGAAGGATTTGAACTCGATGGCAATAACGCTCTTTGCCGAATTAACAAGCTCCGGAAAGCCGATGATTGAGAGGATAGAAGTATCCTTCAAGGTTATGATAAACTGATTAATTATGCTTGGAATCATAGTCTTAATAGCTTGAGGCAAAACAATTCTCTGCATTGCGCGCCAATATGGAAGGCCGAGGCTTCTTGCCGCCTCCATTTGACCCTTATTAACCGACTGAATACCTGCGCGGATAATTTCCGACATATATGCACCGCAGTTTAGCGAAAGGCAGATTGTTCCTGCCTGCAAAGCTGTAAAGGTTATTCTAAGGTCAAAGAAATTCTTGAAAGCGTAAGGGATTCCGAAGAAAACGAAATACGCAAGAACAATCATCGGAACTCCACGAATAACGTCGACAAAAACCTGCGCTATCACGTTGCAGACCTTGTTTTTTATAACACTCAATAATCCGAAAAATACACCCAATATGCTTGCGAAAACCAATGAGAGCAACGCCATTAAAAGGGTTTGCCCCATAGCCGCCAGCAAGACATCGCCGTATTCGGTTATTATACTTACCATTAAAAAGCTCCTTTATACGATAAAAATGGGCGCCGAGCGGCGCCCGATTTTTAGTTTTTTTCGGTTTAGCCGAGATATTTCTTGATTATCTCGTCGTATTTGCCGTTTTCTTTGATGTTTTTAAGGCCTGCGTTGAACATATCAACAAGCTCCTGATTGCCTTCGTCAAAAATAGCGAAGCCATAGTCAGAACCTTCGTTCTGTGTATTATCAAGAACCTTGAGAGCAACGCCATCTTTGATGGATGCTTTCATAATAGGTGTATCCTCGAAGCAAGCAACAGCCTGACCACCCTCAACAGCTTGATACATTGTTGGAGAATCTTCGAAGTTTGTGATTTCGAAGCCATACTGATCCTTTATGCTCTTTGCATAAGTTTCGCCCTGTGTACCGGTTTTTACAGCAACAGTCTTGCCTTTAAGATCGCCGAAGCCTGTGATTTTAGAATTAGGAGCAACTGCGATAGACTGAGTTGCAGTATAATATCCATCAGAGAAAATCCAGCCGGACTCTTTTCTTTCGTCTGTGATAGAAGCGCCTGCGATCATACCATCAGCCTGGCCTGCTTGACAAGCGGCGATAGCAGCATCCCAACCAAGGCTCTTGAGCTCATATTCAAAGCCCTGATCTTCTGCAATAGCAGCAAGAATTTCAACGTCGATACCAACAAATTCGCCATCAGCATCTGTATATTCAAAAGGCTTGAATACAGTATCAGTTGCGATTACCCATTTGTCTGAGCTGTTGCATCCTGCAAAGCAGCAAACTGCCATAGCAAGACACAATACGATTGCTAATAATTTCTTAAGTTTCATAATAATTTCCTCCTGAATGCATTTGATTTTTTGATGTTATGCATTAAATTATTAAATGTATTATACCAAAACTCCCCAAACAAGTCAACAGATAATAAATTTACTTTCCTTTATTAAGTGAAACTCCGTTTTTGCTTATTTTTATTTTGTGAAACGTTTTTCGATTTAACATAAATTTAACATAGATTTGATATGAACTTCATTGTAATACTGTATTATATTATACGTTGGGCAAAAACCCTCAAGATTTTCAAAATACGGAGGATGGGTATTAATTATGGAAATAAAAATGGATTTCACTCCCACTAATTTAATTTTGGGCCTTGCGCTTGGTCTTGTTTTTTTCCTGTTTGGAATGACGCTTCTTTCGGATAACCTCGAAAAGATGGCGGGAGGAAAACTCGAATCCCTGCTCAAAAAATCAACTTCTAATTTGTTTTTCGGAATGCTTCTCGGAGCAGGAATAACGATTGCTATTCAGTCTTCGAGCGCAACGACCGTTATGCTTGTTGGTCTTGTTAGTTCGGGAATTATGAGCTTTAAGCAAACCCTTTCGGTTATCTTCGGCGCAAATATCGGAACAACTTTAACCGCCTGGATAACAGGTCTTGCAACAACCTCCGGAGGCGGCGTTATAATGGATATAATGAAGCCTGCCAATTTCTCTCCCGTTCTTGCTCTTTTGGGAATTGCCCTCGTTATGATGGCAAAAAGCGCCAAGAAAAAGAGCGTTGGAACCCTTCTTATCGGTTTTGCAATCCTTATGTTCGGAATGGAACTTATGAAAATCTCGGTTGAGCCCCTGAGCGAGATCCCCGCATTCCAAAGCCTTCTTCTTAAATTCAAAAATCCCATTATCGGCGTTTTGGTTGGTACTATTTTCACTGCGCTTATTCAATCCTCTGCTGCTTCTGTCGGCGTTTTGCAAGCGCTTGCCGCCGCAGGCGGAGTTACCTATGGTATGGCATTCCCCATCATTATGGGTCAGAATATCGGAACCTGCATAACCTCCGTTATTTCGAGTTTCGGAACAAAGGCAAACGCAAAGCGCGTTGCGGTTCTCCACGTTGCGGTTAACACAATCGGAACCGTTATTTTCCTGGCGGTTTATATGGTGCTCGATGCTATAAGTCTTCTTCCTTCTGTTTTCTCAAACGATATCGACGGTCCCGGAATCGCACTTATACACACTATATTTAACCTCTCTATGACGGCTATACTCTGCCCCTTCTCAAAATGGATTATCCTTATGGCGGAAAAAATTATCAAGGACGACAAAGAGGAGGACAAGCCCCGAAACAAATTTGCCCTCGACGAAAGACTTCTTCTTTCTCCCTCCGTTGCTATCAACGAATGCAATACCTACACCCTCGAAATGGCTGATAAAGCCTACAACTGTCTGAAAGGCGCTATTGATATTCTCGAAAACTACGACGAAAAGCAGATGCTTGAAATAAAGAATACCGAAAAAGATATAGATATGCTTGAAGATGCTTTGGGCAGTTATCTCGTTAAAATTTCTGCATCGGCGCTCTCGGTACAGGATAGCCGAAAGGTTTCAAAAATGCTTCACACAATCGGCGATTTCGAGCGTCTGGGCGACCACAGCGTTAATATGATGAAGGCGGCAAAGGAAATGCACGACAAGGGAATTTCCTTCTCCGACGAAGCTAAAGCAGAGCTTAAGGTTCTCATTGGCGCAGTTAGAGAAATTCTTGATATAACCTTTGATTCCTTCCGCAAAAACGATGCATTGGCTGCATCTAAAGTTGAACCTCTTGAGCAGGTTATCGACCGTCTGAAGGCGCAAATCAAGAGCAATCACATCGAGCGTTTGCAAAGAGGAAACTGCACCATTACTTTGGGCTTTATTCTCTCCGACCTTTTAACCGATTTTGAAAGAATCTCCGACCATTGCTCCAATATAGCGGTTGCCGTTATCGAGCTTATTCACGGCAGATTTGACCCCCACGAATACCTTAATGCAGTTAAAAAAGGCAGCGAAGAATTCTTTGAAGAATTCGACGAATACAGCGAAAAATACGTTTTGCCCCCTGCAAATGTTTAAAGTTTTTTAGTTGATAAAATTTCAAAAATCTCGTTCAGCGATAAAAGTTGAGCGAGATTTTTTATTATTAAAAAATAATCGCAGAGCTTTATTACACTACTAAAGAAAGCGATAAACAACCGAAAAATAAAAAACGGGCGAGTGATACTCGCCCAATAAAACGTATAATATTTTAATTTTTGCATCTGCCGTTTGATTTCGACAGCAAAACAAGGCTTCGTGTTTCTCCTTTTTTGAGAAACATAAAGCCTACTTAATCCCATCTTTGAATTTACAGGGTTAATATTTTATTTTGCAGCCTTGTTCATGCGAACGATAAGGTTTGATTTCTTATGAGCGGCATTGTTCTTATGAATAAGACCCTTGCCTGCAGCCATATCGATCTTCTTAACAGCAGCCTTAACTGTTGCTTCCATATCAGCAGAACCGCTTTCGATTGCAGCGTCAGCCTTTTTGATGGAAGTTCTAAGAGCAGAACGGTAAGCTCTGTTGCGCTCGTTGCGAGCCTCGCTTACTAATACGCGCTTCTTTGCAGACTTAATATTCGGCATATTTTTCGACCTCCTAAAGAATTACGCACAAATGCGCAGTACGATTATATTACCACTAAACAAAGCAAAAATCAAGTATTTTTTTAAAAAATTCGCAAATTTATGCAAGGTTAATATTAAATGGCTGTTTTTTTATGGAAATTTTAAAAAATTTGTTGAGATTTTCGGGGCTTTATAGTATAATTAATCTGTATCTTTATGTATATTAATATATTTACATTAAGTTTACTCGCGAAAACTTTTGATTTGAGGATTTTTAATGAAACAAATTTATCTTGATAACAGCGCAACGACTCCCGTTTGCGAAGAAGCGATAGAAAAAGCCACCCACGCTATGAGAACCGATTTCGGCAACCCCTCCTCCCTTTATTCTTTAGGGCTTGATGCCGAAAAGCTTATAACCAGAGCCAGAGAACAGATGGCGAAAAGGCTTGGCTCTGCCCCAAAGGAGATTTTCTTCACGGCTTGCGGAACTGAGGCTAACAACTGGGCAATTCTCTCCTCCGTTAAGGCGCGCAGAAAAAGGGGCAACAGAATCGTTACTACTGCGGTTGAACACCCGTCGGTTGCAGAGCCTATAAAAGCTCTGGAAGAAGAAGGCTTCGAGGTTGTTCGTCTTCCCGTTTATTCCGACGGAAGGGTTTCTCCCGATGATATTAAATCCGCTATAAACGAAAAAACAATTCTCGTTTCAATTATGGCGGTTAATAACGAAACCGGCGCTATAATGCCATTGGAGGCGGTCGCCCCCGCAATAAAAGCAAGCGGCGCTCCCGCAATTTTTCACACCGACGCAGTTCAAGGCTTCGGAAAAATCAAAATCGACGTTAAAAAATTCGGAATCGACCTGTTGAGCGCAAGCGGACATAAACTGCACGCTCCAAAAGGCGTCGGTTTCCTTTACAAATCCGAAAAAACACACATTAACCCCCTTCTTTTAGGAGGCGGACAAGAAAAAGGTCTGCGCTCGGGTACCGAAAGCGTGCCATTGATTTCAGCATTTGGCGCAGCGGTTTCGGTTCTTCCGAAAGAGGAAGATGCCCTTCAAAAAATGAAGGAGCTTAAAAATTACGCATTAGAAAAGCTAACCGCCTTAAAGGGTGTTTTAATAAACTCTCCGGAAGACGGTCTGCCTTATATCATCAATATTTCCCTTGAGGGAATAAGAAGCGAAACTGCGCTTCATTTTCTCGAAGGCTTCGGCATATACGTATCGTCAGGTTCGGCTTGCTCCAAAGGAAAAGCAAGCTCGGTTTTAACTGAAATGGGGCTTTCCTCCGACAGAGCCGACAGCGCGCTCAGAATCAGTATGAGCCGATTCACAAAGCCCGACGATATTGATGAACTTGCAAACGCTATCGAATCGGCAACACTCAGGTTAACCAGAAAAAGGAGATAAAAATGAAACAGGTTATTCTTATAAAAAACGGAGAATTGGCGCTCAAGGGTCTTAACAGACAAACCTTTGAGGACGTTCTCATCAAAAATATCAAGCATAAAATAAGACCGCTCGGCGAATATTCCGTTCGCAAGGCGCAATCGACCATCTATATCGAGCCCAAATCGGAAGATTTCCCCTTTGAAGAAGCTTTAGAGGGTATGAAGAAGGTTTTTGGTATTGCCGCTTTCACTCGTGCGCTCGCAGTTAACAAGGATATGGACGAAATTCTTTCGGCGGCGCCCGATTATCTTCGCGACCGACTCGAAAATGCAAAAACGTTCAAGGTTGAAGCAAAGCGTTCTGACAAGCGTTTTCCCTTCACCTCTCCCGAAATCAGCCGAGAACTCGGCGGAAAGCTTCTTTCGGCTTATCCGCATTTAAAGGTTGACGTTCATAATCCCGACGAAATAATTATGGTTGAGATAAGAGATTATGCCGCTTATATCCACGGAAAACAAATAAAAGGCGCAGGCGGTATGCCAACCGGTACCGCAGGCAAGGCGGCTATCCTCATTTCGGGCGGAATTGATTCCCCCGTTGCCGCTTATATGATGGCAAAAAGAGGAATAACCCTCGACGCTATCCATTTCGCTTCGCCTCCATACACTAGTCCCAGAGCCGAACTCAAGGTTAAACAGCTTCTCCAAAAAGTTTCGGGCTATTCGGGAACAATCCGCCTTTCTATCGTTAATTTCACAGAAATTCAAGAGCAAATCGGAGAAAAATGTCCCGAAGAACTTTTCACCCTCGTTATGAGAAGATTTATGATGAAAATTTCGGAAGAACTCGCAAGAAGAAGGGACTGCTTGGCGCTTATAACGGGAGAAAGCGTTGGTCAGGTTGCAAGCCAGACCATGATGGCGCTGGGAGTTACCGATGCTGCGGTTAATATGCCCGTTTTCCGCCCCGTTATCGGAATGGACAAGGACGAAATAATTGAAATTTCGAGAAAAATCGACACCTTCGATATTTCCATTGAGCCTTATGAAGATTGTTGCACCGTTTTCACGCCTAAACATCCCCGCACAAGGCCGACCCTCGAACTTTTGGAAAAAGCAGAAGAAGCCCTCGATTGCGAAGAACTCATCAAGCGCGCAGTTGAAGGAACTACTATCGAATTTATAGACGAAAGAACAGAACTTTAATTTTTATGAAAGATATTATTTTTGAACTTAAAAACCGAAGCTTAAAGCTTTCAACAGCCGAATCCTGCACGGGCGGTCTGCTCGCTTCAACCATAACCGATATATCAGGCGCAAGCGAAGTTTTTGAATTAGGTTTCGTTACCTATTCCAATCAAACGAAAATCGACAAGTTGGGGGTTGACCCCGAAATTATAGAGATTTTCGGAGTTTATAGTCTTGAAACTGCGGGCGCAATGGCTAAGGCAATAGCCAAAAAATCGGGAGCAGATATTGGAATAGGCATAACGGGAGTTGCGGGAAGCGAAGCTCAAGAGGGTATTCCTTCCGGCAAGGTATTCATCTCGCTTTATGCACCCGATGCCTTCATCTTTGCCGAAACCGAACCAACCCCAAATGCAGAAAGAACAGAAATAAAGCAGAACGCAGTTAACGCCGCAATTAAGCTTTTAAAAGATTATTTAAACCGACCCCTTGAAAAATAAGAAGGAGATAAGGATGAAAAATAAGAAATTCACTGAAAATTCAGAGCTTTTTGAAAACAATTCAATTATGGACACAGTTTTTGCGCCCGATGATATTGAACCCGAAATCCCTCAAAAAGCCGAGGAAACCGAAGAAATCAATGCCGAGGAAATTCAAACTGTCGACCTTGATAGCTTTGTTAATGATACGATTTCCGATTCATTCGAGCAAAAGCCCAACCTTTTTAAGAGGATTCTTAAATATTTTATACCTTGGAAGGGCGACGACCTCAAGGAAATCATCAGAAAATGTATTTTTATAATCGCCCTCGCCGCCTTCATAATTTCGGGCGTTTATCTTGTTAACTATTACTATACGGGAGTCAAAACAAATAACGATTTAGAAGACGTTCGCAACACTTATCATTCCGCCGCAAAAGAATTCGGAGATGATAAGAACAGCGACGGAACCTATAAGCGTTTTGATTCGCTTTATGAAATAAACGAGGATATTATCGGCTGGGTTTCTATCGAGGACACGAAAATTGACTACCCCGTTTTCCAAACCGACAATAACGACTTTTATATCGACCACGATATGTATAAAAACGAGAATCGTTATGGCGCGGTTTTTGCCGATTCAAACGCTAACATAACCTCTAACGGAAATAACAGAAACGTTGTTTTATACGGCCATAATATGATAGACGGCTCTATGTTTACACAGCTTCTCGATTATAAAAACCTCTCCTTTTTCAGAGAGAATCCTATCGTTTCTTTCGATACCATCTATGGCGAGGCAAAATATAAGGTTTTCGCAGTTTATATCGTTAATGCCGAAGAAAAACACGACGACGGCTACGTTTTCAACTACCGCCGCCCCGCTTTCCAATCAAGCGATGCTTTCCTCAACTTTATAGCCGAAACAAGAGCGAGAAGCGTTATAGATACAAGCGAAGCCATCACAATTGAGGCAACCGACGAGCTTTTAACCCTTTCAACCTGTTCTTATGAATTTGACAATGCAAGAACGGTTGTGGTTGCAAGAAAATTAAGGGACGGCGAATCGGAGCATATCAGCGCTTCTAAGGTGATTAAAAACAAAAATCCCCTCTATCCTCAGGCTTATTATGACATACACGGAGGAAAGAAGCCGAATATCGATTTCTCTCTCGATAACAATGCCGCCGAGCAGGAGCAAAGCGACGTAATGGGAGAAGTTCTCGACCTGTTTGGAGGAGATGGCGAAACCTATACCTCCGACGACATCATTTCAGAAGAAGAACTTGAGGAAATGGGCGAAATCGAATACGTAAGCTTGGGTAACTACGTTGGACTTTCGCTCGGCGAAGCCATCTTAAAAACCAACGAAATCGGAATATACGTTGATATTGAATACGACGGAGATACCGAGATTAATAAAAATGACGTTTTGGCGCAATCCTTATCCGAAGGAACAAGCCTTAAAAAGGGAAGCACCATAACGCTTAAGGTTACGGGAACTCCCATTAAAATCAAGGTTCCGAATTTCATCGGAAAATCTCTCTCAAAGGCTAAAAAGCTTGCAAGCGAAAAGGGTCTTACCGTTTGCACCATAACCGTTGCAAGCAAGGAAAAGAAAAACACCGTTCTTTTGCAATCGGTTAAGCCCGGAACCAAAACCGAAAACCGAGCAATAGTTTTATATATAAGCAACGGAATAAACAAGGTTCCTAACGTTGTAGGATTAAAGGTTAAGGCCGCTAAAAAGCTCCTTGAAGACGAAGGCTTTAAGGTTGAGATTAAATATCACGAAACCGTTAATAAAAAGCAAATCGGAAAGGTTGCAAGCCAATCCGCAGAGGCGGGCGAGGTTAAAAAACTCGGCACTAAAATAACCCTTTATGCGGGCAAAAAGTCGTCGGGCGAAACGGTTGACGACCAGCCCTATATCGAAAGCGACGCCCCCTCAAGCAGTTCTTCCAAAGATTCAACATCTTCAAACAAGAAGCCAAGTTCTTCTAAGGTTGAATCGTCTTCCAAGCCTTCGAACGTTTCCTCCGCAACCAGCTCGGCAACAGGCTCCGAGTCTGTTACCTCGCAAACCACAAGTTCTCAAATATCTTCCGAAACCGTTTCTCAAGCCCCGTCAGAGCCTGAAGTTTCTTCAGATTCTCAAGTTTCTTCAGAAGCGGAATTGAGCGCTTCAACACCCCAAACAACAAATCCGTAAACTCTATAAAAGAGGTGAAAAAAATGATGGATTGGGAGCCTATAAAGGATATAGAGCCCGAAAAAAAGAAAAAAAATAAGCTTCTCTTAATTGTGGGGCTGCCGATTTTGTCGGTCGCGTTGGCAGTTATTGTTCTCTGCCTCACCGTTTTCAGCGATGCTTCAAAATATGATAGCTTTTATGGAACAGTCTCAATAATAAAATCGGCTAAATTCTCCGAAAAATATTCCACATATCTCGAAATGGATAAAAATATTTCGGGCTTTTTAAGATTTTCCGATAAGTTTTTCCTGCCCGTTGTTTCTTCAGAGGATGAATATTATTCCTCCCATTTTATCTCGGGAGAAGAGAATAAATATGGAACTCCATATTCAAAATCTTCTCTTTCGAGAGAGTTTGATATTATCTTCTCAAACGACTTTGAGGACGGAAGAAACTTTTCTTCCCTCGATTCTTCCCTCAAAAAAGGCTTTGAATATAAGAAACTCTTGCTTTCTTTAGAAACTGCCGAAGCTGAAAATGATTACGTTCTTTTTTCGGCATTCAGTTTTGAAAACGAGCAAGCCCCCTTCCTTATAGAACGCAAAAATTTCCTTGATGCGGAAGGTAAGCTCAGCTATATTTTGAATCTTAAAAAACATTCTAAAATAAAATACCCCGTTGATTCCAACGATTCCGACGACCTGCTTATTTTAGTTTCGCAGGGCGAAGATAAAACCAAGGTTTTCTCTTTCAGAAAATTGAGAGATACCGAATCCAAGGGCAAGATTGATGCGCCTGAGGTTTCTGCTTCAACCGAAATTAACCCCTCAGTTGACGACCCCGAAGAAAATGACGAAACGGATACGTCGGAACCAACCGAAACTAAACCTAATAGCTCCGAAGCTTCGAAGCCCGATTCCTCAACGTCTTCTCAAAAGCCTCAAAAGGACGAGTATGACGATATACCCGTTTCCGAAAACTATGAAACGGGAAGATTCGAGCAAACGGGACTCACAGATACCCTTGATAAAACGGTTAAGGTTGAGGTTTCGGCCGTTGTTACTATGGTAAACGTTACCGGAATGTCCAAGCAAGGGGCGAAAAATACAGTTAAAAACACTCTGGGTCTGCCCGTTAAAATAGTTGAAGAAGAAAGCGAGAAGCCCAGAGGAACGGTTATTCGCCAATCCGTTGCAGAAGGCGCAAAGGTTTCAACAGACGTTACGGTTACGCTTTACGTAAGCCTTGGCTTAAGCTCCGGTAAAACCATTTGCCCCGACCTTATCGGCGGACTTGATGCTACTGCGGAAATAATTCTTAATAAATCTAATTTAAAACTCGGCAAAAAAACCTATTCCGAAAGTTCTCTTGAAAAAGGAACCATTATCGGGCAATCGGTTGAAGAAGGAGAAGAAATCTCTGTTAACACCAAAATAGATTTAGTTATTTCCGACGGAAGCATAGATTTCAAAACCGTTAAGATGCCTAAAATCACGGGCAAATCCAAAGAAAAAGCCAAATCTGCAATTAAAGCCGCAGGCTTGAAGGTTGGAACTATCAGCACGGTTGCTTCTTCAAAATCGGCAGGAACGGTTATAAGCCAGGAATGTCCCGCAGGGGAGAAAATCGAGGAAGGCTCTGTTGTTGCATTCTCGGTTTCAAACGGCTCGAAAATCAATAATTTAACAGTTACGAACATCTCCTCCTGGAGCGTTAATATAAATGGCAAGACCTATGGAAGCGGCGCTATCATAAAGGGCGATTATATGGATATAATTCCTTATATAGTCGAAGCCGAAATGGGCTCCGGATTTAATACCGAAGCTTTGAAGGCGCAAGCCGTTGCCGCTTATTGTTGGCTCATCAACGCAGGCTCCGAAAAGGGCGCGGCACCGGGAGTTCCTATGAAAAATCCTTCACAAAAGGCTATTTCGGCCGCAAAAGCGGTTATGGGTCAAAAGGTTAAATATAAAGGCGAGGTTGCCCAGACCTACTATTATGCCATCGCCGCAGGCTATTCGGCAAACTGCAAGGACGTTTGGTGGGAAGATATTCCTTATCTGCGCGCAGTTGAATCCCCCGGAGATAAGAAATATTCGGGATATAAAACCAAGGTTTCTTATTCTTCTTATGAAATGCAATCAATGATTTATAATGCTTATGGTATTGACGTTTCTTCTCTTTCTAAATCGAAATGGTTTAGCATAAAATATGATGAGAATAATGCCTACGTTCGTTCCTGTACGATTGGCGGCAGCAAAAAAGTTACAGGTTCTTCAATCCGAGAAACTTTATGCGGATATGACCTGCGCTCAACCGCCTTCAAAATCAAATACGATTCCTCATCCGATAGATTTATTTTCACGGTTTACGGATATGGACACGGAATCGGAATGAGTCAGGTCGGCGCAAATTATTATGCAGAACTTGGCTGGAACTATAAGCAGATACTCGCACACTACTATAAAGGCACAAGCCTTGCTTAAAGGAGATTTTTTAATGGTTGAAACACTCGTTGGTTTTTTTGAAGGTTTCCCGCCTGAGCTCGCAGTTTTTATAATCTCAATGCTTCCTATAGTTGAACTGCGCGGAGGAATTTTAGCGGCGGCGCTTTTGAAGGTCGATTTCCTTGTCGCCTTCCCTATTTGCATTTTAGGAAACCTTTTGCCGATGCCTATCGTTTTGCTTTTCCTCGATAAAATTTTCGACTTTTTAAGCCGCTTCAAAATCTTCAAAAAGCTTTTGGATTGGATAAACAGAAAAGCCGAAAAAAATTCGGAAAAGGCAAAAAAATGGAAGTTCTGGGGACTTACGATTTTCGTTGGAATCCCTCTGCCGGGAACCGGCGCTTGGACGGGCGCTTTGGCCGCCAACACCATAAAAATGCGCTTTAAAAAGAGCTTCCCCGCCATCGTTTTGGGCGTTTTAATGGCAGGCACCATAATGTCAATTCTTTGCTACGCCCTCCCCGACGTTTTTGCCACGTTGTTTCTGTGATGCTAGATTCTAGATGTTAGATGCTAGATTCTAGATGTTAGATGCTGGATTCTAGATGTGTTTTATAAAGTGAAGGAAGGTTTATTCAAAAAATGAAAATAGTTGTTTTAGATAAAAACACGGTTACAAACGGGGATATTTCCCTGTCTCCTATCGAGGCTTTAGGGGAGACCCAATTCTTCGATATGATTTCGGAGGATGAAATCATCGAGGCGGCAAGGGATGCCGATGTTATAATCTGCAACAAATCGAAGATAACCGAAAAAATTATGGCGAACTGCAAAAAGCTTAAATTTATAACCCTCTTTGCAACGGGATATAATAATGTTGACGTTAAAGCGGCAAAAAAATTCGGCATAACGGTTTCAAACGTTCCGGGATATTCAACCGATTCCGTTGCGCAACACACCTTCGCCTTCATTCTGGAGCTGAGCCTTAATATTTCAAAATATAATGCTTCGGTTATGAAGGGGGACTGGGCAAAGCAAGAAAAATTCTGCTATTTTGCCTATCCTTTATCGGAGCTCAAGGACAAAACGCTCGGAATTTTCGGTTTTGGCGCAATAGGACAAAGGGTTGCCGAAATCGGCAAGGCTTTTTCGATGAATATAATCTATCACTCCAGAACGCCGAAGAATTTCGAAGGTGCAAAGCCTGTTTCTAAAGAGACCCTTTTTAAAGAAAGCGATTTTCTTACGTTCCATTGCCCGTTAACCGAAGAAACCGAAAACCTTTGCAATGCCGAAACGCTTTCTCTTATGAAACCTTCCTCATTTTTAATTAATACCTCTCGCGGCGCAGTCGTTAACGAGCAGGCATTGAGCGATGCTTTGAAATCGGGCAAAATTGCGGGCGCTGCTATCGACGTTCTCGATATAGAACCGATGCAAAAAGGGCATATTTATCTCGAAACCCCTAATCTTATCATTACCCCGCATATAGCTTGGGCACCTATTGAAACCAGAGAAAATCTGATGACCCTCGTTGCAAAAAATATTAAAGCCTTTCAAAACGGTAAAGCTATAAACGTTGTATCATAAATTTTAAAAAAGAAAATTTCAAAAAACATCTGATTTTGCGAGCATTTTCATAAGCAAATACGAATAATCCGAATCTGCCTAAAATGGCATAATTTTAGCGCTTTTCGGCTTGTCATCATCAGTAATGCATTTGTGGATTTGCGAGCATTTTTACAAAATAAAACGGAAAAGATTTGCTTGGAATCTAATATAAAAATGAAATAAGGCGCGCCTGATTTGATTTTTATATTAAGATTTTTAAGCAAAAGATTTTTCGTTTTATAAAGGACAAAGCGCAGTCAAATCCTTTGTGGATTTGCGAGCATTTTTACAAAATAAAACGGAAAAGATTTGCTTGGAATCTAATATAAAAATGAAATCAGGCGAAAAAATGGCAAAGAATATTAACATGCTATCGGGACCGTTGCTTCCTAAAATGATAGCTTATGCGATTCCCATTATATTACAAGGACTTTTACAAACCTTTTATAATGCCGCCGACATGATAGTTGTCGGTCAGTTTTGCGGTTCAAAATCCTTGGCGGCGGTTGGCTCAACAACCTCACTTGTTCATCTTATGATAAATCTCCTTCTTGGGCTTTCGGTTGGCTCAAGAGTTCTTGTTGCTCAGGAATTTGGAGCAAAGGACAGAGAAGAAATGAGTCGCTCAAGCCACACCGCAGTTTTCATAGCTCTCGTTTTCGGTTCCGTTCTTGGAATCATAGCCTTTTTTCTCTCAAAGCCGATACTTCTTTTAATGGACTCTCCCAAAGACGTTATTGAGCTTTCCAGCATTTATTTGAAAATTTATTTTTTAGGTATGCCCGCTTCGCTGATGATGAACTTCGGAACCTCTATTTTAGGGGCTATCGGCGACACGAGGAAACCTACGTACATAGTTGCCGTTTCGGGACTTATTAACGTTGGGCTTAATATAGTTCTCGTTTTGTTGGGTCTCGACGTTGCAGGTGTTGCCATCGCAACCATCACTTCGCAATATTTTTCGGCAACTGTTATTCTGATTCTTTTGATGAGAACAAATGAAGGTTGTAAAATAAGCTTCAAAAAACTGCGTTTACATTTCGATAAACTAAAAAAGATTCTCTCTATCGGAATACCTTCGTCAATCCAAAGTTGCATTTTTTCCTTCAGCAATATCATAATTCAATCGACGGTTAACAGCTTTGGCTCAACCATTGTTGCCGGAGCCGCCGCATCAGCCAACATTGAAGCACTTGGTTTTACGGCAATGGCAGGTATGTCGCAAGCCTCACTCACTTTTACAGGGCAAAACGTTGGAGCAGGAAATAACGAAAGGCTCCCTAAAATCTTCAAAACTGCATTTTTCGCTCAGTTCGTTTTTATATTCACGATTGGTCTTGGCTTCGTCTTCTTCGGAAAGTTTTTGATAGGATTTTATAATGGCGACCCTGCGGTTATTGATGTTGGCGTGCAGTTAAATTGCATAAAAGGTCCATTCTTATTCTTCTGCGCAATATCCGACGTCTGCTCTTTTTCTATGAGAGGGCTTGGGAAATCCCTTCCTCCAATGGTGATTTCCATAGTTTGCATTTGCGGAATAAGGCTCCTTTTTGTCCTCGGCGGGAGCGCGCTTGGTTTCATCGATCCCCAAATTCAAAATACCATCAATTTCATCTTTATTTCCTATCCCGTTTCTTGGGGTTTGAGCGCGATAATCCAATTTATCGCCTATAAAAAAACTTTAAAAACCTTTTTATTGCGGCCTGAAAAATTGTAAATATTTTGTAACTATACTTTTTATAACTTTACTGTTAATATATTAATGTATGGATATATGTAATTGTGTTTAAAACTATGAAAGGAGGAGGCTTATGCTAAAAAAAGGACGAAAGATTTTAGCTTTTTTTCTTATCGCTTGCACCTTGCTTGCCGTCGGCTCTGTTGCGGGGGCAAAAAGTTATAAAAAGGCGAAAAATAAAAACGGCTATCTGGTTGCTTCGGGTTATGACTATTCCTTAAGCGTTCCAAAGGCTTCGCCCCAAGGAGTTGGGTATCTGAACGACGCCGCTATTTTCGGAGATTCAAGAACGGAAGGCCTCTTTCTTTACACCGATATTAAAAACACCCGAGCGCAAAAATATTGCGATATTGGCCTTAACTGCCAAACAGTTTTAACGAAAAAATTCAAAACGGTTTCGGGCAAAGACGCAACGGCGCTTCAGCACCTTAAATCAAAAAAGAAAACGATAAATAAAGTTTATTTCCTTTTTGGACTAAACGAGCTCTCTTGGAACAAAGAAACCTTTATATCTAACTATAAAAAACTTATAAAAGAGGTTCGCAAAATCGTTCCAAATGCTATAATTTATATTCAGAGCATCATTCCCGTTACGAAATCAAAAAGCCTGACCGACTCAAGCCACAACAACACTAAAATCAAGGCTTTTAATGAGGCTTTGGGGCAGCTCGCCGAAGAACAACAGATATTCTTCATCGACACCTCCCCTTATATGACCGATGCCGAGGGCAACCTTCCCGAAGGGATTTCCTCCGACGGAATCCATTTCGGTGCAACCTTCTCAAGGAATTGGCTCAACTTTCTTTTAACAAGAACGGTTGAAGTTAAAAAATAAAAAACAAAGGATGAATTAAAAATGAAAAAAATTCTCAAAATATCTCTTTCTGCGCTTCTCGTTATGCTTCTCGCTTTCTCCTTCGCAGCTTGCGGAGAAGACGAAAAACTCGACCTCGGTTATAAAGAATTCGACGTTGAGGCTATGGAAAACGACCTTAGAAACAGCGTT
The DNA here is from genome assembly GCA_045630885.1 of Acutalibacteraceae bacterium. Classification (GTDB taxonomy): domain Bacteria; phylum Bacillota; class Clostridia; order Oscillospirales; family Acutalibacteraceae; genus UMGS1532. The sequence goes on from JAZQTQ010000035.1 coordinate 19,499, forward strand.
AAATATGAGGCAAAGCTCCCTGAAAAAAGTCTCGGAAGCTCTGTTCTTGCCGTTCACTTCCCAACCCTTCCAAAAAACGATAAGGGCGAGGTATACGCTCAGGGCGATTTTTGGGTTGGAGATGACGTTGCAACCGCAGACCTCATTATGCTTATAAAGGGTAATAACGAAAAAGAGGGAACAGAGCTTTTCGAATGGGCAGAAGCTCACAAGCAATCCCTCATTGAAACTTATTCCGATTATGACCCCGAAGAAGTTAAAAAGATAGAAAACGCAGTTATCCGTCAGAATGGAAAAATCGTTGTTTTCGTTATCACAAACGATTATAAAACCGCACAGGGCGTTGTTGATAAATATTGGAATTAATCCGAGCTTTATCTAGCTTTATGAAAAGGATGTGTTTCATAATTGCAACCATATGACCCTAGTTTGTTGGATTTTATTTTTAACATTTTTCGCATTATGTTCTTGTTCTTTGGATTCGGTTTTTAACAGCCTAAGTCAAGGATAATTATTAATCAAACTTGAAAGAGGAGGTTTTTAGAAAATGATTTTTTCTTCCGAAATTTTTATATTCGGTTTTTTAAGTCTTGTGCTTTTATGCTATTACATTTCGCCAAGACGTTTTCGTAATTTCATTTTGCTGTTTTTCAGCCTCTTCTTTTTCTATGCGTGGGACAAGCCGAGCTATGCCGTTATAATGGTGGGGTCGATTCTCCTGAATTATTTCGGTGCGATGATTGTTAAAGCCTTTCAAAACAGAGAAAAACCAACCTCGGCAAAATGGGCTTTGGTTGTTATCATAGCGCTAAATATCGGCGTTCTCGGTTTCTTTAAATACACCGATTTATTTATTTCAAATGCGAACTCCCTTTTTGGACTTAATATTCCGCTTTTGGAAATTGCGCTTCCCATTGGTATTTCTTTCTACACCTTCCAGACGATGTCTTATACAATAGACGTTTACAGAGGCGACTGCGGTCTGCAAAAAAATCTCATCGACTTTGCCGCCTACGTTACTATGTTCCCTCAGCTTATTGCGGGCCCTATCGTTCGTTATCAGACTATAGAAAAACAACTCCAAACAAGAAAAGAAAATTTTGCTTCCTTTAAAAGCGGTGTTGAAAGATTTGCGATAGGTCTTGGAAAAAAGGCCATTCTTGCAAATTCTGTCGGCGCAATATGGAATGAGGTTTCCTCTTTGGAAAGCCCAACTGTTCTTGCCGCTTGGATTGGAGCGCTCGCCTTTACCTTCCAGATATATTTTGATTTTTCGGGTTATAGCGATATGGCAATAGGTATGGGCAAAATGTTCGGATTTGAGTTTTTAGAAAACTTCGACCTTCCCTATATCTCAAAAAGTATCACCGAATTTTGGAGAAGATGGCATATTTCTTTGGGAACCTGGTTTAAAGAATACGTTTATATTCCTCTGGGCGGTAATCGCCGAGGAAAGGGCAGACAAATTTTCAATCTTCTCGCCGTATGGGCGCTGACAGGTTTTTGGCACGGCGCTAGTTGGAACTACCTCGTTTGGGGTCTTTATTTCGGCTTGATTTTGATAATTGAAAAACTTTTCCTTTTAAAATATCTCCAGAAATCAAATCTCGTTGCAAGATTTTATTCCCTCTTGCTTATCGTTTTCGGTTGGGTTATCTTTGCAAACGAGGATTTCTCGGTTATGATTCAATATTTCAAAAACCTCTTTGTGGCAGATGCCGGATTTATGAATACCGAAAGCATTTATATGCTCATTTCAAATCTTTTCTTGCTTATCGTTTGCGCCTTTTTCTCCACTTCTTACCCCCGAAGAATCGGCGCATATATCGGAAACAAATTAGCAAAAGCCCCCCTTCTGCTAGAAATTGGCTCAACCGTTTTATTTATGGCGCTCATAATTCTTGCGGTTGCTTTTATGGCGGCAGGCACTTATAATCCCTTCTTGTATTTCAGATTCTAATTTTTAAAAAAGGAGTTGTCGGTTTTGAAAAAAGGCGTTATAACAACCGTTTCGTTTATATTATTTTTAGCCGTGTTTTCTATCGGCACCTTCTTCACAGAGCAAAAGAGCTTTTCTGAGAACGAAAACAGAATTTTAGCATCTGCTCCCGAAATTAATTTGGAAACCTTGGCTTCGGGCGAGGCGCAACAAGGTCTTGTTCCTTTCGCTTCCGACCAGCTTCTTTTCAGAGATTTCTTCGTTTCCTTAAAAACCACCGCCGAAAAATATTCAGGCAAGGGAGATATTGGAGGCGCTTATATCTGCGATGACGGATATTACATCACAAAAACTCTCGAAGAAGACCTTGATGACAGCGTTTTGGACAGAAATCTTGAGGCTGTAAACCAACTTTTCTCAGAAGGAAAAGCCAAGGGAATAAAAAATATGAGTTTTATTCTCGCCCCGACCGCAGGCGGAGTTATGCAGGATAAGCTTCCTGCTTCAGCTAGCGTTTTCGACCAGAAAAAGCGAATCAACGAAGCCAAAAGCACCGTTACTTCTGCCGATTTTATTGATCTTTATGATTCTTTTTCAAAAGATCCCGACCCCCTTTATTATAAAACCGACCACCATTGGACAAGCCGCGGAGCATACCTTTGCTACACCCTTTTCTGTGCTTCAAGGAAGCAAGAGCCTAAGGCTTATACTGCCGAAACCTTTTCGGAGGATTTTAAGGGTACGCTTTGGTCGAAAGCACCCTACTTCGGCGCAAAATCCGACACTATAGAGCTTTTCAAACTCAAAAACGAAAAGTCAATTTCAATTTATGTCGGCGACGAAAAGAAGGATTTCTCGGTTTACGACAGAACTAAAGCCCAAACCAAGGATAAATACAAGGTATTTCTTGGAGATAACTACGGCAAAATGACCATCAAAAACGAGGGTGGCAAGGGGCATCTTTTGCTTATAAAGGACTCTTATGCAAACTCCTTTCTCCCCTTTATCGTTGAGGATTATGAAACAATAACGGTTATTGATCCTCGCTATTTTAACGGAAGCTCAAAGCAGATTATTAATGATGAAGACGTAACCGACGTCATCGTTTTATATAACGTTGAAACCTTTGCAACAGAAAATTCGGTTTATAAATTAGTTCTTTAATTAATTTTACAAAACTTGCTTTTAAAAATACGACAAATTTTTTATTTACCTCTTGTAAAACACAAAAAAATATGATAAAATATATAAGCGATGGGACCTTAAAAAATTCCCGTCGCTTATATTTTAAAATGGCTTTTAAATATAAAGAAAAGGAGCTTTATGGCTTATGTATGCAGTCGGATTCGACAATGATAAATATTTAAAGATGCAATCGGAGCATATTCTGGATAGGATAAATGCCTTCGGCGGCAAGCTTTTCGACGATTTTCACGCATCTCGTGTGCTTCCCGGTTTCGCTCCCGATTCTAAAATTAAAATGCTTTCCAAACTCAAAGACCGAGCCGAAATTCTCATCGTTATAAATGCGAGCGATATTGAGAAAAACAAGGTTAGAGGAGATATTGGCATAACATACGATCAGGACGTTTTAAGGCTTATAGATGCCTTCAGAGGCTTCGGGCTTTTCGTTGGAAGCGTCGTTTTAACGAGATACGCGGGGCAATCCGGCGCCGATGCTTTTAAAAGAAAGCTCGAAAATCTCGGAATCCCAGTTTATAAGCATTATTCCATCGAAGGCTATCCCTCAAACATCAAGCTAACCGTTTCGGACAATGGCTTCGGAAAAAATGAATATATCAAAACTCAGCGAGAACTTGTTGTTGTAACCGCACCGGGTCCCGGAAGCGGAAAAATGGCAACCTGTCTTAGCCAGCTTTACCACGAACAAAAAATGGGCAACCACGCAGGATATGCTAAATTTGAAACCTTCCCCGTTTGGAATCTTTCTTTGAAGGACCCTGTTAACCTTGCTTATGAAGCGGCAACTGCCGACCTCAACGACGTTAATATGATTGACCCCTTCCATTTGGAAGCCTATAACGAAACCGCAGTTAACTATAATCGCGACGTTGAAGTTTTCCCCGTTGTTAAGGCTTGCCTTGAGAGAATCCTCGGTTCTTGCCCTTATAAATCTCCAACGGATATGGGCGTTAATATGGCGGGCAACTGCATATTCGATAAAAAGGCCGTTGCAACTGCCGCTAAAAACGAAATCATTCGTCGCTATTACGAAGCGCTTTGCAGAAAAAGCCGCGGAGAAGGAAGCGATACGGAAATCACAAAAATCGAGCTTTTGATGGAATCGGCAAGAATTAATATTTGCGACAGAGAGGTTATTTCCGCCGCAAACAAAAGAGCCGAAGAAACCTCAGGCCCCGCAGCGGCGCTCGAACTTCCCGACGGAAGAATTATAACGGGAAAAACCTCTAATCTTTTAGGCGCTTCTGCCGCCCTTATTTTGAATGCGCTTAAAGCCCTCGCCGGAATCGATAAGGATACTCCTTTGATTCCCGGAAACGTTATTGAGCCTGTTCAAACCCTGAAAACCGATTATCTCGGCAATCATAACCCAAGACTTCACACAGACGAAATCCTCATCGCGCTTTGCGTTTCGGCAGTTACAAACGAAAACGCAAATAAAGCAATGAACGAGCTTTGTAATCTCAGAAACTGCGAGGCTCATTCCTCCGTTATGTTAAGCGGTGTTGACAATAACGTCTTTAAAAAACTCGGCATAAATATAACCTGCGAGCCGAAATATCAAACGAAAAAACTTTTCCATTCTTAAAAATCAATAGATTTATTAATAAAAAGAGCTCACGAAATTTCGTGGGCTCTTTGATTTTTAATTGTTATTTAGTTTTTTCATATTCCTCGATAGATGAGAAATATTCATAATTCTCAAGACGTTCATTTCTCTTGAAAATTTCTTTATTATTTTTTATAAAACTTTTTTTAACAATAGGGGCGAATTCGCCTAAAATATGCCAATTGACAAGCGATTTTGCAGGCTCTATAAAAAGCAATTCATCAAATTTTATGCCGGCGGTTAATCTTCGCCACTCCGCCTCGATGTTTAGCCTTTTTATAGCCTCTTTCAAGGATATTTTATCTCTTGACAATAAATTATAAACCTTGTTTTTAAGGAAATAACTAACGTTTATCTCTTTATCGTTAACCAAAATTCTAACGTTTGGATTAATATTTTCCAATATTTCAAGTTGATTTTTAGTTTCGGGGTCGCCCGTGAGCAAGGTTACGTCATATTTTTCATAATCTATTCTGTCAAGATATTCCGAAAACTCCTCCTGATGCTTGAATCGACAGGCATAATCCGCCATAATAAGCAATCGTTTTTTATCCGTTTTGCAGGAAATTGTTTCGACGTTTTGGCGACCTAAGAAAACGCAATCAATAATTCTATCGGTTGCCCTTCCGTCTTCCCATTCAGAACACCAATCCCGCATAGCATTATATTTTGCGGCATATTCCTGCTTTATTTTTTCGAGATTGTTTATGTTCTCGGCAACTCCGTCAAGCGTTTCGCTAACGGGTCCCGGCATATCCTCCATCGGGAAATAAACTCCACGATTTTCAGAATAATTAATCAAATCGGGAACGTAGAAAAGAATTGGGTTGCCCGTTCCGAGGAAATCAAAGAAAATGCTCGAATAATCCGAAATAAGAATATCAACTGCGGGCAAAATTTCATCTGTATCAATTGTGAAAGGAAGACAAATCTTGCGCATTTCATCATCCATCATAATGGCTCGATAAACAAAATAATGAACCCTTAAATAAACCTCATATTCATCTGTGTTTATCTTTGATTTGAGTTGTGTAACCGCATTTTTCAGTTCTGTCAAATCATATTCGAGCGCATTATAAAGCGCACCCTTCCAAGTTGGCGCATAAACTATAATCTTCTTATCGGTTTTGAAGCCTGCGTCCGCCAGTTTTTTTCGGGCTTCGGCTTTGGAAACGTTATAAATATTATCCGTTCTCGGAAGAGCCGTTTTTAATAGCCTTCCTTCGTAAATGCCGTCAAGCATATAAGCCTTCTTAAACATTCTTTCGGCAGTGAAGGAATTTGCTCCAACAATATGAGTTGCGTTAATAAAATTCTGTATAATCCTTTTGGTTGAAGCAACTCGTTGTCCGGGTCTTTCATAACCCATAACCTTCAAGGGAACGCCATGCCAGGTGTTAAGATAAATCTGCTCAGGACGTTTCGAAAAGATTTTGGGAATTGAAGAATTGCAAACTATATATTTGGAGATAGCCAGATATTTTTCATAAGCATATCCCCTTCGGCTGACAAACTTAACGTTTTTGAAGCAAGCAAATTCATGGAGATTTTTCCCGACGCTTCGCTGATTATTAACCGCCCAAATAAATTGAAAATCCTTAAATTCTTCCCTTTCGAGCATTCGCTTAAAAATAGCACGGGGGCTATCCAAAGCGCCAAGCCCCGAAAAGGCATCGAAAATAACCATTTTTTCTTCTATGGGGAGCTTGGAATATTTATATCTTTTTCCAAATCTTCTCAGTCTATCAAACGCGCGAATAACACTTTTCAGTTTTCTTTTCAGCTCGAAAGGAAAAAACATTTTATCCTTCGACAAGGCATTGCGCCTCCTTGCTTTATAATGTTTGATTATCCAACTTATTAATCTTCTGCACATTCTACATTATACATTATAACCCCTTTTTTTGCAAGAAAATTTCTAAATTGTTGCGTTCTTGTTGTTTTTATGGTATATTATATATGTATATGCTTTATTTTAAGGAGGGAGAAATATGCTGATAATCGGACTAACGGGGCCTACGGGTGCAGGCAAAACAACAGTTTCCGAAGCTGCAAAAAAGCTTGGGTTTTATCATATTGACTGCGACAAGGTTGCCAGAGATTGCACCAAAAAAGGTTCTCCGTTGCTCGAAAAATTAGACAACGCCTTTGATGGCGTTGTAACAGACGGCGAGCTTGACCGAAAAATGCTTGCAAAAAAGGCTTTTTCCTCTCCCGAAAATACCGAACTTTTAAATAGCATAACTCTCCCCTTCATTTTGGATAAAATCAAAAATATTATTGAAACTTCGGGCGCCAACCTTGTTTTGCTCGATGCCCCAACCCTTTTTGAATCGGGCGCCGACAAGCTTTGCAATCAAACTATCGGAGTTTTGGCGGACGAAGAAATCCGTTTTAAAAGAATCCAAAGCCGAGATTCTTTATCTGAATCAGAGGCTAAAACCAGAATGTCGGCAGGAAAACCCCCGGAGTTTTATTTGGAACGTTGTTATCATATACTATATAATAACAAAGGCGAAAAGGAGCTTGAGGATTCCGCTTTTATGCTTCTCGAACGCCTTGCGAAAGGGGTAAATGCTTGAAATTAATGCGTCTTTTATCTCCCATAAAAAAGCTTATCGTTATCATAATCGTTCTAACCCTTTTGCTTCTTGGAATCGACAAGCTTTATGGTTTTATTATGCTAAAATTATACCCCAAAGATTACAGCGAATTTGTTGAAAAATATTGCGCCGAATATTCCGTTTCCGAGGATTTTGCCTATGCTTTTATAAAATGCGAAAGCAATTTCAACCCCAATGCAGAATCCAAAGCGGGCGCTAAGGGTCTTATGCAGTTAACCCCCGAAACCTTTTCCTATCTTTCCAAAAAATTAACGGGCGAGGCTATCGATGAATCGCAAATTTTCGAGCCGGAATTAAATATCCGCTTCGGAATCTACTATATTTCCTATCTTTCCGAAAAGTTTAAGGGAGATAAATCCCTCGTGATTGCGGCTTATAATGCGGGCCCTGCGAGGGTTGAGGAATGGCTTAATAACAAAAAATATTCCGCCGACGGAAAAACCCTCAAAACCTATCCATACAAAGAAACCGAAAACCATATTGAAAAGATTTTTTCGGCTGAAAATAAATACAAAACACTTTATAAATAAGGAGCTTAACACTATGGATGAAAATAAAATCAAGGAATTAAAGGACGAGCTTTTCTTAAAAAGAGAAAACGGAAGAATCCTTTTAAGCGAGGAGGAATTAAAAACCTGCGACGATTACTGCGATGATTATAAAAAATTCCTCGATAGCGCAAAAACAGAACGCGAAGCAGTTGAAACCGCTATTTGCCTTGCTGAAGAAAAGGGCTTCGTTGCCTTTGAGGAGGGTAAAACCTACAAAGCGGGCGACAGAATTTATTTCAGCAACCGAGGAAAGGCGCTTGCGCTTGCGGTTATCGGCGAAGAACCGATTGAAAAGGGAACTAAAATTGCGGCGGCGCATATCGATTCACCCCGCCTCGACCTTAAACCCAACCCCCTTTATGAAGCAGACGAGCTTGCCCTTTTTAAAACCCACTACTACGGTGGAATCAAAAAATATCAGTGGACCGCCATTCCTCTGGCTCTCCACGGAGTTTTCTGCAAAAAATCGGGCGAGGTTATCCCCGTTAAGATAGGCGAAGATGACAACGACCCGAAATTCGTTGTTACCGACCTCTTGCCCCACCTCGGAAAAGACCAGCAATCAAGACCCCTTCGCGAAGGAATCAAGGGAGAAGAACTTAATATCCTTATAGGAAGCCACAAGTTCTGCGCCGACGAATCCGAGGCGGTTAAACTTAATATTATGAAGCTTCTCAACGAAAAATATGGTGTTACCGAAGCCGATTTCCTTTCGGCTGAATTGGAGGTTGTTCCCGCTTTTCGTGCTTGCGATATTGGTCTTGACCGCTCAATGATTGGCGCTTACGGACACGATGACCGTGTTTGCGCTTATCCCTCTCTTTCGGCAATTTTCAACCTTAAAACTCCGAAATACACCGCAATCACAATCCTCGCCGATAAAGAGGAGGTCGGTTCGGGCGGAAATACAGGTCTTCGCTCCGGATTCTTAAAGCATTTTATATATGCTCTTGCTAAAATGCAATCGGGAGATATTCATAATGCTCTTGTTAATTCGAAATGTCTTTCTGCCGACGTTAACGCTGCATTAGATCCAACCTTCTCCGACGTTCACGAAAGACGCAACGCCGCCTTCCTTAACTACGGCGCAGTTATAACCAAATACACAGGCTCAGGCGGAAAGGGCGGAACCTCCGATGCCAACGCTGAATACGTTGCCGAAATCAGAAGGATTCTCGACGATAAGGGCGTTATCTGGCAACACGGAGAGCTCGGAAAGGTTGACCAAGGTGGCGGCGGAACGGTTGCTATATATATTGCGAACCTTGGAATTGAGGTTATTGACCTCGGTGTTCCCGTTCTTTCAATGCACTCCCCGTTTGAGGTTGTTGCAAAACTCGACGTTTATATGACACACAGAACAATCAGCGAATTTTTTGAGGCAAAATAATGAAAAAAACAGAAAATGGCGAAGATATGCAGCTCCTTCAGCAGTTTTTCGAGGACGAGCGTTTTGAAAAATCAAAATCGGTTATCTCGGAATACAATGCTTTAATGGCATACTACCGATGCGCTATTATGGAAATTGAAACAAAACTCAAGGTTTTAAACGAGGAGTTTTCCCTTCGCTTCGACAGAAACCCCATTGAAAATATCAAAAGCCGACTCAAAAGGCCTGTCAGCATCAAGGAAAAGCTCGATAGAAAAGGTCTGCCCTTTAGTCTTTCCAGCATTGAAGAAGAAATAAACGACGTTGCGGGAGTCAGGGTTGTTTGCTCCTTCAAGCAGGACGTTTACAGGGTTGCCGAAGCCCTTCTCGCTCAAGATGACATCGAGCTTCTTGAGCGCAAAGACTACATAGAAAACCCGAAAAATAACGGCTATCGCAGTTTGCACCTTATTATAACCGTTCCCATATTTTTATCCCACGAAAAGCGAATAATGAAGGTTGAACTTCAGATAAGAACGATAGCGATGGATTTCTGGGCAAGCCTTGAGCATCAGCTTTATTATAAAAAGGATTTCGATTTCACAAACGATATGAGAAAAGAGCTTATCGATTGCGCCGAGCTTTCGGCAACTCTTGATAGCCGAATGGATAAGCTAAGGGCCCTTGTTGGTCAATATTCGGCAGAAAAGGATGATTTTTAGTTATGAAAAAATTCAGTTTAGCTTTTCTTTCTTTGATTTTAGCAGTGCTTTTAACCGCCTGCAGTTCGGCAGAAAAAAGCGGATATTTCGGCGATACAAAATGGGGAATGTCCTTAAATGAGGTTAACGATGCGGTTGATTTTCTCCTTATCGAAACCGAGGAAAATATAACCTATTCCGCCGTTGCTCCCGAAGAAATAAAATTTCAGCTTTTAGATGAGATTAACGCCGACCTCGATGCCCTCCATTTTGATTTTAAGAAGGATCAACTTAAAGCTGTCCGTATTACCTTAACGCCCAAAGAGGGAACAATGAAGGATATGCTGGAAAAGGCTCGAAAATATTTCGACGAGCTTTATGAACCCGATGAAGACGCAAATTCAGTTGAAATTTGGACAACCGATACGGGAACCGTTTCGATTTATGCCTTAAATGCCTATCTTTTCGTTGATTATGCCGAGAAAAAAGAAGAATAGAATCTTAAGAAAATAAAGCAAAAGGGTAAAAATTTAAGATAAAAAAGCCTTATTTCGGCAGAATCTTCAGAAATTAACTTTAGATTATTAATTAAATTAGGTTTGCAACTTAAAAATGTTAGAAATTAAAGCAATTAACAATTTTCTATTTATTTTATTATGCTAAAGTGGTATAATAATTAAATCAAAAAAGCAAATTTTATAAAAAAGGTGATTAAAATGAGTTTCAAAAATCAGTATCTCAATGATTTGATGGACCGCGTTATCGCTCGTAACCCCGGCGAACCTGAGTTTCATCAAGCAGTTAGAGAGGTTCTCGAATCTCTCGAACCCGTTCTCGAAAAGAACCCCGAATATATCGAGAAGGGCATTATGGAAAGATTAGTTGAGCCTGAGCGCCAGATTTTCTTCCGTGTTCCTTGGGTTGACGATAACGGCACCGTTCAGGTTAACCGTGGTTTCCGCGTTCAGTTCAACAGCGCTATCGGTCCTTACAAGGGCGGTCTTCGTTTCCATCCTTCCGTTAACGCTTCTATCATCAAGTTCCTCGGCTTCGAGCAGACCTTCAAAAACAGCCTTACAAGCCTTCCTATGGGCGGCGGTAAGGGTGGTTCCGACTTTGACCCACGTGGCCGTTCAGACGGTGAAATCATGAGATTCTGCCAAAGCTTTATGACAGAACTTTACAGACACATTGGTCCTGACGTTGACGTTCCTGCTGGTGATATTGGCGTTGGCGCTCGTGAAATCGGTTACCTTTATGGTCAATACAGAAGAATTAAGGGTGCTTTCAAAAACGGTGTTCTTACAGG
>JAZQTQ010000036.1:0-5725 GCA_045630885.1 Acutalibacteraceae bacterium
GTCCTGCCGACTGTAAGGCACGGATAGCAGCCTCACGTCCGGCACCAGGACCCTTAACATATACTTCTACGGTTTTCAGACCATGCTCCATAGCTGCTTTAGCTGCTGTTTCTGCAGCGCTCTGTGCAGCAAAGGGAGTGGATTTTCTGGAACCTCTAAATCCGAGTTCACCGGCAGATGCCCAGGAAAGAACATTACCCTGTACGTCGGAAATAGTTACGATGGTATTGTTGAAGGTTGACTGGATATGGGCAGCGCCGCGTTCAATATTTTTCTTTTCGCGACGTCTGCGGGTTGCGGTAGTCTTCTTACCCTTAGTTGCCATATTTCTTCCTCCCGCTTATTTCTTCTTGTTAGCTATTGTCTTCTTGGGACCCTTACGAGTTCTAGCGTTTGTCTTTGAACGCTGTCCTCTTACTGGCAATCCTTTGCGATGACGGGTTCCACGATAGCTACCGATTTCGATAAGTCTTTTGATATCAAATGCGATGGTACGGCGGCGGTCACCCTCCACCTGAAGGTTGTGGTCGATATACTCACGAAGTTTGGAGATATCTTCCTCAGTAAGGTCCTTTACTCTAACATCAGGATTGATACCTGTGTCAGCAAGAATCTTTTTAGATGTTGTAAGACCTATTCCGAAAATATATGTGAGTCCAATTTCAACTCTCTTCTCTCTCGGAAGATCTACACCAGCAATACGCGCCATTTTTCAATGCACCTCCACGTTATTGTTTGCGCAGGATTAACCCTGGCGCTGCTTGTGCTTGGGATTTTCACAGATAACCATTATACGTCCCTTGCGCTTAATTATTTTGCATTTTTCGCAAATCTTTTTAACAGAAGGTCTGACTTTCATTTTAGATTACCTCCTAAAAAATTTAGTTTGTCTTACTTCGAACGCCAAGTTATGCGTCCTTTTGTTAGATCATAAGGCGACATTTCGAGGGTTACTTTATCACCGGGCAAAATTCTTATATAATTCATACGAAGCTTGCCTGATATATGAGCCAAAATTTCATGGCCACCTTCGAGTTGTACCTTAAACATTGCGTTGGGCATTGCCTCAACAACGGTTCCTTCTAATTCAATCATATCTTGTTTTGACATTTTGCTGCCTCCTTAGATAATCACAGTGAACTCAATTTTCTCACGCTATTCTGCTATTGTCATAATTTTCGGACCATCTGCTGTTATTGCAACAGTATGCTCGAAATGTGCTGACAACGAACCATCTTTTGTGAGAACCGTCCAACCATCCGGCAATACTTTAACCTCAAATCCGCCAGCGTTTATCATTGGCTCGATAGCAAGGGTCATTCCGGGAACAAGACGAATACCTCTTCCCTGCTTGCCGTAATTGGGAACTTCGGGCGATTCGTGGAGCGAAGTTCCTATTCCGTGTCCGACATACTCTCGAACAACCGAATAACCTCGCTCTTCGACATATTGCTGAACCGCAGAGGAAATATCCCCTATTCGATTTCCCGCAACTGCCGCTTTGATTCCTTCATACAAACTTTCTTCGGTTGCTTTAAGCAATCTTTGTGCTTCGGGACTAATATCACCCGCACCAAACGTTGCGGCATTGTCTCCGTGATAGCCGTTTATTGAAGCGCCAAGATCGATACTAACAATATCACCTTGTTTTACAATACGCTTTTTTGAAGGAATCCCATGAATTACCTCGTTGTTGATAGATATGCAGGCTGTTGCCGGAAAGCCGTTATATCCTTTGAAGTTGGGAATAGCTCCCTGACTTCTGATATAAGCTTCGGCAATGCGGTCGATTTCCTCAGTCGAAACGCCCGGTTCGACCGCTGCACCTGCTATTTTTAATGCTCCTGCAGAGATTCTGCACGCCTCTTTCATCAGGGTGATTTCTCTTGCTGTTTTGAGCACTATCATAATTATAACTCCAATGCTTTAAAGACGAGGGCGGTTGTATCAGATACAACTTCCTGACCCTTAACGACTTTAAGCTTGCCGCAGTTATCGTAATAACCTTTAAGCGGCTCTGTCTGGTCGTGATAAACCTTTAAGCGTTCCTTGATGGTTTCAGGATTATCGTCCTTTCTCATAACAAGGTCTGCTCCGCAAAGATCACACACGCCATCGGTTTTGGGTTGCTTATACTCTAAATGGTAGCTTGCGCCACACTTGCCGCAAACTCTTCTTCCCGAAAGTCTTCTGATAACGTCTTCATCAGGAACGTCAATCTCAAGAACACAATCTATCTCAACACCAAGCTTATCAAGAGCTTCTGCCTGAGGGATTGTTCTGGGGAAGCCATCAAGTATGAACCCGTTCTTGCAATCATCTTTTGCTAATCTTTCCTTGATTATTCCGATAACGACCTCATCAGGAACAAGTCCGCCAGCCTCGATATAACTTTTAGCTTCAAGACCAACCTCAGTTCCATTAGCGATTGCCTCGCGAATAATATTTCCGGTTGAAATTGCCGGTATGGAAAGTTTTTCGCAGATTACTTCAGCTTGAGTACCTTTACCGGCACCCGGTGCGCCTAAAAGTATTAATTTCATTACGTTTCTCCCTTAATTAATCAAGAAAACCTTTGTAGTGACGCATCATCATCTGCGACTCAAGATTTTGAACTGTGTCAAGTGCAACACCAACAACGATCAAAATTGAGGTTCCGCCGATTGCGAGGCTGCTCTGGTCTGCCATCGACATAAAGATAGGCAAAAGAGCGATAACGCTAAGAAGAATTGCGCCCAAGAGAGTAACTCTTGAAAGAATTTTCTTGATAAACTCGATGGTGGGTTTGCCAGGTCTGATACCGGGAATAGCGCCGCTGCTTTTGCGAAGGTTATTCGCCATCTCAACGGGGTTATACTGAATGGTAACATAGAAATAGGCAAATGCAATAATGAGAATGAAATAGATTATTGCATAGAAAACACCTTGAGAGCTGAAGAGCTGAAGCACTTTATACCATGTGCTATCAGAGTTCTTCATAAAGGAAAGAATCATAGTTGGGAGCATAAGAATCGAAGAAGAGAAGATGATAGGCATAACACCAGACATATTAACCTTTATCGGGATGTGACTGTTTTGACCGCCATACATCTTTCTGCCAACAACCTTTTTAGCATATTGAACAGGAATTCTTCTTTCTGCTCCGGTCATCCAAACAATGAATGCAATCATAACTAAGAAGAGTATGATTGTTCCGAAGAACTTGAGATACTCGCCGTTAGTTACCCAGCTATACATAGCAACTACAGCTGAGGGGAATCTCGATATAATACCTGCGAAGAGGAGAATTGAGATTCCGTTGCCAATACCACTCTTATCGATTTGTTCGCCGAGCCACATAACAAGAGCAGAACCTGCTGTTAAAACAGCGATGATAACTACTGCTGCGAAGATTGTTGAGAAACCGGGCTGAACAAAACTTGTGAGATAACCTTGACCTGCATTATTAGTTGAATTCTTCAACCAGAAGAAATAAGCCGTTGCTTGAAGCAAGCCTAAGATAACTGTGCAATAACGAGTGTACTGAGCAATCTTCTTTCTGCCTTCCTCGCCTTCTTGAGAAAGTCTCTCAAGCGCGGGGATTGCAACACAAAGAAGTTGCATAATAATGGAGGAGTTGATATAAGGTGTAACACCCATTGCAAAGATGCTACCATATTCAAGTCCGCCACCGGAAAGAACAGAGTAATAATTAAAGAAGTCATTTGAAGATCCGCCAACTTCAAGAGCAGCGAAATTAACAAATGGTGCAGGGATAACAGAACCAATACGGAAAATGAGAATGATGAAAAGAGTGAATAAAATCTTTTTTCTTAAATCTGCAACTTTCCAAGAGTTCTTGATTGTTTCTATCATCTGCATTTTACTTCACCTCGGCCTTTCCTCCGACTGCTTCTATCTTCTGCTTTGCAGATTCAGTGAAAGCAGCGGCGTTGACGGTAAGCTTTTTGGTGAGTTCGCCATTACCTAAAATCTTGAGACCGTCATTGACCTTTTTAATGATTCCCTTCTCTTGCAACAATGCTGCATCAACAACAGTATCGTTATCAAATACTTCGAGCTGAGAAACATTAACGGTTGTATATTTTGTTGCGAAAATATTATTGAATCCTCTTTTAGGAACTCGTCTTTGAAGGGGCATCTGACCGCCTTCAAATCCTATTTTCTGGCTGTAGCCGGAACGAGCCTTCTGACCCTTGTGGCCTTTACCAGCGGTTTTACCGTTACCTGAACCGTGTCCTCTACCGACTCTCTTCGAAGCGAAGGTTGAGCCTGCTGCGGGAGCTAATTCATGTAATTTCATGGTTCGCACCTCCTTGCTTACGCTTCTGTTACCTCGATGAGGTGGATTATTTTATTGATTTTGCCGATGGTTGCTGCATTGTTCGGCTGAATTTTTTCATCGCCGATTTTGAACAAACCAAGAGCGTTGGCAGTTGCTATCTGATCTTTCTTAGAGCAGATTAAGCTTTTTACCAATTTAACTTTAAGGCTGGTAGCAGCCTCGTTTGCTTTATAAGACATACGTAGGGCTCCTTCCTTAACCTAAAATTTCTTCAACAGACTTACCGCGGATAGCCGCAACTTCGTCAGCTGTACGAAGTGATGCAAGACCTTGAACGGTTGCACGCACTACGTTATAAGGGTTATTTGAACGCAATGCTTTTGTTCTGATATCAGAGATACCAACTGTTTCAAGAACATCACGAACAGCGCCACCAGCGATAACACCGGTACCAGGTGCAGCAGGCTTAAGAAGAACTCTTCCTGCTCCAAAAGCGCCAATAACCTCGTGTGGGATTGTTGTGCCTTTCAAAGAAACCTTAATGAGGTTCTTCTTAGCATCTTCAATACCCTTTCTGATAGCGTCCGGAACTTCGCCGGCCTTGCCGATACCGAAACCAACAATGCCGTTTCCATCTCCGACTACTACAAGAGCGGAGAACTTCATTATACGTCCGCCCTTAACGGTTTTAGAAACGCGGTTGATAGCAACAACCTTCTCTTTGAGATCCAAAGTAGATGCGTCAATATTCATAGACATAACTGATTCTCCCCCTTCTTAGAATTTAAGACCGCCCTCACGGGCTCCTTCTGCAAGCTCCTTAACGCGTCCGTGGTAAACATATCCTCCGCGGTCGAAAACAACCTCAGTGATACCCTTCTCGGCTGCGCGCTTAGCAATCAATTCGCCGACCTTACGAGCTTCTTCTTTGTTACCCGTTGTTGCACCAAAGTCTTTTTCAACACTTGATGCAGCGGCGAGTGTAACTCCCTTAACATCGTCAATCAGCTGAGCGTAGATATTGCTATTGGAGCGGAAAACATTAAGACGTGGACATTCTGCTGTTCCGCTGATCTTTGAACGAACGCGAACATGGCGATGAAGTCTTGCCTTATTGCTGTCAGGCTTTTTAACCATTTACAATGCACTCCTTTATTATTTCTTAGAGCCCTTACCGGCTTTACCTTCTTTACGACGAACGTATTCTCCGGCATAACGGATACCTTTGCCCTTATATGGCTCAGGCGGGCGCTTTTCACGAACTTCAGCTGCAAACTGACCAACTTGCTGCTTATTAGGACCGGAAATAATGATCTTATTTGGTGAAGGAACATCGATTGTGATGCCCGGAACCTCAGACATTATTACCTGATGCGAGAAACCGAGGTTCATAACGAGGTCTTTACCCTGCTTTTGTACACGGTAACCAACGCCGTTTAC
>JAZQTQ010000037.1:0-7338 GCA_045630885.1 Acutalibacteraceae bacterium
ACGCCAGTAGATGCAACAACAACGTCGTCTGCTGGAATATTTAATGCACTTGCAACTAGGTCACTCATTTGCTCTGCAATTTCAATTCCGTTTGCATTACACGTGTTCGCATTTCCGCTATTGCAAATAACAGCAGAAGCATAGCCATCTGAAATATGATTTTTAGTTACAGTTAAAGGGGCGCCTTTAACGAGGTTGGTTGTATATACTGCGGCTGCAGCTGCCCTCTTTTCGCTAACTATGAGAGCTAAATCTCTCTTGGTTTGATTCTTTCTGATTCCGCAACGTATTCCGTTTGCTTTAAAGCCCTTTGCGGAACAAACTCCGCCCTTAATAATCTGCATCGATTTTCTCTCCTAAAAAATTAAATATTCAATCCTTTTGTTTCGCTTTGACCCAAAAGGATATTCATATTCTGAATTGCCGAGCCCGAAGCGCCTTTCCCAAGGTTATCAAATCGGGCAACAAGAGTTATTCTGTCTTCATTTCCAAAAACAGAAATTTCCATACTATCAAGCCCCGAAAGAGCTCCTGCCGAAAGGAAGCCTCCTTCATCTGCATCTTCATTAAACTTAATTATATCGCCCTTATAAAGCTCTTTATAAACGTTTTTTATGTCCTCTATATTGCCGTTTATATCGGATTTATTCAGCCCGACGGTAACTTCCATTCCGCTGTAAAAATCGCCTACAACGGGGAAAAACATCGGCGGATTTTCCAATCCGCAAACTGCGTTCATTTCTTTTAGATGCTTATGAGCTTGCGCAAGGGCGTATTGCCTTGGAGCCGAAAGCAAGGGACTTCTGTTTTCCGCAGTATATTCCGCAATCATTCCCTTTCCTCCGCCCGAATAACCCGTTAAGGAAAAACAAGATAGTTTTATATCTGAATTCAATATACCCGCATCTCTTAAAGGCTTTATTAACGCCACAAATCCACTTGCATGACAGCCCGGATTTGCGATTCTTTTGGAAGCCTTGATTTTATCCGAACCGACAAGTTCAGGAAATCCATAAATCCAACCCTCGGCAGTTCTATGCGCAGTTGAAGTATCTATAATCGCAGTATTAGGATTTTCACAAAGCGAAACCGCTTCAATCGCTGCGGCATCGGGAAGACACAAAAAGGCTATATCCGCTTTATTTATTGCTTCTTTTCGCGCCTTGATATCCTTTCTCTTTTCATCAGATAAAATAATAAGCTCGATATCGTTTCTTGGGGATAATCTTTCATATATGCGAAGACCCGTTGTTCCTGCGCTTCCATCTATGAACACTTTCGTCATTATAAACCAAAACCTTCCAAAAATCAATAATTTTTATTTTACTTTTTAAGGAAATACTTCCCTATTCTAAGTTTTTGCATAATTATACATTAGATATGCAGATTTGTCAATACTATACAGTATATTTATGCAATATTCTAGCATTTGCACGATTTTTTATGCATAAATGTTCTGTTTTTGTTTAAATAAACGAACAATTATTCAAGTTCGCTTTAAAATTTTCGCCAAAAAGATGTAAATAGCGGTTGTTATTACGCCATAAAGCGCTAACGGAAGAATAAACGCATCATTATAAATTGCGTTTATATAATAATAGGTTGGCAGAAGCTTCGTTACGAAAAACTCTCCGTTAAAATCGAGAAAAACGGGAGATAGCGCCAACAGAACAATAACAATCAAGGGAAGCAATGCGCCAAATATTTCAAGTTTTTTAAACACCACTCTCAGGCTTAGGCAAAAACCCGTTGCCGCAAAGCAAAGCAAAAGCATAAGCAAGAGTTCTCTTAAAAATGAAACCGACAAGGAAGAAATAAAAACGGATATTAAAGCAACTGCTACAACGGGAATCATAGAAACCGCTTGATAAAAAATTGCGGTTGTGATTCTTTTTTTAGAGCCGAAAAACAGGAAAAATCCATTTTTATCATCAATTATATAAACGCAAGCAATGCTTAGCCCTGCAAAGATAATTAGCACTGCCAACATTCCCCTTACAGGAGATTCAAGATAACGTTCTTCTTCAATTTTATTATCGGAAACCGACGAAAACTCAAAAAGGTCGTTATAATCTCCGCTAACGCCATTATCATAGAAAGCTTCAAGCTTTTCAGCACTTATTTCGTTTAGTTCTTCTACGTTTTTTCTTATAAAATTAACATAAAGCTTTTTAGAAGCTTCGGAATAAACAACGGAACAAAGTTTTTCGCGAGATAGTCTTAAAGGAATGGTTTCCTCTCTCTCGAAAATTTTAACGACGTAATCATTTTTTGAATCCTTTGGAAAAATCCAAGCGCCTTCAACCTCTCCGCTTATAAGAGCTCGTTTAGCTTGCTCCGGAGTTTCAAAGGTCCTGAAATTTATAAGCCCTTCGTCCGATTCCAAATCGGATATTAATTTTTGGGCAGTAATCGATTTTGAATCCTCTTTTGCCAAAGCAATTTTAACTATTCCGCTTTCTTTATCTGACATAAAAACAACAAATAACGAAATCAGAGGTATTATCAAAAGAACTGCCAGAAAGCTGGGTCTTTTAAGTAGTCTTTTATTTAAAAGCCAACTAAAGCGAAGAAGCTTTCTTACATCCTTCATATAAGCTCCCTCCCTTTTCCAACGATTCTTTTATGCCTTATTACAACGGTTAAAAGGACAAAACAAAGGCTCCAGGCTAATAGACATAATAAACTTTTATCGTCTGTTGCCCCTCTTACCGCCGAGGAAATATAGCTTCTTGCCGCACCCGAAGGCAAAAGGCTCGCTATTTGAGGTATTGGATCGGGGAAGAAATTTATAGGATAGATAAGTCCTGTTATATATCCCATAAACACAGCGCTCAAAAACTGCATTAATATTCCGCTTACAACACCTGATGTTATTTCGAAAAAGAAAAACTGATATGCGCAAATAGCAATAATGGCGGGTATTAATTTTATTCCAAGCGACAAGACGTCTTCCCAACTAATAAAACGAGATAATTCGGGAAAAATCTCATGTGAATTTGGAACAAGGGAAATGCAGATAAGCAAAATAGCAGACACTGCGAAAATCATTAAGAAGTATGCGATAAATTCTGAAACAACCTGCTTCCAGCCTTTAATTCCCCTCGAAGAAAGAACCCGATACAGCGTTCGGTCGCTTTTTACGAAGGTCGGAACCGCTGAAAGTCCTATCAAAAACAAAAGCAGCGTTGAAAGTCCGCAAAGGAGATACGTATTAAACGAAAGATTATCTCCAACTCCTATAACCTCAACCTCATAAAAATCGGTTCGGTTGATAATTTCGGAAACGTATTCGAAGCTCATATTGTTCATATATCCGAGCGCTTTATCGCTTTTATCCACACTGTCAAGCGCTGATTCCATACCGAATATACCCTTTTGAGATTCATAAAGAATTTCGGAAACCACCTTGGTTATCTCGGTTTTGAAAAGCGAAACCAAACCTTGCGAACCTGACGTTGTTACGTATTTGATTTTGCCTATCTTTCCGCTTGCGGCGTTTTCAATAAAATCATCGGTTATAACAACGTATGCCGAAATTTTTCCTCTATTAATTTTTTCGCGCGCTTCATCTTCGCTCATTTCAATAATATCAACCGTATATCTGGAAGAATCGAAGGTTTTTAAAGCGGTAATTCCAAATTCGAGATACTCATTATCGCTTTTTCCAACCACTCCGATTTTAAAACGTTGATTTTCGTCATCTGCTTCGGCATTTCTCAACATTCCGCCCAGAATAATTGCTATCACTGCAGCAAGCAAAATTGAAATTATTAAAACAAACGGAAAGATTTGAGCGCTTTTTTTTAAAACTAATCTTAAATATCCGCAAAAGCCCTTCATCGGATACACTCCAAAAGCCTTTCGGCATCATTTTCGAAATCAAATGGAACTATATTTCCGTTCTTAATTATGTAATGCTTATCGCAAAGCTTTAATTCTGAAAAATCATGGGTTGCAAGAAGCAAAATATCGCCTTTAGACTTTCTCATTTCAAGATAATTTGCTATATCCTGCTTGCAGATAATATCCAAAGCGGCGGTAGGCTCATCTAACAGCAAAATAGATTGATTTTTATAAACTGCACAACCTATAGACAGCCTCTTTTTCATTCCGCCGGACATTTTTGAAACGGGCACCTTAATAAACTCATCAATACCAAGAGTTTTTAAAATTCCGTTTTTTAAAGATTCCTTAATTTCGGATTTCGAATACCATAAAGATAAATTATCAAAGGCTGTGAGCTCGTCCATAAGCGGAGTTCCTTGCGGAACAAAGCCTACATAATCAGAAATTTTCTTGCGCGATAAAAAAAGGTTCTCGCCATCTATAAGAAACTCTCCCCCGTTTGGCCTTATTACGCCTGCAAGAATTGAAAGCAGAGTTGATTTCCCCGACCCATTCGCTCCGAGAATACCAACACATTCTCCACTCTCTGCCTCAAAAGAAATATCATTTAATACCTTTTTTCTGCCATATTTTTTGTTAACAGATTTTATTTCGAGTTTCATCTTGCTCACCTTCTTGGATTTTATTATGGTATATCTGAAAATTCAAAGCTCCGATTTTCGTTCTTTATTAAAAACAATGTTGGTGCTGAAAAAACAGCACCAACAATTAAATTTGAAATTTAACTATCAGAAAAGGTCGGAATAATCAACCTTATCCGAATACTGCTCCAACACATCGGAATAGTCAATTTCGTCTTCATAATCTTCATAATCTTCATAATCAGAATAATCAGAATAGTAGTCTTCATCGGAATATGCATCTTGACTTGAACCGAAGTTCATAATATCAGAAAGGTCGAGGCCAACTACTTTTTCGAACCAATCAGATATATTTTCGGATTTGCTTCCGTCAACCGCATTGTTAGGATTGAAAACAACGTCTTGAGCATCCTTCTTAGTTGAAACAATATCAAGACCAACAAGCAATTCTGTATCCTTCAAAACGTTAATGCTAATATTTGATTCATCTTCAGAGCAATCAAGTTTTAATTCGAAAGTTGGATTGATAAGGCTTACGATAGTTTGCGCTTCGCTTGGAATTACAGAAGTCAAATCCTTGCCGAGCTTTAATAATATTCTTCCGGAAATATCTTTATCGTCAATAACGCAATCCTTAACTTCAATATTCACAAACTCTTTGTTTTCAAGAATGAGCTTTCCGTTAAAGCTGAAATTCTTACCATAATCGCCCGTTCCCTGGGCTTGGAATACGATTTGATCATTTCCCGATTTAGACAGGATAGCAAACTTATCTCCGTCTTCTGCAACCAACGAAGAAGACAAAAGTTCCTTTTGATCGTTTTCGTAGGCATAAAATTCTCTTCCGATGATTTCGCCATTGTTTGCAACATAGGTAACAATGCTCGCAAACTTTTCACCGTCGCTTCCTGCGAGACTCTGGAGAGTGGATTGAATCTGTGCCTGACCGTCGTTGAGAGCTTTTAAAAGTTCATTATAAAGATCAACCTGTGAGTTTGCGTCAAGCTGATTTGCAAGGGCTTGCAAATCTGTTAAAATGTCTTTCACATCATCATCTTCACGACATTCTTCAATTATTGCGAGAAGACAATTTGCAAGCAATTTTTCATCAATGTCGAGTTGAAGAACAGAACAAGACTGGGTTATTTCGCCAACAGTTACACTATTGCCGATTTTAGCAACGTCGTCGATATTATCAAAGACTATATCAGAATATTTCTTTATGAGAAGTCTTAATTCGTTTTTGCTGGGCAAATATTCCGAATAATCAATCTTTGTTGCTCCGGGTATAACCTTTTTAAGTTCTTCGGGAAGTTCAAAATAAACATCATTTGTTTTGCTTTCGGGAGCGCTCAAATATGCTTTATTTGAAACGGAGTCGACAACAAACTTAAATTTCTTTGAATCTTTTTCCGATGTTAGCGCACTAACAAGCTCAAATTTGCCATCTTTAAAGTTGGACTCATATTTAAACTTATAATCCTTGAAACTCGAAAGGTCGATTGCATCGCCCGCAAAACTCTTTATAAGAGTTTCTGCGCTATTTCCAATATTTAATTTAATCTCAGTATCACTTGCATATTCAGGCTCATCATAGAAATCGAGAATATCTTCATACAAATCAAAAACAGGGTCAGATTCCTCCATCAAAGCCTTTTGCTCTGCATAGCAGAAATATGCGCTGTCAGAACCAAAAGTTTTTGTTATAAAGCCTAAAATAGAGAAAACGTCGAGCACGATTGCTAAAGCTACGAGCAAGGCAGGAATAGCAATAAAAAGGCTGATTTTAAGAGCCTTCTTGCCTTTTTTCTTAGGAGTTTCCTCTGTTACGATCGGCTCGGCAACAGTTTGGTTAACTGCGACAGGCTCGCTATTTGGAATTCCCTCGGAAACTTCCGCTTGAGGTTGTTGATTTAAAGCTACGTTTTCTTCCGCTTGCAAAACCTCAGTTTGTCCTCCTTGAGCTGCGCCACAGAAGGGGCAAAAAGCCTTGCCTTCTTCAACTTGTTTTCCACAATTTCCGCAAAACATACTAATTCCTCCATCAGTAAAAATTTATGTATCTTTATTATACAACTTTATGCAACGTATGTCAATAATATAAATCCTCCCAAACTTTTCGCATCAAAAAGCAAAGAGCTTTCGCGCACCTTTTCTTAAAGACCGCGCCAAAGCTCTTTTTCGTTATTTAATTTTAATCCCTATAACATTCGGGATGGTTTGCAAGTTCGCCTAGACCATTATCATAATAGAAATACGCTTTGAGAACATCAGGGTCATCGGTTTCAAGTATAGCATAGCCCTTTGGCAATGACCAACAGTCCGTTACGTTTCCGGTTTCGATATCGATATATGTAAAGATTCCGTTCATATCTTTTGCTGCGATACACTTTTCATAATCATCCGAAGTTATATCATACCATTCGGGTTTGTTTTCTAAATCGCTATCTATTGCCAAGGAATAAATCCATTCGCGCTCTTCAGAATTTCTCCATTCCTCACCTATGAATTGGCTGACATCTTCTTTCCGTAATAGCACCGTAGCATAAAGATTCTGAGGCGTATTAATAAAGTTTTCTATCTTTATCGGATCAGGCCATCTATATTTCAACCCTATTTTACGATAAATCACAACCATTTTTTGCTCGTCCGTCTCTGTTGGTAAAGAAACCCAAGTTTTGGTTAAACTTTGCCATTTTTCATCTTCTCGCCAGCTTTCGGTCAACTCGCTGCTTTCGACCTTGGAAGAGCTTTTAGTGGCTTCTTCTTTTTTAGAATCAGTTTCTTTTGTCTGCTCTCCACAGCCCGCAAGCAACAATAACAACAGAGCTATTAAAAAACAACATGC
>JAZQTQ010000038.1:0-3159 GCA_045630885.1 Acutalibacteraceae bacterium
AAGATTATTCTTTGGCTCGAAGTTTCCGCACTCGCAAGAGTAGGCATAGCAAGCGCCACTGGTACAAGAAGCAGGAGTTAACATATATTTGGAATCAGCAACGGCTTTATCATATACGCAAGTGTGAGTCATTTCACCGAATACGGAAAGATGAGTTGCTCTTGTATAGCAAACGTCATACTGATGTTGAGTCGTCTTGGAAATGCCGCAGATAATGCGAAGACCTAAGAATTTTGCACTAATCGGCTCTCCGAAAACAATGCTTGAAATTGTTGTGTTAATGTCTTTAACTTCAATAGTTTTAACTGCATTTTCTGTGAATAATTCATCTAAAGAATTTGCTAAAGAAACCTTATAATGAGAAGGAGAAAGGTCAACGGAATAATGTCCGAATAGCTTAATCTTTTGAATTTCAGCAGTTCCTCCGAGATTATAACCAACCTCTTGATACTGAACGGTTTCATCATCGATAACGTTGCCTTCTTCGTCCTTCCAATACTTGGTGTTGTTACTATTATCTCTGCTAATCCAGTTAACGTTTTGACCGATAGCATCAGCGGAGGTAAAACTTTCATCAATAGCCGAGCTCAATGCGCCGCCACTCAAATTGTTTTCATTATGCATCTCGCCATTGAAGAATGCTTTCTGATATGCAGTTTTCTTGCCTACGAGCAAGCTGGACGCGATGTCGGTATAGAACTTATAAGATTCAAATTTATCGTATTCGCTGGTTCCTTCTTCGCCGTCTAATTCAGAGGTATTATAATATCCGCCTTGAATTATGCCATATTCACCGATGGTCTTACCATAAGCATTAAACTCGATACGTGCATAATCGTTTTGATAAACAGAATTATTGCTTCCTTCATAAATTCTGAGGACAACATATCTTGCGTTGAATTTATCGGGATCAGAATAAATGTGGCGACGTTTTGGAGCAGAAGTGTTGTTGCCAACAGAATATTCTCCCAAAGGATCTGCGTCTGCAAGCTCTGAAAGGTCGTTAACAGCATAGAATTCGATGTTTCTCATCCATCTGTTTACGTCTGTTGTTCCGCTGATTGCAACGATTTTTTCAACTTCACAAACAATACCTAAATCAAGAATAAGATCTTGGAAAGCACCTTCTATTTTTCTGATTGTTGAAGCATCAACGTGTCCTGAACTTTCGGTTATGTCTTGGTCAACCAATTCCTTATATTTCAGTTTATTTGTACCGTAAACAAATGACGTTGCTCCAAAATCATAGTTTGTTTCGTTCTTATAACTTCCGTCTTCATTATATTGCCAAACAAGAGCCGAAGCATAGTCGTTATCTGCGAGGGTTTTTGTGGTATCAATTCCTTCATAAGAAGCAACGTCGTCGGAGAAAACAGCTGCACCCCAGTTTATTCTATCTCCATAAACGTTTAACTCATGGAAACGAACTCCGCGGGAAGTTGAGTTTTCAACCGGTTCGGGATCGTCAACGCGAAATGCAACGTAACGACACTCGATAGGTTTATTAAACTCAAATAAGTTTCTTGAATATTTCTTTTGGTGGTTGTCAACGTAATAAGAATAGGTAGGATCTGTGAATAGGGTCTTAAGATCATCGCCCATATAAAGAGTATAAGCGCCGATTGTTCTTGAATCGCTTTGATGACCAATCATAAGAACGTCATCAACAGAAACTGTACCCTTGAAATCATATATAATGTCTGTATAAGCCTGTGTTCCGTCTTTATAAAACTTTGTATAGCTCTCATCTGCTTCCTTCTCAACGTGGAGAGGGCCAAAGAACCAGTCTGAGGAATCAACTTTGCTATCATAAAGCTTGGTATATCCGGTATCATATTTGAAAGTGTTACCTTTTGTGAAAACGCCATCGCCGTCGGCGTCTTTATATTCCTGAGCTTCGAAGCCTATATCGGCATTTACAAGAGCTTTCGAAGTATCGATACCTGCGAACATAGCATCCGAAGTTTCGAAGTTTCCATCGTCTTCGATGAAGTTAACGGTTGCAGGAGTTCCCCAAATTTGGAGAAGAGAAATTCTGTTTTGAGTATACGTTGAGAAATCTTGAGTTAATTCGCCTGCGGTTGCTGCGAGAACACGGATAGCAACAAAGCGTGCTTCAACGGGTTCACTGAAGCTGATGTGCTGAATAACCGTATCAACAGCGTTTTCATCGTTTACGAAATGATAAACGAGGCTATCGTCGGTGTAGAGGTCTTCCTCTTTCTGAGCTACGTATACTTTATAGTTCGAAGCTCTGAGGAATTTAGAGCTATACTGTCCGCCAAATTCGATGTCGGTTACAGTTGCTCCAAAACCTATATCATAACAGATATCCTCATAAGCGAGGGGCTTTGTAGCATCTGTCTGATAGTTCTTTTCTCCGCCCTTAGTAAAGGTGTAGGCACCTTGAGAGTCGTAGCCTGCAGGTGTATTATTGTAAACGAATTTAAAGCTACCGTTTCTGTTTTCGCGAAGTTTAACTGATGACGTGCTTGACTGAAGCTCGCCTCTGTCTGCAACTTGGCCTTCCCTCTCATAAGTGTTAACTGTTTCTACAAGGGTTTGCGCACTATAGAAAGTATCTGTTAAATTAACGTTATCGTTATCATTGTTCAATAAATACTGTCCAAGCGAAGTGTTTGCAGTTTTGCTATAGGTTCCGTTTGAATCGAGCTTATAACCATTGGTTTTAGCGATTAAACTCTCATTAAGCAAAACAGAGCCTTCTGCGGGAAGAAGTTCTAGAGCAACTTTTGCATCATTTTCTGCATTTGTTTGTGCATACCAAGTTGCGCTTCCTTCCCAATCATTTGCGAGCGCACTTTTGCCTTCAGGCGTTACTTTATTGCCTGCAACAATCTCTGCTGCGCTAACGGGAATGCAAGCAAAAAGAGAAGCAATAAGACTGAACGCCAAAGCCAGCGCTAAAAGTTTCTTTTGCATAATTTTTTCCTCCTGAATAAAAAAATTAGTGTTTAACACAACTTAATTATACAGCCTTTTCTTCTGCTTTTCATCTGTTTTTTTAAGTTGTATTTTATTTTCATCATTCTGCACAATTACAAGGTTCCGAATTTGTGCAGAATGACTATGATTTTTAAACGATACAACTTACAATTCGGATATAGCAAAAAAACGTCTTTTGCAATCAAAAGACGT
>JAZQTQ010000039.1:0-4704 GCA_045630885.1 Acutalibacteraceae bacterium
ATACAAAGTTACAATCAACGATCAGGTTGTAAGTAACGTATCATTTGATACCAAGATAACCGTTAATGCCGCTAAGGATGTTCTTTGGGTAGTTAACGATCAGAAATTCCATGTTGGCGAATCAGCTGTTATGTATTCCTTCGGAGATATGTTAATTGAGGCTCGTGAGCTTGGCGATATTGATAAGAACGAACCTTTTGTATCCTTGCTCGGAACACAAAAAGCAGATGGAACCTTCATTGCATTCGTACACGTTTATGCAGGTGCAAATGAGATAGAAGAATACGGCGCAAACTTCTGGAACGCGGATAACGAGGCAAGCAACAAGAATGTAGTTGTGACAACCGGTAACGATGCAATGATTTCTCTCTATGGAATCAAAGCGGGCGCAAAGCGTGGCGTTAAGGCTTATGCAAAACTCATAGACGGAACAGTTATCTATTCCGAAGCCCAGAAAACTGAACAATTTTAATCTAAGAGAGGAGAAACAGTAATGAAAAGTTATAAAAGACCCGAAGCAGAGCTTATCAACATTCAGCTCTCCGAGTATTGCGAATTAGTTAACACCTCCTCTTATGAGATTGAATCTCCTTCTGAAGGCGGTTCAGCAGGCGGTGCAACAGGCGGAATGCAGCAGGGAAGCGGAATCGACGATCTTTAATTAAAAGATTAATTAATCTAAGCTTATAAAAAAAATGGTTTCCCGAATCGGGAAACCATTTTTTATAGATAAGTTTACGAAAGATATATATTTCCCTTTTTTGTCATAATAATCGGCTTCCATATATATTAACGTAAGATTCGTTGAGATTGTGACATACATATATACAACAATTTATATACGCAAATAGGTGACAACAAAAAGCCCACATTCTTCTTTTGAAGGATGTGGACTTTTTTACTTATTTGTCGCTATTAATTTAATCAGAAATTCTGATTAGTGTTGGTAGCGGATTGCAGCCTGTAAAAGTGCAAGGTTCAGCATCAGTCGATAATCGGGCGCTTGGCAACGGGATCCCAAACAAACGCACCATATCCGCTTTCAAGCAGACCGCCTCCGCAAAGATATTCTGCATAGGCTTTTTTAAGGGAGTTGTCACGGGGCAGCTCTTCATAGGGAAGGTCTGCATCCTTTCCGAAAACTCTCCAAAGATCGTGGCGCTGATCCTCTAAAACGAGATTGTTAACAATCTTAAAATCATCAATGAAGCGGGATATGTTAGAGCCTTCCTTAAGCAGTTCCTTGTGTTTTCTAAAAAGAAGCCAGCTTCCGCAACAGAAGCAGATGGAATCATAGCCCAGCTGTTCTTTAAAGAAATGATATGCCTTGTCATAAGAGTCGTAGCAGGCTTCCTTGGTGAAGGGCTCTTTGGCAGAGGGAATATGAACGTGAATTACGGGGTCGCCTTTAACTACGTGACGACCTGCGATATCAAATTCGAAATTCCAATAGTTGCCGCCCTTGGTAAACTCAAGTCTTCCAAGCTTGAACTGTGTAAAATTCAGGAAGCAACAGAACCAGGGAGTTTGATGGAAGCCCCAAACACCCAAGGTGTTTTTGCCTTCCTCAAGCTTATAGCGGAAGTCGTTAACACTGTCCCAATATATCTCCTCGGGGAATCCCTTTTCGGCATATTTCACCCTCATCTCTTTGGTAACGCAGAGATAGTAAAGGAACTTAACGGTATGCTCGGAAATGCCACTTTCGGCAGAAATCTCGTCGAGCACGGGGACAACGTCGCCGTTATCGAGACCGTCTGTATAAAAACGTTCAACAAGTGAAACAAACCTATCAATTTTATAAAGCTTATCCACGATATCAAGTAAAAATATGCGAGCATCTTCGGGATAATCGTGTTTGCTGAAAACAAGCTTTAAATGTTCTTTCATAAAATGCCTCCATATTTTAGAAGTATGAGTTTAGTATATCAAATTAAATAAATACAGTCAACATTAAAGTTGACGTTTTGTCAAATAAAATTTATTGTAATTATATAAAATATACGGAGGAAATTTTTATGGTTAAACACATAATTCTTTGGACACTTAAGGACGAATATTCAGCCGAGCAAAAGGCTGAAATCAAAAAGGGAATCAAAGCAAATCTTGAGGCGCTCATTGGGGGTTCCCAAGTCCCATCAAAATCTTTGATTTTGTTAATGGATGAGGTTCTTACTTAGATTCTTTGATTTTTAGTTATGAGTTTAGAGTTATGAATTCGGCTTTGCCGAATGTTATGATATGATTGCCAGGCAGAAAAAGCGTTGCCGCAGGCAACTCATAACTTGGCGCAGCCAATCACAACTCATAACTTGCCCGCTAGGGCAATCATAGTTGGCTGCTACAAGGGCATAATTGCAAAAATATCGCCGCTGGAAAACCAGCGGCGAATATTTTTATTAGCAATTAGCCCTTGATAGCAGCCTGAGCGGCGGCGAGGCGGGCTACAGGTACACGGAAGGGTGAGCAAGATACATAGTCGAGGCCGATCTTATGGCAGAACTCAACGGAAACGGGGTCTCCGCCGTGCTCGCCGCAGATGCCGCAGTGCATCTCGGGACGAACCTTCTTACCGAGGGTAACAGCCATATCCATGAGCTTACCAACGCCGGTCTGGTCGAGCTTTGCAAAAGGATCGTTCTCGAAGATCTTAGTATCATAATAAGCATCGAGGAACTTACCTGCGTCGTCTCTGGAGAAGCCGAAGGTCATCTGAGTGAGGTCGTTTGTGCCGAAGCAGAAGAACTCAGCCTCTTTAGCGATGTCATCAGCGGTGAGACAAGCTCTGGGGATTTCCATCATAGTACCAACTTCATATTTGAGGTCTGCGCCTGCAGCTGCGATTTCAGCATCAGCAGTTGCTACAACGATATTCTTAACGAATTTCATTTCCTTTACTTCGCCGGTTAAGGGGATCATGATCTCGGGAACGAGGTTCCAATCGGGATGAGCCTTCTTCACGTTGATAGCAGCGCGGATAACAGCCTTAGTCTGCATTGCAGCGATTTCAGGATAGGTAACAGCCAAGCGGCAGCCACGGTGACCCATCATGGGGTTGAACTCGTGGAGACCCTGGATGATTGCCTTGATATCAGCAACAGATTTGCCCTGAGCCTTTGCGAGAGCCTCGATATCAGCCTCTTCTGTGGGAACGAACTCATGGAGAGGAGGTTCGAGGAAACGGATGGCAACGGGGTAACCTTCGAGAGCTTCATAAAGAGCTTCGAAGTCTCCCTGCTGATAGGGAAGAATCTTATCGAGAGCAGCTTCTCTCTCTTCAACTGTATCGGAGCAGATCATCTCGCGGAAAGCAGCGATTCTGTCAGCTTCGAAGAACATACGCTCAGTACGGCAAAGGCCGATACCTTCTGCGCCGAGTTCACGAGCCTTCTTAGCGTCGGCAGGTGTATCAGCATTTGTGCGAACCTTAAGGGTTCTGAACTTATCAGCCCAATCCATGATGGTTTTGAACTCGCCAACGATTTCAGCGTCAACGGTGGGGATGATGCCATCATAGATAGCACCTGTAGAACCATCGATAGAGATATAATCGCCTTCAACATAGGTCTTGCCGGCGAGGGTGAACTTCTTATTCTCTTCGTCCATGATGATGTCGCCACAACCGGAAACGCAGCAGGTACCCATACCACGAGCAACAACGGCTGCGTGAGAGGTCATACCGCCACGAACGGTGAGGATACCCTGAGAAGCCTTCATACCTGTAATATCTTCAGGAGAGGTTTCAAGACGAACGAGGATAACCTTTTCGCCGCGGTTGTTCCAAGCTTCTGCATCTTCAGCAGTGAAAACAACTTTACCGCAAGCAGCACCGGGAGATGCGCCAAGTCCACGACCTGCAGGAACAGCAGCCTTAAGAGCTTTAGCATCAAACTGGGGATGGAGAAGGGTATCGAGGTTTCTGGGGTCGATCATAGCAACAGCCTGCTTCTCATCGATCATGTTTTCTGCAACGAGGTCGCAAGCGATCTTAAGAGCAGCTTTTGCGGTTCTCTTACCATTTCTGGTCTGGAGCATATAGAGTTTACCATTCTGAATGGTGAACTCCATATCCTGCATATCTCTATAGTGATCTTCGAGGATAGCGCAAACCTTATTGAACTCTGCGAAAGCCTCGGGGAACTTTTCAGCCATTTCAGCGATGGGCATTGGAGTACTAACACCTGCAACAACGTCCTCACCCTGAGCGTTAACAAGGAACTCACCCATGAGGCCCTTTTCACCGGTAGCGGGGTCACGAGTAAATGCAACACCTGTACCGCAATCGTCGCCCATGTTACCGAAAGCCATCATCTGAACGTTAACAGCGGTACCCCAAGAATAAGGAATATCGTTGTCACGACGGTAAACGTTAGCGCGGGGGTTATTGCAAGAACGGAAAACAGCCTCAACTGCGCCCATAAGCTGCTCTTTAGGATCGGAGGGGAAGTCCTTACCGATCTTAGCTTTATATTCAGCCTTAAACTGGCCTGCAAGGGTCTTAAGATCGTCAGCAGTAAGCTCAACGTCCTGAGTAACACCCTTTTCTTCCTTCATCTTGTCGATAAGCTCTTCAAAGTATTTCTTACCAACTTCCATAACAACGTCGGAATACATCTGGATAAATCTTCTGTAGCAGTCCCATGCCCAACGAGCGTTGCCGGACTTCTTTGCCAAGTCGGATCGTAGCCATGTCGTTCTGTGAGC
>JAZQTQ010000040.1:0-7417 GCA_045630885.1 Acutalibacteraceae bacterium
CTGCTGGGTGTCGACGAGACCACCGGCCTGAATGTATAACGAGATACCATCCCAAGAGGAGAAAGATATGAAAATGATCGAAGGCGGCATTTGCGCCGCAAAGGGTTTTACTGCAAGCGGAGTTCATTGCGGTGTGCGCAAAAATAAGACAAAGAGAGATATCGCACTCATTTTCAGTGAAAAGCAGGCAAGTGCGGCTGCCGTATATACAACCAATCTTGTTAAGGGTGCTCCTCTTCTCGTAACAAAAAAGCACCTTACAAACGGCAAGGCACAGGCTGTTATCTGCAATAGCGGAAATGCCAATACCTGCAACGCAAACGGAATTGAAATTGCAGAAAAAATGAGCGAATTGGTTGCTGAAAATATTTCGGTAGATGCAAAGGACGTTGTCGTGGCATCAACCGGAGTTATAGGACAACCTTTGGATATCGAGCCGATTAAAAACGGATTGCCTGAACTTTGCGAGGGTCTGTCGGAAGAAAACGGAGGCTTTGCCGCCGCAGCAATAATGACAACCGATACAATTCCCAAAGAGGTTGCGGTTGAATTCACCCTTTCGGGCAAAACCTGTCGTCTGGGCGGAATTGCAAAGGGAAGCGGAATGATTCATCCGAATATGGCAACGATGCTTGTTTTCTTAACAACTGACGCCGCCATTTCTCCCGAAATGCTTTCTAAAG
Source organism: Acutalibacteraceae bacterium (assembly GCA_045630885.1). Taxonomy (GTDB): domain Bacteria; phylum Bacillota; class Clostridia; order Oscillospirales; family Acutalibacteraceae; genus UMGS1532. Next base: position 684 of record JAZQTQ010000040.1, read on the forward strand.
CGCTTAAAGGAGATATAAGCAATACCTTTAATATGATAAGTATTGATGGCGATACTTCAACAAACGATATGGTTGTCTGCTTGGCAAACGGCATGGCAGAAAACCCCGAAATAACCGAAGAAAACGAAGATTTCAAAGAGTTTATGAAGGCGCTTAATACAGTAACAGTAGCGCTTTGCAGAATGATAGCAGGCGATGGCGAGGGCGCAACAAAACTTTTAGAGTGCAGCGTAACGGGGGCTGATAGTGAAATCACAGCCAAAACCGTTGCAAAAAGCGTTATTTGTTCGAGCCTTTTAAAAGCGGCAATGTTTGGAGCAGATGCCAATTGGGGCAGAGTCCTTTGCGCGATAGGTTATAGCGGAGCTCAAGTCGACGTTAACAAGGTTGGCGTTTCCTTCAAATCATCAAAAGGCGAAATTGAGGTTTGCAAAAACGGAGCAGGCGTTCCTTTTTCTGAAGAAAAGGCAAAGGAAATTTTGCTCGAAAAAGAAATTGAGATTCTCGTAACCCTTGATTCGGGAGAGTTTTCGTCAAAAGCATGGGGTTGCGACCTGACTTATGACTATGTTAAAATAAACGGAGATTACAGAACATAAAAAATTAGGAGAAAAACTATGGAAAATCATTTTTCAAACGCCCAGCGTGCAGAGGTCTTAACTCAGGCGCTTCCTTATATAAAAAGATTTAATGGCGAGGTTGTTGTTATTAAATATGGCGGAAACGCTATGATAAACGAGCAATTAAAACAGCAGGTTATGGAAGATATTGTTCTGTTGTGGCTCATTGGCGTTAAGGTTGTTCTGGTTCACGGCGGTGGTCCCGAAATCAGCGAAACTATGGCAAAACTCGGCAAAGAGCCGAAGTTTGTGAACGGTCTTCGCGTAACAGATAAGGAAACCGTTGACATCGTTCAGATGGTTTTGGCAGGTAAGGTTAATAAAACCCTCGTTAATCTTCTCGAAATGAAGGGCGGAAAAGCGATGGGTATTTCGGGTATGGACGGAAGACTTATCGAGGCTAAAATGAAGGACGAAAACTTGGGATATGTTGGCGAGATAATCGGAGTTAATATAAATCCCGTTATCGACCTTTTAGAAAAAGGATATATCCCTGTTATTTCAACCCTTGGTTGCGACAGAGAGGGAAACGCTTACAATATAAACGGAGATACCGCCGCTTCATTTATTGCAGGTGGATTAGAAGCTAAAAGACTTATTATGATGACCGATATCGACGGAATTTTAATGGATAAAGATGATCCGTCAACCCTTATAAGCGAGTTAACCGTTTCCCAAGCTCATAAGCTATATGATGAAGGCGTTATTTCGGGCGGAATGATACCTAAGGTTGATTGCTGTATAGAAGCCATAAACGAGGGCGTTAAAAAGGTAACAATTCTTGATGGCAGAGTTCCTCATGCGATTTTGATGGAACTTTTAACCGATGAAGGTGCAGGAACCATGGTAACGGGAGATAAATAATGAGCATTATTGAAATTGATAAAAAATATGTAGCCAATACCTATAATCGTTTTCCCTTAGAAATTGTTTCGGGAATCGGTTCGGAGGTATATTCAAGCGACGATAAAAGATATATTGATATGGGTTCGGGAATCGGTGTAACAGCCTTTGGCATTTCGGATATTGAATGGCAGATGGCAGTAACCGAGCAGTTGAGTCGAGTTCAGCACACGTCGAATCTTTATTATACAGAGCCTTGCGCCCTTTTGGCGGAAGAACTTTGCAAAAGAACAGGCTTCAGCAAGGTGTTTTTTGGAAATTCGGGAGCAGAAGCCAATGAATGTGCAATAAAGGTTGCAAGAAAATATGCCCAAGAGAAAAAAGGCGAGGAATATTTCGAAATATTAACTCTTGAAAACAGTTTTCACGGCAGAACCCTAACAACCCTTGCCGCAACGGGTCAAGAACATTATCACGAACTTTTTAAGCCCTTAACCGCAGGATTTTTCCATTCTCCCGCAAACGACCTTGAAGCCGCAATCAAAGCAATAGAAGCGCATAAAACTGCCGCAGTTATGGTTGAATGTATCCAGGGCGAGGGCGGAGTTATAGCCCTCGAAAAAGACTTCTTGGAAGGACTTTATAATTACGTTAAGGATAAGGATGTTTTGCTTATTGTTGACGAGGTTCAAACGGGTAACGGCAGAACGGGCGAGCTTTATGCTTATATGAATTATCAGGTTAAACCCGATATCGTAACAACAGCCAAAGGGCTTGGCGGAGGTCTTCCTATCGGCGCCGCAATGTTATCCCAAAAGGTTGAGAGTGTTTTGGGCTTTGGCGACCACGGTTCAACCTTTGGCGGAAACCCTGTTTGCGCAGCAGGAGCTCTCAGCATTTTGAAGAGAATTGACAACGATCTTTTAAACGAGGTCAAGGAAAAGAGCGCATATATTTTTGAAACCTTGAACGGCGCTGAAGGCATTGAGTCGGTTAGCGGAATGGGCCTTATGATAGGAATAAAGACCAAAAAACCGGTTGGCGAGGTTATGAAAAAATGTATGGAAAGCGGAGTTTTGCCGTTAACTGCAAAGGATAAACTTCGTCTGCTTCCCGCCCTTAATATTCCGATGGATATTTTGGAAGAGGCTATTGAAAAAATAAAATTAGCTTGTAAATAAAGGAAAAGGAGTTATCTTTTGTGATAACTCCTTTTTGTAATATCATTTAGTTTGAAACCTTAATTTCGCCTGCTAAAACCTTTTTATAATCCTCAAGATTTTTGCGAAGCAGAGAGGGTGTATCAAGCGAATAAGGGCATTTTTCTTTGCATTTTCCGCAGTTTATGCAGTCCTCTATCTTTGCCATTTTCTTTTGAACGGCTTCGGTTAGTTGAAGCTCAGAAGGACTTCTGCGAAGAAGGAGGGACATTCTTGCGCAGTTGTTGATTTCGATTCCTGCAGGGCAGGGCATACAGTAGCCACAACCTCTGCAAAAATCTCCCGAAAGCTCTGCTCTTTCTTTATTTATAAAATTTTCGATTTCTTTTGAGTATTTTGGCGGATTTTCGATGTATGAAATAAATTCATCAAGTTCGCTTTCCTTTTGAACACCCCAAATGGGAAGAACGTTTGGAAATTCTCCAAGGAAGGCATAAGCGGCTTTAGAGTTTGTTATAAGACCGCCCGAAAGCGCTTTCATAGCAATAAAACCAACCTTCGTCTTCTCGCAAAGAGAAACAAGCTCGGCATCCTTTTCGCTGGCTAGATAGCAGAAGGGGAATTGCAGAGTTTCGTAAAGCCCCGATTCAACCGCCTCTTTTGCAATCATTAAGCGATGATTCGTTATTCCGATGTGTCTTATTTTGCCCTGCTCTTTGGCTTCGAGCATAGCCTCGTAAAGTCCCGAACCGTCATCAGGCTTTGGGCAAAATGCAGGGTTATGAAATTGATAAAGGTCAATATAATCGGTTTTTAATTCCTTTAAAGAGGTTTTGAGATCCTTCCAAAAACCTTTTGCGTCGGTTGCCATAGTTTTTGAAGCGATAACAATATCTTCTCTGTCCTTTTTAAAGGCGAGTCCGATTTTATGCTCCGAATCGGTATAGAATCTTGCAGTATCGAAAAAATTGATTCCGCTGTCTTTTGCCTTTCTTAAAAGATAAACAGCGTCTTTATCGCTGATTCTTTGAATCGGAAGGGCGCCAAATCCATTTTTCTGCGCAACAATCCCCGTCTTTCCTAAGATGACCTTTTCCATAAAACTCTCTCCAAAATCTCTGATTTATTAAAATTCTATCATAAAGGCTCTTTAAAATCAATAAAAACTCTTGTAAAATCTTTAAAAAGAATATATAATAATTAGGTAAAAAAATAAAAAGGAATTAATTTATGTTTTTTAAAAAGAAAAGTTTTAAGTCAACTTATGATTTTTTAATAGTGGGTCTTGGAAACCCCGAGAGCAAATATGATCACACCCGCCATAATATGGGCTTTAGAGGTGTTGACGCTCTGGCTCAAAAACTGGACTGCAAATTTAACAAAATGAAATTCAATTCTTTGATTGCAGAAGGGTATATTGGCGACTATCGTGTCCTTTTGCAAAAGCCTCAAACATATATGAATAATTCCGGCGAGGCGGTTCGAGATGCTATGCAGTTTTATAAGCTTGACCCAGAAAACGTTGTCGTTATTTTCGATGATATATCTTTAGACGTTGGCAAGATAAGGCTTAGAAGAAACGGTTCCGACGGCGGACAAAAAGGAATGCGAAGCATAATTGAGTTAACGGGTAGTCAAGACTATAAGCGAATCAAAATAGGAATTGGCAAAAAGCCCCACCCCGACTATAACCTTGCAGATTGGGTGTTGTCTAAATTCAGCCCTGCAGAAGAGGAAACCCTAAAAGGTGTTTTGGAAAGGGTAGTAAAAGCTTCCGAATGTATCGTTAAAGAGGGCATTGATAAGGCTATGAATAAATTCAGCAGTTGATTTCATCTTGAGGAGAAAATATGAATTTTTTAGCAAAAGTTTTCAAATCAACTCCCGAATATAAAAGGCTGTCTTCAATAATTAAGAATAGTTCTTTCCCTGCCGCTATATGCGGACTTTCGCACATTCATAAAGCGCTGACCTTAAAAAGTCTTGCGGCATCCGGCGAAAAGATAATGCTTATTTGCTCAGATGAGGGCGAATGTGCAAGAATGGCAGAAGATTTAACGGCGCTTGGCGAAAATCCGTTAGTTTTCCCCTACAGGGATTTTACTTTAAACGACGTCAGCGTTTATTCGAGAGAGTATGAGCATAAAAGAATAGGCACCCTGTCGAGGATCCTCGGCGGGGATTTCTCGGTTTTGCTTGTAAGCGTTGATGCCGCTATGCAAAGAACTCTGCCTCCTGAAAAACTAAAAAAACACACCTTCTCTGTTTCGGTTGGGGACACTTTCGACTTGGGCGACCTTTCAAAAAGACTTTCTGAATCAGGATATTCGAGAGCGGATATCGTTGAAGGCGCAGGACAGTATTCTGTAAGAGGCTCAATAATTGATATTTTTCCTCCCGACAGAACCGCTCCCGTAAGGATGGATTTTTGGGGAGATGAACTCGATAAATTAAGCGAGATTGACGTTATTTCGCAAAGAAGTATTGAAACGCTCGAGAGCGTAAAAATTCCTCCCGCAGTTGAGGTTTTTTGCGAAGACAGAGAAAAGCTATCCGATGATATTATAAAATATATGGCGTCAAAAAAGAAATTGAGCGAGAAGGTGAAAACTCGGCTTTTTGGCGATATAGACGCTATTAAAAATGGAATTTTACCTCCGCTTGACAGGTATTTGAAATTCATTTTCGAGTCGGAGGCATATATTTTTGATTATCTTGAAAACTGCCTTGTGTTTATGAGCGAGAGCTTGAAGGTTTCTGAAAGAGTAAGAACCTTTTTATGGCAAATCTCGGAGGATATAAAACAGCTTTTGGAGGAAGGTTTAATTTCTGACGGCTTAGATAAGCTTATATTGGAAAAATATGAGCTCGATTCTCTGCTTCAAAAAATGGGTGTAATTTATCTTGAAAGCTTTGCGAGAAGCAGTTATGAACACCCGTTAAAAGCGCTCGAAAACTTTAATTTTCAGCAATCCTCTTTTTGGGGCGGCTCGGTTTTCACTCTGCTTGATGATTTAAACGGAATCAAAAAAAGCTCGACCTACGTTGTTTTGGCAGGAAGCGAAAAGGGCGCTGAGGTGCTTGCCCGTGAGCTTAACGAAGGCGGGGTTAATTGTTGTTATTTGAATAATCCCGATGAGGTTAAAAAAGGCGTAACGGTAACCGAAGGAGGCCTTTCGGCAGGCTTTTATCTGCCAAGCATTGATTTCACTCTTATAACTCAAAATAAATCCAATCAAAAATCAAAAAAATTCAGAGCTAAACGCAAGGATGCAAAGCCCTATGGTTCTTTGGAGGAACTTCAAAAGGGAGATTACGTCGTTCACGTTGCACACGGAATCGGTGTTTTTGACGGAATACAGTCAATGTCGGTTCAAGGCATAAAGAAGGACTATATAAAAATCAAATATCTTGGAGCCGACGTGCTATACGTCCCCGTAACTCAGCTTGATATGGTTTCAAAATATATAGGTCCTAAAGAGGATAGCGGGGTAAGACTTCATAAACTGGGCGGTAGCGAATGGACCAAGACCAGAGCGCGAGTTAAAAAAGCGGTTAAGGATATGGCAAAACAGCTCATTTTGTTATATGCCAAAAGAATGGAATCGAAGGGCTATGCCTTCCCCGAAGACGACGACCTGCAAGCGGATTTTGAAAGTCGTTTCCAATATGAAGAAACGGAAGACCAGTTAAGATGTGCGGGCGAAATAAAGGGTGATATGCAAAGAAACGTTCCAATGGACCGATTGCTTTGCGGCGACGTTGGTTTCGGAAAAACCGAAGTTGCTTTGAGAGCAGCCTTTAAATGCGTTGCCGACGGAAAACAATGCGCAATCCTGGTGCCAACAACTATTCTTGCTTTCCAGCACTATAACACGGCGGTTTCAAGAATGGGAACGTTGCCTGTGAATATCGAAATGATTTCGAGATTCCGAACCAAAAAGCAACAAACCGAAATTTTAAAAAGGCTTGAAATAGGCGATTTGGATATTCTTATCGGAACCCACCGTCTGATAGGTAAGGACGTTAAATTCAAAGATTTGGGGTTAGTTATCATCGATGAGGAGCAGCGTTTCGGAGTTGAGCAAAAGGAAAAACTCAAAGAACAATA
>JAZQTQ010000041.1:0-5489 GCA_045630885.1 Acutalibacteraceae bacterium
CAGAATAAATTCTGCCTCTGACAAGCTTATGCTTGTCAGCTACATTCGATTGCAATAGTTTTGTTGTTTGCGTGATACGCAAACGTGTATTGTGCATAGCACAATACGAAACACGTAGTGTTTCAACAAACACTATTATAATGATGTTTAGTTGAGGAGGAATATGGTAATGAGAAGAATATGTCCTGTTTGTGGGCAGGAACTTAAACCGGATCGCAGAAAATTTGTTAGAGCGTATTTGTTCACTTGCAGAGTTTGCGGAACAAAGCTTAAATTTAAACCTTCCCCATTATATTCGTTGCTTTTTGTTGGCACTATGTTTGGTGTTAGCTTTTTTGCTTCGCTTGATAATATCCCGATAGCAATACTTGTTGGTGCAGTGGGCGTGGCGTTGATTCTAATAACTTTTGATCATTGCCCGTTTCTTCCAACGGATAGCTTGGGCATAGGTTTCACAGATTTAGAAGAGGCACGTATATTATGGAAAAAGAAAAACGGCGAGTGGATGAAGGAACAAAGGGAAAACGAAAAAAAGGATGAACCAAAGGAGCAATAAAAAATCATGAAAAAATGCCCTATTTGTGGAAAAGAGCTAACGGTGGAAAATTTTAAAAGGGATTGGATTTTTCGGCGCTGGCGCTGCCAAAATTGTGGTACTGCATTAAGGCGGAAATATACCGTGGCTTCATTTGTTTTGTTAGTATTGGCGGGAGTGCTTTTAGGTTATAGTGCGGTCCATAAAATATTAATTATTCCGGCAATTGTTCTTATAATTGTGAATTTAATTTATAGTTTAACATTGCCATATGTACCACACAGAGATTTTTTGATTATAAGAACTATATTTCGAGGAATAAAGGTTGTAATTAATAAAATTTCGGGAAAAACTCATAATGATGAGAAAGAAAGTATGCCTCATTTGCTTGCAGGAACCTGTCCTGTTTGCAAAAACAAGTTGGATAAGGAAGCATCGCTATTGAGCAGAGAAAACTTTCAGACTCAATGTAAAGTATGCAAAACCAAGCTTAAGAAAAACAGATGGCCGCAATATCTTGTGTCTCTTTTTCCTGTTGTATGGTATTTTTTTAATGGTAGGCAAATTAATAAAACCATAATTATCGTTCTTATTGCAACTGTTTTAGCCGAGGTGATTGTATCAAGGCTGATTCCATATCATCCGTTTGATGGTTTTGATTTTATATCTGTTGAAGAAGCAACCGAAAAATGGCAAAGCCGAGAAGCTTTTTGGAAAAAGATTGAGGAAGAAAAAGAAGAAGATAACTAAAAGAAAGACCGGTTGGGATTAAATTTTCCCTTCCGGTCTTTCTGTTTTGATTATTCCTTAATTAAAACCTTCAAAATCTCTCCGTAATACATCTTGTGGTAATCATTGTTATACCATTTTTTATCTGCGCCCTTATCCTCGAAGTTATCGGGCTTTAACGTGTCTGTATAGAGCTTTTTGCAGATAATCACAAGGCGAGCTTCTTCGAAATACATCGTTCCGTTTTCGAAGATGGGGGTGAGCCCCGTTTCAGCCACTTTATCAATATCTCTGCCCGATTTCGAGCCGCATATCTTATGCGAAGGATGACCCTCTCCCATAAATGCGAGAGCATAGGTGTCGGTGTTTTCGATGATGGAATAGGTGTGCCTTGTCGGTCTGATGGCGCAAATGGCGCAATCCTTGCCCCACATTTCGCCGAGGAAACCCCAACTGGCGGTCATCATATTATGCTTTTCCTTATCTCCCGCGCAAATGAGCATCCATTCATCCGAAATCATTTTTATTGCGTTTTCTTTTATCTCTTTTGGCATTATCTCTTTAAAGCCCATTAAAATCAACTCCTTTAGGTTAAATTATATTATAATTATACACAAAATTTTACCAAAATCAAACATTTAATCAATAATTATTAAAATGTGGCAAAAAAACCTTTGTAAAAATTAGAAAAGTATGGTAATATAAATATGTATTTGTAAAATATAAGAGAGGAGCAAAAATATGAAAAATTTTATGGATAAAGATTTTTTGCTTTCAACCGAAACTGCCAAAACCCTTTTCCATGATTACGCCGCAAAAATGCCCGTAATCGATTATCATTGCCATATCAACCCGAAGGAGATATGGGAAAACCATAAGTTCCGCAATATAACCGAAGCCTGGCTCGGCGGAGACCATTATAAATGGCGCGCTATCAGAACCAACGGAACCGAGGAAGAAAAGGTTACGGGAAATGCAGATGACTATACAAAATTCTGTGAATTTGCCAAAATGCTGGAAAAAGCAATAGGTAACCCCCTCTATCCTTGGACCCATCTGGAGCTTCAGCGCTATTTTGATTATCATGGCGCCCTTTCTTCCAAAACTGCAGACGAGGTTTGGAATATTTGCAACGAAAAGCTCGAAAAGGATGAGTATAGAGTCAGAGGTCTTATAAAGCAGTCTAACGTTAAACTTATCTGCACGACCGACGATCCCGCCGATAGCCTCGAATATCATAAGCTAATAAGAGATGATGAAACCTTCGACGTTAAGGTTCTTCCCGCATGGCGCCCCGATAAGGCTATGAATATTCATCTCGATGGCTTCGGTGATTATCTCAAAACTCTGTCTGAGGTTTCGGGCGTTGAGGTTAAAGATTTTGATTCCCTTTGCGAAGCCTTTAAAGTTAGAATGGATTTCTTCGGAGAGATGGGATGCCTCGCTTCCGACCATTCTTTAAGCGGAATGTTCTATGAGCCCGCAACAAAGAAGGAGCTTAATGCAATTATCAATAAGGGCATTAAGAATAAGCCTCTTTCAGACCTTGAAATCAAAAAATACCATACAGAGCTTCTTATGTTCTTGAGCGCAGAATATGCAAAAAGAGGATGGGTAATGCAGCTGCATATGAGCGTTGTCAGAAATACCAACTCGAAGCAGTTCTCTCTTATCGGCGCTGATACGGGTTATGATTGTATCGCTTCCGCAGGCGATCCCGCCGCGTTAACAAAGCTTTTAGATGCGCTTCAGAATCAAGGTAATCTTCCCAAAACAATTCTCTATTCTCTCAATCCCAACGATAATGCCGCAATAGGCTCTATCCTTGGCTGTTTCCAGAATAGCGATGCGGTTATGAAGCTTCAGCAAGGCTCTGCTTGGTGGTTTAATGATACAGAACTCGGAATGAGAAATCAAATGAAGACGTTGGCTTCTCTTTCCTTGCTTGGCAACTTTATCGGAATGTTGACCGATTCAAGAAGTTTCCTTTCTTATACAAGACACGAATATTTCCGTCGAATCCTTTGTGATATAATCGGAAGTTGGGTTGAAAACGGCGAATATCCTAATGATATTGAAGCGTTAGGTCAGCTTGTTCAGGATATTTCTTATAATAATACAGTTAGATATTTTGGATTTGATATTTAAAATGTGTTAATTTTTTAACAAAAATCGCAAAAATTTGGTTTTTTCTACAAAATTTTAGAATAAGCCTTGTTTTTGAGAAGATAAAAGTATATAATGTAAGATGTAAAAAATGAAAGGGGTATTCATCTATGAAGTATTCATCAGAAGTTGAAAATATGTGTCCTTTAGCCAAAGGCGCATATCATGGTCCTGCTCCTATTCCCCAAGAGGGAAAATGGGTTCAGGCAACCGAAATCAAAGACATTTCAGGCTTAACTCATGGTATCGGCTGGTGCGCTCCTCAGCAGGGAACCTGTAAGTTAACTCTTAATGTTAAAGAGGGAGTTATCGAGGAAGCATTGGTAGAAACTATCGGCTGTTCGGGTATGACCCATTCTGCAGCTATGGCATCTGAAATTCTTATCGGAAAAACAATTTTGGAAGCTCTTAACACCGACCTCGTTTGCGACGCTATCAACACTGCTATGCGCGAGCTTTTCTTGCAGATAGTTTATGGTAGAACCCAAACTGCTTTCAGTGAAGATGGTCTTCCAATCGGTGCAGGCCTCGAAGACCTTGGTAAAGGCCTTCGTTCGCAGGTTGGTACAACCTATGCAACAAAGGTTAAGGGTCCTCGCTATCTTGAGCTTGCAGAAGGTTACATAACCAAGCTTGCTGTTGATGCAAACGGCGAGATAACAGGTTATAAGTTTGTTCACCTCGGCAAAATGATGGAAATGATAGGCAAAGGCATGGATGCTAATGAGGCATTAGAGAAGGCAAGCGGTCAGTATGGCCGTGTTGACGATGCCGCAAAGCTTATCGATCCAAGACACGAATAATAGGGGAGGTAAACAGAAATGGCATTATTTGAAGGTTATGAAAGAAGAATCGAGGGCATAACTGCCGAGCTTAAAAAGCACGGAATCGAGTCCCTCGAAGAAGCTAAGAAAATATGTGATGAAGCAGGTGTTGATGCTTATAACATCGTTAAAGGTATTCAGCCTATCTGCTTTGAAAATGCTTGTTGGGCTTATGTTGTTGGTTGCGCAATCGCTATTAAAGACGGCGCAAAATCCGCTGCAGAAGCTGCAGAAAAAATTGGTGTTGGCTTGCAGTCATTCTGCATTCCCGGTTCCGTTGCAGACGACCGTAAGGTTGGTCTTGGCCACGGTAACCTCGGCGCAATGCTTTTAAGAGAAGAAACCAAGTGCTTCGCTTTCTTGGCAGGTCACGAGTCCTTCGCTGCTGCTGAAGGCGCAATCGGTTTGGCAAGAAGCGCAAACAAGGCCAGAAAAGAAGACCTTCGCGTTATTCTTAATGGTCTTGGCAAAGACGCTGCAAAGATTATTTCCAGAATCAATGGCTTCACTTATGTTCAAACAAAGTTTGATTATTATACAGGCGCTGTTGAAATCGTTGAAGAAATCAAGTATTCCGATGGCGAGAGAAGCAAGGTTCGTTGCTATGGTTCCGACGACGTTCGTGAAGGCGTTGCAATAATGCATTTAGAGGGCGTTGACGTTTCTATCACCGGTAACTCAACCAACCCAACTCGCTTCCAGCATCCCGTTGCAGGTACCTATAAGAAGGAATGTATTGAGCAGGGCAAGAAATATTTCTCAGTTGCTTCAGGTGGCGGTACAGGACGTACACTCCATCCCGATAATATGGCAGCAGGCCCCGCTTCTTATGGTATGACCGATACTATGGGTCGTATGCACTCCGATGCTCAGTTCGCAGGTTCTTCTTCCGTTCCGGCGCACGTTGAGATGATGGGTCTTATCGGTGCTGGTAACAACCCAATGGTTGGTATGACCGTTGCATGTGCCGTTGCAGTTAACGAAGCACTTAATAAATAATTTCAAATACTAAATGCATAATTTAAAGGACTTGGGGTACCAAGTCCTTTTTTCATTATATGGTGAGTTATACTATCAAGTGCAACAGTTGAATAAAAAAAGGTGGCCCATATAAATCCATGGTATAATGTAATTACCACAAAACAAAAAACCAAGGAGGATTTATATGAGCTACACCCATCTTACCATAGAAGAACGCTGTTGTCTACGGGAATATTATAAAAAAGGATATAGTT
>JAZQTQ010000042.1:0-28032 GCA_045630885.1 Acutalibacteraceae bacterium
ACAGTAGAGATGTCACCGTACGACCTGTCAAAAGGACGCATTACTTGGCGTTCTAAATAAGACAGACAATAGTATGATTTTAAATCGTACCCTAAATTTTAAGGAGGTAAAATCCAAATGAAAGTCAGACCTTCTGTAAAAAAGATTTGCGAAAAATGCAAAATCATTAAGCGCAAGGGCAGAATCATGGTTATCTGTGAGAACCCTAAGCACAAGCAGCGTCAGGGTTAATTCCCCGACTGTCGCAACAACAAATATGGAGGTGCTTTGATAAATGGCACGTATTGCTGGTGTTGACCTTCCAAATAATAAGCGAGTTGAAATCGGACTTACTTATATTTATGGTATTGGTCTTACAACATCTAAAAAGATCCTTGAAGACACAGGTATCGATCCTGATGTACGTGTTAAGGATCTTACAGAAGAAGATATTTCCAAATTGCGTGAGTACATTGACCAGAACCTTGAAGTAGAAGGTGACCGTCGTCGTACAGTTGCATTGGATATTAAGAGACTTATTGAAATTGGTAGCTACCGCGGTCTTCGTCACCGTAAAAACTTGCCTGTAAGAGGTCAGCGTTCAAAGACTAACGCTCGTACACGCAAGGGTCCGAAGAGAACCGTAGCAAACAAGAAGAAATAAGTAGGAGGTAAACTTTAATGGCTACTGCTAAGAAAGCGACAACACGTCGTCGTCGCGAAAAGAAAAACATTGAACGTGGTGCAGCCCATATCCAGTCAACCTTCAACAACACCATTGTTACCATCACCGACGTTCAGGGTAATGCTCTTTCATGGGCATCTGCAGGTGAGTTAGGTTTCCGTGGTTCGAGAAAGTCAACTCCTTTTGCAGCACAAAGTGCAGCAGAAACAGCAGCAAAGGCTGCTATGGAGCATGGTCTCAAATCAGTTGAAGTATATGTAAAAGGCCCCGGTGCAGGTCGTGAAGCAGCTATCAGAGCTCTTCAGTCAGCAGGACTTGAGGTTAGTATGATTAAAGACGTAACCCCGATTCCTCACAACGGCTGCCGTCCGCCTAAAAGAAGAAGAGTATAATTATTGGAGGTGTAACACATGGCAAGATATACAGGTGCAGTTTGTAAGCTATGTCGTCGCGAAGGACAGAAGTTGTTCTTAAAGGGCGAGCGTTGCTACTCAGAAAAATGCTCTGTTGGAATCAGAGCTTATGCTCCCGGTCAGCATGGACAGGGTCGTAAGAAGAATTCCGAATATGGACTTCAGCTTCGTGCAAAGCAGAAGGCAAGACGTTTCTATGGTGTTAACGAATCTCAGTTCCATCATTATTTCGAGATTGCAGAGCGCAAGACCGGTGTTACCGGTGATAACCTCTTAAGACTTCTCGAAAGCCGTCTTGATAATATTGTTTATCGTTCAGGCTTTGCTTCATCAAGAGCAGAAGCAAGACAACTCGTAGGTCATGGACATTTTGAGGTTAATGGTCATAGAGTTGACATCGCATCTTGTCTTTTGAAAGCAGGAGATGTTGTTACAGTTTGCCAAAAGAGCCGTAACAGCGAAAAGATCAAAGCAGTAGTTGAAGCTAATTCCGGACGTCCTGTACCCCAGTGGATCGACGTAAATCGTGATGCTCTCGAAGCAAAGGTTATTGCTTTGCCCGAGCGTGAGCAAATTGATGCTCCCGTTGAGGAACAGCTCATCGTCGAGTTCTATTCTAAGTAATATTAACGATTTTCTCCCTTATGCTTTCCGTGCGGAGCAGAGGGTAGAATCTAAAATTACTCGCGCGGAGAAATGGAGCTTAAGATGCAAGTTTCTATTGACAAGCCAAAAATCGAAATGCTTGATATGTTGCCCGATGGCACATACGGAAAGTTCATTATTGAACCATTGGAGAATGGCTATGGAATCACATTAGGCAATAGCCTTCGTCGTGTTCTTTATTCATCTCTCCCTGGTGTAGCAGTAACTTCGGTTAAGATTGACGGCGTTTTGCATGAGTTTTCAACAATTCCCGGTGTTAAGGAAGATGTTACTGAGATCATTCTTAATATAAAGGGATTAACTGCAAATTTAATCGGCGACGGTCCTAAAACTGTTTATATTGAAGCAGAAGGCCCCTGTGATGTAACAGGCGCTTCAATTAAGGCTGATGCTGAGGTTGAAATTCTCAACCCCGAATTGCATATCGCAACTCTTGGAGAGGGCGCAAAGCTCAATATGGAGATCGTTCTCGATAAGGGCAGAGGATATGTTTCGGCCGAAAAAAATAAAGACAGTCAAACCGTAATCGGCGTTATACCTGTTGATTCAAACTTTAGTCCTGTTGTTAAGGCTAACTCAACTGTTGAGAATACTCGAGTTGGTAACGTAACTGATCTCGATTGCCTTGTTTTAGAAGTATGGACTAATGGAACAATTTCAGCTAAAGACGCAGTTTCGCTGGCTGCCAAGATACTCACCGAACATCTCAAACTTCTCGTAGATCTTTCCGAAGGTCAGTATAGCGGAGAGATTATGGTTGAGAAGGGTGACATCGGTAAAGAAAAAGTTCTTGAGATGACCGTTGAGGACCTTGACCTTTCGGTTCGTAGCTTCAATTGCTTGAAGAGAGCCGGAATTCACACCGTAGAGGACCTTACAAACAAAACCGAAGAGGATATGATGAAGGTTCGTAATCTCGGTCGTAAATCGCTTGAAGAAGTTATAGCGAAGTTAGATTCGCTCGGTGTTTCTTTGAGCAGCAATGAGGAATAATTGTAATCACTAATTCAAAAAAGGAGTGAGTATAAATGCCAGGTACAAGAAAGCTCGGTAGAACCAGTGACCACAGAATCGCAATGCTTCGTGGTATGGTAACCTATCTCTTTGAAAACGGCAAAATTGAAACCACTTTCACACGTGCTCAAGAAGTACGTTCAATGGCGGAGAAGTATATTACACTCGCAAAAGATAACAGTTTGCACAACAAACGCCAGGCTATGGCTTTTATCACAAAGGAAGCAGTTGTAAACAAGTTGTTTAACGACATCGCTCCTAAATATGCAGACAAGAATGGCGGTTACTGCCGTGTTACTAAAACCGGTCCCCGTCGCGGTGATGCTGCTGAAATGGCAATCATCGAGCTTATCTGATTTGTGAGAATCAGGTTTTAAACCTAAATCTAAGCCCTTCCTTAATGGGAGGGCTTTATTTTTTTTGCTATAATAATCTAATATTAAAAAAGTTTAATTAAATATTAAAACCATACCGAAATCAATTTTGATTTCGGTTTTTTTCTTGAAATTATAAAAAAATCTAAAATTTTTTTAAAAAACTATTGATTTTTTTAAAATATTGAGTTATAATATGTTCATCTAAGTGGTGCAAAATCCCATAAAAGTGCATCAAAGTGTTTAAAAGTGTTGAATTTGGAGGTGAATAAGCGTGGTTTCCGGTGAGTTTCAACATAATGTAGACAAAAAGGGAAGAATGTTTATTCCCTCGAAATTTAGAGAAGAACTTGGCGAAAAATTAATGGTCTGCAAGGGGCTGGATGGTAAACCTTGCTTGTTTGTCTTTTCAATGGAAGCTTGGGAAGCATTAGACAATAAAATACAAAGTATGCCGATGGCAACCTCGATAAAGCTGCAAAGATTTATATATAGCGGTGCGGCAGAGGTTGAATGTGATGGGCAAGGAAGAATACTTTTGCCTGCTGCTTTAAGAGGATATGCAGGTCTTGATGCAGCAGCAACCGTTGTTGGAATGTCAAGAAGGGCAGAAATTTGGAGCCCCGAAAATTGGGAAGAAGAATCAAAGCTCTGTACTGCAGAATGTGCTTTCAATCTTATGGAGGAGCTTGGAATATAAAGGAGCATCTTAATGGAGTTTTCGCATAAATCAGTTTTGCTAAATGAAACAATAGAAATGTTTGCGATAAAATCTAACGGTATCTATATTGACGGAACCACAGGTGGTGCAGGGCATTCATCTGAAATTGCGAAAAGATTAAACGGCGGAAAACTCTTTGCTTTAGATCAAGACCCCGATGCAATCAAGGTTGCAACTGAGAGATTAAGTGGTTATCCCGTAGAAGTCATCAGAACGAATTTCAGATATATGAAGGACGTTATGAATGAGCGTGGAGTAGAATCGGTTGATGGTATTTTGCTGGACTTGGGTGTTTCGTCCTGGCAACTTGATAATCGTTCAAGAGGCTTTTCATATCACGATGACGCTCCTCTTGATATGAGAATGAGTCAAGAAGGAAAAACGGCCGCTGATCTTGTGAACTCTTTATCCGTTGATGAACTTACTAAAATTTTTAGAGATTATGGTGAAGAAAAATTCGCTTATAAAATCGCTTTAAATATTGTTGAATATAGAAAAAACGAAAAAATCGATACAACCAGCCAACTTGTTGACATTATTTCAAGAAGCATTCCCGCTAAATTCAAAAGGGACGGGCACCCCGCGAGAAAGTGCTTTCAAGCGTTAAGAATTGCAGTTAACGAAGAATTGGATTTGTTGCCCGAAGCGTTAAAAAACGCATTTGAATTATTAAAACCAAACGGAATTTTATCCGTTATAACCTTCCATTCGTTGGAGGATAGGATAACCAAACAGACTTTCGCAGAATTTTGCAAAGGTTGCGTATGTCCTCCTGATTTTCCCGTTTGCGTTTGCGGTCGCAAGCCCAGAGGTGAGCTCGTAACAAGAAAGCCTATAATTGCAAGCGAGAAGGAATTAAATGAAAATCAAAGAAGCAGAAGCGCTAAGCTTCGCGGAATAAGAAAAATAGAAAGGAGTGCGGAGAATGGATAATTTAAAGTATTATAGCGATAATTTAGCACATGATTTTGACATGTTTATGCCTAAACCAAAAGCGGAACCGCAAAAGACGACTAAGCAAAATGCGTTTAAGCGTAAGGAAAAAATCATTCCTATGCCAAAAGAAAAAGTCCAAAAAAGCGAAAGCAAGAAAACTTCTGTTAAAGGGAAGGTTTTTGCAATTAGTATGGCAGCGTTTATAGTAATTGCGTTTTTTACTAATATTTTTCTCCGTGCTGAAATTTCAATGGTTGGTAGCGAATTGGGTGCTGCAGAAAGCATTGGAGCAAAACTAAAGAGCGAAGAAACAAGATTGAGCGTTGAGTTGGAGAAGAAAACCTCAGTTGGAAACTTAGAAAAGCAGGCGGAAAAACTCGGAATGCAAAAGCCTGATAAAACACAAATTCATTATATTTTCAATTATGATGAAGAACCGCAAGTGGAGACCGCAGATGTTCAATAAGGTCTATTATAATTTTCGTCGAATATAAATTTATTAAGTTTTACGAGAGTCATTCTATGGCTCTCGTTTTCGAGCATTTTTTGAAAGGAGCAAAATTATGTCGAAAAAGCCAACTAAGCAAATGTGGAAACGAATGATTTCCATTGTTCTTATTATGACTATCGGAATGTTTTGCATAACAGGCTACCGTTTAACAAAAATTATGCTTATTGATGGAGATTTTTATAAAGAGAAGGCAGCGGAGCAGCAGTTATATGATACTGAAACAACTGCGCTAAGAGGCGATATATACGATAGCAATATGCAGCTTCTTGCAACAAGCGCTTCGGTTTGGAATCTTTATGTAACTCCAAATGATTTTAAAAACACTTTTGATAATGACTCGGAAAAAATCGAGGAAGCAAAAGAGAAAATAGCCAGTAAGCTTTCAAAAATTCATAATATTAGTTATGAAAAAATATCCCAAATACTGAATAAAAGATCCAGTTATGAAATAATAGCGAGAAATATTGAAGAAACTAAAGCTAATAAGATTAGAAAATTCATAGCAAAAAATGGATATGGCGATATATTAGGTCTTGATGAATCAAGCAAAAGATATTATCCAAAAGATTCGCTTGCATCAACAGTTATTGGTTTCGTTGGAAATGACAATCAAGGTTTATACGGCATTGAAAAGCAATATGATACAGAACTTACCGGCACACCAGGTAGAGTTGTTGCATCAAAAAATGCTCAGGGCGCCGATATGAAATTCAGCTATGAATATGTTGAAGAACCCAAAAAAGGAAATTCTCTCGTTTTAACTATTGATAGTTATATCCAAGAAGTTGCGGAGAAATATCTAGACGAGGCAGTTGCAGAAAACAAGGTTGCAGACAGAGGAACGTGCGTTATAATGAACGTCAAAACAGGCGCAATTCTTGGAATGGCTGTATCCGGAGATTTTAATCCAAACAAACCGTTTGAACTTCCGAAGGAATATAAAGAACAACTGAAAGGCTTAAGCGAAAAGGAAAAAAAGGATAAAACGGCAGAGTTTCAAAATAAAATGTGGAGAAACAAGGCTGTTTCAGATGCTTATGAGCCGGGTTCGGTTTTCAAAATAATAACCTGCGCCGCAGCATTAGAAGAAAACATAACTGACCTTAATCATTCATATAACTGTTCGGGAGAAATAACCATTGCGAACAGAACCTATAACTGTCATAAGCTAGAGGGACATGGAACGCAATCTTTGAGTGAATCTATGCAAAATTCTTGTAATCCGGTTTACATAACGCTCGGACAATCGCTTGGCATAAAAACTTTCTCCAAATATTTCAGAGCATTTGGTCTAACGGAAAAAACAGGAATAGATTTGCCTGGTGAAGCAGGCTCGGTTTACCATTCTGAGGAAAATATGGGAACTGTTGAACTCGCGTCATCTTCATTCGGTCAAACCTTCAAAATAACTCCCGTTCAACTTTTGAGCGCTGTTTCCGCAAGCGTTAACGGTGGGTATCTTGTTCAGCCTCATGTTGTTGGGGAAATGATAGACGAAGAAGGAAAAACCGTTAAAAAGACCGAGGTTAACAGAAAAAGACAGGTAATTTCCAAAAACACATCTAAAACAATGGCCGATTTGCTTTTTGACGTTGTTGAGATAGGTGGCGGAAAAAACGCCTATGTTGCAGGATATAAAATAGGCGGAAAAACCGGAACGTCGCAAAAGGTTGCAGAAAATATAAGCGCAGATAAAGACAATCTATACGTGTCTTCGTTCTTAGGCGTTGCGCCTGCTGACGATCCCGAAATCGCAATTCTGTTTCTTCTTGATGAGCCGAATGGCGAGAGCTATTATGGTGGTACGATTTGTGCTCCGTCGGGAGGAAAAATATTATCGCAAATATTGCCATATTTAGGATACGAGCCTCATTATACAGAGGAACAACTTGAAAACATGTCGAAGGCAGTTGATGGCGTTGTGGGTGCAGAGGTATCAGGTGCAATCGCAACGTTACAACAAAAAGGTTTCAACGTTAAGGTTGTTGGAAATGGTTCTGTAGTTACGTCGCAAATGCCTAAATCAGGCTCAAAGATATATAATGGCGGTGTAGTTGTGCTTTATACAGATGGTGAAGAACAAACTGTAACCGAGGTGCCGGACTTTACCGGTATGACTGTTTCTCAAGCAAACGAGACGGCAGTTAATTTAGGACTTAATATTTCATTTGAAGGAACAATGTTGACCGGTAGCGGTGTTCTCGCATATAGTCAGAGCGAGGAGCCCAAGAAAAAGGTTGCATTAGGAACGACAATTAAGGTTTATTTCCGAGATAATTCCGCAGTGGATTTCCAAGGATAAAGGAGAAAATTATGAAATTATCGCAAATTTTACCCGAGAATATAAAAGGTTATAATGATATCGAAATCTCAGGGATAACCTCAGATTCAAGAAAGGTTAAAGAGGGCTTTGCTTTTGTTTGTATTGATGGCGCTTTGGTTGATGGGCATAATTTCTCAAAATCCGCCGAAGAAAACGGTGCAGGAATAATTATTGCTGAAAAGCCGATTGATGCTGAAAATCTTTTGATAGTTGAGGATACAAAAGAGTTGTTTTTCTCAATGTGTCTTGCTTGGTTTGGCAATCCTTTAAAGAATATGAAATTGATTGGCATAACGGGAACAAACGGAAAAACCTCAACCACTTATATGCTTAAATCAATTCTCGAAAATGAGGGTAAAAAATGCGGTTTAATTGGAACAATTCAGCATTTAATAGGCGATAAAACCATTGAATCTAAAAATACAACTCCGGGTGCTTATGAAATTTGCGAGCTTCTCGCTATGATGAGAGATGAAGGTTGTGAATATGCAATTATGGAAGTTTCTTCGCACGCTTTAGAGCAAAAGCGTATTTGCGGAGTTACCTTTGACGTCGGTATGTTCACGAACTTAACTCAAGACCATTTGGATTATCATAAAACGATAGAAAATTATCTTCTGGCAAAGAAAAAATTGTTTTCAATGAGTAAGGTTGCTGTTATCAATTACGATGACGAAGCCGCAAAGAGAATGGTAGAAGGCGAGGCGTGCGAGGTTATTTCTTATTCGACCTTGAGCGATGAAACAACATATAGCGCCAAGGGAATAACCTATAAGGCAGACGGGGTCGAGTTTGAGTTTGTCGGCTTCGGTCTAATAGGCAGAATAAAATTATCAACGGGTGGTTTATTTACAGTTTATAATGCGCTTTGTGCTATTTCCTGCGCTTTAGCGCTTGGTGTTCCGCTTCTATCTTGTGCTGATGCGCTTTCAAAATTTCAAGGAGTAAAGGGGAGGGCAGAGGTCGTTCCGACGGGAAGAGATTTTCATATTATCATCGATTATGCACATACACCCGACGGACTTGAAAATATTCTCAACACCTTCTTAAACGTTCCACACGGAAGGATAGTAACCCTATTTGGTTGCGGTGGAGACAGAGATAAGACCAAAAGACCTATAATGGGAGAAATCGCCGCAAGGCTTTCGGATTTTGTTATTGTAACCTCTGATAACCCCAGAAGCGAAAATCCATCAGCCATTATAAAAGATATTGTTGTTGGAATTAAACCTTTTAAAACACCGTATGTTGTTATAGAAAATCGAATTGATGCAATAAAATATGCTATTGAATATGCAAAAAAAGATGATATAATAATATTAGCCGGAAAAGGACACGAAACATATCAGATTTTAAATACCGGAACTATTCATCTTGACGAGCGAGAGATCGTAAGAGATGCTTTGGAGGAAATAAAATGAACGTTTTAACATCGGTTGTATCTGCTGCGTTGGCATTTGCTATAACTGCAGTTTTAGGCTTTGTTGCAATACCATTTTTGCATAAATTAAAGTTTGGTCAAACCATCAGAGATGAAGGGCCATCTTGGCATAAAAACAAGAATGGAACTCCGACAATGGGCGGAATAATGATAGCTATAGGCGCAATCGTTGCAACCGCTTTGAGCGTAGTCCTTTCGTTAATTTCTTCAAATGGTATGCTTGATAAGCCTCAGGAAATACCTTTCTTGATTTCGGGAGTAGCCTTAGCTGTTGGAATGGGACTTATAGGTTTTGTTGATGACTATATTAAGGTTGTTAAAAAAAGAAATCTTGGTTTAACTGCTAAACAAAAAACAATTTTGCAGTTTTTGGTAAGCTGTGCATATCTTGTTTCATTATACCTTTGTGGTATGGAGCAAACTTGGATTCCCTTTGTCGGTTGGGTTTCCGTAACCTCAGGAATTGGCTTGATTTTCTGGCCTGTTGCAGTTTTGTTCGTATATGGATTTACGAACGCAGTAAACCTTACTGATGGACTTGATGGTCTTGCTTCAACAGTAACGATGATTGTTTGTTGTGCATTTATGCTTATGTCGGCATATTGGAGCTTTTTCGCAACCAATATCTTTGCATTAAGTTGCGCAGGCGCTTGCCTTGGATTCCTTGTTTGGAACGCTCATCCCGCTAAGGTGTTTATGGGTGATACAGGGTCAATGTTCCTTGGCGGAATTGTTGTAGCTTTGAGCTTTTCGATAGGTAGACCGATACTATTGATTTTTGCAGGAATCCCATATATTATTGAAGCTTTTTCTGTTATGCTTCAGGTTGCTTATTATAAAAAAACAAAGAAACGTTTATTTAAAATGGCTCCTATTCACCATCATTTTGAAATGAAAGGTTATAGCGAGGAAAAGGTTGTCTTCTTGTTTTCAATAATAACCGCTGTTGGTTCTTTTGCAGCAATACTTTTGGCTTTATTTGCTTAAAATTTTATATTTTTTCGGAACGGAGGATGAAGAATGAATACAAGCGAACAGACTGAAAAAGGCTTAAAAAAGGCTAAAAAAGGCTGGTTTGTTAAAAGCGGAAATATTGATTTAACTTTTTTATTCCTAGTGCTTGTATTGCTCGGAATAGGACTTTTAATGCTCTTTTCAGCCTCCTATGCTTACGCTTATGCTAATTTTGGCAATAGTTATAAATTTATAACTCAACAGTTGCTCGTTGCAGTTGGAGGAGTTATATTAATGCTTGTCGTTTCAAGAATTGATTATCATAAATTAATGAAATTTTCATGGATAATTTTCTTTTTAGCGATAGCTTTGCTGATCCTTGTTTATTTGCTCCCAAGCGTGGAAGGCTATCATAGATGGATATATATAGGACCAATTAATTTTCAACCATCAGAAATAGCTAAATTTGCGGTTGTTTTGCTTTTTTCACATTTGATTTCAATAAATTATACAAATATGAAAACATTTAAAATGATTGCATTTCTTGGCGGCTTGTTGATATTAGTTTGCTTGTTGGTGGCTTTTGAGACCCATCTTTCAGCAACAATTTTGATTTTCTTGATAGGAATTATTCTTCTTATCGTTGGCGGAATGCAGAAACGATACTACGTAGGCGGAATTTGCATTGGCGCGGCAGGTCTTGGCGTTGCTCTGTTTTCAGGAATTGTTGAATATTGGGGCGACCGTTTTAAATATTGGCAAGACCCTTGGGCTGATGCAACGGGGAAAGGTTATCAAACGATTCAGTCGTTAATGTCTATCGGCTCCGGAGGTCTTTTGGGCAGAGGGCTTGGTCAGTCTATGCAAAAGCACCTATGGGTGCCGGAACCACATAACGACTTTATATTCGCAATAGTTTGTGAAGAATTAGGATTAATCGGCGCTATGATAATTATTGCTCTATTTTGCTTATTAGTCTGGCGTGGTTTTATTATTGCAATGAGGGCGGAAGATAAGTTTGGCTCTCTTTTAGCAATTGGATTAACCTGTCAGGTTGGTCTTCAGGCGCTTTTAAATATCCTGGTTGTTACAAACACTATTCCAAACACAGGAATCAGTCTGCCTTTCTTTAGCTATGGCGGAACGTCGTTGTTGATTCTTTTGTTTGAAATGGGAGTTGTTCTTTCTGTTTCAAGATTTAGTTCTATAACCAAAAAATAATCGGAGGCAAGATTTATGCATATTTTATTTGCAGGAGGCGGAACCGCCGGTCATATAAATCCGGCGCTCGCTGTTGCAGGATATATTAAGGAAAAACACCCTGATGCAAAAATCAGTTATATCGGAACCGCCAAAAAATTAGAGGCAACATTGGTTCCGCAAGCAGGATACGATTTTTATACAATAGACGTTGCAGGATTTAGCAGAAGTCTTTCCTTAAAGGGGATAGGCAGAAATATTATTGCAGTAAAAAAAGCGATAACCTCCTCAATGAAAGCTAGAAAACTCTTAAAAAGCCTAAAACCCGACGTTGTTGTCGGAACGGGTGGATACGTTAGCGGCCCTGTTTTGAGAGAGGCTCAAAAACTTGGTATTAAAACTGCTATTCATGAGCAAAATGCTTTTCCCGGTGTAACAACAAAAATGTTAGTAGCAGGCGCTGACGTGGTTATGCTTGCTATGGAAGAAGCAAAAAAACATCTAAAAATGGACAAAGAGCCTGTTGTAACCGGAAATCCGGTAAGAGTTGAATTTTTGTCAGTAGATAGAGAAAAGGCAAGAGAAAAATTAGGAATCAAAGATAAACCTATGATTCTTTCCTTCGGCGGCTCGCTCGGTGCAAGACCACTTAATGAAGCGGTTATCGAGCTTATAAAGAGCCATGCTCCAAGCGGAAAATACGTTCATTTCCATTCAACGGGAAAACTTGGATACGAAAATACAATAAACGCTCTCAAAGCAGATGGTGTAGATCTTTCATCTGAAAACCTTAGAATCAGCGAATATATTAATGATATGGCGGATTGTATGGCGGCGGCAGACTTGATAATTGGCAGAGCAGGAGCTATAACGCTAACTGAAATTCAAGCTGTAGGCAGGGCTTCCATTCTGATTCCTTCACCTTACGTTGCAGAAAATCATCAGTATCACAATGCGATGACATTAAAAGAAAGAAGCGCCGCTGAGGTTATAGAGGAAAAGGATTTAACTCCCGAAAAACTTATAAATGAAGTTGAAACGATACTTTCTTCAAAAAGTTTAGCAGAGATTATGGGCAAGAATGCCGCAGAATCTGCAATAAATAATGCCAACGAACGCATTTATAATTGCATAATGGGGCTAATTAATAATTAACAAAACTTAACCTTTTCGCATAGAATAAAAATGAAACATACTTTTTGCGAAAGGGTGCGGCAAATGGAAAAACTCGTTATAGAAGGCGGCAAACGATTGTCGGGTGAGGTTCGAGTACACGGTGCCAAAAACAGCGCTTTGCCGATTCTTGCGGCGGCGCTGGTAATTCGTGGGGAAAGCATTATACATAATTGTCCCGATTTGGCAGACGTTAGAGCTTCCGTTAAAATTCTTAATCATTTAGGGTGTAAATGCAAAAGAGAATCTGATACATTAATCATTGATTCTAAAGATGTTTTGCGCTCTGATATACCCGAAAATCTTATGAGAGAAATGCGGTCTTCTATTATTTTTTTAGGAGCCATTAGCGCAAGATGTTTCAAAGCTTCTCTTTCAAGTCCCGGCGGTTGCGAAATAGGGCCGAGACCGATAGACTTACATTTATTGGCGTTCAATGAATTGGGGCTAAGAATTACAGAATCTCATGGCATTATTAATTGTAGTTGCGAAGAAGGTATGAAGGGCGCAAGCATATATCTTTCTTTGCCGAGTGTTGGCGCAACGGAAAATATTATGATTGCAGCCTCAACTGCAAAAGGGACTACAAGAATTCTTAATGCCGCAAGAGAGCCTGAAATAATCGACCTTGCAGAATTTTTAAACAAAGCAGGAGCGAACATTAAAGGCGCAGGGAGCAGCGACATAATTATCGAAGGAGTAGATTCGCTCCATTCGGTTGAGCATAGCGTTATTCCTGATAGAATTTTGGCGGCGACATATTTGTCTGCTGCAGCTATAACGGAAAGCGAAATAGAGTTGAATTCTGTATTTAAGGATCATTTGGCGGCAACTATCTCTGCGTTTGAAAATATGGGTTGCAGTTTCCGTTTTGAGGATAACAGGATTAAGATATTCCCGCCAAAAAAATTAAAGAGAATTAAGTCTTTAAGAACTCATTATTATCCCGGATTTCCAACAGATGCAGGGCCTCTTTTAATTGCAGCGGCAACAAAATCTGAAGGAACAAGTATTTTTATCGAAAACATATTCGAAAACAGATTCAAATTTGCAAACGAACTTTCA
Source organism: Acutalibacteraceae bacterium (assembly GCA_045630885.1). Taxonomy (GTDB): domain Bacteria; phylum Bacillota; class Clostridia; order Oscillospirales; family Acutalibacteraceae; genus UMGS1532. Next base: position 13,456 of record JAZQTQ010000042.1, read on the forward strand.
AGACTTGGCGCAGATATTAAGGTTGAAGGCAGAACGGCAGTTGTTGAAGGCGTTGATAGTTTAAGCGGTGCAACGGTTAAATGCACCGATTTAAGGGGAGGTGCTGCACTTATGGTAGCGGCGCTCGGAGCCTTTGGAGAAACGCAGATATATGATATTTTTCATATTGATCGAGGATATGAAAAACCGGAATATTATTTTGAAAGTCTGGGAGCAAAAATTAAAAGGATAGGGTAGAAAAAATGGAAAAGAAGCCTGTAAAAAAACAAAAGAGAAAAGTTAGAAAAGGTTTTATTGCAATTGTTTTATTCTTTATGGTTGCGCTTTTGGTTGTTTTGGCTTTAACAACCCTTTTTCCCATAAAAAAAATCAGTGTAATAAATTCATCAAAAACAAGATATAGCGATAAGGAAATAATAAAAGCATCGGAAATTCATCCGGGAGAAAATTTAATAACTTTTTCCAATGAGGAAGCAGAAGAAAATATAAAAAAAGAATTGCCTTATATCGGGAAGGCGTCAATAAGTAAAAAACTTAACGGAACAATCGAAATTAATGTTCAAAAAACAACCGAAAAATATTGCATTAAGCAAGGCAAAAAATATATTATTACTAATGAAAATTATAAGGTTTTAAAGATAGAAAAGAAAAAGCAAAACGACCTAATAAATATTGAAGGAGCCACGTTGAAAAATGCCGACAGGGGAGAGGTCGCCAGTTTTAAGAGTTCAGAAAAAGCAGAAGCCGTTGAGAATATATTAAAATTCGCAAACAGCGCTTCGGTCAAAATAAATCATATTAACGCAAAAAATTTATCAGGATTATATTTTGAGATTGAAAATAAATATAGAATTAAATTTGGAAGCGTTAGCGGTATTGAGGAAAAGTTAGCAGTTCTTTTTAAAACAATTAATGAGCACAAAAAAATTGATAATAAAGCAAAAGGTGAGTTCATAATCAGCGGCGAAGATTGGATATTTAACCCCGACGATTAATTAATTTTTAAAATAAGTAAAAATACTCTTGCAATTTATTTAGTATTATGGTATTATTTAATTGTATTTATGCGTATAATTAGTTTTTACATATTGAAAGGATGATAAAAATGCCGTTTGAGATCGCTCAAGAAACAGAGGACATTGTTCAAATTAAAGTTATAGGTGTAGGTGGCGGCGGCGGAAACGCTGTTAACAGAATGGTTGTTGCAGGAGTTAAGGGTGTTGAATATATTGCTATAAACACTGATAAAGCTGCTCTTTTAAGCTCTAAAGCAACAAGTCGCCTTCAGATAGGTGAAAAGAAAACTAAGGGCTTCGGCGCCGGTGCAAACCCTTCAAAGGGTCAGGAGTCGGCAGAAGAATCTCGCGAGGAGATTTCAACTGCTCTTAGAGGAACAGATATGGTGTTTATTACCGCAGGTATGGGAGGCGGAACAGGAACAGGTGCCGCTCCCGTTGTTGCTCAGATTGCTAAAGAGATGGGCATTTTAACTGTTGGTATAGTAACTAAACCTTTCGCTTTCGAAGGTTCAAAGAGAATGAAGCAGGCTGAGCAGGGTATCGAAGCTCTCCGTCAGCACGTTGATAGCTTAATCGTTATTCCTAACGAGAGATTGAAGTTCGTTTCCGAGCAGAAGATTACTCTTGCAAATGCTTTCGAAGTTGCCGATGACGTTCTCCGTCAGGGTGTTCAGAGCGTTTCCGAGCTTATTAATGCAACCGCTATGATTAACCTCGACTTTGCTGACGTAACAACCGTTATGTCTGATGCAGGTTATGCACATATGGGTGTTGGACATGCTTCGGGCAGAGAGAAGGCAGAGCAGGCTGCTATGGCTGCTATCAACAGTCCCCTTATCGAAACCAAAATCGACAACGCGACAGGTGTTATTATCAGCATTACTGCTTCTAATGACATTGGCCTTGATGAGATCGATCAGGCTTCAACTCTTATTGCTAAAACAGTTCATCCTGATGCAACAATCATTTGGTGTGTTCAGCTTGATGATAGCATGGAAGATGAAATGCGCATAACAGTTATCGCAACAGGTTTGGGCGATAATAATGGTTCTTCAGCAATCGCTGACGACCTTAAGGATATTCTTTCTAAATCTGCAGAAGAAGCAGAGGATGACGGAGATTATCTTGACGTTATGGACATCTTTAAGAAATAAAATATAAAATAGTTGCGCTTTTGAGTGTAACAAATTAGTTTAAAAGAGTGAGTGCTCAACAGATTGTCTGTTGAGCACTTTATAATTTATCCCACGATGTTATCTATTTTGCGAGTGGTATTTTTTGGGGTGGACATAGATCAAATTAAAAATGTTCATAGCGGAACTTAAGTCCGTTATAAACGTTAGGCATACTCAATACATAAAGTATAACTCATTTTACGGATAAAAGAAAATCGAGTGTCCATTTCCAACCTTCAAGCTGGTTATGAACACTCGATATGGTGCCGGTGGCGGGACTTGAACCCGCACGATGTCGCCATCAATGGATTTTGAGTCCACCTCGTCTGCCAATTCCAACACACCGGCGAATATTGGCATTTCGTCAACGCTAATTATTATATTATAAAACTTATGAAATTTCAAGTCTTTTTTTAAAAATATTTTATATAATTTTGTGTTATCCTATTTAATGTTTAAGATTCTTATGTCAAATCTGCTATTTAATGCTAAATATACCGCCTAAAACTTGACAAAAACACTATATATAGTTTATAATAAGATGAATTATAATGTTTTATAACAATATTTATAGGGAAGTGTATTAATGCCTAAAAAAACTGCTGAATATAATAACGACAGTATTTCTTCATTAAAAGGCGCGGATAGAGTTAGAAAACGTCCCGCCGTTATTTTCGGCTCTGATGGTATTGACGGTTGTGAACATTCTGTTTTTGAAATCATTTCAAATTCAATCGACGAAGCCAGAGAAGGTCATGGAAAGAAAATTCTAATAACATATTATGAAGATCATTCAATAGAGGTTCAAGATTTTGGTCGAGGAATTCCTGTTGATTATAATACCAAGGAAGATCGATTCAATTGGGAGCTTGTTTTTTGTGAACTTTATGCAGGCGGAAAGTATGCAACGAACGATGGCGGAAGTTATGAGTTTTCTTTAGGACTTAATGGTTTGGGTCTTTGCTCAACACAGTATTCTTCTGAATATATGGACGTTGAAATTAAGCGTGATGGATTTCTTTATTCTCTCCATTTTGAACGTGGCGAAAATATTGGTGGGCTAAAAAAAGAACCCTATGATAAGAAGGATACCGGCACAAAAATTCGTTGGCGCCCCGATTTAAAGGTATTCACGGATATCAACGTTCCCAAAGAGTATTTTATAGATATTCTTCGCCGTCAAGCGGTTGTTAATGATGGTATTCTTTTTGTTCTTAAAACCCAAGAAGGCTCAAGATTCCATACCGAAGAGTTTATATATAACGATGGTATTAAGGATTATTTAACCGAATATCTCGCAGAAGATGGTTTAAGCTCAATTCAGGTTTGGAATACGGAGCGAGAGGGAAAAGATAGAGAAGATAAAAAACCTTATAGGGTTAAAATGAACGTTGCTGTTAGCTTTTCGAATAAGAAGACGTTAAAGGAATATTATCATAATTCAAGTTGGCTTGAATATGGCGGTGCTCCCGAAAAGGCGGTCAGAAGCGCTCTCGTTTCTCAGTTTGATTCTTATATCAAGCAAACCGGAAAATATGCCAAGAACGAAAACAGAATTTCTTTCACGGATATTGAAGAATGTCTTTGCTTGGTTATTTCTTCCTTCTCAACTCAAACGTCTTATGAAAATCAAACCAAGAAGGCAATAACCAATAAGTTTATCCAAGAAGCAATGACCGATTTCCTCAAAAAGCAATTCGAGGTTTATTTCATCGAAAATAAGGCGGAAGCCGATAAGATAATTGAGCAGGTTCTCATTAATAAGAGAAGCCGTGAAAAGAGCGAAAAGGAAAGATTAAATCTTAAAAACACGCTTCAGCAAAAAGGCTCTGATGCTCTGAATCGTGTTCCGAAATTCGTTGATTGCAGAAGCCGTGATACTTCTGAAAGGGAATTGTTCATAGTGGAGGGTGATTCTGCGCTTGGTTCTTGTAAACTGGCAAGAGATGCTAATTTCCAGGCGGTTATGGCTGTTCGAGGAAAGATTCTCAATTGCCTTAAAGCAGAATACTCAAAGATTTTCAAAAGCGAAATCATAACGAATCTTATCAAGGTTCTCGGTTGTGGTGTTGAGGTTCAATCCAAAGCCAACAAAGACCTTTCTAATTTTAATATTGATAATCTGCGATGGAACAAGGTCATTATTTGTACCGATGCTGATTACGACGGTTTCCAGATAAGAACTCTGATTTTAACAATGATTTACCGACTTATGCCAACTCTAATAGATGCAGGCAAGGTTTATATTGCAGAAACCCCGCTTTATGAAATAACGACGAAGGAAATGACGTATTTTGCTTATGACGATTCTGAAAAAGCAGATATTTTAGATAAAATCGGCGATGCAAAATATAAAATCCAACGTTCAAAGGGTCTTGGTGAAAATCAACCCGATATGATGAATATGACAACTATGAATCCTGTTTCGAGAAGACTTATAAAGGTTCTCGCAAGGGATGCCGAAAGAACTGCCGAAATGTTTGATTTGCTTCTCGGTGATAATCTTTCGGGAAGAAAAGACTATATCGCAGAAAACGGTTATCGTTATCTTGATGACCTGGATTTGGTTTAATAAAGGAGAGTGTAATTAATGGCACCAAGAAAAAAGAAAACTGAAGAAACTGCCGATGCACTTTCCGAAAACGTTTATATAGCGGGTGCAGGAATGGTTATGGATCAACCCATAACCGAAACTCTTGAAACTAACTATATGCCCTATGCGATGAGCGTTATAGTATCCCGTGCTATTCCCGAAATTGACGGATTTAAGCCTGCACATAGAAAACTTTTATACACAATGTATGAAATGGGACTTCTTTCCGGAAACCGAATGAAATCAGCAAATATCGTTGGTAAAACTATGCAGTTAAACCCTCATGGAGATGCCGCAATATATGATACGATGGTCCGTCTTTCGGAGGGCTATCAAGCGCTTTTACACCCGTTTGTTGATTCAAAGGGTAACTTTGGTAAGGCTTATTCTCGCGATATGCAGTGTGCGGCTTCTCGTTATACTGAGGCTAAACTTTCAGGAATTGCAAATGAGCTTTTTTCTGATATTAATAAAGATACGGTCGATTTTGTTGATAACTATGACGCAACAAAGAAGGAACCTGTTCTTTTTCCCGTAACTTTCCCGTCTGTTCTTGTTAATGCAAATAAGGGAATTGCGGTTGGTATGGCAAGTGATATTTGTCCTTTCAACCTTGAGGAGGTTTGCAGAACAACGATTGCCTATATTAAGGATAATGACGTTGATTTAACGGAAACTCTTTTAGCTCCTGACTTTCCCGTTGGCGGACAACTTCTTTATAATAAAGAAGAAATAGAGGAGATTTATAACACAGGTCGAGGAAGCATTAAAATAAGATCGGTTTATTCTTATGATAAATCTGCTAATTGCATCGACGTTACCGAAATTCCTCCTTCAACTACTGTTGAAGCTATCATTGAAAAAATCGTTGAATTAATGAAGCTTAAAAAGATAAGCGAAATCAATGATATTCGAGATGAAACCGACTTAAAGGGTCTTAAAATCACGATTGATTTAAAACGTGGAACCGACCCCGAAAAGCTAATGCAAAAACTTTTCAAAATGACCCCGCTGCAAGATAGTTTTTCCTGCAATTTCAATATTCTCATTTCGGGCTATCCGAGAGTTATGGGAATCAGAGAAATATTGGAAGAATGGGTTGCATTCAGAAGCGAATGTGTCCGCAGAAGAGTCTTTTTCTCTTTAACAAAAGCCAAAGATAGGCTTCATCTTTTAAAGGGTCTTTCGAAAATTCTTCTGGATATTGATAAAGCGATTAAGATAGTTCGTGAAACCGAGCAGGAAAAAGAGGTTGTTCCAAACCTTATGATTGGCTTCGGAATCGATGAGATTCAGGCAGAATACGTTGCCGAAATTAAGTTGCGCCATCTTAACCGTGAATATATCTTAAAACAACTCGATGATATTGAGGAGTTGGAGAAGCAGGTTGAAGATTTTGAGGCTATCTTAAAGTCAAGAAGTCGAGTTTACACAATTATTGTTAAAGAACTTGAGGGCGTTATAAAGAAATACGGAAAACCTCGTAAAACTAAAATAATTAATTCCGAAGATGTTGCGATGGTTGAAAATATTGCAGAAGAAATTCCTGATTATCCCGTTCATCTGTTCTTTACCAAAGACGGATATTTCAAGAAAATAACTCCTCAGTCTTTAAGAATGAGTGGTGAACAGAAGCTAAAAGAGGGCGATGAATTTATTTTCACCGCAGAGTCGAGCAATAAAAAAGACCTGTTGTTCTTCACTAATAAATATCAAGTATATAAATCACGTGTTTCTGATTTTGAGGAAACCAAAGCAAGCGTGCTTGGCGATTATGTACCGGGTAAACTTCAGATGGAAGAAGGGGAAACGACGATATTTATGGCGGTTACCGATGATTACGAGGGCTATATGCTATTCGTTTTCGATAATGGTAGGGTTGCAAAGGTTAATATGAAATCTTATGAAACCAAAACTAACCGCAAAAAGCTAATTAATGCTTATTCAGATAAATTCCCCGTAGTTGCTATGCTTTATATCAAGGAAGATACCGATGTTTTGATTTCTTCAAGCGGTGGAAGGCTTTTGCTTTTGCATACCTCCGTTCTTGGTGCAAAGGCTGCTAAAGATACCTCAGGTGTTGCAGTTATGACCCAAAAGAAAAATCAACACGTTTCTTCAATAAGGCTTTATGAGGAAGGTTTCCTTTCAAAACCTCATAGATACAGAGCGAAGAATCTTCCCGCGGCAGGAGCGCTTTTGAGCGCTGACGACCAACCCGACCAGCTTAAGTTGGTATAAAAAAATAAAACGCCGCAATTCTGTTTAAGAATCGCGGCGGTCGGTTGTTCGGCAAACGCAAGTTTAAACAGCCGACAATAATATTTTAGTTATTTTTAGTGATTTTATTCATTTTTTATTAAAAATATTTGACATTCATCTAATTTTGTTTTATATTAGTTTGTATAGTTTTCATTAAATCCGAAAAGGAGAATAGAAATGCAAAAGGAACTTGCAAAAAAATACGAGCCGCAGTCAGTTGAGGACAGAATATATAAATTCTGGCTTGACGGTGGTTATTTCCATGCAGAGGTAAACGAGGATAAGAAACCTTATACTATCGTTATCCCTCCGCCAAATATAACAGGTCAGCTCCATATGGGACACGCCTTGGACAACACCTTGCAGGATATCTTGATTCGTTGGAGAAGAATGCAGGGCTATGAAGCTCTTTGGCTCCCCGGAACCGACCATGCTTCTATTGCAACCGAAGCTAAAATTGTTGAGGCTATGCGTCAAGAAGGCGTTACTAAAGACGATTTGGGCAGAGAAGGCTTTTTAGAGCGTGCTTGGGATTGGAGAGAAAAATTCGGTCGAAAGATTGTTTCTCAGCTTAAAAAGCTTGGATCTTCCTGCGATTGGGAAAGAGAACGCTTCACAATGGACGAGGGTTGCTCTAAAGCGGTTAAAGAGGTTTTCGTTCGTCTTTATAATAAAGGACTTATCTATCAAGGCGAAAAGATTATCAACTGGTGTCCCCATTGCTTAACGTCTATTTCTGATGCAGAGGTCGAGCACGCAGAACACGACGGAAATTTCTGGCATTTGAGATATTTCTTGTCTGATGGAAGCGGAGAAATTCAGCTCGCAACAACACGTCCCGAGACCCTTCTCGGCGATACTGCGGTTGCAGTTCATCCCGATGATGAAAGATATAAGGACTATATCGGAAAGAAAGTTTTGCTTCCTTTAACAGATAGAGAAATTCCGATTATTGCCGATGAATACGTTGAAAAGGATTTCGGAACCGGTGTTGTTAAAATAACTCCTGCTCACGACCCTAACGACTTTGAGGTTGGTTTGCGCCATAATCTTCCCATTATTAACGTTATGACCGACGATGCTCATATGACAGAGGATTGCGGAAAATATGCAGGAATGGATAGATATGAGGCTAGAAAAGCTATGGTTGCTGATTTGGAGGCTCTCGGAAACCTCGTTAAAATCGAACCCATGAAGCATAATGTTGGCTCTTGCTATCGTTGTAATTCAGTTGTTGAGCCTCGTGTTTCTAAACAGTGGTTTGTTAAAATGCAAACTCTCGCCGAGCCTGCGATTGACGCTGTAAGAGATGGCGATATAAAGCTTATTCCTTCAAGATTTGAAAAAACATATTATAATTGGATGGAAAATATCAAGGATTGGTGTATTTCCCGTCAGCTTTGGTGGGGCCATAGAATCCCGGCCTACTATTGCGCTGATTGTGGCGAAGTAATTGTTTCTGCGACCGATGTTGATAAGTGTCCTAAATGTGGTTCTCAAAACGTTTCGCAGGATGAGGACACCCTTGATACTTGGTTCTCCTCTGCGCTTTGGCCCTTCTCAACTCTTGGATGGCCTGATAACACGGAAGAATTGAAATATTTCTATCCAACAAGCACTTTGGTAACAGGTTATGATATTATTTTCTTCTGGGTTGCCAGAATGATATTCTCAGGCCTTGAATATACAGGCAAAGCGCCTTTCAATACCGTTCTTTTCCATGGTATTGTCAGAGGTGCTCAGGGAAGAAAAATGTCTAAATCTTTAGGAAACGGTATCGACCCGCTTCTTGAAATTGATAAATATGGCGCTGATGCTTTGAGATTCACTCTTGCAACAGGTAATAGCCCCGGAAACGATATGCGTTATTCTCCGGAAAGAGTTGAGGCAAGCCGTAACTTTGCTAATAAACTTTGGAATGCAGCTCGTTTCGTTATGATGAATCTTGGCGAAGATGAGCCAACACCCTATATACCTCAAAATCTTGCAACAGAGGACAAGTGGATTCTTTCTAAATTCAATTCTCTTGTAAACGATGTAACAGATAATCTCGAAAAGTTCGAATTGGGTCTTGCCGTTCAAAAACTTTATGATTTTATCTGGGACATCTATTGCGATTGGTATATCGAGATTTCTAAACCTCGCTTAAATTCCGAAAACGAGGAAGAGAAGAACACTGCGAAGGCCGTTCTTGTTTACGTTCTTTCTAATACACTCAAACTTCTTCATCCTTTTATGCCGTTTATAACCGAGGAAATCTGGCAAGCCCTTCCTCATGTTGGAGAAACCATAATGAGAAGTGAGTGGCCGCAGTATTCCGATGCGCTCTCTTTTGAAAATGAAGAAGCTGATTTTGAAAAGCTTATGTCTGTTATCAAGGCTATCAGAACTCGCAGAAGTGAAATGAACGTTGCTCCTTCAAAGAAAGCAAAGGTTTATATTGCAACGAGCGAAGAGAATATATTCGTTGACGGAGCAAAATATATTGAGAAACTTGCATCTGCAAGCGAGGTTGAGGTTGGGAAGGAGTTTGATATTCCCGGCGCCGTTACTGTTGTAACCGACTGCGCAGTTGCGATGATTCCGATGAATGAGCTTGTTGATTTTGAGGCAGAAAGACAAAGACTTCAAAAAGAACTTGACGTTGCTTTAAAGGATAAAGAGTTCTTCGAAAAGAAACTTAATAATCCCGGTTTTGTTGCTAAAGCTCCTGCCGCAGTTGTTGAGCAGCAAAGAGAAAGTTTAAATAAAGTTCTGGACAAAATTAATATGCTCAACGAAAGCATAAAGAATCTTCAATAATTAATTAAGCAAACACGAATAATCCGAATCTGCCTAAAATGGCATAATTTTAGCGCTTTTCGGCTTGTCATCATCAGTAATGCAAAAAGGGGCGGTTAATCTGCCCCTAATTTTTTGGTGGTATTATGAATTATAACGAAGCACTCAATTTCATAAGTTCATTAAAAACAGTTTCCTTAAAACCTAGTCTTGAAAGAATTAAGGCTTTGTTGTTTGCGCTTGGAAATCCTCAAGAAGAAACAAAAGCAATTCATATTGCAGGAACGAACGGTAAAGGCTCAGTAGCTTCGATGGTGTCTTCCGTGCTTCAAAAAGCGGGATATAAGGTTGGGCTTTTTACATCGCCTTATGTCCTTTGCTTTAGAGAGCGAATAAGAATTTCCGGAGAAATGATTTCGGAAGAAACCCTTGCTGAACTTTGCGGATTTGTAAAAAAAGCCTACGAAGGTATAAAATTTGAAGTCCCCGAACTCAGTCAGTTTGAATTTATAACCGCCGTAGCTTTTCTGTATTTTAAAAGTCAAAAATGCGACTACGTTGTTTTGGAAACGGGGTTAGGCGGACGATTTGATGCAACTAACGTAATTGAAAAACCGGTTTGCTCTTTAATAACAAGCATCTCTTTGGACCATACTAAGGTGTTGGGCGAAAATATAAGTCAAATTGCTTTTGAAAAAGCGGGAATTATCAAAAAAAATGTTCCCGTGTTTTCTGTTGATAGCGGTGCAGAGGCTATTCAGATAATAACTAATGAGGCTCAAAAGCAAAATTCTCAGTTGTTTGTTTCAAGCTTAAATAAAATCGAATCCGTTGTTTCCGATATGGAAAAAACATCCTTTGTCCTTGACGGCTTTGAGTTTAAAACAAATTTGCTTGGAAAATTTCAGATTGAAAACGCATTGCTCGCGGTATGTATGCTTAAAGAGACTTTTCCGAAAATGGATAACGAAACAATTAATGCAGGCTTAAGTCAGGTTTCGCATATCGGAAGAATGGAAATTGTTTCTGAAAATCCAAAGATTATATTAGATGGAGCCCATAATCCCGATGCTGCAAAAAAATTATCCCAATTTTTGATTGAAAACAAATGGGCAGGAACTATAATTTTTTCAGCTATGAGCGATAAGAAATACGACGAGGTTTTGAAATATTTATCTAAAGCAACAGATAAAATAATCCTTGTTGCTCTCGATAATCTTCCTCGCGCCGCTTCATGCGAAGAAATGCTCGAAATTGCGTCCAAAAACTTTAAAGTCTTAGAAATTGCCGAGAGCATAGACGAAGCATTAATGCTTGGAGGGGAATCAATTCTGGCTTGCGGTTCTCTGTATCTTGTATCGGAAATCAGAGAAAAAATCGTAAAATAGATAAATATTTTTTATTCGACAACTAAATTCAACAAATTTTTTACGGATGACCTATTATATTATTATATGGGTCATCCGTATTTTTTATGAAAAGGAGATAAAAAAGTGCAAGTAAAGCTTGATAAAAAAGAGTCGACGCTTATTGCCTACCTGTCGGGCGATATAGACCATCATTCTGCGAAGCCTATTCGAGAAGAAATAGATAAAGAGATAACTGAGTTTTCTCCATCGCTTCTGATTCTTGATTTTGGTGACGTTAGTTTTATGGATAGTTCGGGAATTGGGTTGGTTATGGGAAGATTTAAACTAATGCAAACTATAAACGGAGAAATTCAAATTACAAACACACCTTTGTATATAAGTAAAGTTATGAGAATTTCAGGGATAGAAAAGCTTGCGAAAATTTCCAATAAGGGGGATAAAAATGAAACGAAAAAATGAAATGAAGTTAACCCTGCTATCAAAATCAGTTAATGAAAGTTTTTCTCGTGTTGCGGTTTCTGCTTTTTTGTCGCAACTCGACCCAACTATTGATGAAATAAACGATATCAAAACTGCGGTTTCTGAAGCAGTAACTAATTGCATAGTCCATGCTTATAGAGATACTATCGGGAAAATTTACATAACGGTGTCTGTTTTTGAGAACAGAGAAATAACCATAAGAATCAGGGATAACGGCTGCGGAATAGAAGATATAGAAAAAGCCAGAGAGCCGCTTTTCACAACTGCAGGCGACGAAAGAGCAGGGCTGGGCTTTGCGGTTATGGAAAGTTTTATGGATAGCGTAAAGGTTCGGTCTAAAAAAGATAAATTCACAAGCATCGTTATGAAGAAAAAGCTTGGAGAAAGAAATTGAATAGAGAGGAAAGAATAACTGAAAATCTTGGGCTCGTTCATGCGTGTTGCAAAAGATTTGTTGGCAGAGGTATTGAATATGACGACCTATATCAGGCTGGTAGCGTAGGACTGATTAAAGCAGTCGACGGTTTTGATGAAAGCAAGGGAGTAAAACTATCAACCTATGCAGTCCCCGTAATTCTTGGCGAAATAAAAAGACTGTTCAGAGATGGCGGCTCTGTTAAAGTAAGCCGGAGTCTAAAAGAGCTAGGTATGAAGGTTGCCCGTTTTATAAGTGAAAAATCAAAAATTCTCGGTCGTGAGCCAACCGTTCTCGAAATAGCTGAGGGAATGTGTATCAGTGCCGAGGAGGTTGCTGAAGCAATATGCTCAACACAAGCAACAATATCTTTAACGTTCGATTTTGATGGTGAAGAATCACAGTTGGAAATACCTGTTGAATCCCATGAGGAAAGTGTTTCTAATAAAGTGTGTGTTGAACAACTCTTAAAAACCTTGCCAAATAGGGATAGAGAGATTATTAATTTGAGATATTATAAATCTTTAACTCAACAGCAGACGGCAACTACTCTGGGAATGACGCAGGTTCAGGTATCCCGTCGCGAAAAAGCAATTTTAACAACTTTAAGGCAGAAGCTCGAATAGAACTTCTGCCTTAATTAATTGAAAGTATTAAAACGAAAATTTTTATTAAACTTTTCTTCTTTTTAAAATAATTTTGTAAATACTTAAAGCTATGAGAAGAATAACAAAAGAACAAAATGTAAAAATTACCGATTTGTCAAATTGCGCAACAAAATCTTTAAATGTAATAGGGTTTTCTATTTCGGTTTCTTTTTCATAAACAAAATTATTTTCGGTTGTATCAACTATTCTTGAATAATTGTTTGAGTTGATAATCTTAGATATGTTTTTAAGCGCCTGATCATCTAGCTTTTTCTCATCGCTTCCTCTTTCGATATCGAAAGTTTCTTGTATTGAAGCGAGAGTATGGCTAAATTTTTCATCTCCTAAATAATATTGAGAAAACTTGATGATTTCTTTGCTTTCTTTTTTCAAATAAAAATGATTTTGACCGGAAGTGATTTGCGAAAATCTATCATCATAGACGCAAGAGAGATAATTCCAATCCTTTGATGAATTTATGAAGGTGTTTCCTTTAATATATATGTCAAATAATTGACCTCCAAAATTCGAAATGATAATATCCGAATTTTGATTAATCTCTGTAAATAAATAATCATATTCTGATGGTTCGCCTTGCTCGTAGCAAATATTATTCATAAAGTAGAGTTTATCAAGGCCAATGTCTGCATCATTCGAACCGGCATCAATTGCTAAAGATTGAGCGTTCTTGGAAAAAATATTGTTTTTGATTTCAAGCTCGTTCCAATATCTAACACCGTGTCCAAACAATCTGATTGCAGAGCCATAACAGTTTGAAATAATGTTTTTCTTGATTTTTGTTCCCATACAACCATCATAAATAAGAATACCGCCGCCTTTTCTGAATTCGTCTTCGGTGGTATCATTGCCAACGTTTTCTATAATGCAGTTAGTGATTGAAACGTTCTTTGGAATTGTATTTCCGAAACTAATGCCATACCTTCCGCAGTTGGATATTTTTAAATTTTCGATTTTAAAATTAGAAGAAAGCTCAATACCGTTTTCTTCTAAAACAAACTGCAAAGCACCGAATTCTTTTGTAGGCTCCGTGTCAGTGCGAATATAAACGCAGTTGTCGTCAATGTAGAAGTCGAATTCATTAATGCAATCGGTAATCGAATAGCAAAGACTACCGATTCGTTTTTGATTCACAGTTTCGATTCTGCAAATATTTGAAGCAAATCCTCCAACGCCTAAATGATTGTCAGCTTCTTTTAAATCAAATGAATAAAAACCGTTATTTTCGTTATGCCATTCATCATTTGTTATTTGAACAGTTTTAATCTCCGGCTTTTTTCCCTTGCCATAAGAAGAAATGGTAAAAGTACCTTCTCCTGAATCAACAATGGGAGCTAGTGTTCCATAAAAACACTCTCCGCTTTTAAACAGAATAGTATCGTTTGATTGGAAAGCGTATTTATTGGCAAAGTCAAAAGAAACAGGTTTTTCGGGGGATGTGCCTGAATTTGTATCAACACCATCGTTTGAAATATAATATGTAGTGCCTTTTTCGTCATCAGCAAAAACAATATGAATATTTTGGAAATTAATGCAGAATATAACGATTAAGAATACAGAAAGAAAGCGTACAGTTTTCATTTGTGTTCACCTCTAAACACTATAATATCAAAAATTACACCAACTTGCAATAAAAAAGTTAAAAAAATTTTTAAAAAAGGCTTGACAAAAGGGTAAAATAGTGGTAATATAGTCAAGCTGACCCTTTGAGGGGGCGGCAAAACGGACCTTGAAAATTAAACAACGATAAGAAAGAAAAGGACCCGACAAATTCTTGATTTAGTAATTCGAGGATATAACGGAAGATAACGCAAGCG
>JAZQTQ010000043.1:0-23495 GCA_045630885.1 Acutalibacteraceae bacterium
GCAATTTTTCTGTAACTATATCCTTTTTTATAATATTCCCGTAGACAACAGCGTTCTTCTATGGTAAGATGGGTGTAGCTCATATAAATCCTCCTTGGTTTTTGTTTTGTAGCAATTACATTATACCATGGATTTATATGGGCCACCTTTTTTATTCAACTGTTGCACTTGATAGTATAACTCACCAAATAAAAAAAAGCGGTTTAGCAAAAGCTAAACCGCTAAAATTTAACAAAGATTTAATTATGCAACGTTCTTATAAAGAATTGCAACAACATCTGCTACGAGAGCAAGAATGAAGAAAACCAATGCAAAATATTTTGTTGTGCGAGCTAAGATCGCATCAACGGAACGAGCCTTAGTTTTAGAGAGAAAAGTATCAGCTCCGCCGGAGATAGCACCGTTGATACCCTGTCTTCTTCCCTGCTGGAGAAGAACAACAACGATGATTACGAGCGAAACAACCAACATTACAGAACCAATGAAATACTGCCAGAACATCTAACATATCTCCTTTCATAGATTTATCATACTTATTATTTATAACACATTTGATACAAAAAAGCAACTGTTTTTTTGCATTAAACGGGATGAACCTTGTTCTCTGCATCAGCATGAGCTGAATCAACACCATATTTTGCGTTGTTTCTCTGCTCAAAGAATTTAACAGCAACCTGACCGAACTGAGCATAAGAAAGAACGTCTTCCTCTTGCTCGCACCACTGCTTACATTCATCTCTGAGTTTATCGAGCTCGGGCTCAATAAGATCAGCAGGGCGACAAGTTATCGGTTCTTCATCACCGATTATTTTCTTTCTGAATTCAGGGTCGATAGGTGTTGGAGTTGTGCCATACTCACCCTTTACAACGCCTTTGAATTCCTTTGTTACCATCTTATATCTCTCGCCTGCGATAACGTTGAAAACCGCCTGTGTTCCAACAATCTGCGAGGAAGGAGTTACAAGAGGAGGATTTCCGCAATCTTCACGAACTCTCGGAACTTCCTGAAGAACTTCCAAAAGTTGATCTTCTTTTCCTGCTTGCTTAAGCTGAGAAAGGAGGTTTGAAAGCATACCGCCGGGAACCTGATAAATAAGAGCTTTAGCGTCTGCCTTCATCATCTTAGGATTGAGAAGACCTTCTGCTAAATATTTCTCTCTCAAAGTATCAACGTATTTTGCAATCCTGTCGAGAGCTTCAAGGTCAAGGCCTGTATCATATTCTGTTCCCGCAAGAGCGGCAACCATAGATTCGGTTGCGGGGTGTGAGGTTCCGAGAGCCAAAGGCGACATAGCTGTATCAACAATATCTGCGCCTGCTTCGATACCCTTCATAAGAACCATTGAACCGAGGCCTGAAGTATAATGAGAATGAAGCTGAATCGGAATTTTAACTGTTTCTTTTAAAGCCTTAACGAGCTCATAGGTAGCATAAGGAGTGAGCAATGCTGCCATATCCTTAATGCAAATAGAATCAGCGCCTGCTTCTTCGAGCTGTTTTGCATACTTAGCATAATAATCAACAGTGAAGACATCACCTGTTGTATAGGAGAAAGCCGCTTGAACGTGTGCATTTTCTTTCTTGGCGGCATCGATAGAAGTCTTGGGATTCTTTATATCGTTAAGAGCATCAAAAATTCTGATTATATCAATACCATTTGCAACGGATTTTTGAACGAAATATTCAACAACGTCATCAGCATAATGGCGATAACCAAGCATATTCTGTCCTCTGAAAAGCATTTGAAGCTTTGTGTTAGGACATTTTTCACGAATTATTCTTAATCTCTCCCAAGGGTCTTCGTTAAGAAAACGAAGGCAACTATCAAAGGTTGCGCCTCCCCAACATTCCAAAGAATGGAAGCCGATTTTATCCAAATCCTCGAGCATTGGAAGCATATCCTCTGTTGTCATACGGGTTGCAATAAGGGATTGATGCGCATCTCTGAGGACTGTTTCGGTAATACCAATTTTTGCCATACAGATTTACCTCTTTCGAATTATAAAAATTATTGGATTGTTACAAGAGTTTTACCGGTATCAACGGTTTCTCCCTTATTAACGAGAACTGCAGTTACAACGCCATCCTTTGGAGCCATAATTTCGTTTTCCATCTTCATAGCTTCCAAGATAAGAAGAACGTCGCCCTTAGCAACCGACTGTCCGGCAGAAACCTTAACATCAACGATATTTCCGTTCATAGGTGCATTAACGGGATCGCCTTCGCCTGAAGCGGCAGGAGCGGGAGCTGCAACGGGAGCGGGTGCCGCTGCAGGAGCAGGAGCCGCTGCGGGAGCTGCTGCAGGTGCAGGAGCTGCTACGGGTGCAGAAGCGGTTGCGCCTAATTCTTCAACTGTTACATCATAAGCTTTTCCATTTACGGTTATTTTAAGCTGTTTCATTTTTGTTTCCTCCGAACTTTATTATAATTGAATATTTGAATGTTTTTTATTAAGGGTTGAAACTCTCTTAGATGAAAGCATTTCTAAGCTAAGAGCCAAACGAGGTGCAGTTTCCATAGGACTGATAACATCCTCAATATATCCCTTATTTGCAGCAACAAAAGCAGAAGCTTCTTCGCTGCAATAGTTTTCTTCTAATGCCTCACGGGTTTCCCCTTCAGCTAACTTGTCCTTCATAAGAAGTTCAACTGCGGTTTTAGGCTCCAAAGCTGAAACGAAAGCGGCAGGCCAAGCAAAGACGCTATCAATTCCGGCAGCCTTACTTGCAAGAGCGATATATGCTCCGCCAACTGCGGCACCGGTTATAACAGTTATTTTTGCGGTTGTTGCTTCTGCATAAGCATGAGCCAACTGAGAAGCAAATTTAACGCCACCTGAAAGCTCGTCCTCTTTGTTTCCGAGAATTCCATAAGAATTAAGGAAGGTTACAACAGGAATTGAGAAAGCATCACTGAAGCGAACAAATCTTGCAATTTTCGAAGCAGCGGCTGCATCGAGTTTTTCGGAATTTGTTGCAACGATAGCGGCAGAAGCTCCGTTAATTCTGGCGAAGCCAACTACTGCGCCTTCCGCATAACCTTTATAAAGCTCTAAAAAGCTATCAGCATCACATACGCCTGCGATAACCTCATAAGCATCTGCGCTTTCAATACTTCCGCTTGCGGGATAATATTCAGCGCAAATAGGAGCAGAAAGATTATTTTGAGGAAGGAACGCGATAATTTCTGCAACTTTATTATAAACTTCTTCATCTGTTTCTGCTATTATTGCGGCAGTACCATTCTTAGCGGCAAGCTCAGAAGAACCAACCTTTTCATCTGAAAGAATTGAACCTGCAGTTACATAAAGATTTGCATTATTTTTCATAATAACAACGTCGGCTGTTGTTGCCAAAACTGCGGCAGAACCGATGCAATCGCCTGCAACAACGGAAATCTGGGGAACAACACCCGAAATTCTTGAAGATGCAGAGATCAAAGAAGCATAAGCTTCCATAGCATCTATCCCCTCATCGATATGAGCGCCATCGGAATTATAGATTCCAACGATGGGAGCTCCAACCTTTTCTGCAAGCGCATAAACTTTTCCGATTTTTTCAGCCATCTTTTTGCCCATAGCTCCGTTCACGCCTTTTGCGCCTGAAAAAGCAAAAGTCATAACTCCGCAAACAGTTCCGTAGGCAGTTATGCACTCACAAGGCTCATTATCGTTCATAGCGAACTTATCAAGCTGAGTAAAACAACCGTCATCGAAAAGAGCCTCAAGCTGTTTTACAGCTTCGCTCGAAATTTTTGCGGTTTCTTCGTTTAATTTTTGAAGTCCTGCTTCAAAATTCATATATATTACCTCCGTGAAGTATTATCAACAATCCAAATTTAACCAAAATATATTATATAACAAAAAAAGACAAATATCAAGCACGAATTAATCTTTTTTACAGTTTTTACAAGAAGAAAAAAGATTTGTTATATCTATTGAGTGATTTTGCTCATTTTCAGAGAAACCAAGCTTTTTTATAATGGATCCCGAAACGTTATTTGTTCTTTCAGCTTCCATTATTCCTCTATTTGCAGCAATAAATAAAGAAGACCTTAAAACCCCGTCGCAAATCATTATATCGTTTTCAGGATTTATGGCTTCGATAGTTATTTTGCCACCATCAATGAAAAACAAACAAAAACCTAGGATTTCGCCCTTATCAACAAGCACCATAGCCTCGCTTTTTTCTTTAAACTTTAAGTTGTTTTCTTTGTATAGCGATTCAGCCTGCGCCTTTTCAAGTAATTTTGATTCTATCATCTTTTCGCCCCAATTTTTACTGTTGAAACATTATTAAGATGCTTCATTTCCTTTTCGTTAAGCTCTCGCCATTTGCCAATCGGCAACATTCCGAGCTTAACACCTGCAATTTCAACCCTTTTGAGCCTAATAACCGTTAGTCCGACGAACTCGCACATTCTTCTGATCTGTCTGTTCCTGCCCTCGGTTATAACAAAATAAAGAACAGTTCTGTTCTCCCCTTTCTCAAGGATATGAACCTCACAAGGCTGAGTTAATCTGCCATCCAACGAAACGCCTGACGTTAAAGTATCAATCATTTCATCGGTAACCTTTTCACGTACAGTTACACGATAACACTTATTGACAAGTTTTGACGGATGGGTTAAAGCATTGGCAAATTCTCCGTCATTCGTCATTAAAAGAAGACCCTCGGAATCCTTATCAAGACGGCCTACGGGGAAAAGTCTTTCAGGAGCGTCCTCAATGAGCTGAGCAACGCACTTTCTGCCTTGTTCATCGCTCATTGTTGTTACGTATCCTCTCGGTTTATGAAGCATAATATACATCTTTTTAGACGTATTTATAACTCTTTTGCCCGAAACCGTTACTTTATCTCTTATTGGATCAACCTTATCTCCAACACCGGCAACTCTGCCATTAACTTTTACTCTGCCTGCGGCTATCATTTCTTCCGCAGCTCGTCTTGAGGCAATACCTGCCTGCGACATAAATTTTTGCAATCTGATTTTGTTGTCTTTCATTTTTATTTTTCCTTAAATTGATACCAACTGAATAATATTTTTGATAAATTGATTTGAAAAACGTATTTCCTGCGTTTCAATCCTTTTAACGTCTTCCAAAACCTCTATATCATAGCTTTTTAAAAACTTTTCACCAATATAATAGCTTATTTTTCCAACGTTTTGCCCCTCGCTAACGGGAGCATAAGCGAATCTTTTGATTTTTATTTCATACCTTAATTTTTCAATTTCGTCCGCTGTTAAAAAAATCTTTTCGCTTTTTGTTTTAAGCTTTGCTTTATTCTTTTCGCCCGAAATAATCTCCAGAGATTTTTCTTGGTTCCAATCGAGCTTCACAGGAATTAAGCGTTCCATTCCGTAATCGAGCAATTTTTCATGATTACTCCAAGTTGAACTATCATTAAGACTGACGGCAATAACCTTTTTTCCATCTTTTGATGCTGATGAAACAAGACACTTTCCTGCTTTTGAAGTGTAGCCTGTTTTGATACCGTTGCCACCATCATACAAGTTTAAAATCTTATTATGACCACTGATGGTTCTTCTATAGGGAGGATTACCATAATTCAACGCTATGCTTTTCGTTGAAACGACCTTACGGAAAACAGAGTTTTTCATCGCGTAAACCGCAAGTTTCGCCATATCCTCCGCTGTAGAATAATGGTTTGGGGCATCAAGCCCCGACGGAGTTACGAAATTAGTGTTATCCAAACCGATCTCTGCCGCCTTTTTATTCATCATAAGCGAGAAACCTTCAAGAGAGCCTCCGATAGCGATTGCAACAGTTGTTGCGGCATCGTTTCCCGAAGGAAGCATCATTCCATAAAGCAAGGATCTATAGCTTACCGTATCCCCTTCCAAAAGCCCCATAGAGGAACCCTCAACCGTTACCATTTCTTTACCGGTTACAATTTCTTCATTCAAATCGCAATTTTCAATCAGGATAATTGCGGTCATAATCTTGGTTGTGCTTGCCATCGGCAGACGCTCCCTTGCATTTTGAGAGAAAATTATTTCTCCCGTTTCACCATTAACAACGATAGCGGATTTTGCCGATACATAAATTTCGCTGGCACGTATAGAAGGCTGATACCAAAAGCATAACGAAAATATTAAGATTACAGAGGCTATCTTTTTAAACATAATCATCACCCTTTATTAGTTTTTCACTAATTAAAGGATATGAGTTAGCCCCTTTTAAAATGAACTATTTTAAATCTTCTATATCAATCTCTTCCTTCTTTTTGAAAAGAGAAGAAATCTTATCAAAAAGCTCCGGAATCATTCCGATTGCTTTATTAGCCGAAGATTCGTCCTTATAAATTTGAAGCATCTTAACGTCGCCGTTTTTAACAACGATAAATGCTATAGGAGTTATCGATACGCCGGCTCCACCGCCGCCACCGAATTTAACGGGGTTTCCTTTGCCTCCGAAATCTGACCCTCCGGTTGCAAGACCGAAAGAAACTTTAGAAACGGGAAGAATGGTTGCTCCATCTACGTTCATAGGTTCACCGATTATTGTATCCGCATCAACCATCGCGCGAATTTTTTCCATTGTTACGTCCATTATCCCTTTAATATTAGCTTCGCTCATTCTAACACCTTCCTATATTTTTTCATAATCTATTATGTTCAATTTTTTGAAGTTTTATATTATTCTTCGCCATTTTCTTGCGGCATTTCTTCCTCACCGGAAAGATTATAGTCTTTTAAACTTATTTGCTCCGCAGAATTTTCATCAGTTTGCTCGTCTTTTGGAAGCGGAGGAAGTTCGGAAAGCGAGGTTAAAGAAAAACAACGAAGGAAATTATCTGTTGTTCCATATAAAAGCGGTCTTCCCGGAAGTTCGAGTCTTCCCTTTTCCTCAATTAGTTCTTTATCAACGAGGGTTGTTATAACACCGGAACAATCAACACCTCTTACCTGTTCAACAAACGCCTTTGTTATGGGTTGATTATATGCAATTACCGATAAAACCTCGAAAGCCGCTACCGAAAGAGGCGTTCTTCGACGAAGATCGAGCGCAGATTTGATATATTCCGCATATTCGTGCTTCGTGCAAAGCTGATAGTTGGCACCAAGTTTTGCAAGTTTAAGTCCGCTATTTCTTTGAGCAAGACTTTCTTCGAGCGCTTTTAAAGCTTTATTAGCGGTTTCGATATCAACAACAAAAACGCTGCAGATTCTATCAATAGGCATTGGCTCTCCGCTTGCAAAAAGCACAGCTTCGAGCGCAGGTATCATTTCCTTGATATTCATTTTTTCTTCCTCTCTTTCAATAGAGTTACAGAAGATTCCTCTCCTTGACCTTCAATATGAAGTCGATTTGATTTAACAAGCTCCAAAACCGCCAGAAAGGTTGCAACAATTTCTGAACGACTTTTGGAAACCGAGAAAAGATCACAAAATTTCGAAGTTCCTCTTTTAACAAGTGATCTTAAAACGTGGATAATCTTTGAAGGCACCGAAACTATCTTTCTTGCAACGATATGCTCAAAAGGCGCCGTTGATGGAGGCAATCTTCTTTTGCCTCTGCCAACTGCGGCAAAATATGCTTCATAAAGTTTTTCGGGCTCGTGTTGAAGAAGGTATCTTTTATCAGGGTCGATTTCCAACGGGCTTCTTATAAAGCAATCAAAACCTTCGGTCATTTCGCTTAATTTCTTTGCCATTTGACGACAGATACTATATTCAAGCAATTCGCCCGTTAACTCTTCTTTGAGCCTGTCGGCTTCCTCATGTTTTGGAAGAAGGGATACGGTTTTCATATAAACCAAGCGAGAAGCCATTTCCAAAAATTCGCTTGCAATATCCATATCCTGCTCCTGCGCCTTTTCAATAAAGCCAAGATACTGCTCTATAAGCTCGAAAAGCGGAATATCATCAATATTAAGTTTGTTTTTCGAAATCAAATACAAAAGCAAATCGAGAGGTCCTTCAAAGACATCGAGCTTATAGGTTATTTCAGACATTTTTTCTCCTTAATTTTAGAATATGGGATAGCCTACTATAACGTTTATAAATTTCATAATAGAATCGGTTATGAAATTAATTTGATCGCCAAAAATATAAACGATACCCCAAATGATAAGCATTGTATATCTTTCAAGCCTGATCAAAGTATAGTATGCTCTGTCGGATAAAAACATTGTTGCGATTCTTGAACCGTCAAGGGGCGGAATAGGAATCAGATTGAATACCGCAAGACAAACGTTTATCTGCGCCGCTATTTGAAAAGCCATAGCAACAAAATAGAAGAATTCCGCAACCTCATAGCTCGATAACGAAACTGCATAAACACTAACACCATCAAAAGCGCAGAAATTATTGAAAATTATGCTGGAGATAAAAGCAAGCAAGGTTGCTAAAAGAAGATTTGAAAGTGGGCCCGCAACGGCGGTTAAAGCCATTCCGACCTTTGGATTTTTAAAATTTCTGGAGTTTACGGGAACAGGCTTTGCCCAACCGAATCCAAAAAGCACCATTGAAAGCGCACCGAACCAATCGATATGAGCGAAAGGATTTAAGGTTAATCTTTTTTGATATTTAGCGGTTGTATCACCAAGCTTATAAGCAACAAAGCCATGAGCACATTCATGCAGCGGAAGAGAAACAAAAAGGTTGAATAGAACTGCCGCAACATAGATAACTATCAAGGTTATATCAAACCCTGAACCTCTTAATGCCAATAACAAAAAATCATCTCCTAAATTAATAAAGCAAGACAATTGGGTTAACGCTTTTAAACCTATTAACCCATTTTATAATTATTCAATTTATTATACTGCAAAACAAAAATAAAAACAAGTCTTTTTTATAAAAAACATAACTAGTTTTCAAAATTTCTGCTTGACGATAATATAATGGTTTGATATACTCAAAATACACACTTGGCGAAAGGAGAGATTTTTTTGAATAATTTTTCTATAAAAGAAGCGGAGAAATATCTTAATTCTATGCGTTTTAAAGGGAAAATATCTTTTTTCGATTCTATTGATTCAACAAATACTTATCTAAAAAAACTCTCCCCTAAAACAGATAATCAGGTTGTTATTGCTTCACGCCAAACTGCAGGTCGAGGAAGACAAGGAAAAACCTTCTTTTCTCCATTGGGCGGTCTATATATGTCGGTTTTATTTAATGCAAAGGATATTAAACATTCAGATCTTGCAACAACGCTTACAGCTCTCGCTGTTTCAAAAGCTATCGATTCAAAGGCAAACCTTAACTCGCAAATAAAATGGGTCAACGACGTTTATATAAACGGGAAAAAGGTTTGCGGAATATTAACCGAGGGATTATTTGAAAACGGAAAGTTAAAGCATATAATTATTGGGATCGGGATCAACATACACAAATCAGAATTTCCTGATGATATCAAAAATATCGCAACATCTATTTATAACGAAACAAAAAAAGAGATTTCAATTTCGGTTCTTGCCGCAGAAATTTTGAATCAACTTGAAAAAATTCTCGCTTCAGATAAAACAGAAACTTTTATTCATGAAATAAAAAAACGGTCGTTAGTTTTAGGAGAAAATATAATTGTTATAAAAACGAACGAAACATACCCCGCAACGGCAATCGACATTAACGAAAAAGGGAATTTGATAATTTCAAGAAATGGTGCGACGGAGACCTTAATCTCAGGAGAGGTTAGCATAAGCAAACAAAAAATAAAAGCTTAGTGTATGCGAAACAAACGCAAAGACACTAAGCTTTTTTATTTTGAATTTTTTCATAAGGATATTTTTACAAATCTCACAATTCGTCTTTTATAAATTCTCCGTTCAAAAGCGAATAAACGCAATTAAAACCAATATCCTTGAGCATTTTTCTCGTTGAATCAAATTCGCAATCGAGAGTTTTGACATCATGAGAATCTGAAGAAAGGATTAGTTTTCCACCCTGCTTTTTTATCTCATATAAAAGCGAAGCGGAGGGATATGGATTGCTTCTATACCCTCTGGAAATTGCCCCTGTATTAACCTCAATAAGGCAACCGCTTTTAACCGCAATACCCACATATTTTTTAGCCATTTTTTCATATTCGAGATTTCCAAAATAATAAGGCTTTTCGCTCATTTCATCATATTTGGTTAATAAATCAAAATGCCCGATAATATCAGGTTTTCTCTTTAATATATAATTGCAAAAGCTCTCGTAATACTCTTTTGCCATACCTAAAATATCGCCGTTCCACTCTTTCAGACAATCCTTAAATCCCTCGAAACTGCTATCAAGCGCAATGTTTTTGCCATTAACGTGAGTATAGTGTGATGAACCTATTATATAATCAAAATCTGCCCTGTTTTGAAGACATTTGATATCCTCCTCAACGCCGAGATAAATTTCAATTTTATCTTTATATTTTTCTTTTAAGCGTTTTATTTCGGATATATACAGAGGCGTATCCTTCATACAATAACTAAGGTCAAAATCCGTATAACCATGTCCGGAAAAGCCAAGCATCGAAAACCCTTTATCTATTGCCGACAAAACCATTTCTTCTGCCGAATTATTACCATCACAAAAATTCGTGTGGGTATGAAAATTCGAAAGCATCTAACACCTCTCCTTTCGGGACTTATTTTACCGTATTAGTTTAGCACTCTAAACTTTAGTTGTCAAGAAAAAACAGACGTACGAAACGTCTGTTTTATTTTTCTTTATTATTAGTAAACTCTTTTTTAATCCTCTATTACAGTTTCTCTAACCAATTTTTTGTCTGTGAAAACGTCGGTTTCGTCAGTGCTCATAGTTGAAAATTCAGAAACGACTGCTCCATCTTCTCCGCCTTGGAACCAATGCCAGGTTTCGGGCATAATTGTATACTGTTCGCCGGGATTCAAGATAATTTCATGAAACACACTAACGTCGCTCGGAGGAAGTTTTGCCTTAATATCCTCTTTATTTCCTTCTCCGCTAACATATAGGTAAACCTTTCCGTATCTACAGCGGAAGGTTTCTTCCTTGCCCGCCATTCCATAAGAAGGCACGTGCTTGTGCTCGGCACAGGTTTGATTCGGGAACAACACCATTTCTTTTGCGCAAACACGCTCGGTATTAATATAAGTTAAAATTTGAAGGCCCATTTCATCTAAGTTATCCAAACCAAAATCAACAATCTCGATACGTTTCTTTTCTTCATCGTTTATAACGATATTTGCCTTCTCAAAAAACTCAATGGTTTTTGCTACTTGTTTTTCAAAAGTTGCTCTTTTCATATTTCCACCCTCTCATATTTATCTTTTATCTCTAAAATTTCGTCTTTGGTTTTCATTCCGTCAATAGAGTTTGCTTCAAACAGATTACAAACCGCAGCGGCTGAAGAAAATTCGAGAATTTCCTTATCGCTAAAGTCATTATATATACCATAAAGACTTCCTGCGCAGAATGCATCGCCAGCTCCAACACTACCTTTAAATAAGGATTTATCAACCTTTAAAGAGCCAACCTTTGTAAACGTTCCGTCCTTGCTCAAACAAAAGCCCGCTTCTTTACAATGAATTATTACTTTTTCTTTTACACCCGCCTGCATTGTTTTTTCCATTGCGAGTTTTATCGCATCAACATCAAGCGTTCCGTCTTCGTGATATGCGTCTATGCCCCAAGTGTTACAACACTCTATTTCGTTTAATATAGCATAATCAGAATATTTCAGAGCAGGTATAATCTTTTTAGGATAATCCTCGAGATTCGAACTGCTGACAACGTCGATTGAAGTTTTTATTCCTCTTTCTTGAACTGATTTTAAGAATCTTGCCAAAACCGTACCATATTCCTCATCGTATGCATCAAATTGAGCCAACAATAAAATATAGCCGATATGCAGAATTTTGCATTTAAGCAAATCGAGATTTATATATTCCGGAGAGAATAAATCGTTTGCTCCTCTAAAACTAAAGAAGGTTCTTTCTCCGTTTTTCATACTCATAACGTCGCTGAATGCAGTTGCGGCTTCATCAGAAAAGGTTACCATACTAACATCAACGCCATTTTTCTGCATAACGGAATTTATGAATCTTCCGTTTTCATCATCACCCATACAGCCAACTACAGAAACGGGCAAAGCGCTATCCATCTTCGCCAAATCTATAGCAACGTTTGGCGCGCAACCACCAACAGCACGAGATACATCGCTAATTTCCGCAAGCATTCCTTTATTTGGATATTCGCTGATATTCTTAACCATATCGGCTATCATATTTCCGGCTATAGTTATTCCAACGCTATCCCCCGTCATTAAATAATCAACAGATACTCCAAAAAACGCCGCCAATGCGGGAAATTGGGTTACCTCAGGGAAACCGAGTCCGCTTTCCCATTTGCTGATTGTTTTATCGCTCACATTTAACTTTTCTGCAAGCGCTGCCTGAGTTAACCCACGCGATTTTCGAAGATTTGCAATCGTTACTCCAACAAGTTTTGAATCCATTCTCGTTCCTCCTTTTTCAACGTATTAATTTTATCATACAGACTAAGCAAAGTAAACCTATCTTCTATATATACGAATCGTCGATTTTTTCTATTTATTCAGTTGCAAAGTCTACGATATGTAGAGTTTGCTTTTAAATTTTTATTTGAATTTAACCTTAGCTACTCTGACACAATAGCCTGTACCATAAGAATAGCCGGTTGCTTTAAGTTTCAAAAGATCGCCTTCCTGAACAAACTCAAGATTTTCGTTATTATCCATCCAAGAAACGCTTTCAACCTCTTTATCCACGTTTGGCAAAAGGGTTACGTCGTCGCCTGCAAAACCAATCGTTACGTGTTCATTTCCATCTTTAATTCCTAAATCAAATTTGAAAATATAAGCAATTTTTGGGTTGTTTGCGTCTTTTAACCAAAAATCCCTTTCATTGTCATAAATAATATATGGTCTGCCATTATAAATTGCTTCGCCGAATTTATTCATCCAATCGCCGATAATCTCCATAATTGCTTCTTGCATTTTAGGAACCGTTGCATCTCCATTTGGCCCGATATTAAGAAGGAAGTTTGCGCCGACTTTTCTACATTCGCAAAGAGCTTCAATAAGAGCTTTAGGTGATTTATAATTATAATCATCTGCCACTCCCCAATGATCAAAAAGCGATTCACACATTTCTCCCGAAACATATTTTTCTCTTCCGCTAAGATCGAGAGGTTTCGGCATTCCGCGTTCATACGTTACTGCATCAATTTCGGCATTTCCCATCTCTCCTCTTGCGTCAAGACCTGTGTTATTAACTATCATAGCCTCCGGCTGGTAACTTCTTATCATCTTATAAAGACGATCTTCCTGCCAGTCATAATCAGGATACCACCAATTTCCATCAAACCAAAGTCCGCCTATTTTACCATAATTCTTGCAAAGCAACTCAACGCTTTTATTCAGATAATCGAGATACTTCGGAAAATCATCGAAGAAATCTCTATTATACCAATCTGCGGTGGTATGATAAAAGAAAGGAACAATATCCGCTTTTCTGCATTCTTCCACGAATTCCGCAACAACGTCTCTTTGTGCAGGAGAATGAACTGCATCAAAATCGTTTAGTCCTTTTGTATCATAGAGCGAAAAACCTTCGTGATGTCGGGTTGTCAAACAAATATATTTACAGCCTGCTTTTTTTCCAACATCGACAATATTTTTCATAGATACCGGTTTAAAGGTATCCTTAAGTTTCATATATTCATCCATATTTCTATGATGATTATGAAAAGTCCATTCGCCCGAATTCAACTGCGAATAAAGGCCATAATGCACAAACATTCCAAAGCCTAATTGTTCGAAATCCTTTATATACTTAGGAGCAATAGGTGTTTTTTTATTCATAAATTAAACCTCGTTTATTTAGAATATTTTATCCGGATTAAGAATGTTATTTGGATCAAAAACTGCCTTTATTCCTCGCATAATGTTAAGCGGAGTTTCTCCAAAATCATCCATTAAAAACTGCTTTTTAGCAAAGCCAATTCCGTGTTCACCGGAAACGAGTCCTCCAAGCTCTCTCGCCTTTTTATAAAGCAAACGGAAAGCTTCTTCCAATTTAGAATCCCAATTTTCTTCATCCAAGGAATCGCGGCAAACGTAAACATGAAGATTACCGTCGCCTGCATGGCCAAAGGATGGAATCCTAATGCCTAGCATATCGGATACCTCATGGGTATACATAACAAATTCAGCAACCTTATTTCTTGGAACAACGACATCACATTCATCCATCTCTGTCGTAGATGCTTTAATCGCTTCAAGAAAGGCTCCTCTTGCCGTCCAAACAGAACTTTTTCTCTCATCAGTATCAACTATTAAAACATCTGATGCGCCCTCATTAAGGCAAAGCTGAGCAACAGAATCAATCCCCATATCTACCTCTGCTTTTTCGTTTCCGTCAACAGTTAATATCAGATATGCGGGGGCTTTTTTATCAGGAAAGCTTTTGCCTAAATATTCCTCGCTGAAGATTATAGTTCCAAGCTCCATAAATTCAATCGCTGCTAAAGAAACTTTGCTTTTTATAAGCTTAGGAACGGTTTTTATAGCCTCCCCGATACTTGAAAAAGGAACGAGCAAGGATACGGTTATTTTGGGCAGAGGAACAAGTTTTAAAACCGCCTCAGTTATAACACCCAAGGTTCCTTCTGAACCAATAATAAGGTCTTTTAAAGAATAACCCGAACTGTTTTTAACAACCTTGCCGCCGAGTTTTAAGATTTCGCCATCTGGCAAAACAACCGTTAGCGCTCTAACGTAATCTCTGGTAACACCATATTTAACTGCTCTCATTCCACCGGCGTTGGTGCTGATATTTCCGCCAATTGTTGCGCTTTTTTCTCCCGGATCGGGAGGATAAAGAAAATTATTTTCTTGAGCAAAACTTGCAACTTCCATTAAAAGCACACCCGGTTGAACGGTTAAGGTAAGATTTTCTTCGTCGAGTTCTAAAATCTTATTCATAGCGGTTGTTTCGAGCATTATTCCGCCTCGAACTGCAACAGAAGCGCCAACAAGCCCCGTTCCGCTACCTCTAACAACAACGGGTATCTTATTTTCATTTGCATATTTCATTATAGCCGAAATTTCTTCGGTTGACAAAACCTTAACCAGAACATCGGGCATATTTGAGCAGCCGCCCAATTCATCATGGCTATAATCCTCGCTTAAAACGTCCTTTGTAATAACACGCTCCACAGAGGTCGCGCAAATTAAAAAATCAACGTCTTCTTTAGTTACTTTTTTATACATTCTCACGCCCTCCTTTTATTTTTTCAATAAGTTGAGGAACAATCTCATAAAGGTCCCCGACTATTCCAACGTGTGAAACATCGAAAATAGATGCTTCGGGATCACTGTTAATTGAAACTATATAGTCGCTTCCCTTCATTCCTGCCGCAAACTGAACAGAACCCGAAACACCGAGTGTTATAATTAATTTTGGTTTAACTGTTCTTCCCGAAAGCCCTATCTGGCGCTTAGGGTCAAGCCAACCCGCTTCAACGAGGGGTCTTGTTGAAGCTAACTGAGCCCCTAAAAGCTCTGCCAACTCCCCGGCAAGCGCTAAATCGGTTTGCTTTTGGAAGCCTCTGCCAACGGCAACTATGATTTCTGCATCAGAAATGTCAATTTCCTGAGGCTTGTTTTCAACGGAAATTATTTCGGCTCCGCTTCGTTTTATTTCGTCCGTTACTTCCATTTTTATAATTTCGCCCTTAGTCTCCGCACACCTTTCAGGCGCCGAAAAAACTTTATAACGAACAGTACAAAATTGAGGTCGGGCATTTGGCGTTACAATCTGCGCCATAATGTTTCCACCAAAAGCGGGGCGAATCTGAACCAAATCGGTGTTTTCCTTCATTTTTAAAACTGTGCAATCTGCTGTAAGTCCTGTTTCGCATCTTGCCGCAACTCGAGGCGCTAAAGACCTTCCGATATTCGTTGCGCCCACAAGGATGCTTGAAGGTTTATATTTATTTATAAAATCATAAAATGCGGCGGTATAAGGCATAATATTGAAATTCAAAAAAGCCTCGTCATCATAAACCGCAATCTTATCAACCCCAAAATGGAGAAGTTCTTGAACGGCTTTATCTGTTTTATGACCAATGACAATGCCTAAAACGGGATGATCAATAACACCTGCAAGTTCCTTTGCTTTTCCTAATAATTCAAGAGTTACGGGATGAATCTCGCCCTCTGAAATCTCGCAAAAAACTGCAATTCCTCGCCAAAGCGATTTATCAATTTCAACCTTTTCTTCATCGCACCAAGTAACTGCACCTTCGGGACCTTTTTTAACGCAAAGTTTACAACTTTTGCAAGCAGCATTTAAAGAAAGTTCGCCATTTGAATATGTAAATGCGCCGAAAGGACAAATTTTTATCAATTGTTCTGCAACGCTTTCGGTTATTTTTTCTTTATTTATTACAATACCCATTTTCCGCTCCCTCCTTAAATGAACTTTTGTTTTGATAGTTTCTCAAAAAGCTTTGTAGCAAGGCCTGAAGAATCGCCCTTAATCATCTCTTTTTCTATATCATTTTCGGGCGGGAAAATTCTTTCAACCTGAGTTGGAGAACCTTTAAGACCCAATTTATTTTCATCGGCTTCAGGAAAATCTGCGACAGAGTAAGTTTTAATAAGCTCGTCAGATTTTAATTCTTTTTTGCGTTTATATGAAGGTAGTCGAGGCGTGTTTGCATCCTTTTCTATCGTTAAAAGACAAGGAAGGTTTATTTTAACCTTTGCAAAAGCTTTGTCGATATCAGAAACCACTGTTATGGTATTTTCATCTAAGGAAATAACCTCGGTTACGTTTGAAATATGCTCGATATTAAGCTTCTCTGCAAGTTCAGCGCCAACCTGAGCCGTATCTCCGTCGGTTGTTTGCTTGCCGCAGATAATCAGGTCATACTTCCCTATTTTTTCAACACCTAATTTGAGAGCGTTGCTTGTTGCCGCAACGTCGGCTCCCCCAAATTTTCTGTCAGAAAGCAAAACACCTTCATCTGCGCCCATCCACAAAGCCTCTTTCAAAACCTCTTTAGCTTGAGGAGGCCCCATCGATAAAACCTTAACAAAGCCTTTGTTTTGCTCTGCTAGCTCGAATGCGGTTTCAAGCGCAAAAAGGTCGTAGGGATTGATTTTACTGTCGACACCATCTCTTTTTAAAACACCTGTTACGGGGTCAACCTCGACCTTATTCGTTCCGGGCACTTGCTTAATGCAAACAATAATATTCATAGTCTTCCCTCTCTTAACTTTCTTTTCATGTATTTATTAATCGATTTTGTTACCTATTTTTTTATAAATCACTAACGCCAACAAAAACGCAAAGACGCCCGAAATAAGTTTTGCGCCTATCATCGGGAATAAGTAGTTTTGGTCAAACGCCATAGTAAATGCGAGATGCCCGCCAAACGTGAACGCGGCAGAAGTTAAAAAAGCGGCATTTAAGGTTATTCCTTTTTTATCCATATTTCGCATTTTTTCAAGAGTTGTTGCGTTGGTTACCAACGTTGAAACCAAACCGAATGCCGATTCTTCATTAACTCCGAGTCTTTTTCCGATAATTTTCAACGGACGTTTTAATAATTTTGACACCAATTTCATCAAAGGGAAAGCTCCCGCCAAGAATATAGATGCGTTAAAGCAGATCCAAGCGGCATCTTTTATGCTCGCCAGCCCTTTCACAGGCTCGAAGCCCAAAATTTCCTTAAGCATTCCCAAAAGCAAACCAATGGTTATGAGCGCTTTAATCAATATTCCGAGAATTGAAAAAAGTTTAACTGTTATTTCCGTATAACAACCGAGTCCTATTGCAACAATACCCGAAAAAATCAATAACGGCAATAAATTTAACAAGAGCGCTACAATCGGCAGTCCCATTATTAATCCAACAATAGCGCAACCAAAAGGAATTGTAATTATACCGCACAAAATTCCTATCATCAGCGCTTTATGATTTTTCTTTTCAACAATTCCGAGCGCAAACGGAATTGTAAAACTAATGGTGCAACCCATCATTGAGGAAACAACAAGGCCGTTAAAAAGGCCTATCTCGGCAGTTTTTCCGATTTCTTTTGAAAGGGAAGCTCCTCCCATATCGTTTGCGAAAAGCGAAGCGGGAATTATCGACGGGTCTATTCCAAACAACGAATAAAATCCATCAAAAACAGGCGCTAAAAGGTCCGCTAAAACTGGAGATATGACAAGCATACCGACCATTGTCAGCGCCATTACGCCAAGCAGATAAAAACCCCTTTCAAATTCTGTTCCAAGTCCGAAACGATTGCCAAAAATCCTATCAATCGCTCCAATAATTGCGAAACTCAGCATTACCACCGATAAAACATTCATTTTCTTTTACCCTCTTTAAATCTCAACTGCGCAAAAACCGTTTTCTGTTAAAACGTATCTCTCTTTAAATCCGCAAGCAATAAGAAGTTCTTTGGCTTCTTTAAACGCACAATCGAGATATTCCCCATTATGACAATCAGAAGAAATTATTGCCCGAAATCCAAAATCCTTAAATGCTTTTAATAAAGCAAATTCCGGATAAGGAGAAGTTCTGTAACCCCTTGAAATTGCGCCGGTATTTACCTCAAAAAAAGGAATTTTTCCCAGAAGATTTTCCAACGCTTGCAAAGCCGCGTTTTTATATCTCAAATCATTGGTATCAAAAAACTTTTGTATTTCAATATTTTTCGTTATTATATCAAAATGACCCAGAATATCAAAAGCGCCATAGTTTGGCAACAGAGCCACCTGCCTATAGTATTCTTCGGCAAATTTGAGTCCATCGCCGCCGAAATGTTCATTTATAATATTTTCAACACACTTCGCATCTCTATCAAATCCCACAAAGGTTCCGTTTGGAGTATTCAAGTAATGCAAAGAGCCGATAAGATAATCAAATCCCTCTGCCTTATATCCCGAATACATTTCATATTCGAGCCCCAAGAAAATAGGAAAAACGCCCTTGTATTTTTCTTTAAGCCTTGCAATTTCTTCTTTGTAGGCTTCCGTTCGCTCCTCATTTATTCCTGCATAGTTCGAATATTGATTCGGCGCATGACCTGAAAAGCCCAAGGAATCAAAGCCTTTGGATATGGCTATTTTAACCATTTCTTCGGGGGTATCAACACCATCGCAATATGTTGAATGAGTGTGCAAATTTTGAAGATTTTTCATTGTTACACCTTAACTTAAAATATTTTCGGCACTTCCTAAAAACAAATGCGTTTTTATTCCAACTTTTTTTGCGCCGTTTATATTTAATTCGCTATCATCAATAAATAGCGTTTCTTGCTTATTCAAGTCGTATTTATTTATAAGGTATTCAAAAATTTCCGAATTTGGTTTAGTGAGCCCTAAAGGTCCCGAAAAAACCAACCCTTCAAAATAATCAAAAAGAGTTTTAATCCATTCGGTTTTATGATAATTTTCAGAAAATCCTATGCTTATATTGGAAAGCAAATAAAGTTTTGCCCCTTCAGATTTTAGTTTTTTAATAAGCGCGGACATTCCCTCTATGGGTTCGAGATTTTCTATCCACTTATCATAAACCTCGCAAGCTAAATTTATTAAAGCTTCGGGAACACGCTTTGCAATCTCCGCTTTAACCTCATCATCGGAAATCGTTCCGTCATCAAGCCTATCCCAATAAAGACGGTCAAAAACAATTGGAGCAATAGTCTTTGCCAATTCTTCATCTTTTATCACTGCTTTTGTTAATGATAACGGATCGAATTTCGCTAAAACGTTACCAAAATCAAATATGTAGTTTTTAATCATTTTTCTTCAACTCTTTCCAGAACGATAGCTGTTCTTGAAGGCAGATAGAACTTAAATCCTACCCAATCGATAGGAGTTCTAAAGGTTTCATAAACTGCGTTTTTATCAACTCTCGAATAGCCTCCGAAATCGGCATCATCGGAAGAAAGACAAACCTTATATTTGCCCTCGTATTTAACGGGAATAAAATAATTTTCGAAAGATTTTGAGGGGTGAAAATTAAAAATAAACACCTTGCTGCCCTTCGTATAAATCAAAATCTTATCGTCCTCATGTTGCCAACGGTTTTCTGCTTTTTCTCCCAAAAGATTATCGGTTTTCAAAAGCCCTATCATCGCTTTATCAAAAGAATTAAGCTGACCGTATCTTAAGCTTTCATCGTCAACCAAACTCCACTGACGCCTGGAATAATGATAGCTCCAGCCGTTCCCCTCTCTCGGAAAATCTATCCATTCGGGATGTCCAAATTCATTACCCATAAAATTCAGATAACCTTCATCCGCCAATGATGCGGTTAACAGCCTTATCATCTTATGCAACGCAACGCCTCTGTCAATAACCATATTTTGAGAATATTTACTCATACCGTTATACATCTCGGCATCGCAAAGCCTGAACATAATAGTTTTATCGCCAACGAGCGCCTGATCGTGTGATTCAGAATAACCAATGCTTTTTTCTTGTGGTCTGCGATTTGTTAGCTCATACCAAAGCTTGCCTATATCCCAATCTTCATCTGCGACCTCTTTAATCATCTTTATCCATAAATCAGGAACGCCCATCGAAAGACGATAATCAAAGCCAATTCCCCCATCTTTTATCGGCAGACACATACCCGGCATACCCGACATATCCTCGGCTATTGTTATTGCATCAGGGTTTATTTCGTGAATCAACTCGTTTGCTAATTGGAGATAGGTTATAGCATCGGTATCTGTATTCATAGAAAAATACATTCCGTAGTTTGTAAAAGCATTTCCCAATCCATGGTCGTGATAAAGCATAGATGTTACTCCATCAAAACGAAAACCATCGAAATGAAATACCTCCATCCAATATTTGAGATTGGAAAGCAAGAAATGGATTACCTCGTTTTTAGAATAATTAAACAACTTCGTTCCCCAAGCGCTGTGATCACCTTTTGCGCCTTCATGGAAAAACTGATATACCGTTCCGTCAAATTCATTAAGGCCCTCGTTTGTGTTTTTGGTTGCGTGGGAATGAACAACGTCCAACAATACGGCAATACCCATTTCGTGTGCCGAATTAATGAGCTCTTTTAATTCATAGCTTGAGCCATAGCGAGAAGAAGGAGCGAAAAAATTGGAAACCTGATAACCGAAAGAAGCATAATAAGGATGCTCCATAATTGCCATTATTTGAATAGCATTATAGCCTAAATTTTTAATTCTCGGCAAAATATTGATTCTGAAATCACGATATGTATTAACCTTGCCCTCCTCGGAAGACATTCCTATATGACACTCATATATAAAAAGAGTTTTTTCGGGGATAAAGCCTTCGTCTATCCAAGGGAATTTTGCAAAGGTGTCCTCTATCTCGGCACACCATAAATAAGTTTCGGGGTCTTGAACAACTCTGGTGGCATAGGTTGGAATTCTGCGAAGTTTTTTGCCGTTCGAAAGAACTATCGCCTGAACTTTATCCCCCACCTTTAATGCGTTTTTGCCTTTTAATTCAATCTCAAAAACACCATTTTCAAGTTTCATTAACGGGTGGTCGGTTTCGTTCCATAAGTTAAAATCGCCAACCAAATAAATTTCATCGGCAGCGGGCGCCCATTCTCTGTATACCCAACCGGAACGCGTTTTATGAAAGCCAAAATAATTATGTCCATTAGCAAAACTTTTAAGTTTTTTTAGTTCTCCCAAAAGTTCCTTCTTTTTAGAAGAATACAACGTTCCTCTTAAATCTATATCCTTTTCATACGGTTCAAGGTAAGGGTCGATATTTATAATTCGGTTTTTAATTTTAGAGTTCACAAGGGCTCCCCCTTCCCATTTATAAAATATTATACCTATTATAAAAAAATTATATCATATTCATTCTCCTTTTTCAATTACAAATTACCAAAAAATATAATAAAAGAGCCCCGAAATTCCGAGGCCCTATAGTCTTAATATTTTGATTGCATATTAATTATACATACCATTACATTCCATAAATGCGTAAATCTTTTCGCCATGTTGCTGTTCTTCGGATTGAATATGATTTAGCGCTTTTCTGAGCTGTGGGTTTTTAAATTCAAAAACGCTCGTGTTGTAAACCGAAGAAACATGCTTTTCCATCGAAAGCATATTCTTGCAAA
Source organism: Acutalibacteraceae bacterium (assembly GCA_045630885.1). Lineage (GTDB taxonomy): Bacteria > Bacillota > Clostridia > Oscillospirales > Acutalibacteraceae > UMGS1532. The sequence continues at coordinate 22,119 of JAZQTQ010000043.1, forward strand.
GAAGAGCATCTGCGGTTTTGTCGTTCTCGTTTTGATAGCCTGCGGGCTCGCAATATTGATTATCACCACTTATCATACAACCAACCGTTGGAACATTACCTGACATAATGTCATTCAATGTCTGCAGATGTTCTCTCTCGGTATCAGCAAGAGAATTAAAAAGTTTTGATAGAGTTTGGCTTTTGGCTTCGCTTGAATACTTAGTGTATTGATCGATGCACAACTGTTCTTGAGATTTTAAATCCTTTAGAAGCTCAGTTTCTTTTGTGGTTAAATTCATAAATAAATCCTCCTTTAATTTTCTGGTTGTATTATTGCCAAAAAATAGATAAAAAATACATAAATTTCTAACAACAAAAAATTTTTCAAAAAAGATAAAAAAAGTGTTGACAAAGGGGGTTATTTGTGGTATAGTAGTTAGGCGCTGATAAATGGGCGCCGCAAAAATGCTGGTGTAGCTCAGTTGGTAGAGCAGCTGATTTGTAATCAGCAGGTCGGGGGTTCAAGTCCGTCCACCAGCTCCATTTATTCGCTAAAATTAAATATGGGAGTGTTCCCGAGTGGCCAAAGGGGGCAGACTGTAAATCTGTTGTCTTCGACTTCGGTGGTTCGAATCCACCCGCTCCCACCAAAAAGAAACGACAATTTTCAACAGAAGATTGTCGTTTCTTTTTGTTCTTTTCACTTTTCTCTTTTCGTTCTTCTCTCTTCTCTCAAATTGTCGTTTCCAGATAAAAGATAAGAGAGAAAAGAGAAGAGAAAAGGTAGCTTTGCTCCGCAAAGCATTGAATTATATAATAATTTGTGGTATAATTCAATCAGAGGTGATGACGAATGAACAGTCCTTTGCTCGATAAATCTCTTGATTTTGCAACACAGGTAGTATTGTTTTACGAGGATTTTTCTAAAACAAAAAAAGATACCACCATTGCCAAACAATTGCTTCGTTCCGCGACAAGCATCGGTGCAAACATAAATGAAGCCATTTACGGAAACAGTAAAGCTGATTTTATATCCAAGCTTCATATTTCTCTTAAGGAAACAGGAGAAAGTATTTATTGGTTGAAACTTCTTAAAAACACAAAGCTTGTGAATTATGATTTCGATTGCTTACTCTCAATTGCTGAAGAAATTAAGAGAATGCTTATCGCATCTTTGAATACCGCAAAGGAGAATGCAAAATGATATATGTGTGCAACGAAGCTGTTTCTGTAAAAGAATTAGCTGATTTACGCGAGTCGATCGATTGGAACAGAATGGAGAACGAGTATAAAAATCCTTTGTTAACTTCTTATTATCATATTGCTGTTTATGAAAAAGAAGTACTCATCGGCTATATTGATTGCGTTTCAAACGGTGTTACTGATGCGTATATTC
>JAZQTQ010000044.1:0-53379 GCA_045630885.1 Acutalibacteraceae bacterium
CGAAGAATTTTAAAGATGCGGATTTTTGGGTTTGCAAGGCAAAAACGCAGTCAATCCTTTGTGGATTGACGAGTATTTTAACAAAGAAAACGCGTAAATCTGCTCTTTAAAATCAGGTTCGGATTATCCGCGTTTGCTTAAGCAAACACGAATAATCCGAATCTGCCTAAAATGGCACAATTTTAGCGCTTTTCGGCTTGTCATCATCAGTAATGCAAAAAGCGAATTATTCTCGGAGGAATCAAAATGAAATATAAAAATGAAACCTTAAAGCAAATAATCTTTCCCTTAGGCGGAATAGGCTCGGGAAGTATCGGGCTTTGATTTGCTTGACTGAGGGAGATAATTGTGGTATATTAAGATAAATAAGCAAACACGAATAATCCGAATCTGCCTAAAATGGCATAATTTTAGCGTTTATCTTAGGAGAAAAAAAGAAAAATGAAAGAATACAATTTGTCCTCGCCTGAATTAAGGCTTTGTGGAGTCCCTCATTTTTATGAAACGGGAAGGCTCGAAAGGGTCCCCGAAAAGATGAGAGAAAAGCTCCCCCATCTCTCCTTTTATGGAAGAAGAATTGCGGGCGCAAGGGTGCGTTTTAGAACAAACTCAAAAAAATTCAAGGTTAAAATAAAGGCGGAGAGTATCGAGGTTGATATCGGGCTTTCTATCTATCAATGCCAGAGCGCATTCGTTTATGCAGGCGAAAACAAAACCTCTCGCTATTTGGGGAACGTTTATCCAAAGGCCTATGGCGAAAATGAATTTGAAGCTGAATTTAATAAGGGCGAGGGCATGGAAGATATCCTTATATGGCTGCCGAGAAACCCCGTTATTGAGGGCGTTTCGGTTTTCATTGAGGACGATGCCGAAATTATGCTTCCAACCCCTTATACATATGAAAAGCCCATCGTTTATTATGGCTCGTCCATAACCGAATGTGGCTGTGATATGGTTCAGCTCGGATATAATTCTCTGATTTCTCGATGGCTCGACGTTGATTTTTATAATCTCGGTTTTTCGGGGTCTTGCAGAGGCGATCTGCCGATTGCCGACCTTATACATTCTATTCCCGATAAGAGCATTTTTGTCTTCGACTACGACCATAATGCTCCAACCCCCGAATTTTTGGAAGAAACCCATGAAAAATTCTTTAAACGTTTCAGAAGCTTGGAGCCGGAGCTTCCCGTAGTGATGATGACTCGCCCCGATTTTCATGCGGATATTGAGGACGCTAAAAAAAGGCGTGAAATAATAAGAAAAACCTATGAAAATGCTCTGGCTGCGGGAGATAAAAACGTTTATTTCATTGATGGCGAAAACTTTTTCACAGATGAAACAAGACCTATTTCGGGGTTGGATAATATCCACCCAAATTCATTGGGATTCTATAATATGGCAAAGGTCGTTTGCCCCGTTATTAAAGAAATTTTAGAAAAGGAAGGCGATAAATAAATGCAGAATGTCAGTTGGAAAAATTGTTTTAAACTAGGGCTTACCGTGTTTTTGGTTTATATTTTAATAAGCTATTTTTCTGGCGCTATGAGTCTTATCGGCGCAATAGTTTCTGCTGCGATGCCGATTGTTATTGGATTTTTCATAGCCTACGTCGTTAATATTCTGATGAGCGTTTATGAGAAAATATATTTTCCGAAAACCGAAAAGAAATTGCTTAACAAAAGCCGCCGAGTGGTTTGTATGATTTTCGCTTATATCTCGGTTTTGGCAATTATTTCTGCGGTTGTTTGGTTAATTATTCCTCAACTTGTCGATTGCGTTGAGCTCATAATCGATGAAGCCCCAGCTTTTATCACAGAAACGGCAAAGGACGTTCAAAAACTTGACTTCCTTCCTGATAGCGTTAAGGAATTTGTTGTTGAATTTGATTGGAAATCTGCAGTAACCAAGGCAACGGAAAGCTTAACCGCGAGTTTAGGCGGAGTTATGGGCACTGTAATCGGTGCAATTTCTTCGGTTTTTTCAGGTGTTATTGCGGCGTTTCTTGCAATTGTTTTTTCTGTTTATTTCCTTGTTGGCAAAGATAAACTTATTTGCAGCGTGCAAAGGGTTGGAAAGCATTATTTAAACGAAACGTTATATTCAAAAATCTATTACGTTTTCAGAACTTTAAACAAAAGCTTCAGAGGTTATATAACGGGTCAGTGCATCGAGGCGCTCATATTAGGAGTTCTTTGCACTATCGGAATGTTAATTTTCGGCTTCCCTTATGCAACCATGATTGGCGCATTAATCGCATTTACTGCCCTCATTCCGATAGCGGGCGCATATATCGGCGGCGCAATCGGTGCTTTTATGATTCTGACAGAATCTCCCATTCAGGCGGTATTCTTCGTTATATTCCTCGTTATTTTGCAACAACTTGAAGGTAATCTTATTTTTCCGAGAGTTGTTGGAACCTCGCTCGGACTTCCGGGGATTTGGGTTTTGGCAGCGGTTACGATTGGCGGAGGATTGTTCGGTGTTCTGGGTATGCTTTTGGGCGTTCCGATAACCTCAACAGTTTATCGTTTGATTAAAAACAATATGAAGCGAGAGGCTAAATATAAACTTGGAGATAGGTTGAAGAAGGATAAAAATTAGGATATACTATTGACAATTCTTCTAAAAAGCAGTATAATTACATTAGAGATTAAGGAGATGCAAAAAACGATGGGATTGCTGTCGGTTTTTGCATCTTTTAGATTTTAGGAGGCGTGAAAATGAATTCAAGAGAAATCTTAGATTCAATGGAAAGAAGCCCCGTTATAGCGGCTGTTGCGGACAACAAGTGGAATCAGGCTATTGCAGGGCCCAGCGAGGTCATATTCTATTTTAAAGCGAATATTTTAACAGTCAAAGATAAAATCGAAGAAGCGCATAAAAAAGGAAAGGCCATCTTCGTTCATATCGATTTGGCAGAAGGAATCGCCAAAGACCGCTTCGGAATTGAGTTTTTAAAGGGCGCAGGAGTTGACGGTATTCTCTCAACCAGAGGTCAGCTCATAAGAGCGGCAAAGGATTTAGGTCTTATAACAGTTCAGCGCTTTTTTGCCCTTGACAGTCAGGGCGTTGATAATATTTCCGACCAATTATTTTCCGCTTCGCCCGATTTTATGGAGCTAATGCCAGGAGTTATCGGAAAAATAATTTCCCGTTTTTCGGGAGGTTCGGTTCCCGTTATTGCAGGCGGTCTTGTTGAAAGCAAGGCGGAGGTAACCGAGGCTTTGGGCTTTGGTGCTGTTGGTGTATCAACGGGTAAAATTGAGCTTTGGAGCATATAAGCTTTAAGCTCGCATCACATCGGGTTATCCGCGTTTGCTTAAGGAGAAAAAATGGATCTACCAAGTAATTATCTGGATATATTGTTAAGGCTTTTGCTGGCGCTTGTTATTGGCGGAGTTATCGGCATTGAAAGGCAAACAACAAACCATAATGCGGGGCTCAGAACCCACATTCTCGTTTGCCTCGGCTCGGCAGTTGTTATGATAATGAGCGAGCAGATGGCGAAGGAATTTGGCGGTGAAATTTCAAGAATCGGCGCGCAGGTTGTATCGGGCGTTGGTTTCTTGGGCGCCGGCTGCATTATAGTTAACGGAAATAAAATCAAGGGTCTAACGACCGCCGCAGGCCTTTGGGCAACCGCTTGCGTAGGGCTTAGCATCGGGCTCGGATATTATTTTTTGAGCATTTCCTGCGCCGCTTTTATAATTATTGCTATGTGGATTTTGCATCCGCTCGGAAACAGAATACAAAAGAATAGCCAAACCTCAAATTATGAGGTTGAACTCGAATTAAAGGATAAGGCGCATTTAAAAAGTGTAACCGACCTTAGCGCAAGCCTTGAGCAAAAAATAGCATACGTTGAAGTTGTAGACGAGAAAAAATATATAATCGGGCTTCGTGGTCAAAGGGCGGTAATAAACGATATGCTTGCCGAATTGATTGAGAAAAACGAGGTTAAAAATGCTGAAATAAGGAGCAAATAGAATGGATATAAAGAGTATTGTTGAAAACATAGAGCTTTATTTGTTTGATATGGACGGAACTATTTATCTTGGCGACGACCTTTTTGAGTTCACCCCAGCGCTTCTCAAAAAAATCAAGGAAAAGGGTAAGAAATATTTATATCTAACCAATAATTCCTCAAAGGGAAAGGTTGATTACGTTAAGAAACTCGAAAGGTTAGGTATTAGCGCCGACGTTAGCGAGTTTTTAACCTCAACTGAGGCTACCTGTCATTATATAAAAAAGCATCACAAGGATAATAAATTCTTTGTTTGCGGAACAGAATCTTTAAAAACTGCTCTCAAAGAGGAGGGCGTAAACATAAGCGAAACGGAAGAAGATGCAGATGCAGTTCTGATGGGCTTTGATACCGAGCTAACCTTCAAAAAACTTGAAATCGTAAGTCGACTTTTAACTCTCAATCCCGATATTCCTTATATCGCAACCAATCCCGACGTAGTTTGTCCAACCGAATGGGGAAGCGTTCCCGATTGCGGAAGCGTTTGCGAAATGATTTTTAATGCAACAAAAAGAAGACCAAAATTCATAGGAAAGCCCGAACCCTTAATGGTTGAGCTTGCTGCAGAAAAATTTGGAATAAGCCCCCAAAAAACGGCAGTAATCGGCGATAGAATCTATACGGATATTAAATCCGCTTTAAATGCCGGCGCAGCAGGTATTTTAGTTATGTCGGGCGAAACCGACGAGGAAATTCTCAAAAATTCTCCCGATAAACCAACCGCAGTTTTAGCCGATGCCGGCGAAATTCTCAAATACTTATAAAATAAAAAGGCAAACATAGAGGTGTCGCACCCGCTGTGTTTGCCTTTTTTAGTTTGTGATTTTTTTATATATTATCAAGAAGATTTATGTAGAAATTTATAGTATCCATCAAGGTTTTTATGGGGATTCTTTCGTCGTTTCCGTGAATCATTGCGCGCTCTTCCTTTGTTAAACGCATAGGCGAGAAGCGGTAAACGTTATTTGAAATTTCGCAATAATGTCTTGAATCGCTTGCCGCCATCATAAGATATGGCGAAACAATAACTCCCTCGTAGGTTTCTTCAACCGTTCTTTTTATAAGCGCAAAAGCATCGCTATTAGTATCAGAGGTTTTTGAAGGGTTGTCGCCTCTTAAAGCACGAACCTCGATTTTGTCGTTTTTGATAATTTTCTTCAGCCTTTTTTTAGCCGATTCAATGGTGTCGCCGGGGATAAGACGAACGTTAAGACCGATGCTGGCTTTTGGGGGAATAACGTTGAAGGATTTGCTTCCCGACATCTGAGTTAGCGCAACGGTGGTTCTGAAAAGCGCGTTAAATTCTCCGCCAAGCTTTTTGGTTGCGAATTTGAGAAGGGGCAAAAAGATTTTAACGTTGGCAAAAACGAGTTTTATAAGGAAGGAGCTGTGGCGCGAAAGAGTGTCGAGCATTTCGGCGGTAGCCTTCGTGTAGCGTCCTGGGAATGGCTTTGATTCAATGCGGGTTGCCGCAAGGCTTAAAAGACCAACGTTGGTGTGAACGGGAGGAGTGGAAGCGTGGCCGCCTGCCGAGGGAAGGCTTAATTCAAAATGTGCGCTTCCTTTTTCGGCAATCCCGACAACTGCGATTTCCTCTTTAACTCCGGGGAAGACGTTTTTAACTATTGCGCCTCCTTCGTCGAGAACGAGGGCAGGCTTAATGCCTTGTGATTTCAGATGTTCAACGATTTTTGAGCAATCCTCCCCCATAATTTCCTCCTCGCCTGAGAAGGAAAGATAGAGGTCGTTCTTTGGCATAAATCCGTCTGTAAGTTTTAATTCAAGCGCTTCGAGAATTGAAATGAGGGTGGATTTTGTATCGAGCGTTCCTCTGCCTATAACCTCGCCGTCCTGAATCAATCCCTCGAAAGCGGGGAAGCTCCAAAGCTCGTCCTCGGTTGGAACAACGTCATAGTGTGCCATTAAAACGGTTGGCGCTTCGTTTGAAGCACCTTTTATCTTAAAAAGAAGACCCGTTTTTCCGATTTTCAAAAATTCTGAAGCACCCTTTATATTAGGGTATCTTTCAAAAATCAGGTTTTGAAATTTTTTAAACTCCTCGAAATCCACCAAATCTTCATCAACGAAGGAAATGGTTTTGCATTTTATCATATCGGAAAAATTTTCGAGAATTTTTTCCCGGTTTAAATCTCTTTGAGGTTTGATAGCTGCAGTATTGTTATCGGGTTTAAAAAACAAAGTGCGGAGAATTAAAACCAAAACAAAAAGCAGAACAACGCCTAAAATAATTAGGAAAACTTCCATTAAATAACACCTTTTTTATACATAATTCTGCCCGCAATAAGCGTTATGATTATTCCAACGGGAACGAGGATTCCAACAGAACCTCCGAGAGAAGGAACAAGGAGGAAAAGGATAACCATAAAGGCAATCGGGGCTATGGATAACTTCCAGTTTTTGCTAACGTAAACAACTCCGAGTCCTCCAAAGAGGGCAGGCAGAATATTATCGAAAGCGGGCTTTAAAAGTTCACTTTCCAAAAGGGGAGTTAAATAGCTAAGACCGAAAACGCCGAGCGCCAAAATAATTGTTGTAACGATAGCGCTTGTGGCGATAGCGATGGTAGAAATAACCTCGCCTTCTTCGGAATTGGGTTTAACGTCGGCATTTTCCATAGCTGTAAGGGCGGCGGGTGCCTTAAGGCTGGTTATATTTCCCGTAACGAAGCCGAGATAGGTTCCGCCAACGCCGAGCATTGGAGTGTAGGTTATAACCTCGATAACGCCAACCGTCCAGAATATCGGAGCAACGCCGAGAAGACCCTTTAAAACAGAGGTCAAAGCGGGCCAGGAATCATAGTAAATGCAAATAGCAACAGGCACCATCGTTATTACGAGGGCGGCGCTTAAAATCCAAAATTTTCCGTATTTATCCGTTTTGTTAATATAATCTGACATTATTTTGCGCCTCCTTTTAAACGATAATCGGTGTTATAACGATTGCGAAAATCATTCCGCAAATAAGGCTTAAAGACATAGCGTAGGTTTCGAGCCATTTGATTTTGTATTTTTTAATGAGCAGTCCGCAAAAAGCCATAACCAAAGCCGAAAAAATAAGAACGAAAACGGGGATAAAACCTTTAAGACCATTTCTGACGTCGGTGAAAACCAAGCCTAAAAATGCCGAAATCATTCCGAGGAAAAGGGAGGTCAAAACGAGGTCGCCCCATTTTGAATCCTTGCTTTGAAGCTTAACAACGCCGTTTCTGATTTTCTTCATAAGAATTGGCGGAAGAATGATGCTGGGGATAATTCCTAAGGTCATAACCCAAGCGATTGCCGAATAAACCTCAGGGTCGGTTATCATTTCGGAAAGCTCTTTTATTCCGAAGGAACTTGCCGCCGATGTTGCGGCAGGAATCTCATAAGTAATAGCGCCGATAACGCTCATTCTGACCCAAGGCAGAGGTATGCCTAAGAATTTTGAAAGGGTAACAATTCCCAAAAGGAAGGAAATTGCAGGAGCAATAGTGAAAATTGCAGTTCCCATAATAGTTTTTCTGATGGTTTTAACCGTTATTCCGAGTTCCTTTGCTCTTTTGCAAGCTCTTATAAGAAAGAAGAGCGATTGCGCCAAAACAAAAACTATAACCGCCGCCGCTATAATATAGAGAAAGGCGCTGTTTGAATTAAACATTTTAGTTTCTCCTTTAAATTTTATAAATTCCTGAATCGAGATGAACGAGGGTAAATCCGCCAACCTTTAAAAACTGATGAACGGGCTCGCCAAAATCGAGGTATTCCGAAACTGAATAGTTGGATTTGTCAATAACCCAAACCTTTCCGTTTCCGCTTGAGCAAACGTAGAGTCTGTCGCCCTCCAAGAATAAACCCTCAGGTTCTCTGAAAGCGGAGGTTTTGCCCCCAATTTTAATTTCTTCTTTCAGGTTTTGAATATCAAATTTAATAACGCAACCCTCTTTTGGGAAAGACCCCCAAAGATAGCCTGCATCGAGAACGAAATCTGCCGCACCGGAGCCTTCGTAAAGTATGCTTCCTTCCCAAACTATGCGTGCTTCCGAATCGAATATTTTAGCGTTTCCATCGGGGAAATAAACGAAAATTCTGCCGTTTGGAAGAAAGATGGATTTCCAATAAAAAGGGTTTGGAAGCTGTTCTTCGATAGCCTTGTAGCAATTTCCGAATTTTGCAAGACCCCAAACGCTTCTCGTAACGCTGGAGGAGGTTTCTTTGTCGAAAGAAACGAGATTGTAGGCAACAACCATCTTTTCTTCGTCGGTATTAAGGTCATTTTCTAATTTTCTTATCGGAACTATAAATCCGTTTGAAAGTGGTAAAATTCCAAGCGCGGTTTCGGGGAAAACTTTGGTCATTTATTATCAACTCCTATTATTTTTCCTTCTATAATATCGCCATTGATTTTTTCAAGCTTAACGGGAACAATTTCGCCGAGAATACCATTTCCTTTTGCGAAAACTCTGGTATAGTTTGCGGTGTAGCCTTCAAAAAATCCGTCCTTGTAGCTTTCTAAAAGCAGGTCTTCGGTTTTATTAAGCATACCCTTTAAAAACTCATTCAGAGATTTTTCGGCTTCTGAAATCATTATTCCTGCTCGCCTTTGCTTTTCGGAATTTAAAACCCTTCCTTTAAGCTTCAAAGCGTTTGTGCCTTCCCTTTCGGAATAGGAAAAAACGTGGCATCTGGCAAAGCCGACCGACTTCATAAAGTTTAAAGATTCATTAAATTCTTCTTCGGTTTCTCCGTGAAAACCAACCATAATATCGGTTGTAATAGCCGAATCGGGGAAGATTTTTTTGATTCTGTCGGTAAGGTCCTTATAAAATTCGGCAGTGTAGTGCCGATTCATTCGTTTCAGCGTTTCGTTTGCGCCCGATTGCAAGGAAAGATGAAATTGGGGGCAGAATTTATCAACCGCTTTCAAGCGAAGGAGCATTTCGTCGGTTATATGGTCGGGCTCCAAAGACCCTAAACGGATTCTTTTGATGCCTTCTTCCTTTGCGATTAGCTCAACAGCGTCGCAAAGGTTATAATCGGTACCGTTTCCGAAAGCCGAAAGGTTAATTCCAACTAAAACTATCTCCTTATAGCCTGCCTTTGAGAGGGCGCAAGCCTCTTTTTTTATATCCTCCAAGGCTCTTGAGCGAACTCGACCTCTGGCATAAGGAATTGCGCAGTAGCTACAAAAACGGTTGCAACCGTCTTCGATTTTCATATAAGCCCTCGTGCGCTCCGAAAAGGAGCAGATGGAGGGGGTTTTGTATTCCTCGCCCGTTTCGTGGGGCTCGATTTTTATAATTCTTTTGCGATTTTTTAAAAACTCCTTCAAAAGAGAGGGGATAAGGCTGTGGTCGGTGTTTCCGAAGATAATATCGGCTTCGGTTTCTTCTGCTTTTTTAGGGAAAGCGGAGGGCATACAACCGAGAAGCAGGGTTATAATATCGGGATAAAGCTTTTTATAATGCCTTATGGTTTTTCTCGCCTTGCGGTCGCTTTCGGCGGTAACTGTGCAGGAATTAAGGATAAGAATATCAGGGCTTTCCTCCTTTTGAACGGTTGAAAAGCCTTCTTTTTGGAGCGTTTCTCTTATACTCTCGGTTTCATATTGATTAACCTTGCAGCCAAGTGTTATGTAAAGAACTTTCATTAATTTCTACCTCATCTAATTATTTTAACACATTATTAATATAATATCAATCTAATTTGAATCACTTTCTAAAAAATATTGCTAATATTTAAGTTCTTCGTAAGCTTACTAAAAAATTTTTCTGCAGCGCACTTTTTTGCGCGGTTTTTCCTTTAGTTAATTTTAACAAAAACCGACGTGAAATTCTATATAGAATGTCAATTGAATTTTAAATAGAATCCGTATATAATATAAATGGAAACAGTTTCCAAAGAAAAAATAAAGGAGAGATTCTAATGAAAAAAACAAGAATACGATTAAAAACCCTGTCTGTTATAATGGTATTGATTCTTTTATTTAATGCTTTTCCGGCGGTTTATGCCGAAAAAGATGCGGTAGGCTCTCAAGCGGAAGATGTATATGAATTGCCGCCCGAAGAAATCTTTCCTTCCGAGGGCGTTGCATCTTCTCTTTTTGAGCATTTGTCAAAAGCTTCGAGCGATCCAAAATACAAAAATTATACGGTTGAAAAAATGCCGGAGACATTAAAGACTGAATTAGGAATAAAAGAAGGAGAAGTTGTTTTTGATGTAAGCCGAGCAGAAGATCTCTATTCATTAACCTTGGTTAGTAGAGATGGCACAAAAACTCTCAAGGTTTTTAATGAACCAATAAAATACATCAACACCGAGACCAACACTGTCGAATTTATAGATAATAGTTTAACGCCTTCCGAAGATGGCGAAAACGCTCTTGAATGCACAACTAACAGTAGTAAAGCGTATTTCCCAAAGGATATAAATGATGGCATAAAGCTCAATAAAGGAAAAAACTCCGTTACTATGACTCCTGTTAATACCGAGGTTAAAAAGAACGGAAAGGTTAAAATAAAGAAAATCAAATTTAAGAAAAGCGATTGCGCGCAATATGAGGACGTATTCGGAGAAGATACCCTCTTGCAATACTCACCAACCGCGCTCGGCATTAAAGAAAATATTGTTCTTGAGAAATATAATGGCGTTAATGAATTTAATTATTTAATAGATTCGGGAAAACTGGTACCGAAAGAAAACGAAGGCACGGAAATAATTTTTATTGATCCCGAAACAGAAGAAGAGGTTTTCAAAATTGAGGAGACCTTTATATACGATGCTGATTTTGATAACAAGGACGCAAGCAATAATCATATATCGTTTAATAATCATTACGTTATTGAAGAACAGAAAAACGGAAAATATTTATTAACGACAGTAGTAGATAAAGAATTTCTTGAAAGCGAAGAAACAATTTATCCTGTCGTTATAGACCCTATGGCAGAGTGGATAAGCGAAGAAAATCTTTTTACATGCTTTAGCTTTTCCGAATATGATGATGCTCAATCCGAAAACCTTTGGCTTGGTTCAAGTGAAAACTGGATAACTTATGTTAAGTTTTCTGAAATAAATCATCTTGCATATATTAATCCGCAACTCGTTGAGCAAGCGGAATTGTTGGTAACCTTTAACGAATCATCGGAGACAAACGGGGTTGTAAGATTTTCTTTTCCTTTTTCCAATACAGATGAAATATTTTTTAGTGGCACGTATTGCCCATCCTATCAAAGCTATTTGGAAAAAGCAAATTATAGTGAAATAGCAACGCTTTCAGCATTGAGCATTTGCGGCATCGATTTCAAAAATCATTTGGTTAGCTATCTAGAACTATACGATGAAGAAGAAGGAAACTACTACCCTGGGTTCTTTTTGAATTCATATTTTTACACACCTTTTTTTGAAATAAATAATCTTTATCTTAATATCGAATACCGGGAGGATAATGAGCTTAGGGATGATTTGTATTTTATCAAAAACGATACAGATTATTTGCGAGCTGTAGAATCTAATGGAACTATTTATGCCAAATGGGAGGATTTGGATGGAGAAGAACCGTCAAAGGCTTATAACGACGGCTATTTATGGTATGTATATTCTGATAAATTGAGCGACCTCTATTATATAAAATCATACAAACAGTTTGATGGAAACAGAAAACATTATTTATGCGATAGAGAAAATTCTATAACAGTTGAATCTGAAATAACCGGAAGTGATTGGGAGAAACAATGTTGGTATATTCTGAAGAATCACGACGGCTCGTATAGAGTTATGAACGGATATATAGACAATACTCCTGTTGATGCATTAACAAAAGGTTCTTCCGGGAATCTTTCAACATCGGAGTTTAGATATAATTCCAACCAAAAATGGAGCTTTGTTCGCTACGGAGAAAGGGAGCAGGCAACAACTAAAATTTGCACAACAGCTGAATGGCCGACCGAAGCCGCAACAAGCACAATCAACCTGCTTAAAGGAAAAACACCAACTGTTTTGGAGTATGACGTTAGCGGAAGTATGGCAACTTTAGGAACGGGAACCGCATATCCTTTTGTAGGGCAGACTAACACAAATGGCTCGGCTATGACTGATGGCCTTATAAACGGGGATAACGTTGATATTCGGTCATATACTTTAACTCAATATGGCGAAAACGGATATATCCGATATATTAATAGAAAAGATGGAACGTATAGAGAAAAAGGCGAACTTTATTTGGATATTGTTTATAAGTTAGATGAGATAAAGAATCTTGGATCTCTGTGGTTCGCAACTAATACTCAAAATAACGATTATCAAGTAGGTGCATTTGAGGTTTATGTTTCGCAGTCTCCGGAAACGATATTTTTCACTAAGAATAGAAGAGCAACGGTTGATAAAACCTCGGGGAGATGGTCGGGGGTTGCATGCATAGAATTTCCTGAAAATGTTGAGGGCGATTATATCGGAATAAGAGTTACTCAAGGTGTTGTTCAAAAAGCAAACAACGAAGCATGGCCTCGAAGCGAACTTGAACACGCTTATGCGAGGATTAGAGATATTGTTCTTTTGGAGCAACAACAGGTAGTAACTTATCCAATTATTAGCGCAATAGAAGAAGGAGAAACGCTACAAATAAATGCAACCGTATATCCTATTGGAGACGTTCAATGGACATCGCTTAACGAAGAGGTGGCAACGGTTGATGATAATGGAAAAGTAACGGCAATAAAGAGCGGTGTTGCTAAAATATCTGCAACTGTCAGAGGAAAAACAACGATTTCAAAAATAATGGTGCTCTCAACAGCTCAAAATGAAAGTGTAGTAGATGGTGGAGTTTACAAAATGTTAGAAACAAGCTCAGAACAAGCTATTCAAAGCGAAGACACCAGCATATCTCTTGAGCAATTTGATAAAACGGAAGTAAACCAGAAATTCAAATTCAAATACGTATCAAACGGTCAATATAAGATTTTTCCAAAAGGTGCAGAGGGCACAGAAAAGATCATCGCATACAACGCAGGAGATGTTTCGATTGTGGATAATACGGATGCTTTAGAAGCAAAATGGTTTTTAGTGCCTTATGACAGTGAATTTATTATTATAAATGCTGCTCATAAAACGTATTGTTTAGCATTTAGAAATAGCGAAAATACAAATCAAGCTACCATTATGTATTGCGATGAAATAAAAACTTGGGATATCCGAGGGTATGAAGTCTCTTATGCGAGCTTTTTTGATAGAGGCATGATGAGGCGCTGGGAAGACTCGCATGGAGAGATATCTGAAGAAGATATGAAAGTAGGGATAGATATTTTTTTCAAAATGGCCCAAGATAAATATAAAACTTTAGGCGGAGAGGTGAACGTTGAAATCGATTGGACAAATAATTTTTTTAAATCCCTTCCTGATGTATGTGATGAGGACCTTGTGAATAGAAGGGAATTGGGAGGATTGGAAGACGATTGCCCTCATCTACCTTATAAAAACCACAATTATATTGATGAGATTGAAAAGTATGAAGAAGAACGAATAGATAATCTTCATATCGATGGTGTTATTCCAATTTTTTGGACAGGACATGAAACCTTATCGTATTTAAACGATGAGTTGATGGAAATTAGTATGAATAAAGGATTAACAAAACACAAAAATCTAATTTTCATGTTGAATGTTGGCGATTCAGGGGACTTGTATCAACCAGGCTTATCGGGGTTTTTGTTACGAGACGAAGTGCTACAGACTCTTCTTCACGAAATGGCACATACTTTAGGTGCTGGGGATAGTTATTGTGTTGCAGATATAAGCATTGATGGGGAATGCGAGAATGAAAACTGCACTAAACATTCAGGAAAAGGAAAAGGATATTCCAATGTTTGTCTTATGAGCAACGGGAACATGGATGCCATTCAAGAAAAAGAAGGAGCGCAACCTTTGATATGCGATAGATGCTTACAAGATATAGAAAACTATTTGTTGACACATTTCTAGAGGTGAAAAAGATGGAATATAAATTAATTTCAATCATTATGGCTATTTGTGTGGCTTTTTGTATTTCTAGTTGTAGTAATAGCAAAAAAACGAAAGCGCAAGACACCTCGACAGAAACTTATTTTTCGAGCAAAAACGAGGATGGAGCAAGCGATGCTGATATTAGCTCAGACTCGCCAAAAACGTATTATTCAAGCACCTTTCCGGAGTGGAATGGTAAGGTCTTTGAATATTATAATACAACATGTGATTCTTTAGACCTTTTTGTTGATTGGATAAAAGCTGATGGAAAGCTGGAGATTGATGGCGTTCGATATGACCAATGGGAATATGGCGATGCTTTTCTCGAAACAGCGAGCAAGGAAAAAGAAATACTTTTGCCTATTGCAAAAAACGGTTCTGAATTTTTCAATGCTAGAGTTAGGCCAAATATGTCGCGGTACAGTGTAATTTATGATAACAAGCTTGATTCGGGCGAAACTGTAAGTTTAGACATCACTTTAATGCTAGGTAGCGAAAACGAAGAATATGGAAGTGCTTTTGAATTCGCTCAGGATAGGCAAGGAACCGAAGGGGTTAGGCTATACAAATCGAATCATAGAGATTATGGTTGGTATTGTTATAGCAACTACACGAAAGATGCTTCGGGTAACAGAAACAACATCACGTCAGCATATATCGAAGTTAACGGAGCTTACGTTGTGATCGACGTATGGGGTGATGTTCACGAAAAGCCTTGGAACCCAAAATATTTCGACTATTTTGATTTTGAAAAGGTAACGCTTAAGTGATGTGAAAACAAAATGAATTAAAAAGCCTCGGGCGGGATGTTAAAATTTCTTGCCCGAGCTTTTGTCATTTTGGCGATAAATCAAATCACTTTCTAAATTTTCTTCTCTTTTTTCTTTACAAAGGCTTAAAAATAAAGTATAATTAAAGGCAGAAAGATATAAGGAGTTGGAGTTTTTGAGCAAATCCAAGGTATCGTCATCAGTTATCAAGCGCTTGCCTCGTTATTATCGTCATTTAGGCGAATTAAAGGCTAAAGGAAAGGTTAGAATTTCTTCGGTTGAGCTTTCTAAAAAATTAGGGTTCACTGCAAGCCAGATAAGGCAAGACCTTAATTGCTTCGGCGGTTTCGGTCAGCAAGGCTATGGCTATAATATCGAGCAGCTTCATTATGAAATCGGAAATATTTTAGGCTTTTCAAATAGAAAGAAAACCGTTTTAATAGGCGCAGGAAATCTTGCAAGAGCGGTTGCGGTTCATATGGATTTCGAGCCTAAAGGCTTTCAGCTTATCGGTATTTTCGATAAAAAGCAATCCCTTATCGGCGAAACTGTTAGAGGCCTTCCAATCCGACATATCGACACGCTCGATGATTTTTGCAGAGAAAATACGCCGAACGCCGCCATTCTTTGTATTCCCAAGGATCAGGTTAAGCCGATTGCCGATCAGCTTATTCATTTGGGCGTTAAGGGATTTTGGAATTTCAGTCATTATGATCTTAAATTGCAATATCCCGATATTGCAGTCGTAAACGTTCATCTGAGCGAAACGCTTATGACCTTGAGTTATAAGCTTTCGGCTTTGGAAAACAAATAAAAGAGGCGAAGAAAATGAAAAAATATCTGCTCCCCGAAAAAGGGAAATTCTTCAAGGCGAATCTTCATAGCCACACGTCTTTTTCCGACGGCAAAAAGACTCCGCAAGAGGTTAAAGAACTCTATATGGAAAGAGGCTATTCGATAGTAGCCTACACCGATCACGACGCTATGTTCAGCCACTATGACGAGCTTCACGATGAGAATTTCTTGCCCTTAATCGGATATGAAATTTCAATGACAACGCCCGGTCAACCCTACCCGTTTTTGTCAACCCTTCATGCAAACTTCATTTCCCCCGACCCCGAAAAAACGGCGATGCCCTTTTTCCATAAAAACGGTGCAGCTTGGCTTTTGAGCAACGGTTGGATTACACAAGAGCAAGCCGATGCCTTGGAGTGCGACGGAATTCTTAACGAAACCCCCGGTTTGTTTGCGGCAAATGTTAATGCGGCAGTAAAAATTGCCAATGAAAAAGGTTTTTTGACCGCTTTGAATCACCCAACGTGGTCGCTCTTTGATAAATCGGAATACCTTTATTATGAAGGCTTCTGGGGCGTTGAGGTTTATAACCACGGTTGCTTTAATATAGCGGGAGATACGGGGGACGAACGCGTTTTTGAGGAAATGCTCAGAAGCGGTAAAAATATTTTTCCCTTGTGCACCGACGACAGTCATTTTGGCAGACCGATAGATGGCCCGAATTGCGATGCTTTCGGCGGTTGGGTAATGGTAAAGACGGAAAACCTTGAATATAAAGAGGTAATAGAGGCGCTCAAAAAAGGCGATTTTTACAGTAGCACAGGCCCCGAAATTACCGAGCTTTACTATGAGAACGGAAAGATTCATATAGAATGTTCCGATGCCCGCGAAATTATTATGAATTGTCTTTCGAGAAATGGTGAAAGACGAGGCACAATGCCGGGCGAGGTTATAAATTCCGCAGATTTCAACATAAATCCTGAAACCCAAGGCTATGTTCGTTTCAAGGTTATCGATCATAGCGGAAGAACGGCCTATACAAGAGCCTTCTATATCCACGATTTAATAGAGGAAACAAAGCCAAGACCGGCGTTACTTTAATGAGAAATCATACAAAAAGAAAGGAAACCAAAGATGGCAAATGAAGTTTTAGGAAACGTTAGTTTTCATCATATAGCGCTTAAATGCAAGGATATTGAAAAGAGCATTTCGATGTATTCTGCTCTTGGAATGAAGGAGGTTGTTCGTTGGGGCGAGGGCGAAAAGCTCATCGTTATGATGGACATAGGGAATGGCGAGATTATCGAAATGTTTGCAAACGGTGGCGATGAATTCAGCGAAAACGGAAAATGGCAACATTTCGCAATAAAGGTTGACGACGTTGATTTAGCTTTTAATAAGGCACTCGAAATTGGGTTTGAACCTCATATTCTTCCAAAATTTGCTCCTCTTGATTCAAAGCCTGAAAAAATGACCTTAAACGTGGCTTTTGTTAAGGGGCCTGATGGCGAACAACTCGAATTTTTCAAAATAGTTTAAAAAAGATAAAAGGCTTCGATAACAATTTATCGAAGCCTTTTGATTTATCAGAATCAGTTAGCTTTGCCAACGGTTAGTTTAACAGTTTTGGTTTTGCCCGAACGGAAGAAGGAAATTTCTATTTCATCTCCCGGATAAAGGGTTGAAAGCGCCGTGAAGAAATCGGTAGGCTCGGAAATTTTAGTTGTGCCAACCTTGGTTATAATATCGCTTCTGCTAAGACCTGCTTTATGGGCGGGACTTCCTTCATCAACCGAAGCCACCACTGCTCCTGCGGGGTATCCATAGAAGGAAAGCACGTCGGAGGTGTAGTTTGAATTTATCGCAATTCCGAGATAAGGTTCGCCCATATTCTCGTTTTTAATAAGCTTGTCGCAGATTTCAACAACCTTATTAACAGGGATTGCAAAGCCCATACCTTCAATATCTGTACTAACGTATTTAGAGTTGCATATTCCAACAAGCTCGCCCGTTGCGTTAACAAGCGCACCGCCTGAGTTCCCCGGATTTATTGCGGCATCTGTTTGGATAAGAGCCATATCGCCATAGGAGGTTGAAACGGTTCTGTTAAGACCGCTAACGATTCCGAAGGTTGTTGAGCCAATGAAATCAAGACCGCCGGGACTTCCTATTGCAACAACGTATTGACCCGTTTTGAGTTGGTCGCTGTCCCCTCTTTTGATAGCATTAAGTCCTGTTTTATCTATTTTCAAAACCGCAAGGTCACAGGCAATATTATAGTTAACAAGTTGAGCTTCATATCCGTTTTCAACGTCGTTATCAAGGAAAACGGTTATTTTCGAATTGCTTGCATCTAAGGTTTCTTCGATAACGTGATAGTTTGTAACGATATATCCGTCTTCACGGTATATAACGCCCGAACCGGCGCCCTCATAGGTTGATTCTCCGCCAAAAAAACTCTGAACGCCAAACGTGGTCTGTATTCCAACAACGCTTTTTCCTGCAATTTGGGAAGCATTTATTGCGAGCTGTTCTATGCTTCCCGAATAAACAATTTCGGTTTTTGCTTCAGATTCGGTTTGGGATTCACCCGAAAAGTCGGAGGTTGAGGAGGTTTCGGGGTTAGTAGCATTCTTTTGAAGCTTTGGCAAAAGCATAAAAATGCCCGAAAAAATGCCCGACATAACAACCGCAACTATTAATGCAACCGCAATCAAAGAGCCGATGCCATAAGATTTTTTCGAGCGAGGAGCCTTGGATGGTTTAGACTTTTTCTCAGCGAGAGGGGCTCCCGTCATAGGGTCGTAGAAGGGTCTTGGAATATTGCTTTGCTGAGATTTTTGCGGAGAATAATAATTTCCGCTCGGAAAAATATTTTTTGTTGTTTCGTTGTTTTCATAGGTTTTCGGAGTTTGCGGAATATTTTGCTGAATATTGGGCGCCTCAAAGGTTTGTTTTTCCTCGTTTGGTTTTTGTTCTGCCAAAGGTTCAGGGTTAGTTCCGTCTGAGGGTGTAACGGAATCAAAGCCTGTAAATTTTGAATCGTTATCGTTCATATTTTATCTCCTTCGGGAATTTGTTTATGTTAAGTTTAACACCTGAGTATGTTTTTTTCAAGAAAAAACTATTAACAAAATATGAAAAAAGTTAATTTTTTGTAATTGTTGCCTTTTTTTAGGCAACTTTTTTTATTTGTCTGCTTGTTAGTGCATTGCTGATGCGAATGGGTCTTTCTTATTATGAGCCGAGAAAGACCTGTTTAAAACTAATCAAGGAGGAAAAACAGTGAATAATATCATAATTTCTGTCAGCGACAGGGGAGAGGTCAACCCCGATTCTATTCTTCTCGGCCATGCAGGAGAGCATAACGTTTCTTCGATTAATTTTTCGGTTAGCGAGGAAATTGCAAACACGGTTGATTATTTCAGGGTGGATTTTGGAGGCCTTCTTACAGAGCGTCTTTACCCCGACGAAAACGGCGTTATCGTCTGCCCGATAACGCAGAGCATTTTAACAAACGGAAGCACAATTGTTCAGCTTGAAGGCATCAAAATAAGCGCCGGAAAGGTGCTTGTGCTTTTTAAGTCCGACATTATAAAAGCTACGATTCTTTATTCTGTTTCTTGCTGTCGTGAAATCCCCAATGACGCTTACGAGCCTTTTGAAAGCGCAGTTTCTGAGCTTGAAAATCTGCTTGAAAACGCCCAAAAATATGAAGGCGCACTCGAAAACGCAGAGCGCTTTGCTTCGGCTTCGCAAGAGGCTATGAATGGTGCTGTTGAGGCTATGGAGATTGCGGAAAACAGCGCAAGAATTGTGAATTCCGGCAAGGAAGCTTGCATTAATGCCTCGCAAACAGCCTCCGAATACGGAATAAAAGCAGTGGAGTTTTCGGGAAAAGCAGAAAACTTTGCAAATCAAGCAGAAAGCTTTGCAAATAAAGCGGAAACCTTTGCAAACAAAGCAGAAGCAGACGTTTCGAGTATTCAAGGGCTTGTCAACGATATGAGGGATAATATGCTCGTTTATAAAAATGATTCTCCAAATTGGGAATCAATGATGGGCGCTTTCCCCGGCAGTGGCTTTTATGGTGATGTTAAGATTATAGAATCGCTTAATTATGCAGTGCGGATTTATTGTAGTGGCGAGGCTACGGATACGGTTTATCTTACCTTCGGAGAAGACGAGTGCATTTCACAGGTTATGACGTATAATCCCGAACTTTCTGCTTATGAGGCGGAGTTTAAAGCGGACTATAGCTTTTTAACCGGGTCGAGCGTCTTGATTCGTTGGCAAAGCGAATGGGGCTTTATTATCTCAGGTAAAATCGAAATATATTGCAAGGATAATCTTTTGGATATAGTTGCAAAGCTTGCCGCAAAGATAGGGTAGGTGTTA
Source organism: Acutalibacteraceae bacterium (assembly GCA_045630885.1). Taxonomy (GTDB): domain Bacteria; phylum Bacillota; class Clostridia; order Oscillospirales; family Acutalibacteraceae; genus UMGS1532. Next base: position 19,977 of record JAZQTQ010000044.1, read on the forward strand.
AAAATGCAGGAAATAGTAGTTGCGCTTATTGCTTTTTTGGGAACTATGCTCGGAACCTTCGGCGGTATAATAACCTCGTCTAAGCTTACTAATTACAGAATTGAACAGCTTGAAAAGAAGGTTGATAAGCATAATTCCTTTGCAACAAGGATTCCCTTGCTCGAATCAGAAATTTCGGAGCTTAAGGCAATAACCGAAACTTTAGAAAAATACCACATGGAAAAAATCTGAATGGAGAAGAAAAATGAATAATTGTTTAAGAAGAACTTTGAGAACCTTTTTTCAGGCTTTCTTTGGCTTTTTGTCGGCGAACGCAATTATCAGCTTTCAGTCGGCAGAGGGGTTGTCTTTAAAAACTGTCGGAATAGGTCTTTTAACCTCCGCCGTCGCCGCAGGCGCCGCTGCGGTAATGAATCTGAAGGAGGATTAAAATGAATAGAGAGCAGTTTATTAAAAAGATAGGTAAGGCTGCCAAAAGCTATTATAAAAAATATAAAATTCTCCCAAGCTTAACTATTGCTCAGGCGATTCTTGAAAGCGGTTGGGGACAGTCTAAGCTTGCTCTTGAATGTCATAACTATTTCGGAATGAAATGGATTGAAGGGTGCGGTTGCAAATATAAAACCTATGAAACCTGCGAGCAAAGGCCCGATGGGACATACTATAAAATACTTGCAAAATTCAGAAAATATTCTTCCCTAAAAAAAGGAATCAGGGGTTATTATGAATTCTTGCAATATGATAGATATAAAAACCTTTTAGGGGTAAACAACTATAAAAAGGCTTGCGAGTTGATTCGGTTAGACGGTTGGGCAACCTCTTTGGATTATACCAAAAATCTAATATCAATTATCGAATATAATAATCTTCAGAAATACGATAACAAGGTTTTAAAGACCGATAAATCGGACTTGAAAACACAAAAAGCGGTTAAAAAGACTAAATCCAAAACCAAAAACAAGGTGTATAACGTCGGGGATAAGGTTAAGGTAAACGGCAGGATTTATTGGGCGGGAGATGGCTCAGGAGGCCATATTTCCCTTAAAAACCGCAAAATGGTGGTTGTTGATATAGTAGATTCAAAGAAATATAAATATTATATCGGCGTAGCATCAAGTGAAGCAAGTGCCCGAATGGGTTGGGCAGACCCGAAGACCGCCAAAAAGGTAAACTAGAGTCCGATTAAACGGACTCAAAAATGCAGGGGTTCGTTTTTTCGAACACCTGCATTTTTTATAGCTTAATTTAATTATTTGATGGCTTACCCTTAGTAAATAGTGATTATGTACCCTTAGTAAATTGTGATTATTTATCCTTCTTAGGGGATTTAACGTTATCCCAATATGCTTTAAAACTCTGTTCGCTTTTGTTATCTCCGAATTCATAATATTTTTTATTTTTGAGAATATCGGGGAGGTATTGCTGACGAACGTAGTGATTAGGATAATCGTGGGGGTAGATATAATTTTGACCCTTTATAAGAGCATCTTCCCCGTCGAAATGCTTGTTTTGAAGCTGTCTTGGAATAGGGCCTATATTTCCTGCCTTAACGTCCATCATAGCGGCGTTTATTGCATTATATGCCGAATTTGATTTAGGACAGGTGCAAACGAGAACAACCGCATCTGCAAGAGGGATTCTCGCTTCGGGGAGTCCCAGCATATTTGCAGCATCGATAGCCGATTTAACGATGGGGATTATCTGAGGATATGCAAGTCCGACGTCCTCCGTTGCGCAAACCATAAGTCTTCTGCAAGCCGAAAGCAGATCGCCCGCCTCCAAAAGTCTTGCAAGATAGTGAAGCGCGGCATCGGGGTCGCTTCCTCTCATTGATTTTTGATAAGCCGAAACTATATCGTAGTGGTCGTCGCCGTCGCGGTCGTATCGCATAGCGCTTTTTTGCGCAAGCTCTGATGCAATTTCTTCGGTTATAACAATTTTTTCATTTGGTTTGTATGCCGCCAAAACTGCAAGCTCCATAGCGTTTATTGATTTTCTGACGTCGCCGCCGCAACCATAGGCTATCTTTTTCGCAACCTCATCGGAAAGCTCAAGCTCCTCATTATATTCCTTTGCAAGAAGCGTTCCTGCTCTTTTAATTGCGGGGAGAATTTCTTCGGGAGAAACCTCCTTAAATTCAAAAACGGTTGAACGGCTTAAAATTGCATTATAAACGTAGAAATAAGGATTCTCGGTTGTCGAAGCGATAAGGGTTATCGCGCCCGATTCTATATATTCCAAAAGAATCTGTTGTTGTTTTTTATTAAAATATTGAATTTCGTCGAGATATAAAAGAATACCATTTTCGCTGAGCATCGTTCCAACCTCTGAAACGATATCCTTAATATCATTCGTTGAGGCGGTTGTTGCATTTAATTTATGAAGACGCATACCGCTATTTTTAGCGATGATTCTTGCAACGGTTGTTTTGCCGACCCCCGAAGGGCCATAAAAAATCATATTGGGAACCTTCCCCGAATCGATGATTTTTCTGAGTGTTTTGCTTTCAGCTAAAAGGTGTTTTTGCCCAACAACCTCCGAAATATCCTCAGGTCTGATTCTGTCTGCGAGAGGAGATGACATATATTTTCAGCCCTCCAAAAAATTTTTATCAAGTTTATTATACACCCTTTTTTATCATCTTTCAAGGAATATTTGCGGCGTACGAGCAATAAGTCTTTAATAAAGCCAATTTTTGCAAGGAGAAGGAAATGAAGCACGGGAAACTACTCAAAAATGCAGTTATTCTAACAGCAACCTCTCTTATTTTAAGAACGGTTGGAATGGGCTTCAGAGTTTGGATGACCAACGCTATCGGAGCGGGAGGCATCGGGCTGTATCAGTTGCTTATTTCGGTCTACGTATTCGCATCGGCATTTGCAACGAGCGGAATATGTACTGCCGTAACAAGGCTTACTGCCGAATTTTCAGCAAGGCGAGAAAGCGAAAGCAAAATAATGAGAAGGGCAATAGAACTAACGATGCTCCTCTCGGTTATAACGATACTTTTGCTTGTGCTTTTTTCTGAATATATAGCGGAGTATATAATAGACGATCCCAAAGCCGCGACGGCGGTCAAGGTTCTGGGGTTGGGGATTCCCTTTATGGGGCTTTGTTCTTGCTTCAGAGGATATTTTATAGCCAAGCGCAAAACGATTTCCTCAAGCATCAGTCAGCTTATAGAACAAGCCGTGAGAATATGCGCGGTTATGCTTTTGGTGTCGGCGAATATAGAAAAGGGTTTGGAATATTCTGTTGCCGCAATTCTTTTGGGCGATGGAATTGCCGAGGCGTCAGGCTGCTTGTTTATGTATATCGTTTATCGCAGGGAATCAGGGAAAATAAAGAATTTTGATCCCGGCCCTCCCGTTATCAAAAAAATGATTCATATAGCCTTTCCGATAACTGCCGGAAGATATACCCATACAGCCTTGAGAACGGTTGAAAATCTGATTGTTCCGCAAATGCTCGCTTTATATATTGCCGATAAAACGAGGGCAATAGAGCAGTTTGGAATGATTAAGGGAATGGCGATACCTTTGCTGTTCTTCCCCGCCTCTTTTTTAACCGCCTTTTCAACCCTCTTGATTCCCGAAATAAGCGAAGCGATGGCGAGAAGGCAGAGCTATAAGCTAAGGCTTGCAACTGAGCGAGCAATAGGAATAACGATAATTATTTCGGTTTTGATTTCGGGGGTGTTTTATCTTTGCTCGGGGGAGATTTCGTCGCTTTTATACCCTGAAGAAAATATAGCTCCATTGATTTCGTCTTTAGCGCCGTTAGTACCCTTTATGTATCTCGAATGTGTTTGCGACGGTATTTTAAAGGGGCTTGACCAACAAAAACATTCATTTTTATATCTTGTTTTCGATTCGGTTTCGAGGATTGCGCTCATTCTTTTGATTCTCCCTTCAAGCGGAATGAAAGGGTTTATCTGGATAATGATTTACAGTAATCTTTTAACCTCACTTCTCAATATAAGAAGGCTTTTGAAGGTAACCAAAACCCCTGTAAAAATTGGGTCTTGGATATTAAAGCCTGCAATATCAATAGTTATCGCATTAGGGGTTGCATCTGCCTTAAGGTCTTCGGTTTCGGGAGATATATTAAAGCTGGCAGTCGGCTTTTTCGTGTGTTCGGCAGTTTATATATTAACGATGTTTTTCTGGGGCGAATTAAAAATAGCAAACGATATATTATGATTTTCAGGAGTGGTGATATTGGTAATCTACGTTGTTAAAAAAGGGGATACCCTTTCAAAAATTGCGAATGAATTTGGAGTGAATCTCCGAAGGTTACGAGAAATTAACGGTATTTTCGGCGATATGCTGTCGGTTGGAACTGCGCTTTATTTGCCAACTGAAATGGGTGCGCATATCGTAAAACGTGGCGATTCGCTTTATTCTATTGCTTTAGAATACGGAACGACGGTTGAGGAGCTTCTTCGACTGAACCCTAAATTAAAACCGCCCTACGTAATCTACCCCGACCAATATATAATAGTTCCCAAACCGTCGAAACTGCGGGAAATCGAGGTTAACGGCTATTGTTATCCGAGCATAAGAGAAGATGCTTTAAGAAACACGTTGCCTTATCTTACTTATATTTCAATATTCAGTTATCGGCTTTCGCCCGACGGAAATTTAGAGGGAATAAACGATGACAAAATAATCAGAATCGCAAAAGAAAATAACGTTGCGCCCCTTTTGACAATAACCAACACGAAGTCTTCGGGCGGATTTGATTCCGAAACGGTTGACAGCTTCCTGAAAAATGATAATGCAACCGAAGGGTTTATAAATGGTATACCGAGCTTTATAAAAGAAAAAGGGTATATGGGAATAAACGTGGATTTTGAATATATCCCCGAAGATGACAGAGAACTTTATAATAACTTTTTAAGAAGACTTTCGAGAAGATTCAAGGCCGAAGGACTGATAGTTTTAACTGCGGTTGCGCCAAAGCTTTCAGAAGAGCAAAGAGGAAGGCTCTATGAAGCGCACGATTACAGAGCCCACGGAGAATACACCGACAGAGTGGTTATAATGACCTATGAGTGGGGATATATAGCGGGGCCACCTATGGCGGTAGCACCGATAAACGAGGTTGAAAAGGTTCTAAGATATGCCCGAAGCGAAATACCTTCAGAAAAAATACTGATGGGTATGCCAAATTATGCTTACGATTGGACGTTGCCGTTCAGAGAGGGAACAAATGCCCGAATATTATCGTTATCTGCGGCGCAAAATCTCGCTATTTCAACGAGGTCGCAAATTGAATTTAACGAAACCGCAAAGGCGCCCTTCTTCACCTATCGTGATTCAGGGGGCAGAGAACATATAGTTTGGTTTGATGACGTGCGTAGTTTTAAAGACAGATTATTGCTCATCGATGAATATAACCTTGCGGGAGTGAGTTTTTGGACAATAAACAATTTCTGGGCGCCGGGATATTACGTTTTATCAAATCTATACGATATAAAGAAACTCATATAAGAGGATTCTGATAGGAAAAAGGTGTGTCAGCCGTAATGGTTAACACACCTTTTTTTATGCAAACTTTTAGCAAGTTGTTGGATTATTTAGTTCCGAAAAGGCGGTCGCCCGCATCTCCAAGACCCGGAAGGATATAGCAGTTTTCGTTGAGCCCTCTGTCGAGAGTTGAAACGAAAATTTCAACGTCGGGGTGGGCTTCAGCAACCTTTTGAACGCCTTCGGGAGCGCCGATAACTGCCATAAACTTAATGTTTTTGCAACCGCGTTTTTTGAGAAGGTCGATAGCATCGCAAGCGCTTCCGCCCGTAGCGAGCATCGGATCAAGAAGAATAACGAGCTTGTCCTCGATTCCGTCGGGGAGCTTGCAGTAGTATTCGCAAGGCTCGAAGGTTTCTTCATCTCGATACATTCCGATATGACCAACCTTAGCAGATGGGAAAAGCACGTGAACTCCGTTAACCATTCCAAGACCTGCTCTGAGAATCGGAACAACAACGATAGCATTATCTTTAACAACCTTCTGTGTGCAAACCTCAAGAGGGGTTTTAACTTCGCGCTCCTCCATCGGAACACCCTCTCTTAAGGATTCGAAGGTCATAAGAGTTGTTATTTCCTCTATAAGCTCGCGAAATTCCTTCATGCTTGTTTTTTCATCGCGAAGGATTGCGATTTTGTGGTTTATAAGAGGATGGTCGAAAATAACAACGTTATCATAATTTTTCATTTAAAAAGGCATCTCCTAGTCTTTTTTCTTCGCGTGAAGAATGATATTAACGATAATTCCGAAGATAAGAGCGCAAGCGATTGCGGTCAAAGTAACTTCGCCGATTTTCATAGCCATTCCGCCGATACCGGGAATGAGAATAGCGGAAACCGTGAAGAGATTTGCATTATCTTCAAGGTCAACTTTTTGAATCATCTTAAGACCCGAAACTGCGATGAAGCCATAAAGGGTTATGCAAACGCCACCCATAACGCATCCGGGGATAGAATCAAGGAATGCAACGAAGGGAGAAACGAAAGCAATAAGAATAGCCATAATAGCGGTTGTTGTGATTGTAATAACTGAGGCATTTCTTGTGATAGCAACGCAGCCAACCGATTCGCCATAAGTGGTGTTGGGGCAGCCGCCGAAGATAGAGCCTGCAAAGGAGCCAACGCCGTCGCCGAGGAGGGTTCTGTGAAGACCGGGTTCTTCGAGGAGGTCTTGACCGATGATGGAAGAAAGGTTTTTATGGTCTGCGATATGCTCTGCAAAAACAACGAAAGCAACGGGAACGTAAGCCACTGCAATTGTTGCGAGATAAGAAGTATCAAAATGCTTGATTCCCTTGAATGCCTCAACGAAGGTGAATTCGGGAACTGCGAATATTGATTTAATTCCAAAACCGTCAGCAACGAGGGCCTCAAATGGAGCGAGGTCGAGAATCTTGAGAGAATCAATTCCGAGAGCGAAGCCGATAGCTGTGAAGGTGGCGGCAACAACGTAGCCTGCTAAAATACCAATGATGAAAGGAATGAGTTTTGTCATTTTCTTTCCGTAGGTTGAGCAAAGAGTAACAACAATAAGGGTTACAAGAGCGCAAACAAGAGAAACCCAGGCTCTGCCGTCCATAACGAAGGAGCCGTTATCATCTTGAGGGCCGTAGGAGAAAACGTCTTTAATAGCGGCGCCTGCAAGGGAAAGACCGATAAGCGCAACTGTTGGTCCGATAACTGCGGCGGGCATAAGCTTGTTTATCCATTTAACGCCAACGAATTTAATAACGAGGGCGATAATAACGTAAACAAGACCTGCGAACAAAGCGCCGAGAACAAGACCTAAGTAGCCAAGAGCTGCGAAAGAGCCGGCTCCTGCGAATGCTGCGCACATAGAACCGATAAATGCGAAAGATGAGCCCAAGAAAACGGGGCTGCGGAATTTGGTGAAGAGCTGATAAACGATAGTACCAACGCCTGCACCAAAGAGAGCTGCCGAAGCGCTCATACCATTTCCAACGATAGCGGGAACGGCGATTGTTGCTGCGAGGATTGCGAGCAACTGCTGGATTGCGAAGACGATCATAGAACCGAACTTCGGTTTGTCATGGATACCATAGACAAGATTGTTTTCCATTTTAAAAATCTCCTTCAAAATAAAATTAATCAAACGAGGAAATATTGTTTCCGAAAGATATTCTACCACATCTTGTGGTCGTTTGCAAACAAAATAACAACATTTTCCGACAAAATTTTATTTTTATCATTTTGCCTAAAAATTGCCTTTGATTTTTGTTGAAAATGACAACAAGTTTATGCAATATTTTAAAACTATATTAAACCTTGGGATAAATGAACGGCGTTTTGAGAAGAAAGACGGCATAAAAAGATCTGCCAAGACCAAATAACTTAAGACTTGACAGATGTTATACTATATATTTAATTGACAATTTAAAAACAGGCTGTTTTTTTATTTGATTAGCGGGTTTATATAAAACAACAAAAAAAGGGCAGTTTTATTTGCCCTTTTTCTTTGCTATTGGTTTTCCGTTCTCATCAAACCTTTTTTCGTATCTGCCTATTATCTCGCCAGACCCTTTTGGCAGGCTTTTGAATTTTTCCATTATCCTTTTGTTAATCTCTGCTGGGGTTTCTTTTTTATTAGCCATATTTGGACGCCTTCCTTTTTACCAGGTGTTATTGCCTCTGCTGTTCTTGGTGCTTTCGCTGTATATGAGTTCGCTGATTATTAGTTCTGCTCGTCGAGGGTGAGGCGATAGCTCGGCAAAAATTCCTCCAAGAAAATTTCGGCGGCGGGTAATTCCATTTTTTTGATGGACTCCATCAAAGTCTTTTCGGCGAAAGCAAATTCCGAATTTCCCATTCGACTTTCTTCAATACATTTTATAAGCGCAGAAATTTTGTCGGCAGCCTTAACGATTTTTGCAATATCGTCGCATTTTTCTTCATAAAAAGGCTCGTAATGAGGTCTTATGTCGTCAGGGAGAAGGCAAAGAAGTCTTTCTCCGGCAAGCGCTTCGATTTTTTTATAAGCGCTTTTAATTTCCTCGTTATCATATTTAATAGGTGTCGGCATATCTCCTGTTATGATTTCGGTAGTATCGTGGAACATCGCCCTTAAAGCGGCGTCTGAAGCATCAAGATTTGTCCCTAAGCGAACATTACTTATTATGCAGAGCGCATGGGCTATAAAGGCGGTTTCCAAGGAGTGTTCCGAGAGGTTTTCGGAATGAGTATTTCTCATAAGCCCCCATCTGTTAATATGTTTCAGGCGAGCGAGCATAGCAAAATAATGATTTGGCATATTAAAATCTCCTCTAAATCTCTTTTTTCTATTGAATATTATACCAAAAACTGATATAATATCAATATATATTTACAAATTTTAGCAGTTATTATTGAAAGGGGTTTATAGTTTTGACCCATACTATATCCTACGTTAAGAAAAAGGAGCTTCATTTCCATGCGCTTTTGCTGGGAATTCTGGTGGCTTCGGTGTTCTTTATTCCGTATATCGTTTATGGCGAAGGCTATTTCTTGTTTTATGGCGATTTTAACGTTCAGCAAGTGCCTTTTTATCAGCTTTGCCATAACGCAATTCGTTCGGGCGAAATCGGTTGGAACTGGTATACCGATTTAGGCTCAAATTTTATCGGTTCATATAGCTTTTATCTTTTGGGCAGTCCGTTTTTCTGGCTAACCCTCCCGTTCCCAAATTCATTTTTGCCTCATCTTATGGGCCCGTTGCTTATTTTAAAATTCGGTTGCGCCGCATTTTGCGCTTATTTTTATATCAGAAGATTCACCAAAAACCCAGAATCCGCCCTTTTGGGTTCAATTCTCTATGCCTTTTGCGGATTCTCGGTTTATAACATCTTTTTCAATCATTTCCATGAGGCAATAATTATTTTCCCTTTGCTTTTGTGGGCTATGGAAAAGCATATTGCAGACAAAAAACGCGGAATTTTTGCCATTATGGTTTTCTTTGCGGCGGTAACAAACTATTTCTTCTTTTTCGGAATGGTTGTTTTTTGTCTGATTTATTGGTTTATAAGAACTATAGGAAAATGCTGGAAGCAAAAGTTCATTTCCTTTTTATCCCTTGTGTTTGAGGCGGTTTTAGGCCTTATGTTGGCAATGTTTATTCTTATGCCAACGATTCTTGCCGTTTTGCAGAACGACCGTCTTTCAAGCATAAATATCGGCTATGATTCGTGGCTATACGGAAGACCTCAGATATATCTGAATATCCTGGAAATTTTCTTCTTCCCGCCCGATATTCCCGCCCGTCCCGTTTTCTTCCCCGGCGCAGAGATAAAATGGTCGTCGATGGGCGCTTGGTTGCCGTTGTTTTCAACCGTCGGCGTTTTCGCCTTTATGAAATCGAAGAAAAAGCATTGGATAAAAAGATTGCTTTTGGTATGCCTGTTTATGGCGCTCGTTCCGGTGCTTAATTCCTCTTTTTATATGTTTAACAGCGCATATTATGCAAGATGGTATTTTATGCCGATTCTCATAATGTGTTTAGGCTCCGTTATGGCGATTGAAGATGGCAGAGTTGAATGGAAAAGCTCTTATTCTCTAACCTTCCTTATAACCTCTCTGACAACCCTTATCGTCGGCTTCTGGCCCTCCCAAAGAAACGAGGAAGGGCAAATCACCCGTCTTGGAATGTTCTCCTTCGCCGATGAAACCTCCAGAGATACAAGCATTTTCGAAGTAATTCTTGCCGTGGTTTTGATGGCGGCAACGGTTTCGCTGATTTTCTACGTGGCTTCACGTCTTATTTTCAAGAAGTTGGAATTTAAAAAGGTGCCGTCGGTTATTTCCTCGGTTGTTTTGGCGCTCGCTTTTGCGGTTGTTCCGATATTGCTGTTTTCGGAAAACGAGTTTTTCTCGGTTAAGAATAATATAGTTTATTTCACGAGATTCTGGGCAACCTGCCTTGTTTCTATCGTATCTCTGTTTATTTTGGGGCTTATTCTCAAGTCTTTAAGGAAATATCATAAGGCTTTCGCTAAAACAGCGCTTTCTGCGGTTTGCATAATCTCGGTTATTTATTCGCTTTTATTCATTGGATTCGGCTCGGCTCATTCTTATGATATTCATAACGAGGTTATTCCGAATTATATTGAAGGCGAGCTTGAACTTGAGGGCGACCCCGATACTTTCAGAATAGATTGCTATGAATGTATGGATAACACGGCGATGTACTTGGGTTATCAGGGAATAAACGCCTTCCATTCTATTGTTCCCGGTTCGATAACCGAATTTTATGAATATATCGGCGAAGAACGTTCGGTTGCAAGCCGACCAACAACCGAATCTGATGGTATAAGACCTCTGCTTTCGGTTAAATATCTGCTCGCAAGAGATGGCGGAACCTCCTTCGAAGACGAAGACGGCGAAAAGCTGATGCAAGGATATAAATATCTTAAAACCGAAAACGGATTGATGGTTTACGAAAACGAAAACTTCATTCCATTCGGCTTCACTTATGATAACTATATATCCTATACCGATTGCAACGGTTATCCCGAAGAATTGAGAGATGAAATAATGCTAAAGGCTATGCTTTTAGAAGATAGCCAGATTAAAAAATATAAGAATATTTTGAGCGACGTTTCGGAAGAAGGATGTTTCTTTAATGACGAATCCTTTACCGACGACTGCAAAGAGAGAGCAAAAACCGTTTGTCATACCTTCAAAAAAACCAAGGAAGGCTTCAAGGCGGAAATTAAGCTAAAACGCCAAAATCTTGTTTTCTTCTCGGTTCCCTTTGAAAAGGGTTGGACTGCTATGGTTAACGGAAAGGAAGCGGAAATCGAAAAGGTCAACGTTGGCTTTATGGCGGTTTTGTGTGAAAAAGGCGAAAACACCATAGAATTCAAATATAAAACGCCGGGTCTTGCTATAGGTATAGTAATAAGTCTTGCTTCCTTAGTTGTTTTTGCAGGATATATGCTCCTTCAAAGAACGATTCAAAAGCGCAAGCCTTATGCTTATTCGGGCGAATGGCCGGAGGGCGAGGAATTGATGAAATATCATTCTGAAAACCCCGAATTAGAGTTTGAGCCTGCCGTTATTCCGATAGAAATATCGGAAGAAACAGTTCAAGAGGAAGAAGACCTTAGCGAAACGGTTATCGATACCGAAAAACTAGAAAAATTTATTGGAGAAACAAATGATGAAAATTCCTGATTTGCCAATACTTTACGTTGTTGTTCCTTGTTATAACGAGGAGGAAGTTCTGCCAATAAGCTCGAAGGCTATTCTCGAAAAACTAACAGCCCTGATTGATGGCGAGAAAATTTCTCCCAAAAGCCGAATTTTGTTTGTTGATGACGGAAGTCGTGATTCAACGTGGGAGATAATAAGCAAGCTTCATTTAGAAAATTCGTTGTTTTCGGGGCTTAAGCTTGCCGCAAACCGTGGGCACCAAAATGCCCTTTTAGCGGGTCTTATGACGGCAAAAATTTCGGCTGATTGCGCCGTTAGTATGGATGCCGACCTTCAAGACGATATAAACGCTATTGATGGCTTTTTGGAGGAATATAAAAAGGGTTGCGATATAGTTTATGGTGTTCGCTCATCAAGAAAAAAGGATTCCTTCTTCAAAAGAACAACTGCCGAGTGCTATTATAAGCTCTTAAAATTAATGGGCGTTGAGATTGTGTTTAACCATGCCGATTATCGTCTTATGAGCCGCAGAGCATTGGAAGCGCTTGAGGAATATAAGGAAGTAAACCTCTTTTTGCGCGGAATGATTCCTTGTTTAGGCTTTAAAACCGCAAAGGTGTTTTATGAAAGAAAAGAGCGAGCCGCAGGCGAATCGAAATACCCCTTAAAAAAGATGATTTCTTTGGCTTTAGATGGAATTTCTTCCTTTTCCGTAAAGCCGATTAAACTTATCGGAAATATGGGTATCATCATATCGGCTTTATCGGTTTTCGGTCTTTTATATGCCCTTATTTCAAAGTTTTTTGGCCATACCGTCGATGGTTGGACAGCTATCGTTGCGTCTATTTGGCTTATAGGCGGAATACAGCTTTTTTCTCTCGGCGTTATCGGAACCTATATCGGAAAAATATATAACGAAGCAAAAGCAAGACCACGTTATTTTGTTGAGGAGTATTTAGACGATGCCGAGATTTTTTAGTGAATTTTTCTCAAGCGAAAAGGCAATAACGGGAGAAGACGCCCGCCATATCTCGAAGGTGCTTCGAATGTCGGTTGGGGAGGAAATAACCGTTTGCGATACTAAGGGAATCGATTATTTGTGCGAAATAACCGCCTTCACCTCCGATTCGGTTGAGCTGAAAATTAAGGAAGAAAAAAAGAGCGATTCCGAGCCTTCTGTTAAGGTTAAATTATATCAATGTATGCCGAAATCGGATAAGCTCGAAACGGTTGTTCAAAAGGCAACCGAGCTCGGCGTTTCGTCAGTTACCCCCGTTTTATCGAGTCGTTGCGTTTCCCGTCCCGACCCGAAATCTGCCGGAAAAAAATGCGAAAGGCTTCGCAAAATTGCCGAATCTGCCGCAAAGCAATCGGGCAGGGGAGTTATCCCTGAAATTGGGGATATGATTTCCTTTTCGGAGCTTTTGAAAACTATTAAGGATGAAAAATGCGCCATCGTTTTTTATGAACTCGGCGGTGCGCCTTTAAAAGAACTGATAAATGAAAGCCTTGATTCTTGCGCCATCGTTATCGGGCCCGAAGGGGGATTTTCGGCGGAAGAAATTGAAGCTTTAAATAATAACGGTGTAGTTTCGGCAACGCTTGGAAAAAGGATTTTAAGAACCGAAACAGCACCCTTGGCGGCTATCACCGCCATTATGCTTTTAAGCGGAAATTTAGAATAAGGAGAAATTCAAAATGCAAGCAAAACAATTAAGAACACCCGCAGCGGGAGATACCGTTGCAACCCTTTCAACAAACCACGGAGATATAAAAATTCTTATGCTCCCCGAATACGCTCCGAAGGCGGTTGAAAACTTTTTGACCCATGCCGAAAACGGCTATTATGACGGGCTGATTTTCCATAGAATCATCAAGGATTTTATGATTCAGGGCGGCGACCCAACAGGAACAGGCTGCGGCGGAGAATCTATTTTCGGTCGTCCCTTCCCCGATGAATTCCACCCCGAAGCCCATAACCTTCGCGGTTCTCTTTCAATGGCAAATTCAGGCCCCAATACAAACGGAAGCCAGTTCTTTATCGTTGAAGCAAGCGAGGTTCCCGCAGGTATGCTCGGTCAGATGAAGGAAATGCCCGAGGCTTTCCCCGAAGAAATAGTTGAGGCTTATGAAAAGCTTGGCGGAACACCTTGGCTCGATTTCAGACACACAGTTTTTGGTCAGGTTACAGAAGGTATGGACGTCGTTGAAAAAATCGCTTCGGTTAAATGTGGTGCCGGCGACAGACCGATTGAAGACGTTGTTATAAAGGGTATTACAGTTGAGAAATTATAATAGCTTTTATGAGGAAATATTCGAGGTTTTAGGCGAACTGACCCCCTTAAAAAACGACTGCGGAAGTCTTTGCGAAGGGGCTTGCTGTAAAGGGGACGAAAAAACGGGTATGCGCCTGTTTCCAAACGAGCCGACCGAACTCGACGTTATAGAAGCCGAAAATGGCAGGCTTGCAGTTTGCAAGGGCTCTTGCGATAGAGAAAAAAGACCTCTCGCTTGCAGAATTTTCCCCTTTTTCCCAACCTTCGACGAAGGGAGAATAAGGGTTAAAATTGATATGCGAGCCTTCAGAATCTGTCCAATGGCGGAAAATTCCGAAGAAATCCGATTTGATAGGGACTTTTTGAGGGCAGTAAGAAAGGTTGGCAGAATTCTCGAAAAGGACGAGGCGTGCCTACAATATATAAAAGAGGTTTCAGAAGAAATAAATCAGCTCGAAAAACTTTTCGGCAAAACCCCTAAAATTTCAAAAAGAATATAAAAAAACGACCGCAAGATTAATTGGAAAATCTTGCGGTCTTAATTTTGTTTAATTATTAAATTTTCTTAACTCCGATTACAACGTTTTCGCCGTTGATATCCCATTCCTTGGTAAAGCCGTCGGGCTCGCCCATCATAACGGAATCTGCCAAGGTATCGCCGCCGATTTCGTTTGCCAATCTCGAAGCAATATCAGCGATTTTTTCGGAGCCCTTCATAGTAACGGAAATGTGGTCCATAACGTTGAAGTCGGCTTCCTTTCTCATCGTTTGAATCTTGCTTATAAGCTCGCGAACGAAACCTTCGTCGATAAGCTCCGGAGTAAGCTCGGTATCGAGAGCAACGGTAACTCCTCTGTCCGAAAGGGTGAAGAAGCCTTCCTTTTGTGCGGTTGAAATGAGGAGGTCTTCGGTTTCAAGAACAACCTTTCCCGAAGGCAGGTCGAGGCTCAAAGAACCGTCCTTATCGAGTTCTGCTTTCGCCGCTGCGCCGTCGATTTCGGAAAGAGCAGTTCTGATTTCGCCGAGTTGTTTGCCGAATTTCGGGCCAACAGTTTTAAGCTGAGGCTTGAATACGTAGGAAACGAGGTCGCTCAAATCGTCTTTAAATTCAACCAATTTAACGTTTAGCTCGTCCTTGATTATTTCAACGAATTCTTCCGAAAGCTCTGCCTCTGCTTCAACAAACATCTTTGCAAGAGGCTGACGGTTTTTGCGGTTTGAACCGTTTCTTGCGGCACGTCCCAAAACAACGATTGAAAGCACCTTATTCATATTTTCTTCAAGCGCCAAATCGATAGCGTTTTCCTCAACTTCGGGGAAATCACAAAGATGAACGCTTTCGGGAGCAGAAGCGTCAACGCTCTTAACGAGGTTGAGATAAATGCTTTCTGCCATAAATGGAATCATCGGAGCTGCCGCCTTCGCCGTAACAACGAGCGCCTTATAAAGGGTCATATAGGCGGTTATCTTATCGTCGGTTAATTCCTCTGCCCAATATCTTTCGCGGCCGCGACGAACATACCAGTTAGACATTTCGTCAACGAAGCTTTCGAGCGCTCTTGCCGCTTCGGGGATTCGATAATTTCCAAGATTTTCGTCAACACTCTTAACCATTGTGTTAAGCCTTGACATAAGCCATTTATCCATAACAGTCATCTTGGATTCATCGAGGGTGTATTTAGTTGGGTCAAAGTTATCTATGTTAGCATAAAGCACGTAGAAAGCGTAGGTATTCCAAAGGGTGCCCATAAATTTGCGCTGACCTTCGGTAACAGCCTTTCCGTGGAAACGGTTTGGAAGCCATGGGGCAGAGTTGGTGTAGAAATACCAACGAATAGCGTCTGCGCCATAGGTTCTGAGGGCTTCCATCGGCTCAACTGCATTTCCCTTTGATTTCGACATTTTCTGACCGTTTTCGTCCTGAACGTGTCCCAAAACGATAACGTTTTTATAAGGAGCCTTATTGAAAATAAGGGTTGAAATAGCGAGAAGGGAATAGAACCAGCCTCTGGTCTGGTCAACCGCCTCGGAAATGAAGTTTGCAGGGAATTGAGCCTCGAAAAGCTCTTTGTTTTCAAAAGGATAGTGGTGCTGAGCAAAAGGCATAGCGCCCGAATCGAACCAACAGTCGATAACCTCAGGAACACGCTTCATAAATTCGCCACATTTGGGGCATTTTATGGTAACGTCGTCGATAAATGGACGATGGAGTTCAATATCATCGGGGCAGTTTTCGCTCATAGATTTGAGTTCTTCAATGCTTCCGATTGAATGAATATGACCGCAAGAACATTCCCAGATATTAAGAGGAGTTCCCCAATAGCGGTTTCTTGAAATTCCCCAATCCTGAACGTTTTTAAGCCAATCGCCGAAACGACCCGTTCCGATGCTTTCGGGAATCCAGTTGATAGTGTTATTATTTCTGATAAGGTCTTCCTTAACGGCGGTCATTTTTATAAACCAAGATTCGCGAGCGTAGTAGATAAGAGGGGTGTCGCAACGCCAACAATGGGGATATTCGTGCTCAAACTTTGGAGCCGAGAAAAGCTTTCCGTCCTTTTCGAGGTCAACCAAAACCATCGGGTCGGCCTTTTTAACGAATACGCCGGCATAAGGAGTTTCTTCGGTCAAATTACCCTGACCGTCAACAAACTGAACGAAGGGAAGGTCATATTTTCTGCCAACGTTTGCGTCGTCCTCACCAAATGCGGGAGCGATATGAACAATACCGGTACCGTCAGCCATAGTAACGTAGCTGTCGCAGGTAATGTAGTGTCCCTTTTTCTTCTGCTTTTCGCAGGTAGGCTTAACAAAGTCGAAAAGGGGCTCGTATTCTTTATATTCGAGGTCGCTTCCCTTATATTCTTCGATTATTTCATAAGCCTTTCCGTCTTCCGAAAGACCGCCCAAAACCTTATCGCAAAGGGCAGCGGCGAGATAATAAGTGAATCCGTCGGCAGCCTTAACTTTCAGGTATTTATCGTCTGGGTTAACGCAAAGCGCAACGTTTGAAGGAAGAGTCCAGGGAGTGGTTGTCCAAGCGAGGAAGAAGGCGTCTTCGCCAACAGCCTTAAAACGAACGACAGCGGAGCGCTCCTTAACGGTTTTATAACCCTGAGCAACCTCGTGTGAAGAAAGGGGAGTTCCGCAACGAGGGCAGTAAGGAACAATTTTGAAGCCTTTATAAAGAAGACCCTTGTCGAAAATCTGCTTTAAAGCCCACCATTCCGACTCGATAAAATCATTATGATAGGTAACGTAAGGGTCGTCCATATCAGCCCAGAAGCCAACGGTTTTTGAGAAATCTTCCCACATTCCCTTATATTTCCAAACGCTCTCTTTACAATGGTCGATAAAGGGAGCGATTCCGTATTCTTCAATCTGTTCTTTTCCGTCAAGGCCGAGTTTTTTCTCAACCTCTAATTCAACGGGAAGACCGTGAGTATCCCAGCCTGCCTTTCTCGGAACCATACAACCCTTCATAGTTCTGTATCTCGGAATCATATCCTTGATAACACGGGTTAAAACGTGTCCGATATGGGGCTGACCGTTTGCGGTTGGTGGGCCATCATAGAAAACGTATGGCTCTCCTTTTGCGCGAGAAACGATACTCTTTTTAAAGATTGCTTCTTTTTCCCAAAATTCTGCAATCTCTCTTTCCTGCTCAACAAAATTAAGGTTGGGCGAAATGCTTTTATACATTTTCCTATTCTCCTTTGAATGGCGAAGTTTTAGCTTCGTTTGATTAATAAATTTACATACATATTAAAATATAACACAATTTTATTCTTTTTTCAAGTCTTTCTTATCATCAGTTTTAATTTCGAATAATTTGCAAAAGAAAGCCGAATCCTTCATAGAAAAAGCGTCGCCGTCATTTCCAACTATAACGTGGTCGATAAGGCGAACTCCAAAGCTTTTCATTAGCGCAACGAGTCCTCTGGTAATATTCTCGTCGGATTCCGAAGGAACGCCAACCGAGCTCGGATGATTATGGCAAACTATAGCGCATATCGCTTTGTTTTCAATAAGTCTGCGCATAGTTTCTCGGTTGTCTGTTATAACCATATCAATGCTACCCTTTGCAATAACGTCGAAAAATAATACCCTGTTTCGGCTATCAAGCCCCACTACAGAAAATGTTTCTTCCGAAAAGCCTCTGTATTTCTCTTTGAAGAAATTAAGGGTTGCTTCGGTTGAATCAAGAACAACGGAGTTGTGCTTATATTTGTCGGTTTCATAGGCCTTCATCAAGGGAACCAACGAATTTAAAAATACTGCGGTATTGTAAGAAACTCCGCTTATTTTCATAAGGTCCTTGAGCGGTGCGTCCAAAACCTTGTGAAGCGAACCAAATTCATTTATGAGTCTGTGCGCAATAGGGTTTGTGTCGATTTGCGGAATAGAATAAAAGAGCATCATTTCAAGAATAACGTGGTCTTCAAATTCTTCAAAACCGGCTTCGCTTACAAATCTGTTTCTTAACCTTTTTCGATGTTCTTTGTGCTCGTTTTCCAACACTAAAAACCACCCCTTATCAGTATCAATAAGCAACTATACCACACAAATCTGTTCTGTGTCAAGAGATAGTGCAAAATGTTTATGAAAAGCGGAATAATCTTTCCGCTTTTAGGAGAAGTAAGGAAATTATTAACGTTTGACGGAAGAAAAAAATTGTGTTATACTGTCTTTTAGAAAAAATTTCCTCTCGAAAGGTGTTTTTTATGAAGGAATTTACCATTGGGAGCAACGATTCGGGGCAAAGACTTGATAAATTTATAACCAAGGCGATGCCTGCGCTTCCAAAAACGCTTATGTATAAATACATAAGGCTCAAAAGGATTAAGATTAACGGAAAACGTGCTGAAATCTCAACAAGACTTGAAAAAGGAGATGTTGTTTCGGCTTATATAAACGATGAATTTTTTAAGGAGGTGCCGAAAAAATATGACTTTATGTCGGCGCCCGCAAAGCTCGATATCGTTTATGAAGATGAAAATATTATGCTCCTGGATAAAAGACAAGGGTTGCTGGTCCACCCCGACGACAAGGAGTTTTCCGATACTTTGATTGCAAGAATCCAGCATTATCTTTATGAAAAAGGGGAATACCGCCCCGACGAGGAAAACAGTTTCCGCCCCGCTTTGGCAAACCGTATCGACAGAAACACGGGAGGCATAGTTATTGCGGCAAAAAATGCGGAAGCATTAAGAATCATCTGCGATAAAATTAAATATCGTGAGCTCGATAAATTCTATCTTGCGGCGGTTCATGGAATCCCAAAGAAAAAATCCGCTATTCTTGAAGGTTATCTTGAAAAAAACGAGGATAAAAACATCGTTTTCATAAAGAAAAACAAAACCGAAGAAAATCGAGAAATAAAAACGAAATATCGAGTTCTCGGAGAGTTTTCGGGCAATTCGCTTTTGGAGGTTGAACTCTTAACGGGCAGAACTCATCAAATAAGAGCCCATTTGGCATCTATCGGGCATCCCCTTTTAGGAGACGGAAAATATAGTAAAATAGGTTCGGCAGATAAAAAGAAAGGCTTCCGACATCATGCGCTTTATTCCTATAAACTTCGTTTTAATTTTACAACCGACGCAGGTATATTGGAATATCTCAACGGCAAAACCTTTAAGGTGAAAAACGTTTGGTTTGCAAAGGATATTTTTGATATTGACTGCCAAAAACTTTAGAAATTGCACAAAAATTTATATAAAATATAAAAAAATTTTTTACAACAAGAAAAAAATGTGTTTGAGCAGCAAAAAAATATTGAAAAAAAACGCAAAATGTGGTATTATATCTCTGTTATGGAGCATTGATAAAAGGGGGACTGTTTTTTGGATATAAATGCAACCTTGCTTTCGGGCGGAAAATGCTGCGCAGTTTATGAAAAAGAGCGTGAAACAAAATTCAGAGATCAGCTCCGATTTTATATCGACGGCAAAATAATATTTGAGCGCTTTTGTTATGGCGAAGCCGCAGGAATGGTAGGTTCTCTTTATTCGGAGGGCTTCGACGAATCGGGAAAAATTGTTTGGAAAAATTCCGAAAATCAAAACCTTCCCGGAAATCCGCCCCCATCAGAGCTCACGGATTGTTCAGAAAATTTTGATACTTTGGAATTTGACGGACAGTTTAAAAAATATAAAAGATTGAGCATATTATCCAACGATAGTCCAAGAGGTTATGGCAAAATAAAATTGTTTTTTATCCGCCGAAAGGCAAATAAAAATATATAAAATCCATATTGGAAGGAAGACAAAAAATGAGTCAAAATGAACGCAGAGTAGGAACCGTTTCAAGAGGTATTCGTTGCCCCATTTTCAGAGAGGGCGATAATCTTGCGGAAATGGTTACAAACAGCGTGTTGGAAGCCGCAGAATATGAAGGCTTTGAGCTTCGCGACAGAGATGTTATTGCAATGACAGAATCAATCGTTGCAAGAGCGCAAGGTAATTATGCTTCTGTTGATAATATCGCAGAAGACGTTAAAACAAAACTTGGAGGCGAAACTGTCGGAGTTATTTTTCCGATTCTTTCCAGAAATCGCTTCGCTATTTGTCTTCGCGGAATCGCAAAGGGAGCAAAGAAGATAGTTCTTATGCTTTCTTATCCTTCCGATGAGGTTGGCAACGAGCTTGTTAGCCTCGATAAAATCGACGCTGCGGGTATCAACCCTTATAGCGACGTTTTAACAGAAGAAAAATACAGAGAACTTTTCGGCGTTAATAAGCATGAATTCACAGGCGTGGACTACGTTGAATATTATGCCGACCTTATCCGTTCTTGCGGCGCTGAAGCAGAGATAATTTTCGCAAATCAGGCCAAAGCAATTCTCCCTTATGCCGACCATATCTTAACTTGTGATATTCATACAAGAAAGAGAACAAAGAGAATCCTTAAAGAGGCAGGCGCAAAGGTTGTTTTGGGCCTCGATGAGATTATGAACGTCCCCATTAACGGAAGCGGATATAATGCAAAATATGGTCTTTTGGGCTCTAATAAGTCTACAGAAGATAAGATAAAACTTTTCCCGAACGAATGTAAAGACCTCGTTTTGGAAATTCAGAAAAATATTCTTGATAAAACCGGTAAACACGTTGAAGTTATGGTTTATGGCGACGGCGCTTTCAAAGACCCTCAGGGCAAAATCTGGGAGCTTGCAGACCCCGTTGTTTCCCCCGCTTTCACAGATGGACTTATCGGAACTCCAAACGAATTGAAACTCAAGTATCTTGCCGATAATGATTATAAAGACCTTTCGGGCGAAGAACTCAAAAAGGCAATTTCCGAAAGCATTAAGGCAAAGAGCGATAACCTTGTTGGAAATATGGCTTCTCAAGGAACAACTCCCCGTCAGTTGACCGACCTCATCGGTTCGCTTTGCGACCTCACAAGCGGTTCGGGAGATAAGGGAACTCCCGTTGTTCTCGTTCAGGGCTATTTCGATAACTATACCAACTAATCGCCTTTGGAGGAATGAAAAATGGAAAATAATGTAAGACCCGAATCCATGGCGCGTATAACCAATTTCGACCTTGCAAATGCCTTTATCGAGGAGCAGGTTGAAGCAGTTCGTGCTCAGGTTGGAGATAAAAAAGTTTTGCTCGCCCTTTCAGGCGGAGTTGATTCATCGGTTGTTGCCGCGCTTCTAATAAAAGCTATCGGTAAACAGCTCGTTTGCGTTCACGTAAATCATGGACTTATGCGTAAAGACGAATCCGAAAACGTTGTTAAAATATTCGGAGAGGAGCTAGATGCAAACCTTATCTACGTTGATGCAACGGATAGATTTTTAAACCTCTTAGAGGGCGTTTCCGACCCCGAAAGAAAGAGAAAGATAATCGGCAAAGAATTTATCGAGGTTTTTGCTGACGAAGCAAGAAAACTCGAAGGCGTTGAGCTTTTGGCTCAAGGAACGATCTACCCCGACATTTTAGAAAGCGTTAAGCAAGCAGAAGGCAAAAAGGCAGTCAAGTCCCACCATAACGTTGGCGGACTTCCCGAAGACCTTCAGTTCGGCCTTGTTGAACCGATTAAACTTTTGTATAAAGACGAGGTGCGCGTTGTTGGAGAAGCATTAGGACTTCCTCATGCGATGGTATATCGTCAGCCCTTCCCCGGCCCAGGTCCCGGAGTTCGTTGCCTCGGCGCAATCACTCGTGATAGATTAGCGGCATTAAGAGAAGCCGATGCAATTCTCAGAGAAGAATTTGCAAATGGCGGTTTGGCAGAGAAGGTATGGCAGTATTTCATTGTTGTACCCGATATAAAGAGCGTTGGCGTAAAAGATGAAAGCCGTTATGAAGGCTGGCCGGCAATTATCCGAGCAGTCAACACAACCGACGCTATGACCGCAACAATCGAAGAAATCCCCTATGCACTTCTTCATAAAATCACAGATAGAATAACCCGCGAGGTTGAGGGAATAAACCGCGTCCTGATGGACCTCACCCCCAAACCCGTCGGCACAATCGAGTGGGAATAAGAAACGAAGTCCGAAAAAGCCTTATTTTAAGCCATTTTTCGAGATTCAAAGTGCAAAATGATACCATTTTGATACTGTAATCGTTCATCCCACGATAAATTTCTATATAAGAGGAAATCCCTCCTATGTTGAATTTGCTTAAATTCACATAGGAGGGATTTTTTTGCGCCCATTAGGATTTTGGCTTGCGATTGGGGAATGAATTTTCCATCCATTCGGTAAATTCTTCGGGAGTAATGATACCGTCGTTACGGGAAGCTTATGCTCCCCAAAGGTGTTAATAACACAAACCGATATGGGCGAAATAAACCTTCCAAAAACCACAACCGGTGGCAAATGCGAAATAACCACCGATACCGGCGATATTATGGTTGCGATAAACGAATAAATACACAAAAATGCTCTGCTGACACTTGGCGTATGCAGGGCATTTTTTATTCTTATTTTTGGGCAAAATATAAGCAAAGAAATTGTTGACAGAGCCAAACGCTTTAGTTATAATTGATACGTATAAATGTTTTGAGAGAGAGGTTATTTTTAATGCTGTTTACAAGCTTAGAGTTTTTGTTTGCCTTTTTCCCTGTTACCTTGGCGGTAAACTATATTCTGCCCCCCAAGGCAAGGAATTATTGGCTACTTATTACAAGCCTTTTGTTTTATGCTTGGGGCGAGCCGAAATTTGTTATTATGATGTTAATTTCCATAATAATGAATTATTTTTTTGCCCTTTTTATACACCTTGTTAAAAAACGCACGGTGCCGCGCAGAATTATACTTGCGGCTGCGGTGGTGGCAAACCTAAGCATATTGTTTGTATATAAATATATGAACTTTGTTACCGCTTCGCTGCACGACTTCTTCCCTGCTACAAAAACGTTATTTGACGTATCGCAATACGTGTTACCTATTGGTATTTCCTTTTTTACCTTCCAGGCAATGAGCTACGTTATAGACGTGTATCGCGGCATTCCGGTGCAGAAAAATATTTTTTATTTAGGGCTTTATATTGCCTTCTTCCCACAACTTATTGCAGGTCCTATTGTTAGATACACCACAATAGCCGACCAAATTAACAACCGCAAAACTACGGTTGATATGTTCTCTCGCGGTGTGCTTCGCTTTTTCTACGGCTTTAACAAAAAGATGCTGCTTGCCAATATATTGGCTCAGGTGGCTGACTACGCATTTGCTCAAGGCGAATTAAGCGTGGCTATGGCATGGCTTGGTATTATTTGCTATACCCTGCAAATATTCTTTGATTTTAGCGGCTACTCTGAAATGGCTATTGGCTTAGGCCTTATGTTTGGTTTTAAGTTCCTTGAAAACTTCGACTACCCATACATCTCGAAAACCATTACAGAATTTTGGCGCAGGTGGCATATGTCGCTGGGCACCTGGTTTAGAGATTACGTCTACTTCCCCTTGGGTGGCTCTAGAGTTAAATCGAAAGCAAGACTTGTTTTTA
This sequence comes from Acutalibacteraceae bacterium, assembly GCA_045630885.1. Taxonomy (GTDB): domain Bacteria; phylum Bacillota; class Clostridia; order Oscillospirales; family Acutalibacteraceae; genus UMGS1532. The sequence goes on from JAZQTQ010000044.1 coordinate 43,890, forward strand.
ACCTGTTTATAGTATGGTTTGCAACCGGTGTTTGGCATGGCGCTTCTTGGAACTTTATTCTATGGGGTGTGCTTTACGGAATTATTATTACCATAGAAAAACTTACCTCTATTCCCTCTTTAAGCAACAAAAAACGCGGTTTTGCAATTCCTTACCAAGTATTTACAATACTTATGGTAATGTGCGGCTGGGTGCTTTTCCGCGCCATAGACCTGCCCTCAGCCACCAATTACCTTAAAATGATGTTTGGCGCCGGCGGTACAGTTATAGACAATACATTTTTATACTATCTGCAAAACTATTTTGTAATACTTGCGGTGGGAATACTTTGCTCTACCCCATTATTGGGCTTTGTTAGCCGCAAACTGCAGGTTGTGAGCAGACCTATGGGAATTGGTGTAAAAACAGTTGCATACGCCACCCAGTTTTTGCTGTTCTTGGTGGGTGTTTCCTTCCTTGTTATGAATGCTCACAACCCGTTTATATATTTTAACTTTTAAGAAAGAGGGATGGATTTGAAATTGCTACGCAAAATAAGCGGCTTAAGAATTTTGGCGGCAGTGCTTTTAATATACATCTTTCTTACAGCAGCCATAAATTCCCCCGTACTGCTAAATGCATATAAACTAACTACCGAAAACGGCGGTGGATTTAGCGAATTCATTAACAACGTTAAAACAGGTTATACGTCGCAAATTAAGGGTAAAAACGATTATATAAATCTTAACGGTTTATTTGCAAAATACAGCGGTCGCAAGGTTTACAACGGTGTGGCCACACTAAAAAACGGTATGCTTACCAACGATAAATTAAAAGCGGTGGACACTACGCTTGCAATTAACAACATTTCGGAATTTGACAAATGGCTTGAAGATAGCGGCCGAGAATTTGTGTACGTGCAAGAACCCCACAAGGTAGATATGAAAAACGAGCTTTTGCCAGTGGGTGTAGACCTCCACGCTACAGATACTGCCAATACTATGGTTTCGGGGCTTGAAGAAAACGGTATAGACGTGCTTGATTTAAGAGAATACGTTGCAAAAACCCCCGAAGACGTAGAAAAGTATTTTTATAAAACCGACCACCACTGGAACAACTTAGGCGCCTTTCTGGCATACCAAAAAATAGTGGAAAAGGTTGAGTCTTTGTTGCCCAACGAAAAGGTAAACAGTAAATATACCAACACCGAAAACTGGAAAAAGACTACCTATGAAGATTGGTTTTTAGGTACCCACGGAAAACGTGTTGGCGTGAACTTTGGCGGTGTAGACGATTACGTGCTGTACGAGCCAAAATTTGATACCGAAATTTCCACCTACATTACCAATCATCTTGCATATTACAGTGGCGATTTTACCGAAGCAAACGTTAGAAAAGAATATTTCGACCAGCCTAATTACTTCGAGGAAAGTCCCTACTGCGCTTATATTGGCGGCGATTACCACGTGGTACAGCACAGAAACGAAAATGCAGGTAATAATATTAAAGCTCTTATTTTAAAGGATAGTTTCCAACTGCCTGTACAATCGTTTTTATCTACCGCTTTTGCAGAGGTAGAGGTTTTAGACCCACGTTACTACAATAGCAGCAGTATTGCCGAATATATAGAGGTATACGACCCCGACGTAGTAATGCTTATGGTAAATCCCTCGGTTATGTACCACAAGGTTTACTATAATTACGGAATAGACTATGCCAAAAAGCTTGCTAAGGCAACAGAAAAATCTACAATTTACAAAAACGTAGATTTGAACATTAAGCCCCACGAATCGCAATACAACTACATTAACACCGCCAACAACTTAACCCCCGGCGCTAAATACACCTTTAGCTTAAAAGACGTAACCCTTAACGGTAAAAGTCAACCGGGTATAACGGTTGCAGTGTTCCACCCCGACGGAAAAAGGCTACACGCTTCGGTAGTGGTTGACCCAAGCAAGTTGAAAGACGGCGAAGGCTTTGAGTGGAGTTTTGTTACCCCAAGAGTAAAGGGCAATTTAAAACTGATTATTTACCCCGGCATATACGGAAAAGCCGCAAATTCGGGAGCCACCATAGATGATATAACGCTTATTGAATATAAATAAAATAACGGAGACATTTCTTAAAGAAGTGTCTCCGTTTAAAATTTTACACGGTATTAACCATTTTGCATTTTCCACATTTAGATAGTATTACAAGATTCATCATATCATGTTCACGTTTGGTTATAATACTATTTTCATAAAGATAATCGTTGGAGTGGGAGTAATATCTACCGGCTTTTGAGTGGCTTGAAATCGGACGATTTCAAGCCGCTTTTTTTATTTAAAGTTATATTAAAATAAAAAATTGATTGGTTCAATCTTTCTTCAATGTTACTTTGTATAATGGTGTAACGTAGTATGAATTTCCGAGAAAAGAAAGTTATGTACATTATAAAAAACGCATTTAGATGTATTTGCAAATACTGAAAAATATTATGCTTTTGAGGAAGAGGTTCGCACGCTTGGCCTTGACGAGGACGAATCCAACCGCCGCGTGCTTAAATTATCCGGCGGACAACAACAGCGAGTAGCTATTGCTCGCGCTCTTTCTTATGATCCGGATATTATCCTTGCAGATGAACCCACCGGAAATCTGGGTGCCGAAACACAAAATGGAATTATGAGTATTTTCCGAGAACTTACAAACCAGGGGAAATGCGTTATTTTAGTAAGCCATTCGCCCGAAGTTGCGGCAATGTGTGATGAACGATACGAACTCGTAAAGCTTGGTCGTAATAAAAAATAAATTTTTAGGAGAGGTGGTAAAAAAGCCTCTCCTTTTGAATGGTAGAACAAGGAGGAGAAAGAAGGAGTTGGAACGCGACAAAAACTCAGATAAAAAATATCGATGTTGGATAAGTGATGAAGAAAAAATACTGTCTTTTAGTTTTGAAGAAGGTTATGAACTGATAGAGTTCGATTCATATTGGGATTTTCAGAATTATTGTTACCAAAAAACTTATTGGGGTTACCGAGTTCAATAGATAGAAAATCGGCAGTGGGATAAAAAACATTGTCGATTTTTATTTTTTTCAATGATTTTTCAATCTTTTATGATATAATGTATATAAGTGGAGGTGGCGTTATGCGGATTTTGCTCGTTGAAGATGAAAAAAGAATGGCAGAAGCGCTATACGAAATTCTGCGTCTTGAAAAATATGAGGTTGACCATTATGCCAATGGTATTGATGGTTTAGCCGCAATCGAGAGCAATATTTATGACATTGTTATTCTTGATGTTATGCTCCCCGATATGAATGGATATGAGATTGCAAAAAGGGTTCGCCATCAAGGGATTGTTACGCCAATTTTAATGCTTACCGCCAAAGCAGAGCTTGACGATAAGGTAACAGGTCTTGACAGCGGCGCAGACGATTATTTAACAAAGCCGTTTATGACCAAAGAGCTTCTTGCTCGCCTTCGTGCGCTTGGCAGACGCACGCTCGGTACTGCCGACGGGATTTTATCCTTCGGGGATATTATCCTTGATACAAGCACGTTTACTTTGTCCTGCATTACCAACGGTCAAAGCGTAAGGCTCAGCGAAAAAGAATATCGTATTCTTGAATACCTGATTGCAAACAGCGGTCAGATTCTCACTCGTGAGCAATTAGCGGTAAAAATTTGGGGTTTTGAAAGCGAAGCGGAATATAACAACGTGGAGGTGTATATGTCCTTCACTCGCAAAAAACTCAGTTTTGTAGAAGCCAAGACCGCAATCAAAGCGGTGCGCGGAGTTGGATATGAATTGAGGTGTGGAGATGTTTAAGAAATCCCGTAGAACAATCGTTGTAGCTATTATGTCTATCCTTGTGCTGTTGTGGGTAGGAACGCTCGGCGTTATTTACGCATCAAGTTATTTTGAAATGTCGAAACAAAATCAAGAGATGCTAAGGACACATGCTGAAATGTATGTGCTTTCGCAGGATTTCGATGAAACAATGCCGCCCAACAAACCTCGACCCGACGACAAGTATGGGTTTAATCCCGCTTTTGATTCGCAATCTCCGATGTTCCGCTTGTCGGTTTTCTATACGGTGGCAATTTCTTATGATGGAGAATTTCTTGAGATAAAGAACGAACCGCCAACGATATATTCCGATGAGGACCTTAAAGGACTGGCGCAAAGCATAGTAAAGGGTAACGAACGGTATGGCAAAGAGGATAACCTTGCCTTCTATAAAGCGGATAAAGGAGGCTATATCCTTGTTACCTTTATGGATAACACCGTTATTAATGAAAGCGCTTTAACCTTGTTCCGTTATACGCTGATTTTCGGAGGCGTTGCGCTTATTTTGTTTTTCTTCCTGTCGGTATTTCTTGCAAGAAAGATAGTTAATCCGCTTGAAGAAAACTATCAAAAGCAGAAACAGTTTATTTCCGATGCGGGGCATGAGCTTAAAACACCCGTATCCGTTGTAAGCGCCAATGCTGAACTGTTGTCCCGAGAAATTGGCGATAACCAATGGCTTTCCAACATCCAATATGAAAACGAAAGAATGGGTATGTTGGTCGGTCAACTTCTTGACCTTGCGCGGACAGAGAACGTAACGCCACAGATGGAAAATATTGATTTCAGCCGTCTTGTTGCCGGAGAAGCGCTGCCGTTTGAAAGCGTCGCCTTTGAAAAAGGCTTTGTTCTGAACAGTAACATTACAACCGGGATTAGCGTTGAAGGCAACAGCACTCAGCTAAAGCAAATTGTTTCAATACTTCTTGATAACGCTATTCGTCATAGCAAAGAACAAGGCGAAGTGTGGCTTACTTTAACTAAGGAACACGGATTTGCAAAACTTTCAGTAATCAATAAAGGCGATGAAATTGCCGCAGAACAGCGAGAGAAACTTTTCGAGCGTTTTTATCGTGTGGACACCGTCCGCAACGGAGAGGACAAGCATTATGGGCTTGGACTTGCTATTGCAAAGGCAATCGTAACTTCTCATAAAGGCAATATCGAAGTTGGATGCTTTAATGGGTTTGTAGAATTTAAGGTTCAAATTCCAACAATTTAAAAAATCAATAATTTCAATAAAACTTCAATCTTCCTCCTGTATAATGATATCATCAAAGTACAGGAGGCTTTTTTATTTAAAGGCTAAATGAGGAAGGAGCTGAAGAATGAAATACCGACACGAATGGAAGCACGAAATCAGCTATGGTGATATGCTTGTTCTTCGTCAACGTTTGTCCGCAGTTATGAAACGGGATATACACACTATTGACGGCAAGTATTCAATCCGTAGCTTGTATTTTGATAACGCATCAGATAAAGCGCTGAGAGAAAAGGTTGACGGAGTAAACGTCCGAGAGAAGTTTCGGATTCGCTATTATAATAACGATACGTCCCTCATTCATTTAGAAAAGAAAAGCAAGATAAACGGTTTGTGCTTGAAGGATAGCGTTGCGCTGTCCTTTGAACAGGCGCAAGCGATTGCGAAGGGGGAATACGGTTGGATGATTGATAGTGGTGTACCCTTAATTCAGGAGTTATATAGCAAAATAATGAGTCAGGGGCTCAGGCCGAAAACCATTGTGGATTATATAAGAGAGCCCTTTGTGTTCCCTCCCGGTAACGTCAGAGTAACGCTGGACTATAATATCCGCACAGGGGTTAACTGCACAGACTTTCTAAATTCAAACTGCATTACGATTCCTGCGGGCAATACGTCAATCATTCTTGAGGTTAAATGGGACGAATATATTCCCGATATTATCCGCGATGCTGTTCAGCTTAGCGATTGCCGATTAGGCGCATTTTCAAAATATGCCGTATGCAGAATTTACGGCTAAAAAACTCAAATTATAAGGAGTAATTATTATGAATTTCAATGACATTTTCAAATCTGGTTTTTTGGAAAATATCGGTGGTGTGGGTATTCTCGATATGGCAATCGCCTTAATTTTGGCTTTTGGCATCGGTATGTTTATTTTCTTAATATACAAAAAGACCTATCAGGGCGTTATGTATTCCTCCAGCTTTGGCACAACCCTTATCGCTCTCACGATGATTACCACAGTTGTTATCTTGGCGGTAACTTCCAACGTGGTTCTTTCTCTCGGTATGGTCGGTGCGCTATCTATCGTTCGTTTCCGCACCGCCATCAAAGAGCCTCTTGACATTGCGTTTCTTTTCTGGGCAATCGCAGTAGGTATCGTTCTTGCGGCAGGACTTATTCCGTTGGCGGTTGTGGGAAGCGTTATTATCGGTGTGATTTTGCTTGTGTTCGTAAACAAAAAATCTCATCGCAACCCATATATCGTAGTTCTTTCTTGCGCAGATGACCAAGCAGAGCAAAGAGCAGTTGAATTTCTTAAAGGAAACGTAGTAAAATGCGTTGTAAAGAGCAAAACCGTAACTAAAGGCTTGATTGAGCTGAATCTTGAAATTCGTATGGTAAATGAAAATACGGGATTCATCAACACTCTCAGCAATATGCCGGGTGTGAACAGTGCGGTTCTTGTGAGCTATAACGGCGAGTATATGGGCTAATTAACGAGTATTATAACAAAGGATGAGCAAAAATCTGCCTTCACAAAACGGTGTTCGGGTTTGACTGCTCACCCTAAGGAGGTACGCTATGTCAACACACAAAGCTATTGATAAAATTTGCTGTGTTGTTCTTGCCCTCACGCTGATAATAACTGTGCTTTTTATTAATGCCGAGCATTTGGGCGTTCAAAAAGCATCTACCGTAATGGGATATGAAAAAACGCTGTTTGACACTTCAAAGGTTCATACCATCGACATTATTATAGATGATTGGGAGGACTTTTCTGCCAACTGCAAAAGCGAAGAATATTACAACTGTGCCGTTGTAATCGATAACGAAGCTTATAAGAACGTTGCGATTCGAGGAAAGGGTAATACCTCGCTTAGTCAGGTAAACAATGACCGATATAGTTATAAAATAGAGTTTGACCATTACGATAGCACCAACACCTACTACGGACTTGATAAGCTTTGCTTGAACAATATCATTCAGGACAACACCTATATGAAGGATTATCTGACCTATCAGATGATGAATGAAACGGGTGTTGCGGCTCCGCTTTGCAGTTATGCGTATATCACAGTAAACGGCGAAGATTGGGGACTTTATCTTGCGGTAGAAGGCGTGGAAGAATCCTTCTTGCAGCGTAATTATGGCAAGGATTACGGAGAACTTTATAAACCCGACAGTATGAGTATGGGTGGCGGTCGTGGTAACGGCAAAAAATTTGATATTGATGAGTTTATAACTGATTCTGAATCAGAAAAGGACGAAAACAACAGCGAGAACAATAATAAGACACAAAACGATAACGAAGCATCTCGAATGTCGAATGAAAATCAAGGCAATAACGGAAACCAACGATTTGGCGGAATGTTTGGCGGACAAGGTCCTAATGGTAATCAAGGAAATTTTGGCGGAGGTCAGATGCCGGAAGGAATGACGCCCCCTGATAGATTTGAAATGCCCGAAGGAATGACACCGCCTAATGGATTTGAAATGCCCGATGGAATGACGCCGCCTGACGGATTCGATGGAATGACACCCCCTAACGGATTCGAAATGCCGGAAGATTTTGAAATGCCTGAAGGTATGACTCCTCCTTCAGATGACGATAACGCCGACGGGAACACGCAAAGCGGCATACCTAATGGCGTTGGCGGTATGATGAACAGAAGCGATGACGTTCTGCTGAAATATATCGATGATAATTTTGAAAGCTATTCAAATATTTTCGAAAACGCCAAAACCGATATTACCGAAGCGGATAAAACACGATTGATTAACGCGCTCAAAAAACTTTCTAACGGCGAGGATTTGGATAGCACAGTTGATATTGATGCAGTCATTCGTTATTTCGTTGTGCATAATTTTGTTGTAAATTTTGACAGTTATACAGGCTCTATGATTCATAACTATTATCTATATGAAAACGACGGTCAGATGCAGATGATTCCTTGGGATTATAACCTTGCATTTGGTGGATTTCAGTCGATGGGCGGAGCAACAAGCCTTGTAAATTATCCTATTGATTCTCCCGTATCCGGCGGCAATTCATCAGACAGACCGATGATTGCTTGGATATTGGGCAGTGAGGAATACACGGAATTGTATCACAAGTATTTCTCGGAGTTTATTAAAAGCTATTTTGACAGCGGATATTTTGCAGAGATGATTGATAACGTCAATAAGATGATTTCGCCCTATGTTAAGAAAGATCCAACTAAATTCTGCACTTATGAAGAATTTGAAAAAGGAATTTCAACGCTTAAAGAGTTTTGTCTGCTCCGTGCAGAAAGCATCAGCGGTCAGCTTGATGGAACGATCGGAGCCACTTCTGACACTCAAAAAAGCGAAACCCTGATTGATGCGGGCGATTTGCAAATCAACGATATGGGCTCTATGGGCAATATGATGGGCGGCAATGGTAAGTTTAATGGCAATACCCAAAAACCGCAAACCGACAGTGATTTCGGCTCGGATTCGTATGAAAATTCCGAATCTGATGAAATAACTCCGCAAGCGCCTGACGGTGATATGCAAGGCGGACAAATGCCGAATGGAGAACAAGCAGGGGGTCCGCCCGATTTTGCGAATGGCGAAAACAAATGGCAGGAAGGCTTTGGCGGAGATCAAACGCAAAAGCCCGACGCAAAAAACAATCCTAACAATAATGATCAAACGCAGTTTCAAGGACAGAACGGCGCATCTGTTTCTTCGTGGATTGTGATTGGCGCCAGCTTTTTAGTTCTTGGGTTAGGGCTTGCGTTTGCGTTTGCTTTTAAAAGGCGAAGATAAAAAATAAGGCAGGGAGAAAATTTCTCCCTGCCTTGGTTTAATGGCTTCAGCCAGTTGAGGACGGAACGTCCGAAACAGACAACCACCCGCTATGCGGGTGGGGAATAAAAGTTATACAAAAAAATTCCCCAAAGTAGTACAATAAGGTTGTTCAAGTCTTAGAGAACTACAGAAAGAGAATTTTAATGGCAAATAGCACAAATAGTTTATCACACACGAAATGGTTATGCAAGTACCATATAGTAATAGTACCAAAATACCGAAGAAAAATAATATATAAACAATACCGAAAAGACTTACAAGAAATAATAAGAACATTGTGCAAATATAAAGGTGTAGAAATAATAGAAGGTCATATGATGCCCGACCATGTGCATTTATTATTAAGTATACCGCCTAAGACAAGTGTTTCAAGTTTTATGGGTTACTTAAAAGGAAAGAGTGCGTTGATGATGTTTGATAAACACGCAAACTTAAAATATAAGTTTGGAAATAGGCACTTTTGGGCAGAAGGATATTATGTATCTACGGTAGGCTTAAATGAGAGTACAATAAAGAAATATATACAAGACCAAGAAAAAGCAGATATTGCATTAGATTAATTAAATGGAGGTTCTTCTTTTTCTAGTTTGAAAGTCTGGACTTTATCAAACGATATTTTTCTTGATGTATTTT
>JAZQTQ010000045.1:0-25762 GCA_045630885.1 Acutalibacteraceae bacterium
CCCCTCGCGGTAAATAGCCGCGTTGCGGCTTAATGCCGCAAGCGGCGTTATAATTATATTTTTTGGAGATTTGTCAAGGGGCTTTCTCGGCATAAAATGCGCTTTGCGCATTTATTCCAAGTTCCCCTTGACAAGTGAAAAAAGGAGATAGACTATGGCTTTTTTTCTCCCCCACCCCGCGCCCCCTCAAGGGGGCGGCGCTGGCTCAGATGAATTATACTTGACAAAATAAAAATTATGTGATAAGATAAAAAATGCTGGCGAAAGGTGAATTAAACTTTTCGTGTTGGTATCCGTTAGTCCGTGGGTCATAACACCCGATGCCAACAAAATAAAGCACCCCTTTTTTCGGGGTGCTTTATTTTTTTATCTACACAACCGCCCAATTATACAAAACCTAATTCATTTTGTATAATTGGATATAATTTTTTCAGAGCAATTCCCTTTAATAGAAATCAAAGCGTGCTGTAAACTGAGTGTTGTGATTTACAGCTTGTATGCTTTATTTATACTCTTTAATCTATCTAAAACACTGTCTCTTAACTCTTTAGGACTTATTGCTTCTATATCTCCGCCAAATTGCAAAAGCCAGGAAATCAATCCACTGCTAATATTTGCTTTTGTGCAAAATGTGAAATGATCAAATTCTGCAGGTCTTAAATACAATTTATCCCCAAATCTATCTATAACTTGTTCTAAGAGATCGTTTTTGCATTTAAGCTCAATTGTCTTTAATTCTCCCCCGAACATATTGAAAGATTTTCGAACGTAGTCTGCTGTATCGAAAAAGGTTTTATATTCACTTACTCGGCTGAAATGTCTATAAGGCTTATCGGTTACTTGAACACCTTTCATTCTATCAATTCTCATGTGTATTAGATTATCATATTTATCTATATTTCCGATGAGATAGTAATGGTCGTTTTCCCAAATTAACGCATAAGGGCTCACTTCGAGCTCTCTCGCCTTTTCGGTTATTCTGTTATTTTCACCTAAATAACGTCTTATATAATTTAAAGTTATTCTTTTTGATTCTTTAATAGCGGTGTTTATTTTATCTATTGTGTAATAAATCTCTTCGTTGCTGCATTTATTACTGTTTTCTATATAAACTCTCTTGTTAATTTCTTCGGCTTGCCATTTACTGGTTAAACCTTCAAGTTTTCCAACAAGCTCTTTGGTTTTTTTTGCAGTAATAAAATCAGCAGATTCAACGGCATCAATCAGAAGCGATACTTCAGGCGAATCAAAATCACGATAAGCCATAAAATATCCTCTTTTGGGCGATTTGGTTTTTAAAATATCATAACCATATTCAAGAAGAATTGAAATATCGTCGTATATGCTCTTTCTTTCTGCTTCAATATCATATTCACTGTTTAGAATTTCACAAATTTCAATAGCATCAAGAGGATGATTTTCGTCAGTATGCTTATTCAAAATCTCTAAAACTGCCAAAATTTTCATCTTTTGCTTAGGATTGCCTGCCATTTTCAATTTCCTCCTTGATTTCCTCAACAAATTTTGTGATTTCGTTGAGGTTTGAATATATAGAAAGTATTTTTAGCATATTATTTTTTGATAGATTTGTTGGTAGCTGAAGTCTTTTTAAGAGTTTTTCCTTAATTACTTTTGAGTTTTCTTTACCGCTCAATCCGAGATTATATAAATCAAGCGAAGTTATTTCTTTTTTAATAACGGTATCGTTGATTTGTGATAAAACGCCTATTTTCTTTAGTGCATTTAAAATAATTTCTTTTTCAACGCCCTCTACGCCTAAAAAACCTTGTGAAGAAGATTTAGCTTTCCTTTTTTCCTTTCCTAATATTTCAGGTATATATGCGTTAAAAACTTTGCCGTCTTTTACGATATTATTGATATGATTTCTGATTAAAGCTCCGGCATTATCACTATCAGTGAAAATTATAATCCCTGTTTTTTTAGCAATTTCCTTAATTAACTCGCATTTTTCTTTATCTTTGAAAATATGAAAACCGTTAACGTCAATAATCAACGCGTCAAGTAGTGATTCTAACTTGATTTTATCGTATTTTCCTTCAACGATAATAGCTTGGTTGAGTTTTATCAATTTCTACCCTTCCTTAGTTGCAATCATCATTAATTTTATTAATAAAACTTGTAAAATCGTTTTATTCTTTAAGCTTGAGGCGCCTTTTAGCATCGCTTCAGCTTCGCAAAGTTCTAAAAGGCTGGTAAATATTTGTTTTTGCGAGAGTTTTGATTCAATTCTGGATGCGTTAGACAGAACAAAAGTTCTGTTTCCGTAATTAAAATCATTTCCAACTTCATTTATTGAAGCGCCGATTTTTTTTGCAGCGCTGACTCTATAAATATCAATATAGTTTTTTGCAAGTTCCTTGACGATATCTGTATCCTTAACTTTTCTAAAAAGCAAGTCATCAAGTATTCGCATAGATTCAGATACATTATTTGCTAAAACGGCTTTCGCCATATCGTAGATTACGACACTAACGGATCTTATACATATTTTGTCGATATGTTCTTTGGTAATTGCTCCTGATTTTACATAAGCGCAAAGCTTTTCAATTTCAGTTAAAAGTGTTGTTAAATCATCAGAGCAACGCTCAATCATATATCTTGCAACGTTCGAATCGAGCGAGCAATTACGCTTCAAGGCGCCGTTTGAGAGGGTTTTAACCAGAACGCCCGTAGTCATCCGATTAATTTCGGCTATAAATCCCCCTCCGCTTTCGAGAGCATTTAGGAATTTATCTCGTTTTTCATTAGATTTTCCGTATGATTTTGCTTTAAGGGATATTTCCATACCTGTATATCTAAAAATTACAATTGCAACATCTGATGGCTCAGACACAAGGTTAATAAAAGCGTCTAATGTTTTTGAATCAATATCATTAAAATCGCAGTCGGTAATAACAATACATTTTTTAGGACTTATCATTGGAACTTGATAAGCGTAGCAACTGATTTCATCAATATCAAAGGAGGAATCATAGAATTTTACATTAATATCTTCGAAAGCAGTAACATTATTTTTAATGATAAGGTTAGTATAATGCGCAATTAAATAGGGCTCGTTTCCGCAAAGGAAATAAACCGGAGCATAAATATTTGCTTTAATTTTGCGTTTAAGTTCATCTTGATTAAAAATTTTCATTATACCACCGAAAATTAATTATATATTATTCTATTCTGTAAAAATTAGTTGGATTTTTGGCGTATTTTGTACCCACTATATCCCCTATTTGATTTGAAATTGCCGTTTTAGCACCTTTATTGGTTAATATGCTAGACCAGGTAACAGCATCAGAAGGTTCTCCAAATAAAAAATATTTTGAAGTGTTTTTATGGAATTTATAGCTGGATTCAGGATAGTATGTTAAAACATTATCAGCTTTTGTTAATTTTAAAGGTTCGTTTTCTAAAAGAAAAATCTCGTTATCAATTAAAACAGATATGTTGAACGTATTTTTTGTTTTAATTGATGAAATTACAATATCAGACCACAATTTTGCTTTAAAATCATTTAAAGAAGCATTATATTTTTTTGAACTTCCATATTTGGGAGAAGCAATACATTTAACGTTATGTTTCGATAGAATTTTTGAAATCTGTTTGGAATTTTTATTAGTTATTTTTGGAATCACAAACAAATCAACGGTTAAAAAATTAGAGTTAATTATTTTGTTGATATTCGAAGCGCATCTGTTTGATTCACCGATACCGATTATTGCAGCGTGCTCTCCCCTCTCAATAACCATACATGGGAAATTTGAATCAACTATATGAATTTTTGTTTTATTTTTATTAAAAACAGATTGACAAAACAAAGTGGTACTTAGGGATAAAACCAAAACAAGAGCGATTATCGGTTTAATCAGTTTTCGATTCCTGAAAATATACCAAATTAACGCAAGTATGCCTAATGTTGCCAAGAAAATATATAAAAATTCATCATCTTTAAAGAAACCTATGTTGCAAGATTCGGCGAATAGGTCGATTACGTATTTAAAGACGTAGCTTAGCACTTTTACAACCCAAAATAGTATATCAGATAATACAGGAATTTTGCAAAAAACCACAGATAAAACCGTTGAAATCAACAACCAATACACTGGGAAGGTTAGTATAACGTTAACTATTGGAGCGATAATTGATACATAACCGAAAACAAAAAGTGAATAAGGGGTTATTGTCGCACTTGCACAAATCGAAACTGCAAAACTATTTACGTGTTTAGATAAAAACGAGGTTAATACGTTCTTTTTCTTGAAAAGATTATCAATTTTATCTTTGAGCTTAGGCATTAATACGACAATTCCTAAAGTGCCAAGCGTTGATAAAACAAAAGATACGGAATAAATATTATAAGGCGTTATAAACAATAAAACCGTAACCGCAAAACCTAAAGAATTTAAGGTATCGGCGCTTCTTACAAATATTTTAGATAAAACGATAACTGAATACATAACAGTCGCACGCATTATTGAACCCGAAAAGCCTGCCAGCGCCGCTAAAAAGAAAACGATTAATAATCCAATAAAATAAGAGAACTTTTTATGCACCTTTAATTTCAATAAAAGCATTACGACAGATGAACAAATAATAGAAATATGTAACCCCGAAACCGCTAATACGTGCGCCATACCCGTTGATTTAATATTAGAATAAAATTCATCACTAATTTCGCTTTTATCCCCTGTTAAAATAGCAAGAGGGATTCCTGCAACGTCTTTTGGCAAGTTTTTGCGAAAAAGCAATTTAATATCATTTTTTAAATTAATAAACTTTGAGCGAGTTGGTTTAACAGACGTTGGTGTAACGCTAAGATTAAAGGTGTTGGCACTGGTAAAATAGCCATCTGCTTTGTAATCGGTATGAATCGAATCAAAATTATTGGAAAAGGTTATATTACCGCTTATTTCGTCAAAAACTTCTGCGTCCAATAGATTTGAAGAATACAATATTGTTTTAACGTTTTGTGGAGCTTCGCTTATACCGACATATGAAGTTTCTATATAATAAACATAGTATGAATCTTTATCCTCAACCTCATCAATAATAGAAGCGCTTATTTCGCAAGTTTGTCCTTCGAGTTTGTGTAAATTATTATTTGAAAGATACGAAAACAAATCGCAATATCCGAAGAACAAAGAGAAAATTATCGCAAATACCAACAACGAAACGGATATTTTCTTAAAATATACAAATTTTGTTAAAACAGCAACTAAAATTAATATCGCAGAAATGACAACAACAGGTGTAAAAGATAATGAAAATTCAAGAGAAACAATAGATGCACAAACGCTTGCAAGCGCAAAAACTAAAAAGAATCTCTTCAATCTAACACACCTCGATAATAGTGATTACCTCCGAACTTAGAAAACGCTCGGAGGTATAATTAAAATGCAAATCAGCCGGGAGGCCAAGCTAACTGCCTTCCTCCAAGCAAATGATAATGCAAATGTCCAACGGTTTGTCCGCCGTCGCTACCACAGTTTGTAACAACTCTAAAACCGTTATCTAATTTGTTTTCTTTTGCAATGATAGAAACTGCTTCAAATATTTTAGAAACATAAATACTGTTTTCAGAATCTATTTGCGCTGCTGAAACAATATGTTTTTTAGGTATTATAATGACATGGAAAGGTGCTTGCGGAGCAATATCTTTAAAAGCATAAACATAATCATCCTCATACACCTTTGAAGAAGGTATATTACCCGCCATTATTTCACAGAATAAACAGTCCATAAATTTCTCCTATTTAGTCATATTGGTAATGATTTCCATTGCAGAATCAAGAGCTTCGCGAAGTTTTGAAGCATCTTTACCGCCAGCCATAGCAGTATCAGGTCTGCCACCGCCGTTTCCACCTGCTATTACAGCAATCTGTTTAACAATATTACCGGCGTGTGCACCCTTCGAAACGGCATCCTTACCGCAAGAACTTGCAAACATAACCTTTTCACCAATAACGCAACCAAGAATACAAACTATATTAGCGCATTTGTCCTTTATAGCTTCTGCGAGCTTTTTAAGTTCATCGGCGTTTAAACATTCACATTCAGTTATTACTGCCTTTAAGCCATTGATTTCGGTTGAATTATTGAGATATTCGTCTATTTTGCCGACAGCTAGCTTAGCTTCGAGAACTTCAATCTTCTTTTCTGCCGTTTTAAGATTTTCAGAAAGTGTTTTTACCTTCTCCGGCAGATCGTTCATATTAGAACATTTTATGGGAGCGGCAGCGTCAGCAATTATTTCGCCATATTTGTTAAGAAGATTTAAAACATTAGCACCACAAACTGCTTCGATTCTTCTTACACCGGATGCAACGGAACTTTCGGAAAGGATTTTAAACATTCCGATTTTTGCGGTATTGTCGATGTGAGTTCCGCCGCAAAGCTCAATAGAAGTATTTTCAATCGCAACAACGCGAACTACATCTCCGTATTTTTCGCCAAATAAAGCCATAGCGCCCATTGCTTTTGCTTCATCTATTGGCATTTCGCGGTTTACAACCTCAATACCATTGAAAATAGCGTTATTTACAAAGTTTTCGACCGCTGCTAATTCATCAGATGTTAATGCAGAAAAATGGGTAAAATCGAAACGAACGGTCTTTTCATTAACAAGCTGTCCTGCTTGCTCAACGTGTGTTCCGAGAACAGAACGCAAAGCTGCTTGCAAAAGATGAGCCGAAGTGTGGTTTTTCTTAATAGCAGTTCTTCTCGAGGCATCAACCATAAGCTCAACTTTATCGCCTACTGAAATAATGCCTTTATTGATTTTACATATATGTGTTGTAAGTTTTGCTTGATTTTTTTGTGTGTCTAAAACGCATATTTCTGCATTATCATTCTTAATGATTCCTTTGTCGCCAACCTGTCCACCACTTTCGGCATAGAAACAGGTTTTGTCCGTAACTATTAATACTTCGTCGCCTTCCGAAGCATTATCAACTCTTTCGCCGTTTTTGGCGATAGCAATTATCGTAGCCTCATTGGTAATGTCAAAATAACCTAAAAATTCAGAATCGTTAATATCGGCAAAAATATTAGTTTCACCTTTCCAAGCGTTTGTATCAGATGCTTTTCTTGAGCTTCTTGCTCGTTCTCTTTGTTCAAGCATAAGATCGTTAAATCTATCTTCATCAACCGAGAAGCCTTGCTCACTAATTATATCTTTTGTGAGGTCCAGAGGGAAACCATATGTGTCATAAAGTTTAAAAGCATCATCACCTGATATTGTTTTATTTAAAGAAGATTTAGTGATATCCTCAAGAAGTTTTAAGCCCTGGTCAATAGTTTTACCAAAGTTTTCTTCCTCGACAGAAAGAACCTTTTTGATAAAATCTTTCTTTTCAAGAAGTTCAGGATATGCAGCTTCATTTTCTTTAATGACAGTATCGCATAGTTCGCTTAAGAAGGCTCTATTGATATTTAAAAGTCTTCCATGACGCGCAGCTCTTCTGATTAGTCTTCTTAGAACATATCCCCTACCCTCATTTGAAGGCATAACACCATCGGCAATCATAAATGTTGTTGAGCGGATATGGTCGGTAATAACACGCATTGAAACGTCTTTGTTTTCATCTTTTTTGTATTCAACGCCTGAAATTTCAGAAAGATGAAGCATAATATTTTTGATAGTATCAACCTCAAAAAGATTATCAACGTCTTGGAATATGCAAGCCAATCTTTCAAGACCCATACCGGTATCGATATTCTTTGTTTTAAGTTCAGTATATGTGCCGTCTCCCATATTGTTAAACTGAGAGAAAACATTATTCCATATTTCCATATACCTATCACAATCGCAGCCGGGTTTACAGTTTGGCGAACCACAACCATATTTTTCTCCGCGATCAAAATATATTTCAGAACATGGACCACAAGGGCCTGTACCGTGCTCCCAGAAGTTATCTTCTTTTCCGAGTTTTACGATTCTTTCTTCAGGAACGCCGATAACGTCTCTCCAGATAGCATAAGCCTCATCGTCGCTCTCATAAACGGAAGGCCAAAGCAACTCCGATGGAATTTCGAGATAATCAGTTAAAAATTCCCAAGCCCACGGAATTGCTTCATTTTTAAAATAATCTCCAAAGGAAAAGTTTCCGAGCATTTCAAAATAAGTTCCGTGACGAGCGGTTTTGCCAACCCTTTCAAGATCTGGCGTTCTAATACATTTCTGGCAGGTAGCTATTCTGTTTCTTGGGGGAATTTCTTCGCCCGTAAAATACTTCTTAAGAGGAGCCATACCAGAATTAATAAGCAAGAGAGATTTATCGTTTATAGGAACAAGAGGAAAACTAGGTAGTCTTAAGTGTCCCTTACTTTCAAAGAAAGATAAAAACTTTTCTCTCAAATCATTTAATGATGTCCATTCCATAACTTTAACTTCCTAACAAATTTTATATTTTATAACTATTTAATTATATAATTTTTATAAGCAATTGTCAACAAAATACGCCGATTTTCAACAATTTATTTTTGAAGCGTACCAAGTGAATCAGCCTTAAGATAGGCGTTTATAAAACCGTCGAGATCTCCGTCCATAACTGCGTTGATATTTCCGTTTTCGAAGCCTGTACGATGGTCTTTAGCGAGGGTGTATGGCATAAATACATATGACCTAATCTGACTACCCCAAGCAATTTCTTTTTGAACACCTTTTATATCTTCAATTTTATCAAGGTGTTCCCTTTCTTTTATTTCAAGAAGCTTTGAACAGAGCATTTTCATAGCTCTATCCTTATTTTGATGCTGACTGCGTTCGTTTTGACAAGCTACGACAATACCGGTTGGTATATGTGTTAAGCGAACCGCTGAGCTTGTTTTGTTAACGTGCTGTCCGCCCGCGCCGCTTGCTCTGTAAACGTCCATTTTAATATCATCATCTTTTATATCAATCGTCATATCATCGGTTATTTCCGGCATAACCTCCAAAGAAGCAAAAGACGTGTGTCTTCTTCCTGAAGCATCAAAAGGAGAAACTCTAACAAGACGATGTACTCCTATTTCGCTTTTTAAATAACCATAAGCGTTTTCGCCTTCAACGACAATAGTTGCGCTTTTAAGACCAGCTTCATCGCCATCAAGAGAATCGGTTACAGACACTTTAAATCCATGTCTTTCGGACCATCTTGTATACATTCTGAATAGCATTAACGCCCAGTCTTGCGCTTCTGTTCCACCTGCTCCTGCGTGGAAGGTTAAAATAGCGTTATTAGAGTCATATTCTCCCGTTAAAAGCGTTGATAAACGTTGCTTATCTAAACTATCGTAGATTGAATTAACAGATGAAATTATGTCATCAAGCAAAGATAAATCTTCTTCCTCATTGGCCAAATCAATGATATCGATAGTATCTGAGAAATCAGAAACCAACTTTTCATAATCATCCAATTTAGCTTTAGCTTTGCTGATTTCTTGCAAAACCTTCTGGGAATTTTCAGGATCATCCCAAAAATTTTCTGCGGCGGTTAAATTTTGTTTTTCTTCAATGAAATTTTTAAGCCCTTCAATTCCTAAAGCCTCTCCGAGCTCTGAAATATCATCTCTGATATTTTCCAATTTTAATTTTTGTTCTTCAAATTGAAGCATATATATCCTCCAAGAGTTTATTTTAAAGCAAAAGCATGCCAATTATCGATTGATTTATGTTCAAGGATTGTGAATCCATTTTCAATTAATGCCGACTCAACTTCTTCAACACGAATATCTATAATTCCCGAACAAATAAAAATACCGTTGTCTTTCATATAGTTTCTAATTGTTTTTGAAAGTAAAATAATTACGTCAGCAACAATATTTGCGCAAACAACATCAAATTTATCAGATATTCTATCCGTTAAATCGCCAACTATAAATTCTGTAAGGTTTGTAACATTATTGAGCTTTGCATTTTCAATAGCAACTTTAACAGCAGTTTTATCAATATCAACACCGACCGCTTTTGATGCACCAAGCAATGCAGAGCCAATTGCTAAAATACCGCTGCCACACCCAATATCAAGCACATCGCCTATATTTTCATAATTTTGAAGCATTTCAAGACAAAGTCTTGTAGTAGCATGGGTACCAGTTCCAAAAGCAGCTCCCGGATCTATCGTCAAAACCTTGCGGCAATCTTTGTTTTTATAAGTTTCCCAACTGGGACAAATAGCGAGTTTATTTCCGATTTCAGTGCATTTAAAATATTTTTTCCAATTATCTTTCCAAGCGCTTTCTTTTATACAATCTGTTGAAATCTGAAATTCAATATTTTCGCTTCTGAGTCGTTCTGCTAAATATTCTTTGGCTTCAACAAGATTTTCTTCGGCAGAAAAATAAATATGTATTATCGCTTCATCTCTGTTTTTCGCAATCAATTCTTCGTCAATCAGATCAATATGTGCTATTTCCTGAGCGCCTTCTTCTAAATCTGAATAGTCCTCAATATAAATTCCGTATGGAACAGACATATTAGCTATAGACTCTGCTTTTTCTAAATCTGAGATGTGTATTTTTATTAATATTTCCAACCAATCCAAAAAAATCGCTCCTAAAACAATATTTCATTTAATTATAACATAAATCTTACAAAAATAAAAGTAATTTTTTAAAAATATATTAATTGACAAAAAAGGCAAAAGAATATAAAATATATAATAGATACGAAAGGAATGATTTTATGCAAAAATTTTTAGTTATGCACGATATCGACATCGCAGATTTTATGAAAACACTTGATGCTTGTAAGGGTGATGTTTATCTCGAAACAAACGAAGGCGACGTTTTGAATTTAAAATCAAAACTCTGCATGATGATGGGTATTTGTAATATTCTTAAAGGCGCCGTTATTAGTGAGGCAACCTTGAGATGCACGAATCCTGAAGACGAATCTTTGCTCTTTAGATTTAACCTATATAAAGAAATCCCAAACGAAGAAAAATAGAAATTTTAACGCACAGCTTAACCTGTGCGTTTTATTTTTGATGCACTTTTAGAAAAACACCGTCTGTTGTTATATCTATCGTTCCTTGATTTGTGAAAAAAACCTGCGCACGATTTTGTAAATTTGATGAAACGACAATTTCGCAAGGATTTTTATAATAAGAATTTGTTATAACCGAAATTTTAGGAGCAACGTTATTAATGAATTGTTTTGAGTTTTTAACTGAATATCCGTGATGCGGCATTTTCAAAACATCTGCTTTTATAAACGGATCGTTTAATATCTCCCCTATTCTTTCATTTTCTATATCTCCGCAAAATAAAAAAGATCGATTATTATAATTTAATTTTGTTATTAAGGAAGAATTGTTGCTTTGTTGCTCTGAATATTTTCTTTTTTCAGGAGGAATTATACTTAAAACAACATCATCAATTTCGATGATGTATTCTTTTAACACAGTTACAGCTTTTAAATTATTATTCTTCAACGCTTTTTTGTATTTTTTGTAATGATAGGTATGCGAATTTTTGGATAAATACGTTTGAAAAACTTTTTTTACTTCAAAGTTATTAATAATTTTAGCTGCGCTTCCAACATGATCTTTATCGAAGTGTGTTATTATAAGATAATCAATCGTGTCTATATTGCGGGCATTTAACACGTTTTCGATATTTTGATATGAAATTTCTGTCGCCGTATCAATCATAACGACTTTGCCGTCATATTTTATAAGAATACAATCAGAATTGCCTGTTTTTAAAAAAGACACGGTTAAAATTTGTTTTTTATTATTTGGATAGTTGCAAATTATTATCAAAAATATAAGGAAACAATAAATATATTTCAAAAAAATCACCACACATTTAATATGTGCGGTGATTTTAATTATTAAAAATAGAATTATTTGGTTGCTTTATTTTGTTTTTTACATATAAATTTATAAAGCAACAAGCCTAAAGCGCTTATAATCAATGTAATTCCAAAAACAATTATAGCGAGAATATAGCTTTTATCTCCTAATGCGCCTCCGCCAACCGTTGATGTAACAATAGAAGGTATTCTCCCGATTGTGGATAAAAAAATGAAAAAGCTCAGTTTAACATCGGTTAGTCCCGCAAAGTAGCAAAGTAAATCTTTTGGTGTTCCGGGTATCACGAAAACAACAAACATTAAAACGTTTCTTTTTTTTGAATATTTTAAGAATTTTAAATCACTTATTTTTTTACTGTTAAAAAATACTTCAACAAATTTTGCGCCGAATTTTCTAACAGAAATGAAAACAATTATGCTACCCAAAAGAATACCAATAATACAAAGAAGCGTTCCAAGATACGGCCCAAAAGCATATCCGGCGGCGAGTTCAAGCGGTTCTCCGGGTATGAGCGCAAAAATCACTTGGATAAAAACCATAGCGACAAAAACAATCATACCCCAAACGCCCAAATCATTAATCCATATCCGAAATTCTTCAGGTTTATCTGCGAGCTCAAGCATTGGCTTTCCGATAAATATTGTTGTAAGCCCAATGAAACATAAGAAAACCAATAAAGAAACGATTTTAAAGATCTTAATTTGGCGAGCAGATAAATTGCGCTTCATACAGAAACCTCGTTTTCCTATCAATAAATATCATTAGGATCGTGTTCAACTTCGGAAATATCGTTATTGCTCATTTCATTTGAAGTTGAAGACTTTTTCCTTGTTCTAAAGAAAATGAATAAAGCAATAAAAACTAAAATAACTAAAGCCAAAATAACGATTGCAATATTTAAAATCATAACCCAAACAGAGCTTGTTTCTTTATCTGATTTGGTTTTTTTATCTTTGTTTTTTGAAGATTCTTTATCATTCTTTTTGCCGTTAGATTCATCTTGTGAATCATCGTCTAAGGTATCTTCAACTACGTTTTCTCCGACCACGGGAATATCATTTGTCTGACTTTCGGGTTTATCACTTTGAGCATCATTAGACGGCTTGCCGGGTTTAGAGGAAACGACACCGTTTGCGTTACCATCAGAATATGAGCCCTCGGTTATTTCCGGAGGACCGATTATGGTTTTATCGGTTTCATTAACAGTAATTGTAAATGTTTCAACAAAACCTCTATAAGAAACTGATATTGTTTGTTTGCCTGCAGAAACGTAGTTATATCCACTAACGGTATAGTCGTTTTGCTTAAGTTCAACTGTTTTATCGGTATAAACAGCAGAAACGACAAGACCTCTTAAATCCAGAGAACTATCGCCTTGAACGTATGTAAGTTTCTTGGGTTTTGAATTAATTTTAATTCCGATCAGTTTAGATTCGGGAGCATCCGGTGAGAGTTGCGGCAAATTATTCAAAACAGGCCTTCCGTTTTTTATGCCCCAGATCGAATTAAAATCTAAAGCAGAAAAAGAACTCGAAGAAGACAAGGCTTCCGCTTTTAATTCAGTGCCGAATTTTCCTGTAATTTCTTCGTTTATAATAGAATCAAGATAATAGCACTCTGAAATTTCTTTTGAAGAAGAATCACTAACAATACCACCAATATAAGTATGCGAAACGATTTCAGATGGGCTTACAGCTCCTATGGCTACGGATTTAGAGATTTTTCCTCTTAATTGACCGCAAATACCGCCCATATAAACGTTAGAGCACTTCTCGGCAATTAATCCACCATCAAAAAGGCAATTAGTTATTTCAATTTCGGAAGCAACACGTCCGCAAATACCACCCATATAGGCATCCATTGAAGCATCAGCTCCCTTGGAAAAGATGGAGCCGTATACAGCGCAATTAGCAACTGTTCCCTTGTCGGCCTGACCAACGATACCGCCTGTATATTGCTCGCCAATGCTGCTATAAACGTTTGCGTATGATACAGAATTCTTAATGATTCCGCCTTGAAGTTTGCCACAAATACCGCCTGAATAAACAGCGATTTCAACGTCATTATTATATATCTTACCGGAAACCAAACAATTCTCAATAACACCTTGATTTACACCGGCAATTCCGCCAACATAAGACCAATTCTTGCCTGAGTTACTAACATTAACGTCTTCCAAGTTTAAATTCTTAACAGTTCCGGTTAAATAACCAAAAATACCCGCGTAAGCAGACGTTCCGGATGCAGAATAGTTAGCAACAATATTAATTCCGGAAATTTTATAGCCTTTTCCGTCGAAGGTGCCCGTAAAAAGTTCAGATGAGTTGCCGATTGTTTTAAAATTATTGCCTTTAGGCGCTATAATGTCATTTGTTAAAAAATAATCAGCGTTTAAATTTTTAGAAACGGCACATAATTCATCGAAATTACTGATTGCGATTTTAGAATCGGCAAATACGTTAAATGAAAATAGGTTCGCAACAATCAATACTGCGATGAATATAGAAGCAAATCTTTTAATCAAGTTCATTTTTTATCTCCAATCAAATTCTTAATTATGATAATATTATAACAGAGTAGGATAAAAAATTCTACATATTTTTTAGAATATTTTAAAATTATTCAAATTTCTATTGAATAAAACAATATTTAATGATAAAATTTACCTAAATAATACATATGAGGGGGCGCTATGTTGAGCTGGAATAAAAATGTTAACATTATAATGGCTATGGATTTGATGAAGTTTACTATCAACGAGGGCGCTTATGTTAAATTAGACAGCAGTTGGAATCACAAAGACGTTATTTCTCCATATTCACGCTTATATTTTATTTTAGGCGGGGATGGTGTCGTTAGAACGCAAAACGAAACGATTTCTTTAAAACAAGGTCGGGTTTATTTAATTCCCACAGGAATGAAATTTGATTACAGTTGTAAAACCAATGTTGAAAAGTTTTATGTTCACATAAACGTTATCAATCCCGATGGATACGATATGATGTCGAAATTCGAGCAAATCGGAGAAATTAAAATGTCAGATAGCGATATTCGTGATTTAGTTGACTTATATTATTCCAAAACAATTTATTCAGCAATGCAGCTTAAGGGAAAAATTTACGACGTTTTCGTAAATATGCAAAAGAAATATAAATTTGGAACAGAAGACTTTCAACCGTATTCAAAAATGGTTTCAGATGTTATGAGTTTCATCAAAGAAAACCTTTCAGCGAAACTAAACATTGAATATATTTCAAAAAAATTATATATTTCGCCAAACACTCTTGCTAAAAAATTTAAAAGTGAAGTTGGCAGATCGCTCGGCCAATATATTGACGATCTTGTGTTCTTTGAATCTCAAAGACTGTTGCTTTATTCGGACCTAACAATAGGTCAAGTCAGCGAAAAAATGGGCTTTTGTGATCAGTTTTATTTTTCGAGAAGATTTAAGATTAAGTTCGGTGAAACACCTAAAGATTATCGCTTAAAAGTTGGAACGATTTGATAAAATATTAGCCGCCTTATTAATTTAAGGCGGCTTTTTTATAGGATTAAATAATAATCATTCGTTTTGAAGGAATTATATCATCTGAAAGTTCGTTGTTTTTTAATATACAATTAACAGACGCTTTGTATTTCTTGGCAATATCCCAAACGCTCTCCCCTTCTTCGCAATAGTAAATAATTATCGGTGCCTTCTTTTTGATTTCACACACATCATTATCCAGAGCAACTCCTGAAATAATTTTATGATTTGTTTCTGAAAAAATATTTCCACATACTGATAGTTCAACACTTGCTTCTAGTTGTGCGTTATCGATTATTGTATATATAGATGATGAAATTTCAATTGTCGCTTCACCAAAAGAATTATCAAATTGTGCTTCTAAATTTTTACAGAATTCAAAATCAATCGGTCGTTCGTAATATTGCGGTTGACCTTCTGTATCTATCGATAAAATGCAAATAATTACAGTACCATTGGTTATAAAATTGTTTTCTGAAATTTTAGTTTGACCGGTTTTAAGTTCACACCACATATCTAAAACGTTTCCAAAACTATTTTCAGAAAATTGCAACGTTTTTTTGCAAAGATATCTTTCATTAAAGCTTGAACAAAGTTTTTTGAATTTAATATTATCATATTCCAAATCTAATTTTTTATTTAGAGAAAAGGCATCCAAAATAACAGGAACGTCATCTTCGCAGCTGGCTTGTGCTAAAACTGACAACTTACATTCGAAAGAAAAACTTTTCGTTTCTCCCGATAAATTTGTTCTGGGTTTAACATTATATGACATTAAGTTAGCAAAAGAACTGCATTTACACTCAATCCCGTTAATGTTTAGTTCAAGAATCTGATTAAACGGAATTCTATTTTCATATATTTCTGTAGAACCGTTTTCGGTGCAATATAATATGTTTACGATAATACTTCCGTTTATTAAAACCTTATTACCAACCAACGAGCATTCTTCAGAAATTGCTCTTGCATCGCAACGCAATATTGAATGAATAGATGAGTTACCTCGGCTTAACTCTAATTCTTCTTCGATTAAAATAGTTTTCTCACTAGTGGCAAATGTGTTAGTTGCGGGGCAACAATTTCTTTTGATTTGAATATCATCGTGGTCTATATCGGCTAAAACATCACATTTTTCAGAACTATGTATTTTAATTTTCATAGAAATTACACCGTGTATGTCGATTTTTCTTGAAGTAACCGCTCTGCAATTAACATAATCAAGCATCAAATCAACCGAAACAAACATTTCATCCGTTAAGTTATCAATAGGAATGTTTTTTTGGAAATCATAAGTATGTTCGAAAGAAAAAATCTTCCCGCTTACAGAAACATAAATTAATGAAATATTGGCAATACCGTCTAGATTAAGCGAACCTCCCGATACATTTTTTGAAGCTAATTGTGGAACAACTCTGCATTTCAATATTCTATGAATTTCAGGACAATATTCAGGTAAAGTTAAATCAATGTCCAAAGGTTGCTCCAAAACACTGTCATAGATTTTCTTGTTGACGGTTATTGCTTGCTTTGTTAAATTAACATCCATAAAAGCAACTCCTTTGCATATTTTTATCTATAAATATATATGAAAAATTATTTAAAATATGCAAAAGAACGCAAAACAGAAAAAGCACGTTATTAAACCTCTTTAATAACGTGCTTGAATTTATTTTTTTACCATTTCCATTCTTTACCTTCGATATCATAATAAATACCAGTGAGTGGTTTTCCTTCGGCAATATCGACGATAATTTTTGCGGAATCTTCCGGCTTCTGTTCAGGCAAAACGCCTGCGTCAGCGCCCGCCAAACCCTGTGGCGTTAGCATCCATCCCGGATGTATGGCATAAAACTTAATTCCTTTTTCGGAAAAATCATTATGCATCATTTTTGTTGCCATATTTTGCGCAGCTTTTGACATACAATAACCATATTCTCCCCTTCTCCAACATTCTTCTATAGAACCCGCTTCAGAGGAAATATTTATCATAGTTTTCTTATCGCCAAGCAAAAGTTTTTCAATAAAAGCCCTGGCTATTTTAACAACGCCCAATGCATTTACTTCATATTGCCTTATCATTGTTTCAAACTCAAATTCAGGATCAAGAAGTTTTTTTCGTTTTCTGTCAAGCCAAATTCCCGCATTATTTATTATAATATTAAGATTATGTGCTTTCATCGTTTTTGCGGCATTTGAAACAGATTCATCATCTGAAGCATCGCATTGAATTATTTGCAAACTATCACATTCAAGTTCCTTTAATTCAGGACTTATTTTGAAATCAAGAGCAGCAACAAAATATCCTCTTGATAATAGTTATTTGCAAAAAGCAAGACCTAAACCTTGAGAACAACCGGTAACTAAAGCAGATTTATTATTCACTTACTATTGCTCCTTTTATGAAGCCATCTGTATGGTTTGCCATATCCATATTGGCTTTATCAAACTCCTCTAAGGTGTAAAACTTATTAACAAGTCCGGTGAATTTCCAGATATCCTTAGAAATCAAATCAAGCGCTCTTCTGCAAAGACCAGCTTCAAATTCAATTCTTCTTTCGTGGCAATTTTCCATAGTCATAGCTTTCATATTCCATAATTTAAAATCAACTGTTCGGAAAGAATCGTTATGATATCCTCCGATGCCGAGTCTTCCGTGAGCACTAACTAAATCACCTGCGAGTTTTAAGCCGCTTGGAGTGCCTGTAAATTCCATAACGTTTTTAAAGCCGGTGTTGAAAATATCAGTCTTATGGCCATCTCTTTTAAGGTCGGGGGCTTCCCAGGTTTCCCAGTTAAGATATTCAAATCTTTCAAGTTCTTCCGGATGAATGGCCCTTGAAGCTCCATATTTGATTGCATTTTGGAGTGCTTCATCTCTGTTATCAATAGCAACAATGTTGTTATATCCAAGAGCTCTGAACATCGAAATCATACCAAGGCCCATATAACCTGCGCCAACAACAGCAATTTCGTCGCCAAAAATCTGAGGCATCATTCTTGTTCCGCAACTCATAAGACAGCCAAGAGGCTCAACGATTCCATCTTCATCTTTTATATTTTCGGGGATATGCATAGTTTTTGATGGTTCCATAACTATGTATTCTTGATATCCGCCGCCGCCAAGTCCGGTTACTCTATCACCAACCGAAAATCCTTTAACATTTCTGCCAACTTCCGCAACGTATCCCATAGTTTCATGTCCAAATTCTTCTCCCTGTTTTGCAACAGACCAAGGATATAGTTCGGAATGACACATACCTGTATATTTTACCTTAACAAGAATTTGCTCATCATTAATTTTGGGAATGTCAATTTGGATTACCTTGCTTTTTTTAGGTCCTTCCATTATCAATTTTCTCATAATATTTTCCTCCAAACAATATTTTCTAAAAATATTATAAAATAACTATAACAATTATAAAATGGATAAATGCGTATTAAATATGGACAAAACAGATATTTTATGTTAAAATTATTAAAAGGAGATGGATTTATGAACGTTACTCTTGTAGGTACATCAATTGAAAATATAAATTATTGTAAAGAACATTCGCATAAAGTTTGGGAAATAGTTATTCCTCTCAAAAATTATGGTATAGTTGAAGCGAATGGCGAAAAAATTGAATTTTCAGAAGGATATGTTTATGTTATTCCGCCAAACGTTGCGCATCTAACTTATTCCAACTCAACTTTTTCGGATTGTTATATACAAATCAATGACGAAATACTTTTAAATAAAACAAAAATTACGAACATTTTTATTGGAAAAGAAGTTAAAGCCTTTGCGGGGATTTTACAAGATTCGTATTTAAAAAGAAAAATTGGGTTCAGCAAATCTTTGGATTTTGCCGCATCTCTTCTAATTCAACTAATATATGATAATCTTAAAGAAGATAACGATAAACCGCTTATAAAAGACATTCGAAATTATTTAATAGATAATATGTCAAATTCCAATGTAAATATGGAAACTTTATCAAAAAAATTCGGATATAATAAAGACTATATCCGAAAAGTTTTCTTGGAAGCAACGGGGCAAACTCCGTTGGAATATTTAAAAGAGATTCGAGTTTCGAGAGCAAAAGACTTGCTTATCAAAATGCAGATGTATTCAGTTAGTGAAATTTCGCATTTGATTGGTTTTGAAGATCCTTTATACTTTTCGAGATGTTTTAAAAAATATACGGGCGTTTCTCCAAAAACATATAGAAAATCAAAAGAGATGCAAGTTTAATTGCATCTCTTTGTTATTATGAATTCTTAAACCTTCCCCATTTTGAAGAAAAAATAATACAAACTGCAGTACCGATAAAAGCAATAGCTGCCCACAAAATAATAGTTGGGTGCCAACCAAAAAATTCTGAATAAATTGCAATTCCGTATGTTGAAATTGCGCTTCCTACATAAGTGCAAGAATTAAGAAGTCCTGAAACAAACGACACTCTGCCGAATTTTCTGAAATGCTCAGGAACAATACAAATCAGCAAAAGATTAACACCGTGCATTGCGCTTGTTAAGAGAGCAGATAGGAATATCGAAAGAATGGGACTATTATTTGAATATATTGATAAAATAATAGCGCTTATCAAACCTATAGAAAAAATTATTCCTGCAAATAATAGCTCGTTATTTAGCCATTTTTTATAAATAATATGCACCATCTGAAAACTAAAAATTGAAAAAACAGGAAGAATAACTCCGGATAAAATCGAAATAGAACTACCTAGATTAAACGTTTCGGATATATATGTCGGCATCCAGGTTGTAACACCATCGCGAAGGGCTCCTTGCAAAACTATCGCAAACATTATAGCAATAAACAAAAAGGATATTATTTTTGTCTTGCTATTGCTTTTTGGAGTTAATAGAATTGATTCCTTATTATCAATTAAGGGGCACATTTTCAGCCAAACGAAAGCTATAATAACGGCTAATGCAGAACCAACAAAGAAAATTCCCTTCCAACTCCAGAAACTTATTAGCATTGGTGCTAAAACATATACCGCTATCGTTCCGAAAGAACTTCCCCACGAAACCTTAACGCAAGCAGAAGAATATACTTCAGGCTTAAAAATAGTTGACATAAGTCTAACAATTGGCGGCCACATAAATGCTTGAGCTAAACCGTTAATCCCCCAAAGAGCAGTTATCACAATATAGTTATTGCAAAACGGAACTAAAAAATTCACAAAAGCTGTTGTGAAAAGGCCGAGGCATATTAGATTTCTGGGTTGGATTTTATCACCAAGATAACCGCTGATTAATTGACCAACACCATAAGTTATGGCGCTTGCGGTTAAGGCTAAAGACACATCAGATTTCAAGACGTTTTCTGCCTTAACCATTTCAGTTATAACGGCACCGTAATTAATACGCGTTATATAGCTTATCATATAAACTACGGTTAATAAAATAACGTTTTTTCTGATAAAGCTTTTTGATTCAGAATATATCATACATACTCACCTAAAAAATCAACTGTTGGCTAAACAACTAGCCAACAGTTTTTAGTATATTATATTGCAATAACGCCGGTAACTTCTAAAATTGAAGAAACAAGAATTACTAATAAACAAACGGGTGCAATGTATTTTATAATAACAGTAAATAAAGATTTTAAAGTGAATTTTCCGTTTGATTCAACCTCTTCTATAACAGTCTTAGGCTTAATGACGAATCCAACGAAGATACAAGTGAATATCGCTACCATTGGCATTAATATACTGTTACTTAAGAAATCAAACAGGTCGAGGAAGACCTTATCAGCAACAGTGATCGAACTCCAAACACCGTTTCCTAAAGAGGAAGGAATACCGAGTAATAGACAAATTAGAATAACTATTAAGCAAGACACTTTTCTGCCAAGTTTAAACTTATCCTGAATTATAGAAACTATGGTTTCCATAAGAGAAATTGAAGAAGTTAAAGCTGCAAAAAGAACGAGAACAAAGAAAATAGCGCCAATAATATGTCCACCTGACATATTATCAAAAACTTTCGGCAAAGTAGTAAACATAAGTCCCGGACCTTGATTTAGTGCAGATGGATCACCGCCTGAAAATGCAAAAACAGCGGGAACGATCATAAGACCTGCAAAAAAAGCAATGCCCGTATCAAAAAGCTCAATACTGTGAACAGATGATTCTATCTTGACGTCCTTTTTCATATATGAGCCATAAGTTATCATAATTCCCATCGCAAGCGACATCGAATAGAACAACTGGCCTAAAGCGGCAACTACGGTCATTATAGAGAAATTTTTAAAATTAGGAACGATATAGTAATAAACGCCATCAAGAGCTCCCGGCGAAAACATAACATATCCTGCTATAAAAATTGTTAAAACAACAAGAACAGGCATCATAATTTTACTAACATTCTCAACGCCTTTTTCAACGCCAAATAAAACAACCAAAGCGGTCAATGCCAAGAAGATAAGAAAAAATCCGAGTGGCTCGCCAATTTTAGAGATAAAATTGCCAAAATATGTATCGTTAGCAGCGCTAGTACCCTGCCCTGTAAAATAGACGGAAAGATATTTCGTAACCCAACCGCCAATAACACAATAGTAGGGCAAAATTATTACGGGAACAATAGCCGCAAGATAACCAACAAAACTAAATTTTTTATTTAACACTTTAAAAGCGCCGATAGCACTTAATCCTGTTTTTCTTCCCAAAGCGATTTCTGCAATCATCAAAGTGAAACCAAAGGATAGAGCCAAAATAATATATGTTAATAAAAACATACCGCCGCCATATTTTGCGGCAAGATACGGGAAACGCCAGATATTTCCGAGACCTACAGCAGAACCTGCTGCAGCGAGAATAAATCCGATTTTTCCTGAAAAACTGCTTCTGGTTTTTTCCATAAAAAGACCTCCAAGATTTAAATACAAGTAATTATCTCATATTTTAACAAAAAAAGCAATAAAAAAATGACAATAATAAGAAAAAATCAGATATTATTCGGAATCATCAGGGCTTTTTAATTCATCGAACATACGAGTCATCGTTGGATTATTTCTTGTCAATCTTTTAATTGTTAAATCCTCTGCTTTATTATTGGCAAGACGAAGATTGTTTTCAGATGAAAGCAAAGCTTCTTTGGTTTTTTGCAAATGGTCGATAGTTTTATCAATTTCATCTATCGCTTTTTTGAATTTTTCGCTAGCTCTGTGGTAGTTTGTTGAAAACTTTTCTTTAAACTCGTTAATGTTTTCTTCAAAATGCGTTATATCGATATTTTGATTCCTAATAACCTGTAATTCCGTTTTATATTTCAAAGTATTCATTGCAGCGTTTCTTAAAAGCGAAATGATAGGAATAAAAAATTGCGGACGAACAACGTACATTTTTTCATATTTATGCGAAACGTCAACAATTCCTGAATTATATAAATCACTATCGGATTCAAGCATTGAAACTAATACGGCATATTCGCATTTTTTCTCTCTGCGGTCTTTGTCTAATTCTTTAAAGAAATCTTCATTCTTATGTTTTGTGGAAGTTGTGTCCATTTCATTCTTCATTTCAAACATAATTGAAATGAACTCAACACCATCTGAAGATTCTCTAAAAATAAAGTCCCCTTTACTGCCTGTTTTGGCATCATTATCTTTTTCAAAAAAGGCATTAGGGAAAGCAGTTGCTCTTAATTGGTTAAAAGTGATTTCGCAGTGTTGTTCAAGAGTTTCTCCAACCATTTTTGTTGAAAGACGAGATTTAAAATCTTTATAGTAATCTATCTGTTCGTCTTTGATTTTGATTTCATTTTCATATTTTTCTTTTAAGTTTCTTTCTTGAAGCTCTTGTTCTTTCTGCGCAAGATTTAATTTGCTGTTAAGTTCAAGAATCTGCGCTTCTCTTCGCTGAAGTGCAGTTTTAACTGCTAAATCGGATTGAGCCTTAATAAGTTCAACTTCACCTTTCAGTTTTTCGATTTCTTTGTCCTTTTCAGCAAGCATTTGTGTTTTTTCAGATTCTTTTTTAGCAACGGCTATTTCAACAGCGCTTGTTTTTTCGTTTTCAAGCGCAGTTTCTCTCAAACTGATTTCTTTCTCAAATTCACTATCTCTAACCTGTTTTAATATGGATACGTATGCGGATTCTTCGACCTGAAAAACTTCACCGCATTTCGGGCATTTTATCTCTTGCATAAAAGACCTCCAAAAAATCAAAATAATTTTTTATATTATAACACATCAAACCTTACGACGCAAGATTTTATATAACAAAAAAAGAACAAGCCGTAAAAAGACTTGTTCTAAAAAACATATTAAATTCTTGCAACGCCTGTTTCTTTTGCGGTTTTAATAACAGCTTCGGAAACAACTTTTGCAACTCTTTTATCAAGCGCTGGTGCAATTATGTTTTCTTCGCTTATTTCATCGTCGGGAATCAATGAAGCTAAAGCGTATGAAGTTGCAACTTTCATTTCTTCGTTAATACAAGTAGCTCTGCAATCAAGGGCGCCACGGAAAATTCCCGGAAAAGCCAAAACATTATTTATTTGATTCGGAAAATCAGAACGACCGGTTCCTACAACTCTTGCTCCTGCAGCTTTTGCAATATCAGGCATTATTTCGGGAGTTGGATTAGCCATTGGGAACATTATTGCGTCATTTGCCATTGATTTAACCATTTCAGGTGTTACAAGGTTTGGGGCAGAAACACCAATAAACACGTCCGCGCCTTTGAGTGCATCTGATAAAGAACCTTTTTTATGTTCTAAATTTGTTATTTTAGAAATTTCCTGTTGAGCGGGATTGTTGTTTTCATCGCCATCGCAAATTATACCAAAACGATCGCAGAAAGTTAAATGTTTCACACCCATATTCATAAGATGTTTTCCAATAGCGATTCCTGCAGAACCTGCGCCATTGATAACAACCTTAACGTTTCCAATTTCTTTTTTAACGAGTTTTAATGCGTTTATTAGCGCAGCGGCAACAACTATGGCAGTACCATGTTGGTCGTCGTGAAAAATCGGAATATCGCAAATTTCTTTAAGCTTTTGCTCGATTTCGAAGCAGCGTGGAGCAGAAATATCTTCAAGATTAATTCCGCCGAAAGAACCTGACAAAAGATATATAGTGCGAACTATTTCATCAACGTCTTTAGATTTAATGCAAAGCGGAAAGGCATCAACGTCCGCAAAAGCTTTAAATAACGCGCATTTACCCTCCATAACGGGCATTCCTGCTTCAGGCCCGATATCGCCAAGTCCAAGAATCGCTGTACCATCAGTTATTACAGCAACAAGATTTGAACGACGGGTCAATTCGTAAGATTTATTAATATCTTTATTTATTTCAAGACAAGGCTCCGCAACACCCGGAGTATACGCTAAAGAAAGATCTTCTCTGGAATCGATTGGTGCGCGAGAAACAACCTCAATTTTACCCTTCCATTCATAATGTTTTTTTAAAGATTCGGCCCTAATATCCATTTAATTATTCCTCCCAAGGGAATTTATATTGTGTAAGCCCTAATTCATCACGAACTGCAATAATTTCTTTTTGGACAGATTCGTTAATCGGAACTCCGGATGCACGTGCAATACCAATTTCGTATTCTTTTTCGCCTGCGGTATATATTCTGTCAGCGCCGGGAGCTTTTTTAGAAGCACGCATACTGCGAGTAATCTCCCCAGCCTTTTTTCGAGCTATATCCTCGCCCATAAAATGATCGGTGTCGATCGCAATAAACCAATGTCCCAACTGATAAGGACGGATATTTCCGTTTTCATCTTTTCCGTCAAGTGCTTTACCATAAGCGCCATCTTGAAGAATTGAAGAGAAAAATTCAACTGCTAAGGCAAATCCGTAGCCTTTATAACCGCCTAAATCCTCACCTATTCCGCCAAGAGTTGTTAGAGCTGCCGTGCCGTTTCTAATTTTCTTTAAAGCTACGCCTGCATCTCCCTCAACAGCAGAACCATCATCAGCAATTATCGTACCTGGATGAACGTCTTCTCCAATACGTTCGTAATATTCAACCTTACCATTTTGTGTAATAGACGTTGCACAGTCAAAATTAAAATCAAAGGCTTCATCGGTTGGAACGCCGATTGTAAAAGGGTTGGTACCGAACATACCTTCGACACCATGTGTTGGTGCAACCGACGGACGAGCGTTAGTTCCCGTCATTCCGATACATCCTGCTTTTGTTGCCATAGTTGTGTAATAACCTGCGATACCATAATGACATGAATTTCTAACAACAACCATTCCAAGACCATATTCCTTAGCCTTTTTAATTGCCATGCTCATAGCAGTATGACCAATAACTTGGCCCATACCGTGATGACCGTCGATAACAGCGGTTGTTGGGGTTTCTTTAACAATTTCTAGCTCGGTTACCGCATTTTGAATACCTGCTTTAATTCTATCGAGATAAACAGGTTTAAAACGGTTAACACCGTG
>JAZQTQ010000046.1:0-14102 GCA_045630885.1 Acutalibacteraceae bacterium
AAAGCATTACCGACTCTTTCGCACCGAAAATCACAAGAAATTATGCTCATTATTAGGTCGAAGAATTTTAAAGATGGGGATTTTTGGGTTTGCAAGGCAAAAACGCAGTCAATCCTTTGTGGATTGACGAGTATTTTAACAAAGAAAACGCGTAAATCTGCTCTTTAAAATCAGGTTCGGATTATCCGCGTTTGCTTACTCTTTATAGACATCAGTTTTACCCCACCGCTCTTTTACTTCTACATTATAATTATCTGAATTTATCATTACTAGATTCCTTTTTACAAATCAACTTAAAAGTTAATATTTAAAATGTTATTTTATAATTTCATAAGGCCAATCGATGATTCCGCCGAATTCTTTTACGTTCTTGTAACCAAGTTTCACTAGTTCTTCCGAAGCAATTTTGCTTCGTCTTCCACTTCGGCAGTATACCAGAATAAGCGTATCTTTATCAGGAATTTCTTTTTCTGCTTGGTTGATAATTTCGTATTCGGGAATTAAAATTGCTCCTTTTATATGCCCTTCGGCATACTCTTCTTGTGTACGAGCGTCTATAATAACATAGTTCTGCTCCTTATCCATTATTGCTTTCGCTTCTTTTGCAGAAATTTGTTCAAAAGCAATCGTCTTTTCGTCTTCTCCTCTGCAAGAGGTAAATCCAAATAATAATAGCATAGATAACATTAAAATTAATCTTATAATTTTTTTCATAATCTCAACTTCTTAAAATTCATATAATTTGCACGTTTCCTTTTTTCTGGATTCGTGTTTTTCATAATAGCCAATAAGAGTCCCTTTTTCATCACGCAAAGCGATCATATAAATATCTTTGTTTTCTTTTTCATTATGTGAAGTAAACACTATATTATTATTTATGCTTTCCGCAAACCAAGCAACCACTTGATCAATTTTAGCATTAGAATCTGCACTGTGGCAGATTTTTATGTTTTTACCCATAAGATTTGCATGATATAGGCAAACAGATGCCGGATTCATATAGATAACAGTATGCTTCAAATCACAAATAACAACAGGAGCAACATCTGAATCAATCACTGCTTTAAAGAACTCAGAAATCATCATTACTTTTTCTCCTTACGGGGATTTTTGAATTTGTTAAATCATAACTTAATCCCAACAACCATTTTACTTTGTCAAATTCAACGCTTCCGTCAAGACACACGGTTATCCAGTGGTTTTTATTCATATGATAAGCTCTATATATCCCCTTTTCAGACATCAACGAACCGATTAACAAAGTATCGCATTTAAGATTAACAACATCAATCTTTTCTTCTCCAATCAATCCGATTTTTGATTTTGGAATTTCCATCACAACGGCGAACCATTTCCTATTGTTATTATGACGAAAAACTGCAAAATCAGGAGAACTCACCCAAGGATATTCAGGATTAATATTAAATGTTTCTTTTATATATTCTTCGAAAGCATTTCTTAACATAGTGCGCCTCTAACATTTTATTTTGTTTATCGATAATACCATAAGCAAACGCGGATAAACCGAACCTGATTTTAAAGAGCAGATTTACGCGTTTTCTTTGTTAAAATACTCGTCAATCCACAAAGCATTGACTGCGTTTTTGCCTTGCAAACCCACAAATCCGCATCTTTAAAATTCTTCGACCTAATAATGAGCATAATTTCTTGTGATTTTCGGTGCGAAAGAGTCGGTAATGCTTTGTGCATTACTGATGATGACAAGCCGAAAAGCGCTAAAATTATGCCATTTTAGGCAGATTCGGATTATTCGTGTTTGCTTATTTAATCGCAGAGTTTAGTTTGAGCGTTGTTTTTTTAATCCGTCGGCTTATTCGCCGACACATTAATTATTCACTATTCATTATTCATCATTCATTAAAAACCTATGTTATCCCTCTAAGAAAATCTTTCGGTCCTCGCCTGCGCCGAAGCGGATAATATCGAGGGTTCGCTCTTTGGGATTCCAGACAACGGTATCAAAAAGGTCCTCTGTAACCGTTTGGTATGCCCTTTCGGCAACGGTGCAATCTTCCGGCATTTTCCAATTTGCACGGCTGGGAACGTGGACGTGATTTGCGCCCGTTTCAATCGTCCAAAAAGGCAGAGCCGAAGGTCTTGCAATCCAATCAACGTGCCCGTGCCCTACGAAAAGCGCCTCTATTTTAGCATCTGTTTTCAGATTACTGAAATCGCTTGGGAATTTTTCGCAATCATTCTTTTCTCTATTATTAAAGGCTCGCAAAAATGCCGAAAATTCATCGACGTTATCCTTTTTTGCGGAATCTATTCCGATATTTTGAGGGAAAATATGAGAAAAGAGAAAAATTGTGTATCCGCTTGGAGCCAAAAGCGCCTCATCACGAAGCCAGGCAACCTGCTCGGAATAAATTCCGTAGTTTTTATGCCCGTCTTCGAGATAATTGCTCATAAGAACTATGGCACGAACCGAGTTTTCGGGGAAATCTACGTAATAATAAGGTTCGTTTTTAACCGTTTTCGTTATACTCTCCCGATTTGGCTCTATCATTTCTTTGTAAAAATAAGCGCGTTCGGGCTCGGAGCAACCTACGTTATCGTGATTTCCCGCAACGAAATACGAGCGTTCATTCGCCTTTTTAAACTCGCTAAAAAATATATGAAACCACTTGTCAACGTTTTCCTTCGACCAAAAAGCGGTTGCTTCGGGCTGACCGTCTGTCCAAAAAAGGTCGCCTAAATGGAACATCGCATCAATCGGCGCATTTTCGTTTTGCGCTTTCAGATTTTCAAAGGTGTGGTTTTGTCTTGCCAACCATTCGGGATTCGGAGGATACACATGGCTATCCGCAACAACGTTGAAACAAAAACAACCTTCCTTTTTGAGCTCTTTAATTTTTTTCGAAGTTCTTTCAACCTCTTTTATAAAAAACGTTTCCATTTCATTTTTCCTTTCGCACAGGTGTTGTTTATAACGTTTTTATTTTTTTATCTTGATGCTCTTTACCGAAGAATAGGAAGAATAGATGGTTTTCGAGCCTTTGCGATAAGCTCGAACCTTGAAATAATAGGTTTTATTCTTCTTCAGCTTGGTTTTTTGGAAGTTCAGTTTTGAGCCCGAATAAATCTTCTTGTAACCCGAAGATTTTTTGGTTGACATATAAACCTCGTAACCGCCGGCGCCAGAAACCTTCGACCATTTTAAATAAGCCTTTTTTGAAGCTTTGTTTTTATAACTCGTGATTTTTGGCGCTTTTGGGGCGGAGCAGGCTTTTAAAATTTCGGAAGCAACGCTTGTGAACTTAACCGTGCCAACCGTTTTATAAGCAATAATCTTATAATAATAAGTCTTGCCCGCTTCTATTCCCTTTTTATCGGTATAGCCGGTGGTTTTTAGTTTATTAATTAAAGCTATGGTCTTATAAGTTCCGTTCTTTGAGGTTGCTCTCAAAACAGCGTAACCCGTTCCCGAAGCTATGCGCTTCCAAGAAATTTTTATGCTTGAAGTATTGCCCGAAGTTTGGGCTATTCCCCCAACCTTTGAGGGGTGAATATAGAACACACTTGTGATTTCCCCGATATAGTTTCCTATACCCGAAATCTTAACCGACGCTTTGCCGGTTTCACGGTTGTCGGAATATTTGACCTTATAATCCTTGCCTAAAACAAGAGTTTTTCCGTCTAACACAACGTTTAAAGACAAGGTTATGTCTTTTCCCGTATAGGTTTTATCGTTGACGCCCGAAATGACGCTTGACCTTATCTGTTTTCTTTCGATATTGAAATTAACTGTATAGTTTCCGCTGAAATTTCCGATAGCAACAAACGAAACGGTAGCCTCGCCCGCTTCGACGTTGTTTTGGAAGGTCAACAGATAATCCTTGCCCTCTTGAAGTTCCTTTCCGAAAATGGATAAGGTTGGGAAAGGAGTTTGTGCAGAACCGTTATAATAGAAGGTTTTTTCCGAATAAAATCCGACAATTGCTCTTTTTAACTGAGTTTCTAATTCATCGGTAATTTCAAGGGGGAGAATGTTGAAATTAACCACGATTCTGCCAACATAGGAGCCTTTTCCGTCTAAAATAACCGAGGCCTCTCCGACGTTTACGTTATTTTGATAACTAATTTCATAATCATTACCTAAAACGAGTTTTTGAGAGCCGTAATAAACCTCGAAGGTCGGCTTATGCTCTGCGCCGTTATACGTTCTGTCGCTGAGTTCGGGAATATTTATCGTGGCATCGCTAAAAACAAACTCGTTTGGCGCAGGAACAACTATATAACAATGAATTTCTGTATCTAAAATTCGGCAGGTTATGGTTGCCTTGCCATAATCTCTTATCGTAACTCTGCCCATTTGATTAACGGTTGCAACCGAACTATCGCTCGAAGTCCATTCGGCGTCGCCTACCTTTGCAGTTGTTCCGTTGGCATTAAAATTGAGGATTTCAAGAGTGAAATTCTCCCCTTTCGACGCCTGCTTTTGATGATAATTAAGCTCAAAGCTCGGCTCTCCCGAAAGATGGAAGACTTTGTTTTGATAAGCCTCGCTATAACGGTTCTCTTTAAGCTGAACTACGCCCTTAGAATGGTCGATTTTGAAGCCATAAATCAGGCTTTCGCCTATATTTTCGGGCTCGTAAATTCTTCTGCTCTGACCGTTCGGGTCAAAAGAATATACAGTGTCCGAGGTGTTGTAATACAGCTTTCCGCCAAATTCGGCAAGGCGGGAATAGGAAGCGTTATAATATCCGTTTCCAACCTCCCATTTTGCGCCGATGGAATGAATTTTTTCGTTATCCCAATTATAAATTGCGCCGAAGCCCGAACCACTCGCAGTCGGGTCGATATAATAAACTTCGCCCTCTAAAACCTGAAAAGCGGTTTCAATTTCGCCCCAAAACGCATCGTCAAAGGTATCGTCATCGGGGGTTTCGTCAAAATCTGTTGCCTCGTGGGTTTCGGAAATTTTATCTGTAGATACGAGGAAATTATCGTGCAAAACCTGACCGTAAATATCGTGAACAGGGTCGTCCCAAGTAATGTCAACGTGATAATATTCGTTTTCTATTTCAATTATATTCCAAACGTGGAAAAGCTGGTTTGATGCGCATAAATAGGAATCAATTCCGAGTTTTTCGAGAATATATTGATAGGTCTTTGAATAACCCTGACAAACCGAGATTTCAAGATTCAGGGTTCCATACATATTATAAGATTCGGGCGGAATTGACTCCATCGCCAGAGCTTCATATTGCTCATATAGCGCCGTGTCGCCATTCGTATAAGCTTCATTAGCCTTGTTTTTATAGTTTTCCCATTGATTGAAACTTTCCTCGTCGTATTCGCAAATGAGAGCGATTCTGTCGTGAACGATGAGGGCTTTTTGAAGGTCGGTTAAGGAATTATTCTCAAATAAATCGCCAAAATGCGCTTCAACCTCGTCATCTATAACCGACATTTTTTTATCGTATTCCGTTTTACTATAATGATATTGCAAATTCACGGAAAGATATTTTCCCGTGTAAGCATTAAAGGAAAGACCCATACTTTTAACGTTGAAAAGTTCGGGGTATTTATCAACAAAGCTCTGAAGAAGATTGTAAATAGCGGTTGTGTTTGCTTCGTTTTGCGAGATAGAATAGGAAGAAATACTCAAAGTATCGTTGCAGGAAATAACTGCGTCATAAAACTTGCTTTCAATCTGCGAAACGAAGGTTGAACTGAGCGCAGCATACCGGGAAACGAAATATTCCTCCGTTTTAATTTCGGTTTCGTAGCCATTTTTTCTGTCGAGAATATAACCAACGTTCTCTATCGGTTCTTCATAAACCTCCTCAAATGGCAAAACCTCCTCCAAAGGAGCGTCGGTTTCCCGGCGCGAATCAGCGAACGTTTCGCCCGAATAAAGAGCTTCGAGATTATCAGCCTTTTCGCCTGTCGGCAAAACGAAAACGTCCTCTGCGCCTGATTCGGCAAAAGCATTTTTAACTATTTCGGTTTGACCGCCCTTTTCAGGCTTCGATTTTTCTGCGAAAAACTCAAAAGATGTTTTTTCTCCGAAGCAGAAAACAGAGCCCAAAATCACCGCACCGCAGGTTATGAGCGATAAAATTCTTCTTTTCTTCATTCTAAAATTCAGCTCCTTTTTAAAAGTTATATGTGTTTATGTTATTTAATTAAGGGCAAAGTTAAAACAAATCTAGCCCTTTAAAATCAAGTTTTAAGGTTTTCCGATTCCTTTTGTTTTTTCACGCTCAAAGCATTCAAAAATAATCGGAACTTGAGGGGGCTAATTAAATCCCTCTTTTTTATCCTTCTTATTTTAAAGGAGAAAATTTTTGGTTTTTACAAAGCGCAAAACGGAGTTAATCCTTTGTGGATTAACGAGTATTTGGGCAAAGTTAAAACAAAAATTAGCCCTTTAAAATCAAGTTTGAGATTATTTTTGAATGCTATAAATATATTACGGGTCGAGCGTACCGATGATAATAACGCCGACAACAACGAGTCCAATCATTATGTAGTGCTTAATGGATAGTTTTTCTTTGAGGAATATTGAACTCCAGACAACACTTGCAACGCAATAAGCCGAAATAATCGGAGCGGAATACATAACGTGGGTTTCATCTGCAAGCGCCATAATGTAGGCAAACTGACCAATGGTTTCGAAGGTGGCGCCGATAAGCTTTGAAGCCTCTCTCTTAAAGAAGAAGCATTTCTTGAAGCCCTTTGCAACCGATTTGCAGATGCCTTCGCCTGTTTCTTCGTGCGCCTTTCCTGCGCCCCAACCGATTGCGAAAATGAAGCAGAAAATACCAACGATAAAGAAGGTTAATTCATAAGCAACGTTGGCGCTATTTTCGTCGATTTTCTGCAAAACAAGGGAATCTGCGAAGGTTCCCGCAGCGTCTAACAGACAATATAGCAAGGGAAGAAGAATGGCTAAAACGGATTTTGAATAGCGGAAATTTGCCTTATCCTGTCTTAAAGCACGAAGCTCGTCGTCCTCTCTATATTCAACGAATCCAAGACCGATAACACCGACGCAAACAAGCGCTGTTGCGGCAAGCATAAGAGGGTCAAGGTCGCTTATTCCAACCATAAATATGGTCATAATCGCAACGAGTGCGCCCGAAGAATTGCAAATCGGACTGGATATTGAAAGCTCAATATAACGAAGGGAAATATATCCCAGAACCATCGAAAGAATATAAAGCGCTGAAACGGGAAGATATGCCAAAAGCACTTCGCCGGTTATTTCAACTCCGCCGAAAAAGATTTCATAGCCCGCATGAATACCCATAACGAGGCCGACTGCCGTTACCATTTTTAAATGGCTTAACTTATCTGTTGCGTGGCGACAACCAATTTTTGAAAATAAATCTGAACCGCTCCACATAAGAAGCGCAATTATTGAAAACCAAAACCAAGACATTTTTTATTTCTCCTCTATTTATCAATTATTTGAGCCTGATATTCTCGGCTCACTCTCATTATTTCTTTATAAATTTCTTCTGTATAGTCTTTAAGCTCTGCGCTTTTGGTGTTATCCCTTATTTTTTGGAGAATTTCGCCTTCGCGCTTTGAATCGAGAATTGGAATTCCGCGCGATTTTTTATATTCGCCAACAAATTTTGAACAAGCCATTCTTTCCTCCAAAAGAGGAAGAAGCTTTGAATCAATTTCGTCTAATTTTTTGCGGATTTCCTGAAGCTCCATAGTTTTTTCTCCTTCACTTTAAATGTGGACTCTAATCCATTTTCATTTTATCATAACTCATAAGATTTATCAATATTTTTTTGAATTCGCAACCGACGTTTTTCATAACAAAAAAATTGCAGAGCCCGAAGACTCTGCAATTAAAATTTTATTTGTTATCCTTTTTTGCTTTTGGTTTGAATTTAGTTTCTTCGCCCTTTAAAAGTCTTTTAATATTTGAATGGTGCATAAAAACAACTACGGCGGGAACGACAACGCCCAAAACCAATTTTTCCCCGCTCATTTCAAAATACGGCAAGAATTGAATCACCGCATAAACCGTTACGGCGATTATCGAGCCTAACGAAACATAGCGCGTTATAACCGCAATAATGAGGAAAACGCCTATGGCAATTAAAAACAATCGCCAATCCGAAATGAGCGCAACTGCCGCCGCAACCGAAACGCCTTTTCCGCCCTTAAATCCAAAGAAAATCGGGAAACAATGGCCTAAAATGGTTGCAATTCCGCCGATTGCCAACCCCAAATCTCCCAAAAGAAAAGAGCCTAAAAGCATTGGTATAACCGTTTTGAGAACGTCGCAAAGCAAGGTCATAAGCCCTGCCGACATTCCGAATACTCTGGCAACGTTTGTTGCCCCCGCATTTCCCGAACCGGAAGAACGAACGTCCTCTTTAAATTTTAATTTTGTTAATATAACCGAAAAACTAATCGAGCCGAAAAAATATCCCAAAAGCCCGATTCCGATACATTTTAAAATTTCTAATGGTTCCATTCTTTTTGCCTCCAAAACTCCTGATGAAACTAACAACGTTTTTTATAGCAAATTAATTTTAACAAATTTTTTTCAATAAGTCAATATTATTAACTCTCTTTTATTCGACAAAAACGCTTAAAATTGCATTTGCAACAAGCTCGGCTGAATATTGCGCTTCTTCAACCGAATTTGCGCAGGTTCCAAATTCAACTATAATTGACCCCCCGAATAAGGACTGGTTATATTCCCTTTCGTAGGCTAAATAC
Organism: Acutalibacteraceae bacterium; assembly: GCA_045630885.1. GTDB lineage: Bacteria > Bacillota > Clostridia > Oscillospirales > Acutalibacteraceae > UMGS1532. Next base: position 8,725 of record JAZQTQ010000046.1, read on the forward strand.
AAGGGTCTGGCAAGTCCCGGATAAAGCACCTCTAATCCCTGCTGAAGCCGAAGACCTACCGATAGATTTTTCTGCCAATTTGGAAAATCTGCAACGCTTCCCGTTTCGGAACCGACGCATATCATAACCTGCGCCGCCTTTTTGCCCCCTATCTCGGCTATCGGCTTGATAAGGTCATCGCCGGAGGCTATGGCGTCTCTGTGAATATCCAAAACCAACTTTATATCCTTATTTTTGGATAAAATCTCCGAAACGGTTTGGTAGCTTCTCGAATATGCGCCCGAATAGGAGGGGCTATCGTGGAGCGTTTTATCGTGGATTACCTTTATACCGCCCTTTTCCAAAAGCTTCGCAACCTTTTCGCCAACGCCTACAACACTCTCTTTCGAGCTTTTCGTTCTTTCCAAATCGGAATCGGTATAGGTTGATTTATCCTCCGAGAGATATTTTTCGGTGGCGTGAGTATGAACTATCAGAATCTGCGGCAAATCACTCCCCTTTTTAAGAGCCGTTTTATCGCTTTCGAGCAGTTTTTTTATATCAACGTTAACCCCCGTTTTGTTGTTCAGGTAGGTATTATTATAAGACGTATTGGCGCTTTGAGGCGAAAAGGTTTGTTCCAAAACCTTGCCCGCAGGCTTTGAGTCTTTTTTTGGCTTGGGGTTGGTTTCGGAGGTTGCGCTTTCGGTTTTTTGAGGGCTTTTTTGAGAGTTTTCTTCCTCTTTAAGCGTTTCGGGCAAAAAACTCGGCTTCGAGCCGTTCAATGAATCTTCCAAAGAGGTTCCTTCGCTTAAAAAATTTGCCGATGCTATAAGCAAGGCCCCGAATTTCGGCGCCGCCATTGCCGAAAAAATTGTTGATAAAATCAGCATTAACGCAACTAATTTTCCGCCGAAACCTTCTTGCAAAACGCCACCTTCTAACTGTTTTTTTACATAAATATATATGCTTCTGTTTTGGTTTTTAGACGAAATAGTTTTTTTAATGAATGATGAATAATTGATGTGTCGGCTGAATAAGCCGTTATCCTCGATTTTTTGCATAAAATTTTGGGGCGACTATTAATCGCCCCAAAACAATAAATCTAATATTAACGTCTAAATTTTAAAACTCCAAGCTCTTTTCAATATAAGCCTTGAGCTCGTCGATAGGAAGACGAATCTGCTCCATTGTATCGCGGTCGCGAACGGTTACGCAACCATCGGTTTCGGAATCGAAATCATAGGTAATGCAGAAAGGCGTTCCGATTTCGTCCTGACGACGATAGCGCTTACCGATTGAACCTGCGTCGTCAAACTCAACGTTGAAATATTTTGCAAGCTGAGAATAAACCTTCATAGCGTTCTCGTTAAGCTTCTTGCTCAAAGGCAAAACTGCCGCCTTAACGGGAGCCAATGCGGGGTGGAGGTGCATAACAACTCTGGTATCGCCCTTTTCAGCATCGACAACCTCCTCGTCATAAGCCTCGCAAAGGAACGAAAGAGCAACACGGTCGGCGCCCAAGGAAGGCTCAACAACGTAAGGCACGTATCTTTCGCCTGTTTCCTGGTCAAAATAATCGAGGGATTTGCCCGAAGCCTCCTGATGACGGCCAAGGTCATAGTTGGTTCTGTCTGCAATACCCCAAAGCTCGCCCCAACCGAATGGGAAAAGATATTCAATATCGGTTGTTGCCTTTGAATAGAAGGAAAGCTCCTCTTTCTCGTGGTCGCGAAGGCGGATATTTTCCTCTTTTAAGCCTAAGTTAAGAAGGAAATTTTTGCAATAGTCTTTCCAATAATAGAACCATTCGAGGTCTGTATCGGGTTTGCAGAAAAATTCACATTCCATCTGCTCGAACTCGCGGGTTCTGAAGATAAAGTTTCCGGGAGTGATTTCATTTCTGAAGGATTTACCAATCTGACAAACACCGAAAGGAAGCTTCTTTCTGGTTGTTCTTTGAACGTTTGCGAAGTTAACGAAAATTCCCTGCGCAGTTTCGGGGCGGAGATAAACCTCATTTTTAGCATCTTCCGTAACACCGATGAAGGTTTTAAACATAAGATTGAATTTACGAATATCTGTAAAGTTTTTAGAGCCACATTCGGGGCAAACGATACCGTTTTCCTTGATATATTCCTCCATCTGCTCGAAGGTCATACCTTCAGCCTTGCCGCCGACGTCCTCGATAAGCTTATCGGCTCTATGGCGAGCGTGGCAATCCTTGCAATCCATAAGCGGGTCGGAGAAGCCGCCAACGTGTCCGCTTGTAACCCAAGTTTGAGGATTCATAATGATAGCGGAATCAAGACCAACGTTATAAGGAGATTCCTGAACGAACTTTTTCCACCAAGCCTTTTTAACGTTGTTTTTGAACTCAACACCCAAGGGGCCGTAGTCCCAAGAATTTGAAAGTCCACCATAGATTTCGCTTCCCGCATAGATAAAACCTCTGTTTTTGCAAAGCGCAACGATGGTTTCCATATTTTTTTCGCTGTTTTTAAGCATAAAAATTCAACCTCTTTAATACAAAATATAAATACACAATAATAATACCAACTTTATGCTTAATTGTCAAGGGGCGGAAGCATAATATCTTTATATCTTGCAATTAGAAGGGAGATGTGGTATAACAATTATGCTTAATTGTCAAGGGGTGGAAGCATAATATCTTTATATCTTGCAGTCAGAAGGGAGATGTGGTATAATACCTTTATATCTTGCAATCAGAAGGGAGATGTGGTATAATAATTTGGTATCGAAAAATGGATTTATTTTTGATGCGCTAATCTAATCAAAAAGATGAGGAGTGCTTTTATGGCAACGAATGAAATTATATCGCTTTTTTCAACTGACGAAGTTTTGAGTTTAGAGCCGCACGGCTGCGGTCATATAAATTCAACCTATTCGGCAAAAATGAAAAAACCTTCGGGCGAGGAATATGAGTTGATTTTCCAAAAGATTAATAACTACGTTTTCCCCGACATCGAGGGCCTTATGAACAACATAAAGGGCACAACCGACTTTTTAAGAGCCAATCTTAATGAGGGCGAAGACCCCAACCGTGCGGTTATAACGATTGTTCCCTCCCTTAACGGCAACCTTTATGAAGAATATGAGGGCGAATTTTATCGTTGCTATATTTTAATTGGCAACACGATTACCTATCAGGCAATCGAAAAACCCGAAGATTTCTATAACTGCGCTGCTGCCTTTGGAGATTTCCAAAGAAGGCTCGCCAACTATCCTGCCGAAACCTTAACAGAGACTATCGTTAATTTCCATAACACCGAAAGTCGCTTCGAAAACCTTTTAAAGGCTATTGAGGAAAACAAAGCGGGCAGAGCCGATTCTGTTAAAGAGGAAATTGATTTCGCCCTTTCTAGAAAGGCGCTTGCGCTGGAAATTGTTAACCGCTTGAAGGAGGGCAAAATCCCCCTTAGAGTTACCCATAACGATACAAAGCTCAACAATATCCTTTTCGACGCTGAAACGGGCAAAGCCCTTTGCATTGTCGACCTCGATACGGTTATGCCGGGCGCAGTTTGTTATGATTTCGGCGATTCTATCCGCTTTGGCGCTTCTTCCGCCGCAGAGGACGAGAAGGACCTTAGCAAGGTTTATATGAATCTTGACCTTTTCGAGGAATTCACTAAGGGTTATTTAAGCGTTGCCAAAGAATTTTTAACCGATGAGGAGCTCGAAACCCTCTCCATCGGCTCGGCTGTTATGACCTTTGAATGCGGAATGAGGTTTTTAACAGACTATCTCAACGGCGACGTTTATTTCGCGACCCACTATGAGGGTCAAAACCTCGACCGTTGCAGAACGCAGTTCAAATTGGTTTCCGATATGGAAAGCAAAATGGACGAAATGCAAAACATTATTAAAAAATATGCGAGGTAATTAATTATGAAATTTATCAAAGTTGATTCTTATGAAAAATTAAGCCGTCAAACAGCTAATATTATTTCGGCTCAGGTTATTTTGAAACCAAAATCTGTTTTGGGTCTTGCAACAGGTTCGACCCCTATCGGCACTTATGAACAGCTCGTTAAATGGCACAAAAAGGGAGACCTTGATTTTTCACATATTTCAACGGTTAATCTCGACGAATACGTTGGTCTTTCCCCCGAAAACGACCAGAGCTACCGCTATTTTATGAATAACAACCTTTTCAATCATATTAACGTTTCGCCCGAAAGAACAAACGTTCCAAACGGTATGGCAGAGGATATTGATGCTGAATGTGAGCGCTATGAAAAGCTTATAAAAAGTCTTGGCGGAATCGATATTCAGCTTCTCGGCATCGGTCATAACGGTCATATCGGCTTCAACGAGCCTACCGACGAATTTATAAAATACACCCACGCTGTTGACCTCAAGGAATCAACTATAAATGCTAACGCAAGATTCTTTAAAGATATTTCCGAAGTTCCGACAAAAGCTATAACAATGGGTATTAAATCCATTATGAACGCAAGAAAAATTTTGCTTATCGCAAACGGAAAAGACAAGAAGGAGATTGTTGAAAAGGCTTTCTTCGGCTCGATAACTCCCGAAGTTCCCGCTTCTATCTTGCAGCTCCACCCCGACCTCACCGTTATTTGCAACATCGACTGATAATTTCCCTCAAGGAAGGAAAATTAATATGAAAAAAACTGTTTCTTTAAACACAAAATCAGATAAAAAACGTTACGACGCCTATTTCCGAAAATCTAAAAGCGGAAAACCTCTTTCGGTTTTCTTGAAAGCACTCTGGGAATACGGAATCTTTGTTATCCCCTTTTTCCCCGCTTACCTGCTCTTTTATTGCATCGTTTTTGGCGATGATATTTCGGGTGCGGAAGGCTCGAATACCTGGCTTTATGCGATTTTGCTCGCCTGTATTCTGATTGCGGTTATCGGCGGATATTTTTTGAGAAAGCTCATAAGAAACAGTAGATTCCAAAAATATTCAAACGCTTCGGTTCCGTTTTTTAAAGGCAATCGTTGGATTTGTCCTTTCTGCAGAAATGAAAATAACCTGATTGCTCCTTGCAAGGCTTGCGGAATCTTTCCACAGCTTTATAAAAGCGAAAACTCCTCCCTCGAAAAGCCCGAAAAAAGGCGCACGAGAAAGGAACAAAGGGAATATGATGAATACGTTCCCCAATTTGAAACAACTAACAAATAAAAACGCAAACCGAAAGAATAAACCTTTTGGAAAAATGTTGGTATCATTTGTGGCGCCCTCCATATGGGGGGCGCCACTTTTTTGTACCTTTGAGTTGTCCTGCTTTTTTATTGTATCCCTTTAAGTTTTCTTTCTTCTTTTTAATTTTTGTCCCTTTAAATTATTATCCCTTTAATTATTCATTTTTCAACAAAAACAGCTCCCCTTTTTCAAGGGGAGCCGA
>JAZQTQ010000047.1:0-24167 GCA_045630885.1 Acutalibacteraceae bacterium
AGTAATGAAAAGTTATAAAAAACCCGAAGCAGAGCTTATAAACATTCAGCTCTCCGAGTATTGCGAATTAGTTACCACCTCTTATGAGATTGAATCTCCTTCTGAAGGCGGTTCAGCAGGCGGTGCAACAGGCGGAATGCAACAGGGAAGCGGAATCGACGATCTTTAATTTAAGACGTTAGATTTCGAAACCCTAAAGTTTCGCAAAACTAAAAAGCACTTAATAAAATCGGCTCCCATCAAAATGATGGGAGCTGTTTTTTTGATGTCAGACAATGTAATTTCCAAAAAAACCAAACCGACTATAAAGCGCAAAAAACAAAAACACGGGCGAAAATTAATCGCCCGTGTTTAAAAAGTTCTTTTAAAATCTAAACCACAAATTAAAACGCATCAAAAATTTCAATAATTCCGCTGGAATGATAGAGCGAAGGGGTGATTCTTGCGGAAAAACCATGCCCTGCATCGGTTATCCATTCGAATTTTTCTCGTCTTGGCATAGCGCAGGCATCAAAAAGAGTCATAATAACTCCGCCGTGGGTAACAACTGCCGCCGAAGTAATATTGCTCGAAAGCATATCTTCAACAATTTGGCGAAGCCCAACGCAGACTCTGATTGTGAAATCTTTGTTTGTTTCGCCATTTGGCGGTGCAGGCAATTTTCCGCCTATCCAGGCCTTATATTCGTCCTTGTCTTCAAGTTCGAGAGCGCTTTTACCCTCAAAATCTCCGAAATTATATTCCGAAAGATTTTCAACGGGAACTATTTCCTGCGATGGAAACATCAAAACCGCAGACTGCATAGCTCTTCTCAAATTGCTCGAATAAACGCGTTGCGCAAAGGGATAAACGCCCTCTTGCGCATTTTTTTCGAGTTCGTCGGCGCTTTCCATAGTTATGCTCAAATCGGTTTTTCCAATATATAATCCGCTGATATTGGCAGAGGTTTCGCCGTGTCTTATGAAATGAATTTGTAAACTTTTCAAGAAATTTTCCTCCAAAAAATACAATTTGTATATTTTGCTAGTAGAAATCGGTAGATTTATTTGATATAATAATACTATAAATTTAAACAAAAAACAAGGGGGATAATTAAAAAATGCCGAAGAATAAATTAAATCAGATATTATCCGAAACCAGAAAAAGACGCGGTATTTCCCAAAAGCAAGCCGCGTTGGAATTGGGAATTTCCCAAGCGCTCCTTTCCCATTATGAAAAGGGTATCAGAGAGTGCAGTTTGGATTTTTTAGTGAAGCTTGCTGATTATTATGGCGTTACAACCGATTATCTCTTGGGACATTCAACAACTAAAAATGCCCGAACTGCTTCTGCTCAAAGGCAGAGAAGTCTTGTTAGAACCCTCGAAACGATTATGCTTCTTTCTGAAAGGCTCGATGATGAAAAATTAAGACAATCTTCAACTGATTTTATTAAAAAGAGCTTGTATAGAATTTTGAAGCTATACGATGGAATTCTGGGTGAACTTAAATTTTCGGGCGACGATATGGATATCGCAAGGGCTTCGGCTCTGGCGGAGCTCGATTTTGCCGAGGCTTATTGCGCCGCTCTTGAGCAGAAGGATTCCGATATTTCGCTTCATTCTTCAAGCCTTGAATATTTAGCCCGACTCGTTAAAGAGGTTGAAAAAGAGCTCGAAAGCGTGGGTGCTTGAATATGCGTGAATATAGGTCTTTTGGCTCGTATTTAAAGCAGAAATTCGGTTGCAAGGTTTATAAAATTTCGTTATCTTGCTCGGATTCTTGCCCGAATCGGGACGGGACGAGGGGCGTTGGCGGTTGCATTTTTTGTTCTAATGGGTCTTCAGATTTTTCTCAAAAATGCGATATTCCTGTATCAGAGCAGATAGAAAACGCTAAAAAATTAGTTGAAAAGAAGATAAAGAATGGAAAATATATCGCATATTTCGGTTCTTTCACCTCGACCCACGGTAATTTAGACAAAATTAAAAACGCCCTGATTGGCGCCGCTAATGATGAATCGGTGGTTGCGGTATCTGTTGCAACAAGACCCGATTGCCTAGGGGCGGAAATTATGGAAGTTTTAAGAGAGGTTAAAAAAATAAAGCCCCTTATGGTTGAATTGGGGCTACAAACTGTGAATCCCAAAACCTCCGAGCTTATAAACAGATGCTCTGAACTTGCGGAATTCGATAATGCTATTGAAATTTTGAAAAAAGAGGGCATCGAAATCGTTTTGCATATAATTCTGGGGCTTCCTTTCGAAAGCAAAGATGATATGCTGAAAACGATTCGCTATGCCGTTCAAAAAGGCGCAGACGGAATAAAACTTCAGCTTCTTCACGTGCTGGAGGGAACAAGGCTTGCAGAAATGTATAAAAAAGGCGATTTTGAGGTTTTAACTATGGAAGAATATCTCGATATTCTCGATTCCGCCTTAGCGCTTATCCCAAAAACAACCGTTATCCACAGATTGACGGGCGACGGTGCGAAAAAGAACCTTATTGCGCCCTTATGGTCGGCAAACAAAAAGAAGGTATTAAGCGAAATAAATCGCAGATTTAAAGCTATTTAAGGCTTATTTTATCGCCGTTTAGTTTAAGTCCGTCGGATAAAACTGTCTCTCCGTTTTCGAGGATAAATACAGCTTCAACGTTAGAGAAATCTGCTAAAAGTTTTAGACCTTTGGTTTCTCCAAGACAGAAAAGCGCGGTTGAAAACGCATCGGCAAGAGCTGAGTTTTTGGAAATAACGGTAACGGATAAAAGACCTGTGCTTGCGGGAAAACCTGTTTCGGGGTTTAAAATGTGATGATAAAACTTGCCGTTTTGCGTGAAATTGCGCTCATAAACGCCGCTTGTTACAACCGAAGTTTCGCCGCAATAAATAGTGAATTTTGTGTTTTCAGGGCTTTCGGGGTCTTTTATGCCAACCGAGAACGGCTCCCCGTTTTCCTTTTCGCCAACCGTTAAAATATTTCCGCCAAGGTCGATGATTCCGCTTTTGTTTTTCTCTTTATAAATTTCATAAAGTTTATCGGCAATAAAGCCTTTAGCGAATGCGCCCAGATCAATTTTTGCGCCGTTAGTCAGCCTTGCACGGGTGTTTTCGAGAATTATTTTTCCGTTTTTAGCCGAAGCGAGAGCATTCTTTAATTCCTCGTCCTTCGGAAGGCCGGCATTCTCTTTCCCAAAGCCCCAAAGCTCTGTAACTGAGCCCAGAAGTGGGGAAAATTTCCCATCGCTCAGAGCTTCGTATTTCAAAGCGTCCTCGATGATTTCGGCGGTTTTTTTATCGATTTTTATTTCTTTGCCGCCCGCATTATTAAGGCGGTAAACGTCGCTTGTTTCTGAATCTTTTGATAAAAGCTTGTCGTAATCTCTTGCCAGTTCAAAACAGGTATCAAGAAGCCCGTCATCACTACCAAAAACGGTTAGTTTTATAAGCGTATCGAAAAAAATTCCCGAACGAGTTGATTTTTCTTGGGAGTTGTTTTTGCAGGCGGAAAGGCATAAAATAATAGAAAAAGCCAAAAATATCGAAATGATTTTTTTCAAAATACCGCCCCCTTTTTTTAGCTCTCTTTATTTTACTCTATTTTATTCGCATTTTCAACTTAAATCAAAAAAAGAATTGCAAAATATAGCAGAATAATATATAATTAAAATATAATTTTATTTAAGAATGGAAGAAAAACTATGACTGAAGAAAGAATCAAGCGCATAAATGAGCTTGCGAAAAAGCAAAAATCGGAGGGATTAACCCCCGAAGAAGCTGAGGAACAAAAGGTTTTGAGGAAGGAATATATTGAGTCCTTTAAAAGAAGCCTTACAAGTCAACTTGACAGCATCGTCGTTCAAGAACCCGATGGCTCTCGTCATAAACTAAATAAGCATGATTAAAAAAATCGGAACTGTAGCAACGAGGCGATTATCCTTCTGCTTTTGCCTTGCGATTATGGTTGGAATTTTCATCTTTTCCGCCCAGACGGCAGACGTTTCAGACCAAACCAGCGGTGGTGTTGTTGAGGTGGTTATGAACGCTCTTAACATCGAGCATACGAAGGAAAACGTTGGGATTTTAACCGTTATTATCAGAAAACTTGGGCATTTTTCAGAATTTTTGTTGCTTGGAAGCGCTGTCTCTCTTTATTTTTGGCATTTTGAAATTAAAAATTTTAAGAAGATTTCTTTTGCCTTTTTGTGCTCTACAGGGTATGCAATAACCGATGAAATTCATCAGATTTTCGTTCCCGGTCGCGCGTGCAGAATTTTAGACGTTTTTATTGATGCTTGCGGATCTCTTGTGGGAATTTTCGCCTTTTGTCTCGTATTATGGCTTGTTCTGCGAATAATGTCAAAAAAGGTATCATAAAGGGCCTTTTGCGATTGACTTTTACAAAAAAATCTTATATAATATATGTATAACTGAACGGAAATTATTTGTTTAGTTAAATAGCAGGCTTTGCTTGTTTACTTTTTAAAAAGAGAAGGGGATAATGAATGGAAAACACAAACAAAAAATTCTGTACTTCTTGCGGAAGTCAGCTTGATGCTGACGCAAAATTTTGTACTGCCTGCGGAGCAAAGGTTGAAGAACCTCCCGTTGTTGAAGCAGCACCCGTTGTTGAGGCAGCGCCTGTTGTTGAAGCAGCACCCGTTGTTGAGGCAGCGCCCGTTGTTGAAGCGGCACCTGTTGTTGAGGCTCCCGTTGTGAACGAAGCGCCTGCAACTGCTCCCGTAGTCGAAGGCGAAGCAGCTTCTTCGAAATTTAATATCAAAGGTCTTATTCCGATAGTTGCAGCAGCGGTTGCTATAATCGTGGTGTTTGTTGCTGTATTCAGCATTTTCTCAGGAAGCGATAAAGAAGAAAACAACCTTTTCAACGAGGGCCTCGTTCCTGCAAAGCAGGGCGACGCTTGGGGATATGTTGATAACGACGGCGATTGGGTTATAAAACCTCAATATCAGTCGGCTTCAACCTTTTCGGATGGCTTGGCTCTTGTTAGATCCGGCGGAAAATATGGCTATATCGATAACGATGGCGATTGGGTTATAAATCCTCAATATGAAACTGCGTTAGGCTTCTCTCAAGGTCTTGCCGCAGTTGAGATGAATGATATTTGGGGCTTTATTGATGACGATGGCGATTGGGAAATCAAACCTCAATATGGTTCTGCCAGCTTTTTTGATAAAAACGGAATGGCATTGGTTGAATCGGGCGGAAAATATGGCGTTATCGACACAGACGGCGATTGGCTCATAAACCCAATGTTTGATGCTATCTATGGTTTTGTTGATGGCATTTCAATTGTTGAAATGGGCGGAAAATACGGCGTTATCGATGACAATGGCGATTGGGAAATCAACGCTCAGTTTGATAGACTTTACAGCGGCTTAGAAGGTTATTTCGAAAGCGGCGTTTGCGTTGCAGAAATGAATGGAAAATATGGTCTTATCGACGATGACGGCGAATGGGAAGTATCTCCAACCTTCGATGAAATAGGATACTTCTCTGAGGGCTTAGCTCCTGCTACTATGGATGGAGATAAATGGGGCTATATCGATGATGACGGCGAATGGGAAATCAATCCTATGTTTGAAGAAGCAGATTCCTTCCAAGATGGCTTGGCTGTTGCATCTATGGACGGGGATAAATATGGCTTCATCGATGATAATGGCGAATGGGCTATAAACCCGATGTTTGATGATATTTATTCTTTCAGCGGAGATTTAGCAAAAGCAAGAATGAACGGAAAATATGGCTTTATCGACGATGATGGCGAATGGGTTATCAATCCTATTTATTCAGAGGCCAGCAACTTCTATGACGATGGATATGCAATCGTTTCTACAGATAGAAAGGCCTATTCCATTATTGATGATGATGGAGATATCGTAGTTGCAGGGCTTTCCGGAATTTCTTATTATTATGCAAGCGCTTATACTTCCTACAACTATTATGAAGACGAGGAAGAAGAGAACTACTACGAATACGAGGAAGAAGAAATCTACAACGAAGACGAATATTAATTTTTAAATTAAAATCAAAGCGATGGTGGGAAATCCTGCCATCGCTTAATTTTTGTTTATTGATTTTCATTTTTTGATTTTCGGTCTTATAAAAAGCTTTATAAGTTCTTTTGGAACGAAGGGGATAAGGGGATAAAGGTAACTGTTTCCCGAAAGAGTTTTTGAAAAAGCCATAGTTAAAAAACCGATCGCAAAACCTCCGAAGAAGCCGTAGATACCTAAGAGTTGAGTTAAAATAAGAGTGAAAATTCTAACGAATTTCATAGCGTAGCCCATTTCAAAGCTCGGCTGAGAATAACTGGCTATTGCCACAAACGCCATATAAATTATAGCTTCGGGAACAAACCAACCTGCATTAACCGCAAATTCCGAAAGCAAAAGACCGCCTATAATACCCAGAGAGTTTGATTGACTGTCGGGGGTGTTTAAAGAAGCCAGACGAAGTCCGTCGATTATGATTTCTAAAAGCAAAAACTGAACGAAAATCGGGAGCGCCGCCGCTTCTTTCGGCCTGAGAAAATCGAGAAATTCCGGTAGATAAGCGGTATTATTTAAAAGCAAAAGGGTTAAAGGGGTTAAAATAACGGTGAATATAGAAATTATAAGGCGAATCGTTCTGACGTAGCTTCCCGTCAAGGGAGGGAAATAGTAGTCGTCGGTTTCCTTCATAAAATCAACAAAGCTTGTTGGAAAAATCATAACGAGCGGCGAATTATCCATAAAAAGCGCAACCTTGCCTTCGATAAGACAGGCGGAGGTGTAGTCGGGACGCTCGGAGAAACGAACCTTCGGAAAGGGATTAAAAAAGGAGGTTGGAATCAGTTTTTCCGAAATCGCCTCTGCGGTCATCGAGATTCCCTCAAGGTCGATTGATTTTAGCCTTTGACGAAGCCGTTTAACTAGTTTTTCGTCCGCTTTTCCTTCAAGATAACTTATGCAAAGGTCAACCTTCGAAGATTCGCCTATTTGAAGATATTCCATGCGAAGACGGGGATCCCGAACCCTTCTTCTAAGCATACAGGTGTTAAAAATCAGCGTTTCAACGAAACCATCTCGGCTTCCTCTTAAAGAACGATCCTTTTCGGGTTGTTCAATAGAGCGAACGGGATATTGGCGAACGTCGATTATAAGAGCATCGGCGATTCCGTCAATCAGCAAAACGGCGGGGCCCGACAGAATCTGAGTTATAACAAGGCTCGATTCTGATTCGTGCCCAACCTCGACGTATGGCATCAGAGTCAGCATATAATCTTTCATAGTATTTATGCCTTCAAGTTGGTCGGGTGTGATTTTAAAAAGAAACTCCATAACCTTTTCGAACATTTCGTCCTTTATAAAACCGTCAACGAAATAAAGGGTAGCCATTCGTTCGGCAACGATAAAATCTCGCCTTATTATATCGAAACTTTTCTGAGGGCATAAAACCTTGTCGATAATTTCCGTATTGGCGGTAATATCGGAGGTTAATTGCATATTTCTCTCTCCTTTTGAGCGTTTTGAGATATTATTTCCAAAACAGGTAAAATATATGCAAAAAATTATCAATTTCTAGTGGTGTTTTAGAAAATTTTGTGGTATAATTATTTTGTATAAATATATTCGGAGGAAAACGATGCAAGTTATTAAAATAAATGACGGTGTATCCGCCTGCTTTATAGAAAACAAAAGATTTAAGTCGAGGCTTATGAGCGTTCGTTTTATGCTGCCCTTAGAAGCCGAAACCGTAACCGAAAACGCAATGGCGGCAGAACTTATTTCGGGTTGCTCAAAGGCATATCCTGAGCCTGAACGTTTGGAAAGAGAACTAAAAAGGCTATATGGCGCCGAAATTTCGGTTGGGTTTGAGAAGAATGGCGATAATCAGGTTATAACCTTTTTTGCGAGGTCGATTTCAGATGATTTCGGAATCGACGATAAGCCATTTTCCCGTATTATTGAGATTCTTTTCGGAATTATTTTCGAGCCGAAGATTGAAAATAACGCTTTTTCAGTTTCCGACGTTGAGAGAACAAAACGCATCTGGAAAGAGAAGATAGGTTCAAGGCTTAACGATAAGCGTATTTTTGCCAAGGAGCGTTTGGAGGAGGTTATTTTTTCCAAAGAGGGCTACGGAATTTCCCCTTATGGCTATAAAAACAAAATAGACGAGGCTAGCGCAGAAAGTCTTTATAAAGCCTATTTAAGGCTTATAAATGAGGCTAAAATCAGAATCACTATAACCGCCCCTGAGCGTCCCGATGAAGCGATAAATAAATTTCTTCAAGCATTTAAGAATACCGAAAGACATTCTTTTATTTCGCAAGAAATTGCCGAAAACAGGGAAGTAAAAACCGAAATTGAGCGAATGAATATCACCCAAGGCAAGCTTACTATGGGCTTTAAACTTCCCATAAAGGGTGGGGACAGAGAAACCGCCGCAATAACTGTTCTGGGAGATATTTTTGGAGGAGGCCCATATTCTAAACTGTTTTCTGTTGTCAGAGAAAAGATGAGTCTTTGCTATTATTGTTCGGCAAGAACTTATAGAATAAAGGGACTTATGGAGGTTGAATCGGGCGTAAACGATGAAAACGCAGAGAAGGCAAAAGAGGCAATTTTAGAGCAGTTAGAGGATATAAAGAGGGGCAATTTCGAGGACGAAACCCTGAAATCCTCAATTCTCAGCATTTGTGAATCGTTAAATTCCTCTGCCGATAAAATTTCAACCGAGGATATTTGGTATGGCTCAAGAATGTTTGATGAGTCGCCGTTGAGTCCGAAAGAATTTGCCGAGCTTATAAAAACGGTTACCCGTGAAGACGTAATCAATCTGGCGAAGGGCGTTAAGTTGTTGGCAGTTTATTTATTAATGGGGGAGGAAAAGGCATGATAGAAAGAATCAGAGATAGTGTTTTAAATGAAGAATATAGCCTTGTTCGACACCCGTCAGGCCTTCGTATTTATCTCGCCCCGAAGAAAGGCTTTAGCTCCTATTATGCGATTTACGGAACAGCCTATGGTTCTTTGGATACGGATTTTTCAAAAAACGGCGGAGAAATGGTTTCTGTTCCCGAAGGTATTGCTCATTTTTTGGAGCATAAGTTGTTTGAATCGGAGGAATTAGATGCTTTTGAGCTTTTTTCTAAAACAGGCGCTTATGCAAATGCTTATACGAGCTTCGATAAAACCTGTTATCTGTTCGGTTGCTCCGAAAGGTTTGAAGAAAATCTTGAGATTTTGTTAGGCTTCGTTTCTTCTCCTTATTTCACAAAGGAAACGGTCCAAAAGGAGCAGGGAATCATCGGTCAGGAAATCGTTATGTATGACGATAGCCCCGATTGGCGCGTTATGTTCAATCTTTTAAAGGCGTTGTATCATAAAAACCCCGTTAGAATTGATATTGCGGGAACGGTTGAATCTATTTCGCATATCGATGATAAACTCCTTTATGAATGTTATAACACCTTCTATAACCCCGATAATATGTTCTTGGTTATCGTTGGAGATTTCGATGAAGAAAAGATTTTAGAATTAATAGATAAAAAATTAAAGCCGCGCGAATGTGTTAGCATTAAGCGCAAAAAGGCAGACGAACCAAAAGAGATTTTGGAAAGCTACACCGAGTGTAAACTCGCAGTTTCTCAAGAAGTTTTTATGATAGGCTTTAAGGACGAAGCCGATGGCTACGTTTCCGATTTAAGGGCGGTAAGCATGGAAATTCTTCTTGAAATGCTTTGCTCGAAGGCATCTTCTTTGTATAAAAGGCTGATGGAAGAAGGTCTTATCGGCAAGGAGCCCGAAACGGAATATTTTGTTACTCGTGATGTTGCCTGCGTTCTTATCGGAGGCGAGGGAAATCAGGGCAAGAGAATTTCCGAGGAGGTTCTTAAAGAGGCCGAAAATATGAGGAAAAACGGAATCGATAAGGAGCTTTTCGAGATTATTAAGCGCGCAAAATACGGCGAAGCGGTTATGAGCTTTGATAACGTTCAGTCGATTGCTTCCAGACTCGTTTCTTCTGCGGTTAGCGGAAACGGCGCTTATGAGGAAATAGAAGCATTGAGAAACGTTTCCCCGGACGACGTTGAAAAATGTTTGGAACTTTTCAAGGAAGAAAATATGGCCTTGTCGGTTGTGAAAGGAGAATAAAAAATGACGTCAGTTAGTATGTTTGGTTTGGATTTTTATATCGACCCCGTCGCATTCACTCTCCCGATAGGAGAAAAAGGCTGGGACGTTTATTGGTATGGTATTTTAATAGCTTTAGGCTTCCTTCTCGCCTTTATTTACGGAATGAACAGGGCGAAACATTTAGGAATCAGCACGGATAAGCTTCTGGACGGAGTTATTATAACAACCCCTATCGCAATTATCTGCACAAGAGCTTATTATATTATCTTTTCGGATAATTTAACCTTTGCCGATTTCTTTAATTTCCACGACGGAGGTCTGGCTATTTATGGCGGAATAATCGGCGCTATGATAGGCGCAATAATCTCTTGCAAGGTCAGAAAATTCAATCTGCTCGACACAATCGACCTCGTTGCCCCCGGACTTTTTATAGGTCAGGCAATAGGCAGATGGGGAAATTTCTTTAATCAGGAAGCCTTTGGAACGAATACAGACCTTCCTTGGGGAATGTATTCCGAAGGCTCGTCGCATAGCACCCTTTCAAACGGAATGTCGGTTTTAGAGGACGGCTTTGACCCAACCTTGCCCGTTCACCCTTGTTTTTTATATGAGTTTATCCTTTGCACGATAGGATTTTTAATACTTAATTATATGCTAACCAGAAGAAAGTTTAAAGGCCAGCTTATTTTAAGCTATGGTGTTATTTATGGCGTCGGCAGAGGCTTTATCGAGGGTATAAGAACCGATAGCCTTATGCTCGGAAGCCTCAGAATTTCTCAGGTGCTTTCCTTCTTTATTGCGGCAATTTGTCTTGTTTTATTAATAGTTCTTTTCTCTCGCGCAAAAAGAAAAATGAACGATGAAGTGGAATATACGCCCATAGTAGAGGAAGGCGAAATTTACTTAGAAACAGAGGAAACCTCTGAAGAAATTTTGGAAGAATCAGAGGAAAACGAGGAAGAAAAAATCGAAGAACCCGAAGAAAAAGAGGAAGAAACAGATGGCTAAGCTTATAAACGGAAAAGAAATATCAAAAGCGGTTAAAGACAGAGTTGCAAACGAAGTTGCAGAACTCAAAAAACAGGGAGTAACCCCCGGTCTTGCCGTTATCATTGTTGGCGAAGACCCCGCATCGCAGGTCTACGTTAGAAATAAAGAACTCGCTTGCGAGGCGGTTGGATTTTACAGCAGAAAAATAGAACTCCCCGAAAGCACAACCCAAGAGGAGCTTTTGGCGGTCATCGAGGAGCTTAATTCCGATGATAAAATAAACGGAATCTTGTGTCAGTTGCCCTTGCCGAAGCATCTCGATGAAGCTGTGGTTATAAATTCCATAAAATATGAAAAAGACGTTGACGCATTTCATCCCGTCAACGTTGGAAAAATAATGATAGGCGATTTTGATTTCCTTCCCTGTACTCCTGCGGGCGTTATGGAAATGTTAAAATACGAGGGCATCAACCCCGAAGGAAAACACGCCGTTGTTATCGGTCGTTCAAACATCGTTGGAAAACCGATGTCAATGCTTTTGCTTCATAGCAACGCCACCGTAACCATCTGCCACAGCAGAACTAAAAATCTTAAAGAAATCTGCCGAGAAGCCGATATTCTCGTTGCGGCGGTTGGCAGAGCGAATTTCGTAACCGAAGATATGGTGAAGGAAGGCGCAGTCGTTATCGACGTCGGAATGAACAGACTCGACGGAAAACTTTGTGGCGACGTTGATTTTAATGCGCTCCAGCCCAAATGTTCGGCTATAACTCCCGTTCCGGGTGGAGTTGGCCCTATGACCATCGCAACCTTAATGCAAAATACTTTGACTGCCGCAAAAAGGCAAAACAACATAAACTAATCTATTTAAAAGGAAGTTAAGGGAAATGAAACTAAAGGCGAAGATTATAATTATAATCTCGATTTTCGCAGTGATTGTTTTTGGCGCAATAGCGGCGATATTCCTATCCCAAAAAAAGGACGAAATCAGCATAACCTTTCCCGAAAATTACGTTGTTATCAGCGAGGATACGGTTTCGGATAACGTGGAATTTATCGAAAATCTCGGCTATTCAAACGATTCCTTTATCGCTTTTTTGCATGAAGGAAACGTCTGCTATTTTGCCGCAGATGAAAGCAATAGTATGCAGTTCACGCTTTCTGCTTATTCAACCGACCTTTCGGAAGAAATTGGTAATCTTTCTGAATTCAGCGAAACAAGTTTTGCAACTCTCGCTCAAAAGCTGGGTTTGAAGGGATATACCGGTGTAACGGTTAAAAACAAGGAAAAAGAAAGTTTTTATGAGCTTTTCCATCCCTCGTCCGAAAGGGAAGAATACGTTTCTCTCCAATACGTAACCATAAAAAACGGGAAATACTACGTTCTTAATTATTATGGAAGCCAAAAAGAACTTGGCGATGAGGAATATAAAACGGTCAGAAACGTTCTCGATTCCTTGCAAATTGAGGATAATAAGGGATTGATTTCATCAATAAAAGAAGGAGATGCTCTCGCATATTTTTATGCAATTCTCGCCTTCTTGGTTTCAGTTCTCGGAGTTGTTGTTATCGTTTTGCTTTCGATTTCGATTATAAAAGATATCAAAAAAGCAAGAACTCAGGGAGATTCCGATAGCTTTAAGATTAAAAGGACAAGAAAATATAGATAAATCATATCAAAAAATTAAGAAAGGAGAAAACAGATTATGGTTTTGATAATTGCTGAAAAGCCAAGCCTTGCGCGGAATATCGTTGCGGGAATAGGCGGAACTATGCAGAAGAAAAACGGATATTTTGAAGGAAACGGATATATCGTTTCTTGGGCTTTCGGACATCTGTTTTCTCTTTGCGATATTGAAGATTATACGGGCGCAACCTCATCGGGACGTTGGTCAATGGAGAATATCCCCTGTTTCCCGAATGAGTTCAGATTCAAGCTTAAAAGGGATAAAAGCGGAAAGGTTGATAGCGGAGTCGAGCGTCAATTCGGAATCATTTCCGACCTTTGCAATAGAGCAGACGTTGAAAAAATAGTAAATGCAGGCGACTCGGACAGAGAGGGCGAAATTATCGTTCGTCTTTGCGTTATGAATGCTCTGAAAAGCGAAAAACCCTTTTATAGGCTTTGGCTTCCCGACCAAACTCCAAAAACGGTTAATAAAGCGCTCGGCGAAATGAAGGAAGAAACGGAATATGAAAATCTGGCCGCCGAAGGCTTTGCCAGAACCTATATCGATTGGCTTTATGGCGTTAATTTAACCCGTTATGCAACCCTCAAATCGGGGGTTCTTCTTCGTGTTGGAAGGGTTATCGTTCCGATAGTTAAGGCGATTTACGATAGGGATATGGCGATAAGAAATTTCGTCCCCGAAATCTATTATTCTCCTTTGAGCGCCGAGGAAACAAACGGCGCTGTAGTTGAACTTGCGAGCAAGCAGAAATTCTCCAAAAATGAAAAAAACAAGGCGCTTGCGCTTTGCAGTAAATATAACGAAGCTAAGGCTATAGTAACCGATAAAAAGAGCAAAAAAGATGCTTTGAATCCCGGAAAATTATATTCTCTTTCCAAGCTTCAGAATATGCTCGGAAAAAAATACAAAATGCCGATGGACGAGTCTTTAAAAATCGTTCAAAAGCTTTATGAGGAAGGCTACGTAACCTATCCCAGAACCAATTCCGAATATCTTGCAACCGCCGAAAAGGATAAGGTTAAAGAGATTTTGGCGGCGGTGTCGAAACTAGGCTATCCCGTTGTTTTCAAGGATAAGAAAACAATTTTCGATGATAAAAAAATCGAATCTCATTCAGCGCTAACGCCAACCTATAAAATCCCCGATAAAAACCGTTTGTCGGAAGATGAGTTTAAGGTTTATAGCGCAATTTTGAGAAGATTCGTTGCAGTTTTTTGCGCAGAAGAATGTATTGCCCAAAAGAGCGAAATTAAGATAAAGGTTGGCGACTACGAGGAATTTATCTTAAAGGGAACGGTTATTCTCGAAAAGGGTTGGACGAAATACGACGACTATAATAAATCGGATAAAATTCTCCCCGCGTTAGAGATTGGCGACGAGGTCAACCATAAATTCGAGCCTAAAGAAAAGGAAACCACTCCCCCTAAGCACTACACTATCGAAACCTTGAATAACTACCTCAAAAACCCCTTCAAAGAGGAAAAAGCGGCGGCAAAAGAACGCGAGGAAGAAGGAATTGAGGACGATTCTGAGGATTATCGCGCAATGTTTGAGGGTCTCGAACTCGGAACGGAAGCCACAAGAACGGGAATTATTGATAATGCAATAAGCAGCCAATATATTGAGCTTAAAAAAGACGTTTATAAAATTCTTCCCGGCGGAGAATACTTAATAGAATCCCTGATAAATATGAACATATCTATGGATAAATATAAAACCAGTACGGTCGGAAAGGCGCTCAAATCGGTATTTCGAGGAGATATGACGGTTGAAAACAGCGTCGATATTGCCAAGCGAGAGATTGAGGAGGTTTTCGAGAAGCGGAGTCTTCCGCCCGAAACCGATACCGATAACGGTTTTTATGGCGATAAGGTCGGCATTTGTCCCCTTTGCGGAAAAGAGGTTTTGAAGGGTAGATACGGCTACGGCTGTATGGGATATAAGGAAGGCTGTAAATTCAAAATAAGCGGAACTATTTGCAAAAGAGTTATTTCGATTTCTAATGCCCGAATGCTTTTGGAAAGCGGAAAAACCGCAAAAATAAGAGGATTTATTTCCAAAAACGGCAAGCCTTTTGATGCAACCTTAAAGCTTGAAGGAGATAAAGCGGTCTTTGATTTTAGTTAAAAGGAGCAAAATATGAAAAATTCCACCCTGATTCATATAGAATCCGAAGGCAAGTATCTTATGATGCGCCGAAACAAGAAAAAGAATGACGTTAATGAAAATAAATGGGTGGCGCCGGGCGGAAAATTTGAGCCAAACGAAAGCCCCGAAGAATGTGCTAAAAGGGAAACGAAAGAAGAAACGGGACTCATTTTGGAGGACTATAGGCTTCGAGGAATAGTAACCTTTGTCAGCGATAAATGGGAAACCGAATATATGTATATCTTTTCGGCATATAAATTTTCGGGAGAAATAAAGGGCGATTGTTCAGAAGGCGAGCTTCATTGGATAGATAAAAAAGAGATATATAATCTTCCGATTTGGCAAGGAGATAAGATATTTTTAAGGCTTATCGAAAACCCCGAAACCCCATTCTTTTCGCTTAAACTCGAATACGTGGGCTAAAACCTTGTCAGGGCTCAGCTTGGCGGAAAAGAAATGGATATTAAGGAGCAAAATTTATGAAAATTTGCGTTTACGGTGCGGCAAGCACAGAAATAGATAACGAAATAGTTTTAAAAACCGAAGAACTAGGCGAAGCTATGGCAAAAAGAGGCCATGCGCTCGTTTTTGGCGGCGGAAAAAACGGAATGATGGGCGCAGTTGCAAGAGGCGCTCATAAACAGAGGGGTGAAATCATCGGAATCGCCCCAACCTTTTTTGATTCTCTGGACGTTTATTTTAAGGATTGTACCGAGTTTATTTCAACCGAAACTATGCGAGAGAGAAAGAAAATTATGGAGGAAAAATCTGAAGCCTTTATAGTAACACCGGGCGGAATCGGAACCTTCGATGAGTTTTTCGAGATTTTAACTCTACGTTCTCTCGGCAGACATAATAAACCGATTGCGGTCTATAATATAAAGGGATATTATAACCACCTCGAGGCGATGCTTCGCTCTGCAGTTGAGGGCAGGTTTATGGAAAAAGCAACCATGGAGCTTTGCCAATTTTTTGATGACCCCGAAAAGCTTCTCGATTATCTCGAAACCGATGAAAGAAAGATAATGAAAATCGAGGAATCGAGAAAAATCAAATAGGAGAAAACAAAAATGGATAAACGTATTTTAGAAAATTATGCCGAGCTTATAATAAAGGTGGGCATTAATTTAAAGAAGGGACAGGACGTGGTTGTAAGAGCCGACCTTGACCAACCCGAATTTGTTAAAACTTTGGTTGAAATTGCCTATCGCGAGGGCGCAAACCGAGTTGACGTTGAATGGAATTATCAGCCGCTTGATAAGATTCATATAAATAATCGCTCTGCCGAAACGCTTGAAAGGGTTGAAGATTGGGAGGTAAAAAAGGCGGAATATCGCAGAGATACCCTTCCTTGTATGGTCTATCTTCTTTCCGAAGACCCCGATGGAATGGAGGGCGTTGACAGGGAAAAATATGCCCTTCGCTCTCGTGCGAGATATAAAAAGTTAAAGGCAATTCAAGATGCGATGGAGAATAAATATCAGTGGTGCATAGCGGCGGTTGCGGGAGAAAAATGGGCTAAAAAGATGTTCCCCGATTTAGAGATTGCCGACGCTGTAAAAAGCCTTTGGGAAGCAATTCTTTCAACCTCAAGAAGCCTTGATAATCCGATTGAAAACTGGAAACGTCATAACGAAGATTTAAAGAAAAAATGCGATTTGCTAAATTCTCTGAACTTAAAAACGCTTCATTATAAAGCCTCAAACGGAACCGATTTTAAAATAGGCTTAATGCCCGAAGCGCTTTTCTTGGGCGGCGGGGAATATACCCTTTCGGGCAATTTCTTTAACCCTAATATCCCTTCTGAGGAGGTTTTCACAACCCCTAAAAAAGGGGAAGCGGAAGGGATTGTTTATTCATCTAAACCGCTTTGCTATCGTGGAGAAATTATTGATGAATTTTTCATAGAGTTTAAGGAGGGCAGGGCGGTCAGCTCTTATGCGAAAAAGGGAGAAAAGACCTTAAAAACCCTTATCGGAATGGACGAAGGCTCCCACTATCTTGGCGAGTGCGCCCTCGTGCCTTTCGATTCGCCTATAAGAAACAGCGGCCTGCTTTTTTATAATACCCTCTTTGATGAAAATGCCGCTTGCCATTTAGCTCTCGGCGAAGGCTTTTCAAATTGCATCAAGGATTACGATAAATACACCCTCGATGATTGCAGAAAAATGGGGGTTAATGAATCTATGGTGCATGAAGATTTTATGATAGGAACCGAAGACCTTTCAATCATTGGCGAAACCGAAACGGGCGAGAAAATCGAAATCTTCAAAAACGGAAATTGGTCTGAAAATTTTCAATAAATAAGCAAACGAACCCCTCGGTCTGCACCGAGGGGTTCATAATATGTTTGGATTAATTTTTAAAAACACTCCGAGCCCGATTTGCAAAAAAACGGTCAGAAATTTTTATTTCTTAACAAACTCAGCAATATCTTCAAGCTTGCAGTCGAGCGCTTCGCAAAGCTTATCGAGAGTTTTTGTTTCGATGTTTTCGTTTGCTTTTAGGCGACGAATGGTTTTGCTATCAATTCCGCATTTTTCTCTAAGGGTATAAGTTGAAAATTTCTAATCTTCCATAGTTTTCCAAAGCTTATCAAATATTATCATAAATCTAACCCTAAAAAGAAATCATCATAAGAGCAGTTATATATCTTCTTTAAAGTAACGATAACGCTTGCTCTGATGTTCAGTTCGCCTGCTTCATATTTTGCATAAGTCGAGCGGCCAATATCGCAGCCTCGCCTTTGCAATTCTGCGCATAGCTTTTCTTGAGATAAGCCCGAAAGATCTCTGAGCCTTCTCAAATTATCGCCCATATTCAAATCGCGTCTTATTTTCTGTTCCATAAATTTCCTCCCGATTGTTTGACCAATATTGGTTGCAACAATTTATAGTGTATGCTATAATGAAGAAAAATATTGTCCGCGATAGTGGTCAACTTTGCGAGGGCGTTATATGATGGTCTGCACCTTTATAGGTCATAGCGAATGTTACGGAATAGATGATGGAAATTTAAAAAGACAAATCGAAGATTTGATAAAAATGGGAGTAAGGGAATTTTTATCGGGCGGAATGGGCGATTTTGATTGGAAATGCGCGAGAATGGTTTTTGAATTAAAAAAGGAATACCCAAAGATAAAAAGCACTTTGGTTATTCCGTATTTAAATTTCAATATAAGGAATAAAGACTTATTTGATGAAATTCTTTATCCCGATGGCTTTGAAAAATATTATTTCAAGTCTGCGATAATAAAAAGAAACAGGTTTCTTGTGGATTCATCGGACTATGCGATATGTTATATAAGATATGCTTTTGGCGGCGCGGCTAAAACTTATGAATATGCCAAAAAGAAAGGAAAAAAGAGAATAAACATCTAAAATTATCGGCAAAAAACAACCCCTCGGTCTGCACCGAGGGGTTCATAATATGTTTGGATTAAATTTTTCTGAAGCCTATTTAACTATCGCGTGGCTTTTCAGATATTCAACCCAAGGCTCATAGCAATAACTGTTGAGGTGGAGGTCGTCGTCGGTGTATTCTTCCCCCAAATTGCCTTCCTCGTCGTCATAAACCTCATTAATATCAAGGTAAAAAACCTTCTCGAAATCGGCGTTTGCCGAAATCATCTGGTTGTAAAGTTCAAGTCTTTCGTTGCTATATAATTCCCAGGAATCGGAGCGATATTTCCCAACGTGAAGATTGGCTTGAATAAAAATCAGCGCATCGGGCTGATATTTTTTAACAGTTTCCAAAAGGGTGCAAAAGTTTGCCGCATTTTGTTCGAGGTCTTCGGGAAGTTCATTAACGCCAAACATTATATAAATCTTGCCGTAGCTTCTCGTTTTAAGCTTTTCGAGAAGGGTCGTCTGTTCATACATATCGCTGTTTGTAACGTTGAAAACACGCCCTGCAGTAAGCCCGACTTTAGCGAAAAAATCAGCCTCTGTTTCGCTTGGAAGCTGCGAATAGGTTCCAAGACCAACGGTTCTCGAATCCCCGATGAAAAGCGCATCGTCGAAATAATCGAAACCAACTCGGTCAAATTCAACAGTTATTTCCTTTCCGCTTGCAGAAAGGAAGGTCTTTTGTGTTTTGCCTATTTCGGCTTCTTCTCCGATTTCGCAGTTGGTTGCCGTCGTTGCTTCATAATATGTCCAACCGCCAAAGACTGCGGCGGTCATCAAAGCGATAGAAAGCGTGATTGATATAAAATATTTCAATAAATTTCACCTCGCGGTTTAGATTTTAAAATAATCATATCAAATGTATTTTAACATATTTCGTAGATTTTTTCAAGTGTATTAAAATGGAAAGCCGATTCGAGGCTTTTCTCAAATCGGCTTTTGCTGTTAAATCTCAAAAACGTCGCCGTCATTTGCGATTTCAATGGGGCAAGAAAAAAGATTCTGATGCTCCATTATCGGCTCTGATTTACCATTTTGAACGTGGCTGAAAACTATTCTGTCTGCATTGGCTTGCGCTATATTTTTTGCGGCAAATTCAATATCTTGTGGGTTAAAATGAGTAAATTCGCTAACAACCAAATCGCAGTGATTATTAATTGCATGGGAAGGAAAATCCTTGAAATTATGACCCATATCGCCTGTGAAAACAATTCGTTTTCCCTCGGCTTCGAGCATAAAAGAATATGAAGGAAAGTCTTGCCCTAAATGATAGGTTCTCTGAGCTGAAACCACAACGTTTTCATCTTTATAAAATTCACCCTCGGTTATTAAGTTGAAGCGGAAAGACGTCTGAGCGTCGGGTTTGGAGTGAAGCCCCGTCAACCAAACCTTGAAAGCATCAATACCTGCTTTTTCGGGGAAGAAGGCTTCGCAGGAATATTCGCGGTGGTATACGCAGAATTTTTTATAAATCCCGGAAAGTGCGCCGCAGTGGTCTTCATGCATATGTGTTATAAAAACCGCTTTAATGTCCTTTGTTGAATAGCCTAGCCTTTCGACAAGGGCTTCAGCCGGTGCGCCGCAGTCGATAAGATAGAGAGCCCCTCCAATATCAATAAGGGTTGAGGAACAAAAACGGTCTTTTTCCGCCGCTCCGTGGCTTGTTCCGAGCGTTATAATTTTCATAATTTCACCTTCAAAAAAACGTTTTATCTATTTTACCATATAAATTCCATTTATTCAATAAAAACTAATCAATATTTAAGACTAATATTTTTTTATCTTGTTCTAACGCATATTTATATGTTTTATATGCTCCGCCGACTTTCTTGTTAAGATAAAATACGACCAAGTCGCTTCTGTCAACCATTTCTTGATTTCTGATTCGTATGCTTTTTTTAAAATGTTCACAAGAGGAAACTTCGCAAATTTCGATAATATCATAAAAATCCTCAAAGTATTCAACGTTGTTTTTGTATTCAGCCGTAAGATAGGGAAGAACTAAAACGTGAGATGAATTATCATCTCTGATTTCTTTTTTAGATTTATTTATTGCGCCCGAAACTATTTCGTCAAATTGTCCGTTGCGACCTATCAGAAATTCAACGTAATATTTATTCTTTATCAAAGTTTTTGTTATTTTTTCTATCTGCTCCCAAACGGAAAAATAATTATCAACCTTTCGATGCCCGAAAAAACTAACAGTGTATAAGTCTATTTGTTTCGCCCCCTTATAATAATAAAAATAGTTGATTTATTATACTATTGCTCTATAAATTAGTCAAGTGCTTTATAAATATGGCGGAAATAAAAGCGGTTTAAAAGTATAATAATAAAAGAGGTGAAGCGAGAGTATGAGCAAGAGCGTGGATTTTAAAAACAGAGATAGATTTATTCAATTAGGAATTGCAATTTCTGCTTTAAGAAAAATGAGGGGTATGTCCCAAGAGAAACTTGCGGAGAAAGCGGGGGTAAGTCGCTCGCACATCAGCGCTATTGAAGCGCCCGGTCTTGTTCGTGCCTTTTCTTTAGACGTGTTTTTCAATATAGCCGATGCTTTGGAGGTTGACCCGTCGGATTTAATTAACGCTTCGGTTTTTCCCGATAACGTTTTTAAGAACAAAAAATAAACATTTTAAGCGACAGTGAAAAAATCACTGTCGCTTTTTTGTTTGCAGTAATAGGTCAAGCGGGGAGGGGAATAAAATAAAGTGGGTGATGGATTTATGTTTATAGAGCTTTTATTATCGGCTTTTTCCCATATTGCGTATCTCGTATTAAACGTTAATTCTCAAGGACGGTTTCCACCGCCCTTAAAACCTCAAAAAGAGGCGGAATATATAGAAAAAATGCTTGGTGGGGATAGGAAGGCCAAGGATATTCTTATAGAACACAATCTAAGACTGGTGGCGCATATTGTTAAAAAATATTATTCAAGCGGAATAGATTCGGAAGATTTAATTTCAGTTGGAACGATAGGTCTTATAAAGGGCGTTTCGACTTATAAAGGGGGCAAGGGCATAAAGCTTGCAACCTACGCTTCGCGTTGCATCGAAAACGAGATTCTGATGTGTTTCAGAACGCTTAAAAAAACCTCTCAGGATATTCCGATAAGCGACCCTATCGAAACGGATAAGGAAGGAAATCATCTAACTCTTTCCGATATTATTGCCGATGAAACCGATATTGCCGAGGATATTGAACTAAAGCTCAAGCTTGAAAGTCTTTCGTCTGCTCTCAAAACCGAACTAACGCCCAGAGAACAAAAAATAATTTATATGCGGTATGGCTTAAACGGTTTCCAACCGATGCCTCAAAGAGAGGTCGCAAGGCGGCTTCATATTTCGAGGTCATACGTTTCAAGAATCGAGAAAAAAGCCCTCGAAAAACTCAAAAGCAAGCTTATCGAGGACTAAATAATTAGTGTTTCAAAGTTATTTAAAGTCGAATGAAATTATCGGGATTTCATCGGTTTCGCCCCAGGAAGAAAGTGGAATAAGGGTTAGCTTTGTGAATTTTTCAGAAAGAGGAAGATGATAAGCCCTGCGCAGATTTTCTTCTATAAAAAGCAGTTCTTTTTCTCCCTCGTTTGATTCGGCTAAAACCTTAAAGCTCTTGCAAAGGGTTTTAGGAGGGACATTTGGGGGCTGTCAAGCCTTTGGTTGCAACGCATTGAATGATAGGCCTCGCCATTCCTCAAAATATCGGGGCCCGAAAACTCGGCGTTTTTGCAAACTTCAGAAATCTCTCTTTTAAAGGATGGCAAGAAACAGTCCTCGTTTAAAAGTTTGGTTTGAAACTCTTTTATATGGTTTAAATAAACCTCGTGTGGCGTACAATTTTCCTTCGAAACGATAGCCGCCGCAATTCCCGCAAAACCGCCGCCGATAACGCATAAATCGCAGTTTATCTTTCTTTTTTCAAGCATTTTCATTCTCCTATTGAAAAATAACATTCAATGTAATATAATATTTATAGCATAAAAACGAAAAAATGTCTATAAATATGAGGAAAAATATGAAGAGTTTTTTAAAAATATCGGCGCTGATTATTGCGCTTTCAATAACCCTTTGCGCCTGCTCGAATCAGCCCCAAAAATCCCCAACAAAAAAGGTTGATTTCAAGCTTGATGAGAGCCTTTATTCAATGTCGGAGAATTTGGACGATTTCACCTTCGCTTTGAATGGGAAGGCGATAGATTTCCCGATTTATTATAGTGATTTTCAAAAAAGTGGTTGGAAAATCACAAAATCTGATTCTGAAAAAAGTCTTGAGCCGATGCAGTATGGTGTTTTTGAGGTTGAGCAGAAAAACGGAAAAATGGGCATTTATTTTGCTAATTTTAAAAACGAAACAGCAAAGCTTGAAGACTTGGCGGTTTGTGGAGTCGTTGCAGAATACGACGAAAAAAATATCGCGGAATTGCCTCAAGGCTTGAAGCTTGGGAGCGCAAAAAAAGAGTCGATTATTAAGGCTTTTGGCGAGCCTCAGAGCGAAAAAGAGAATGAAATGGTTTATTCCTTTGATGAAAAAAGCGAGGTAAAATTAGGCTTCAAAAATGGGGTCTTAAATAGAATCGACGCCAAAACGATTGCCGACCCGCTCTATCTTAACGCTTCCGACGAGGTGCCCGAAATCGTTAAATCCTATAAAGCCCCGAAGGAGCTTTCAACTAAACTCAAGGATTTCACCTTTTATCTATATGGCAAAACCTATACGATGCCCCTTCCCGTTTCCGTTCTTATAGAAAACGGCTGGATTCTTGCGGCAAAAACCGATGATTATATCCTTCCGAACGAAACCTATAAGGGTGGGGTAAAGCTTACGACCTTGAACAGAACCTTAACCTTCGATATTAAAAATCTTGCCGATTATCCAACAACCGCTGAAAACTGTTTTATAACGGCAATAGAGAGCAAATATGATATGAAGCTCGATATGGTTCTGGGGTATAGCTGGATCAGAGTCGGGGTTTCGGAATCAACCTTTTTAAATACCTTTAGCAAGAAGAATTTTACAGAAATCAAGAAAACTAAAAAGAAAACCGAATATATCTATGAAGCCCCTGAAAAGGGCAAAATCGTTGTTACCGCAAAGGAAGGCTATATAAGCCGAATATCGGTTTCTTTAAAGGAAGAATAAAGATAAAATGCACTTTCCAAAGTTGATTGGAAGGTGCATTTTTTTAAATCTTTTTAATTGTTTTGAGCAGGGCTTGGCAGCCTCTTGTAATTTCTCTGAAAGCGGTTTCAAAATCTCCGCTATACCAAGGGTCGGAAATATCGCCGGGGGTGTCGGTAAAATCGAGCAGACGGGAGACCTTTTTCTTGTTGTCTTCGCCGATTATTCTTATAAGACGAGGCAGATTATAGCTTTCCATAACGATAATATAATCGAAATTCTCATAATCTTCGCGTGTTACCTGTCTTGCAGAGTGAGGGGAAAAGGGGATACCTTTTTCCTTCAGCTTGCGCTTTGCGGGAGGATAAATATCGTTGCCGATTTCCTCGCGCGAAACCGCCTTCGATTCTATATAAATATCCTCGCCCTTCGCCATATTTTTAAAAATATACTCTGCCATCGGGCTTCTGCAAATATTCCCGTGGCATAAAAACAAAACGCTTTTCATTTTAGTTTTCTCCTTCGGAAGACTTGGGCTTTCTTTTTGCTCTATGCTCGGAAATAAGCCCAATAATTGCGGCGGAAATGTAGACAACGTTTGAGAGAATTGTGCCGAAATTCAGGTGGAAAACTCCGTATAACAGCCAGAGTCCGTGCCCGAAAATGGCAAGGATACGGGTCGTGTGTGGG